>DASWIP010000056.1:0-28299 GCA_036397635.1 Actinomycetota bacterium | reverse complement strand
ACCGAACTCTTCGTACCTCCGCCGCCACGTGTAGAAGCTCTGGCGGGTGATGCCGTAGTAGCGGCAGGTGGCCGCTACGTTGTGGCTGATCTCCTCGGCGTGGCGCAGGATCGCCAGCCGTCGTTGTGCCCCTCGGTTGAGCTCTCTCTCCGTCATGGATCCCTCTCTACATCAGGGACCCCAGGTGTCAACGATGTCCGTCAGTTCTAGACCCTACGCCACCCTGTCACACCTCGACGCTAGTTTCGTCGGATGGTTGCCATCCAGGGTGACCTTCCCTCGCTGATCCCTGCCGAGCTGCTCGCGCGCGCGGGTCTTTGGGTCTCGCTGAAGCGTTGGGAACGCCGCGAGCTCGCCGCGGAACTCCGCGCCCTCGGCCTGTCGTATCGCGAGATCGGCGAGGTGATCCCCGTGGGTCGAGGTTCGCTATCGGCTTGGTGCCGCGACGTGGAGCTATCAGGCGAGCAGCGCGCGCGCCTCGCTGCCAAGCGCCCGGTTGCGGCTGCACGGATGGCGGTAGGCGCGCGCCGTCGGGCGCAAGCTCTGGCGCGCGCCGAGGCGATCCGATCCAAGGCGCGCGCGCAGGCGCACGTCCTCGCGATGGATCCGTTGTGGGTCGCCGGCGTGGTCGCGTACTGGGCCGAAGGGGCTAAGACGAGCAACGAGTTGCTGTTCTCGAACTCGGATCCCGCGATGATCAACCTGTTCATCCGTTGGGCGATCCGATCCCTCGACCTGGATGCTGATCGGTTCACGGCGAGGCTTCATCTGCACAGTGGTCAGAGCGAAGACGAACGCGTGCGCTATTGGTCCGATCGGACTGGGATCTCGGCGACGCGTTTCGGCAAGACCTTCATCAAGTCGGAGGGAAGCGGCCATCGCAAGAACAGACTGTGGGCCGGCACGATGACTGTGCGCGTGACACGAAGCACGGCGCTCTACCATCGCGTGGCGGGCTGGGTATCCGGGTTGAGCGATCTCGTGCAGACCGATACGCTTGGCCCGCCGGGCCGCTAGCTCAACTGGCTAGAGCAGGGGCCTCTTAAGCCCAAGGTTCGGGGTTCGAGTCCCTGGCGGCCCACCAATCGGAACGCCGGTGAGGGAGCGCGCGCGCTCCCTCACCGCTTTTCGGCGCGGTGTTACCCTCCCCTCTTGCCGGCGAGAGTGGCGGAACTGGCAGACGCGCAGGATTTAGGTTCCTGTGGGGCAACCCGTGGGGGTTCGACTCCCCCCTCTCGCACCCGATGGTCCCCGCGCGCTACACGGCTGCAGGCGGCGTCGTCATCGACGGCGATCGCGTCCTGGTCTTGCACCGCCCCCATCGGCGCGAGGTCCGCCTGCCGAAGGGACACATCGAGGACGGCGAATCAGCTGAAGCGGCTGCGCTTCGCGAGACGGCCGAGGAATCCGGCCATCTGGAGCTCGAGACGCTGGCCGACCTCGGCGAGCAGGTCGTCCGGTTCACCTCGACGGTCTCCGGCCGTGAGATCGAGCGCGTCGAGCGCTACTTCCTGATGCGGATCACCGGGCCGAGGCGCGGGCCCGGCGAGCTCGAGTTCATCCCGGAATGGCTGCCGTGGGACGACGCGCTCGCAGCGCTGACGTTCCCGCCCGAGCAGGAATGGCTTCGGCGCGCGCGCGCGGCCGCTACCCGAGCGACCTGATCGCCGTCGCGAGCGCGCGGAACGCCTTGCCGCGGTGACTGATCGCATCCTTCTCGACGGCCGTCAGTTGGGCCATGGTGCGCTGCTCGCCCACGGGGACGAAGATCGGGTCGTAGCCGAAGCCCCCGGACCCGTGCGGTTCGGTGATCAGCGTCCCCTCGACGGTGTCCTCGGCGATCCTGTCGCGTCCGTCGGGCGTGACGATCACCGCGACGCACCGGTAGCGCGCGCCGCGCTGCTCGAGCGGCGTCTCGCGCACGATCGCGATCAGCTTCTGCAGGTTCGCCTCGTCGGTCGCGCCGGGACCGGCGAAGCGGGCCGAACGGGGTCCAGGCTCGCCCTCGAGCGCATCCACCTCGATGCCGGAGTCGTCGGCGATGCACGGCATCCCCATCAGCTCGAGCAGCGAGCGCGCCTTGGCCAGCGCGTTGCCGCGATAGGTCGCATCATCCTCGGGAGGCGCGACCCATGCGGGGTCGGGTGGGATCACCTCGATCCCCTCCCCCAAGATCGATCCGATCTCACGCACTTTCCCCGGGTTGGCCGAGGCGAGCGCGACGCGCACGGTCACGAAGGTTCGGCGAGCGCTGCTCGCTGCGCCTGGACCAGCTGGGTGATGCCCTCACCGGCCAGGTCCAGCATCTGGTCGAGCAGCGCGCGGTCGAACGGCGCGCCCTCGGCCGTTCCCTGCACCTCCACCAGCCCCCCCGTGCCGGTCATGACCACGTTGAAGTCCACGTCGGCGGCCGCGTCCTCGCTGTAATCGAGGTCGAGCAGGCCGGAACCCAACTGGACGCCGACGCTGACGGCGGCGACCTCGGTGCGGAGCGGCCACCCCTTCAACTTCCCTCCGTCGCGCAGGCCGATCAGCGCGTCGGCGAGCGCGACGTACGCGCCGGTGATCGACGCGGTGCGCGTGCCCCCGTCGGCCACGATCACGTCGCAGTCGACGATAACACTGCGTTCGCCGAGGGCCTCGAGGTCGCACACTGCGCGCAGCGCGCGCCCGATCAGGCGCTGGATCTCCTGCGTGCGTCCCGACGGACGGCCGCTGCGGATTTCGCGCGGCGACCGCTCCGAGGTCGAGCTCGGCAGCATCGAGTATTCGGCAGTCACCCATCCCTTCCCGGTGTCGCGCATCCACGGCGGCACGTCGGGCTGCACGGTCGCGGCGCAGATCACGCGGGTCTGTCCGACCTCGATCAAGCACGACCCGGCTGGGTTCGGCTGGAACCGGCGCGTGAGCCGCACCGGACGCAGGTCTTGAGGCCCCCGCCCGTCGACACGCTTCATACGGTCACCGCCTCGGTCTCGACCGCGAACGACAGCGCCCCCTCGAACATCGACGATGTTTCCCGGCGCACGACCTCCAGATCGTTATCCGGCCAGATGTGGGTGAGCATCAGCCGGCCCACCCCGGCCTCTCGCCCGGCTTGCCCCGCCTCCTGGGCGGTCAGGTGGATCGGGCCCATGATGCCGCGCTGCGCCTCGATCCAGGAGGCCTCGCACAGGAACAGGTCGGCACCCTGCGCCGCGCCGGCGAGCGCCGGGTTCGGACCGGTGTCGCCCGAATAGCACAGCGTCCGCCCGCCGGCGGTGATCCGCAAGGTGTTGTTCACGATCGAGTGGGCTGCCTCGAAGGCGTGAACCCGGAACGGTCCCAGCTCGGTTTCCTGGTCCGCGTCAAGCTCCCGCCAGCCGAGCAGCGCGCGCCACCGCTCGATCGAATCTCCTCCCACCAGGCTCTCCAGCTTCTCGCGGACCCCGGGCGGCGTGATCACCGGGATCGGATGAGCCGGCTGCGAGTTCAGCAAGCCGTAGAAGAACGGATACATGTCGGCGCAATGATCGGGGTGCGCGTGCGACAGCAGCACCGCGTTGACGTCGGTGAGCGCGATGTGACGCTGGAGTTCCTTGAGCGTGCCGTTCCCGGCGTCCATCCAGATCGAGTATCCCTGGTGCCGCAGCAGGTACCCGCTGCAGGCCGAGCGCGCGCTCGGATAGGAGCCGCTGGCGCCGAGCACGGTCAGCTCCACGGGTGCTCCTCGACCTTGGTGATCTCGGGCCCGAGGAAGCGGTGCCCGAGTTCGGTGAACGAAGAGACGTCTCCGCTCGCGAGGAACCGATGCTCGACGGGCAGGTCGCGGGGACGGAACATGTCGCGGCGGGTCAGCTCCGCGAAGACGTCGATCGCGACCTCCTTGTCGCTCTCGATCAGCACGACCCCGCGGCCCATCACGTACTGGATCACGCCGCGGAGCAGCGGGTAGTGCGTGCAGCCGAGGATGAGCGTATCCACCTCGGCCTCCTTCAGCGGCTGGAGGTACTCCTCGGCAAGCTCGATGATCTCGGGACCCGTGGTCTCGCCCCGCTCGACGAACTCGACGAAGCGTGGGCACGCCCGGCTGAACAGCTCGACGTTCTCGCGCGTCATCGCCACCGCGCGGTCGTACGAACGGGAGGTGATGGTGAGCGCCGTGCCGATCACCCCGATGTGACGGTTGCGCGTGGCCTTCACCGCGGCGCGCACCGACGGCTCGATCACCTCGATCACCGCCAGGTCGGGATAGGCGTCGCGGACGTGATCCAGTCCGGCCGCCGAGGCGGAGTTGCACGCGGCGACGAGCAGCTTGACCCCCTCGCGGACCAGCACCTGCGCGACGTCGTCCACGCAGCGACGTACGTCGGCGCGCTCACGTGGACCGTAGGGGCCGCGCGCGGTGTCGCCGTAGTAGACGACCGCCTCGGTCGGGAGCAGGTCGATCAGCGACCGCACCACGGTGAGGCCGCCGACCCCGGAATCGAAGACGCCGATCGCTCGAGCATCCATCGGTGGCGGGAGTCTACCGGGGTTCAGGCCCACAGGATGCCTTCGAGGCGCTTGACCGCGTCCTCGTAGGTACCCGTGTAGGCGCCGGTGGACAGGTACTTCCAGCCACCGTCGGGGAGAAGCACGACGATGGTCCCCTGCTCGATGCGATCGGCGTATCGCAGCGCGATATGCAGCGCCGCGCCGGAGGAGATCCCGGCGAAGATGCCCTCCTGCTCGACCAGTTGCCGCGTGCGCAGCACCGCGTCGGCGGTGCCGACCTTGATCCGGCCGTCGAGCACGCTCAGGTCGATGATCGGCGGGATGTAGCCCTCGTCGAGGTTGCGCAGCCCGTAGACCAACTCCCCATACTCAGGCTCCGCGGCGATGATCTTCGCGGCCGGGTTGTGCTCCTTGATGCGTCGCCCGCATCCCATCAGCGTGCCACCGGTGCCGAGGCCGGCGACGAAGACATCGACCTCGGGGCAGTCGCGGATGATCTCGGCACCCGTGCCTTCATAGTGCGCGCGCGGGTTCGCCTCGTTGCCGTACTGGTACAGCATCAGGTACTTGGCGTCGGCGCTCATCTCTTGAGCGAGGGCGACCGCGCCGTTGGATCCCTTCTCGCCGGGCGAGAACACGATCTCGGTTCCGAACATCTCGAGCAGCTGCACGCGCTCGGCGGGAACGTTCGACGGCATCACGCAGACCAGGCGGTAGCCCCGCCTGCGGCAGATCATCGATAGCGAGATCCCGGTGTTGCCCGAGGTGGGTTCCAGGACGATCTTGTCTTTGGTCAGCACGCCGGCGGCCTCGGCTTCGGTGACCATCCGCAGCGCGATGCGGTCCTTCATCGACCCCGTCGGGTTGTGGCCCTCGAGCTTGGCGTAGATCTTGATACCCGGGTCGGGAGCGAAGGACGGAAGCCCGACCAGCGGCGTCTCGCCGATCGCGCCGAGGATGTCCTCGTAGCGCATCGGAAGCTAGCCGCCGGCGACCGCGGGCAGGATCGAGACGGTGTCGCCGTCGCTCAGCGGCGTCTCGAGCGAGCCAAGGAACCGGACGTCTTCGTCGTTGAGGTAGACGTTGATGAACCGGTGCAGGTCCCCGCTCTCGGTCAGGATCGCCTCCCGCATCCCGGGGTGCCTCGCGTTGAGGTCATCGATCAGCTCGCGCAGGGTGCGCCCGGCGCCGGAGACAACCTTGGCGCCGTCGGTGTGCTTGCGGAGGATCGTCGGGACCTTGACTTCGACAGCCATGCTTCTCCTCAGCTCGTTAACTCGTTGGGTCCCACATCGCGACCGGGAGCTCCTCGATCCGACCGTCGAGGATCCGGAACGCACGCAGGTCCGGGTCCTGACGGTCGGCCAGGGACACCAACGTGTAGACCGCTTCCGGGTAGTACGCGCGCTCGACATCGGTCTGCGATGGGAACGCGGGCGTGTGCGTATGCGAGTGATAGATCGAGACGATCTCCCAGTCCTTCTCGTCGATCTCGTCGGTAACGCGCTTGAGCTCGCGCGGGTCGGCGTTGTATCGCATCACCGGATCGGGATCGATATTGGTCAGCCGGTGCAGCTCGCGCACCTCGCCGGGCGGGCCGGCGAGGATCCCGCAGCACTCCTTGGGGTATTCCTCTTGCGCGTGCTCGATCAGCGCGCGCGCGACGTGCTCGGGTATCGCGAATCCGTCCACGGTTGAACAGCCCTCCAGATGGGTGGATCGGGGCAATGATACCTACCTCGATGGACGTGGGCTTATTCCCCGACGCGGACGCTGCCGGCCGGTCCCTCGATCATGCGACCGATCTCCGCGGCCGGCGTCGCGCGCGCGCGCAGCTGCTCGCGCAGGTCGTCGAGGCGTCCGGCCGGGCAGCAGATCAGCAGTCCTCCGGAGGTCTGCGCGTCGGTCAGCAGGACGCGCTCGGGCTCGGCGACAGCGTCATCGAAGGCGACGTGAGCTTCCAGGAACGCGCGATTGCGGAGGCTGCCGCCGGGGATCTGTCCGCCCTCCGCCAGGGCGCGCGCGCCGGGCAGCACCGGCACCGCCTCGGCCTGCACCTCAGCCGCGACCCCGGATGCCTCGGCCATGCGCTGGAGATGCCCGAGCAGCCCGAATCCCGTGACGTCGGTCGCCGCGCGCACGCCGGCCTCGAGCATCGCCTCGGCGGCCGCGGCGTTCAGCGTGGTCATGGTCTCCACCGCGACCGCGATCGTCGCGTCCTCGGCGCGCCCGTTCTTGATCGCGGTCGAGATCACCCCGAGCCCGATCGGCTTGGTCAGCACGAGCACCTCGCCGGCGCGCGCCCCCGCGTTGGTCACGATCCGCGCGGGATCGGCGAGGCCGATCACCGCCATCCCGTACTTCGGCTCGCGGTCGTCGATCGTATGACCGCCGGCGATCAGCGCTCCCGCCGAGCGCGCGGTGGCCGCGCCTCCCTCGAGGACGCGCGCGAGCAGCTCGAGCGGAAGATCGTCTTGCGGCCAGCCGGTCAGGTTCAGGCACAACACCGGCCGCCCGCCCATCGCGTAGACGTCGCTGAGCGCGTTGGCCGCAGCGATCCGGCCCCAGTCGTAGGCGTCGTCGACGATGGGCGTGAAGAAGTCGGCCGTGAAGACCAGCGCAGTGCGCTCGTCGAGGCGGTACACGGCCGCGTCGTCGCCGTCGTCGATCCCGACGAGCAACGCGGGATCGGCGGCGAGATGGGGTTGCAGATGACGCAGGACCTGCGTCAGCTCGGAAGGCCCGAGCTTGCACGCTCAGCCGGCGCCGTGGCTGTACCGAGTCAGCCGGACGTTCTCCACCCTCTTCACCCCCTCTCCTGGATCGCGTGCCTTCCGGGGATCGTGTGCGTGTGCCGTTCGGGGTGCACACGCACACGCTTCCGGGAGACGATCATGTCCCTGCGAACCGTCTAGGCCCGCTCGAACCGGAACATCCGCGCAGCCACGACGAACGTCACGACCGCCCACCCGAGGAGTTGCCCTAGCTCGCTCCAGTGCGCGGTGATGCTCGTCGCGTCGATCGAGATCGACCGGATCGCGTCGACCATCGGCCGAAGCGGCAGCAGCGACGTCAGCGTCGGCAGGATCCACGGCAGCCCCGCGGTCGGGAAGAACACGCCCGAGAAGAACATCATCGGCATCGCCACCGCGTTCCCCAGGCCGCTGGCGGCCTCGGCGGTCTGCACGCGCGAGGCCACCATGAACCCGATGTTCAGGAACGTCAGGTTCCCGAGCAGCACGAAGGCATAGATCCACAGCAGGTTCCCGCGGATCGACCCGTCGAACAGGAACACGCCCCATGCCATCACCAGAGACGACTGCACCAACGCGAGCAGCAGGTGTGCAACGACCACCGCGGCGAGGAACGTGCGCGGCGACAGCGGCGTCGCCAGGATCCGTCGCAGGATCCGCTGCCCCCGCCACTGCGCGATCGTCCCTCCCAGGCCGATGATCCCGTAAGTCATCACCGCCATCCCGATCAGCCCCGGCAGCACGAAGTCGTAGTACTGCACCGCGGTCCCGGCGATGCCTTCGACGTTCATCTGATACCGGGGCGGCACGCCGCTCGCCCGCAGGTTCGCCTGGTCCACGATCTGGCGCAGCACGGGCAGGAACACGCTGTTGCGGTCCGCTTCGCCCTCGTCGAACAGCACCCGGACCCCGCCGTCGTCCCCGACGAGCATCACGAAGTCCAGCTCGCCGTCCTCGAGCGCTTCGCGCGCGGTCACCTCGGTCGCGAACGCGTCGTCGAGCGCAAGCGGCTCGGCCTCCTGGACCGCGGCGCGGAACGGTGTGGCAGAAGCGCCGCCGATCACCGCGACATCGGCCTCGCCGATGTCGTCGAAGCGGAACAGCCCGAAGATGGTCGCGAACAGGATCGGGAACGCCAGCGCCCAGAACAGCGCCTGCCGGTTACGCACGATCATCTTGACGTCGGCGACGATCAGCTTGCCCAGCATCGGCTACGCCACCTCTTCCTGTTCTTCCTCGATGTCGGTGATCGTGCGACCGGTTCGCGCCAGGAACACATCCTCCAGCGTCGCCGGCACCACCTGCAGGTCCACCAGCTCGACCTTCCGTCGCTCGGCCCAGCTCAACAGCGCCGGCAGCACCTCGGTCGGCCGATGCACGAGCAGCTCGCACGCCCCCGGCCGGCCGCGCACCGGCGTCGCCGCCACGACACCGTCGATCGCTGAGACGGTCGCCGGATCGACGCCGGTCGCGGTCTCGAAGATGATCCGGTACGCGGCGTCCAACGTCTGGATCAGCCCGTGCGGCGTGTCGAGCCCCACGATCCGGCCGCGGTCGATGATCGCGATCCGGTCGCACAGCGCCTCGGCCTCTTCCATGTAGTGCGTGGTCAGCACCACCGTCTTTCCTTCGTCGCGGATCACGCGGATGAGGTCCCAGATCTCGCGGCGCGCGCGCGGGTCCAGGCCCGTCGTCGCCTCATCGAGGAACACCACCTCGGGATCGTTGACGATGCTCGCCACGATCGAGAAGCGCTGCTGCTGGCCGCCCGAGAGCTGCTTGACCAGCGCATCCGCCTTCTCGCTCAGGCCCACCCGCGCGAGCAGCTCGTCGGGCGGGATCCGGCGTGGGTAGAACGAGCCGAACAGCTCGAGGATCTCGCGACAGGTCAGGTAGTCGAAGTACGCGCCGGCCTGCAGCTGGATGCCGATGCGTCGCTTCATCTCATCGGTTTGGGTACCGGGATCGAGCCCGAGCACCCGCACGCCGCCGGCCGTCGGGTCCTGCAAGCCCTCGACGATCTCGAGCGTGGTGGTCTTGCCGGCGCCGTTGGGACCAAGGAACCCGAAGATCTCGCCCGGCTCGACGCGGAACGACACGCCGTCGACCGCGCGCAGGGTCGAGCCGTCGCGCTGGGGGAAGTCCTTGACGAGGTCGATGACCTCGACGGCCGCGTCGCTCATTGGTGCACCCTCACGCGCCCTCCGCGATCGCGGTGATGATCTTCCACTGCTCGGGCGTGACGTGCTGCACGGACAGACGCGAGCGTCTGAGCAGTTCCATGTCCTCGAGCCCCGGCGTCTCACGCAGCTCGCCCAGCGGGATCAGGCGCGCGAACTTCTCGACGAACTCGACCTCGGGCATGTACCAGCGCGGCCGCTCAGGTGAGGACTTGGGGTCGAAGTACTTCGACCCCGGATCGAACTGGGTGTGATCCGGATACGCCTCCTTCACCACCCGGCAGACGCCGGCGACGCCGGGCGGATCGGTGCTCGAGTGGTAGAAGAACGCAAGATCTCCCACCTTCATGGCCATCAGGTTGTTGCGCGCCTGAAAGTTGCGCACGCCGTCCCAATGCCCGACTTCCTGTTGCGCCAGATCATCGATCGAGTACGAGTCGGGCTCGGATTTCAGCAGCCAGTAGTCCATCGCGCGCGATTCTAGGACCGGGACCCCGGCCGCGCGAACCGCGAGGCGCGCGGAAGCAGCCCCCGGCGAGTTTGCGCGAGGCGCGCGCGCTCCTGTTTCCTGTGCCCACCATGAGCATGGACCCGACCCGATACGACTCGGCCGCCAACCCGCTTCCCGTGCACGCGCCGCGCTGCTTCGGCTGCGGCAACGACAACCCCTGCGGATTACAGCTCAAAGCCTGGGTGGACGGCCAGGACATCCGCGGCACCGTCACCTTCGCCGAGCATCACTCCGGCGCGCCCAATTACGCACACGGCGGCGCGGTCTCCACCGCCATCGACGATTGCCTGGGCTACCTGATGTACCTGGCACAGCAGCCCGCCGTGACCGCCAAGCT
Organism: Actinomycetota bacterium; assembly: GCA_036397635.1. Classification (GTDB taxonomy): domain Bacteria; phylum Actinomycetota; class AC-67; order AC-67; family AC-67; genus DASWIP01. The sequence goes on along the minus strand of DASWIP010000056.1, from coordinate 18,042 downwards.
CGAGGTCAACTATCGGCGTCCCGTCCACCTCAACATCGAGTACACGCTGCACGCGCGCATGGAGCGACTCGACGGCCGGAAGATCTTCACCGCGATCGATATGCGCGACCCCGACCGCGAGATCGCCGCCGAAGGGTCAGGATTGTTCATCATCGTCTCGGTCGAGCACTTCACCAAGGATCTGCCCCCCGACTGGCGCGAGAAAGCTCAGAAGCTCGGCCTTGAACTCCCCTGGTAATCGAGAGGGCCGGCGACGAAGTCGCCGGCCCTCTGAGATCGGGGGACTGCCTACAGGTTCTCGAGGAGGCTGAGCGTGGTTTCGAGCGCCATGTCGCCGAAGCATCCATCGATGGAGTACGCGTCCTCGTACTCGAACGTTTCGGCACCCACGAAGCCGCCGCCTTGACGCGCCTTATGGTCGCTCTCGAACGATTGCGGCATGTACCCGAGGGCGTCGTTCGCCTGCCCGATCGCGAGAGACGTGATCGACCCACGCTCCTCGATCGTGTTCGAGTAGTTGGCGAAGATCTCGCCGGGCGCCGCGGAGACGATCACGTCGCCGATCCTGGCGGCCGTGACCGAGACGCGAACGCTGATCGCGGAAGCCGAGCGGCAGCGGCTGACATCCGCGGTACCGACGTCGACGGCCCCCGGACCGCCGAAGGGCCGGTCGAAGAATCCACCGCCGCCGAGCGCGGCCAGCGGGCCATTGGTCACCGGCTGGTCCCAGTACGCGCGCGCCACGCGCACATCGGGCGTCCGTACGAGCGTGCCTTCGCCGACGTCGGGGATCAGGTTCCCGAGCCGCGCGCCGATCCGCCAGCCGCCTCGCGTTGACATGTTGCCCAGGCCGGCTTCGAACATCACACCCACGCCGCCGAACCGCTCCTCGACGCGCTTGTCCCACACGCCGGGCCAGTCGGCGTGCGCGCGCGTCGCGCTACTCCCGAAGGAGGTCGCGTGGGCTGCGTACGTCCCCACCGTGGAGATGGTGTCCCCGTCCCGGTTCACAGCGCGGAACCAGTTCACCGACGGGTCCTCGGCCGAACGGTAGGTGTCACGGCGCTCACCGTTGTGGCCGCGCGCCAAGGTGTCACCGGCCTCGACCGTGGCGGGCTCCATCGTCTCGACGGCAACCCGAGCCGACTCGACGATCGATGCCGCGACCTGGTCCATGTACCACTGCGGCACGCCACCCCAGCCACCGATGAAGTCCATGGCCGAGTGCGCGTGCGTGGACGCGAGCACGAAGCTGTCGGTGCTGATCCCGAGATCCGGGTGGTCGGCACCGACCTCGGTCGCGATCTGCTGGGCGAGGTCGAACGCGCCACACGGGGTCGACCCGCACATGCGGCTGTACTCGCCGAAGTAGCCCTCACCGTCCAGGATCGTGAGGATGACCGTCTGTCCCCCACGCGAGACCGCGACAGTGCGGGCCCATAGGCCGTATCCGAGCTCGTTGAAGTCGCCCGTGTCGGGGTTGAGAACGGGGATCTCGGGATCGTAGGAATCCCATTCGAGCACCGGCTGCGAGGGGCCGAGCCCGAAACCGCCCATGTAGATGCAGTTGTTGTTCTCGATCCAGGTGACCCGGGGATCGGCTGCGTGGTCGAGGCTCCCCTGGGCGTCGCCGCTGGTCAGCGGCGTGCAGGCGGCCGTGTCCCTGACCCAGGTTGCGCCGAAGTCATCCGGTCGCGGCTCGATGTCGACCTTGGCCGCTCCCACCAGCGCCTCGTCGAGCCCAAGCTCTTCGCCCTCGCCCACCTCAGCGCTCGAAATCGTGCCTGCCCGCGCGAGCGCATCTCGCGCCGCGCTCGTGGCGTCATCGACGCCGACCGGTGTCAAGCCCGTGCCGGCCCACACGCTCCCGATCAGCAGCGCGCCGGTCAATGCTGCGGTGAAGATGCTTCTGAGCCTCATGGTTCCCCCCGGAGGAATGTCGGAGATGTCCTGGCCTCCAGGGTTCGCCCAAGCACCGGCGAGTTCCTCCCCGGCACGACCCGGGGAGTCACGAAGTTCAGGTTGCGCGCTTGGTCGTTCCCACGAACCGACGGCTCAGAGCTGCTTGACCACGTTCGCGCCCCGGCAGTAGGGGTCGCAGACCAGATCGACGTAGCTGATCAGCGATTTGCCCTCCAGGTCTATGGCGACCTGGAGGAAGTCGCCCAGCTCGCGGCCCGTAGTGCAACTGATCCCGGCCGTGCAGATGATGCCGCGCTTGACCACACCCTGGCTGGCATCCACGGGCGCGGTGAAACCGTTCACCCACGGCTGCGCCTCGACGTACTTGACCTTCCATTCGGTGTTGCCGGGCACGGTGTTCGGGTTGCCCGTGGCGTTGTCGGCGCCATACCAGGTGACCGCGACCTTGCCGTCGCGAGCATCGACCCACGGGAACATCGCCGTGCCCCCGGTCGAGACGGTGACGATCTCGTCCAACGGCCAGGTCTCGCCCCGGTCGGCGGAATGGGCGACCCGCACCGAGTAGTCGAACCGGTTGATCCACGCGATGTACATGTCGTTGCCGTCGAGGGTCACCGCGGTCAGATTCTGGGTCGCCTCCTGGATCAGCGTCACCTGATGACGCGTCCAGGTCGTCCCCGCGTCGAACGAGCGCACCAGATACATGATGCCACTGCTCTCGTAGTTGTAGGCAACGAAGTCGCCGTCCGAGACGATCTGACCCGGCAGCGCGCCGCCGAACCCCGCCGGCGCTGCGTGCCAGTCCCACGTCAGCCCGCTGTCGCGCGAGCGCGCGAACATGATGTTCTGAGGCGGCTGGATGAAGTGATAGATGGCGTACACGGTGTCCTCACCCGTGCCCGGATCCCGGGGGCCGAGCGCGATCCACTGACGGTCCGATACCGGCAGCGTCGTGAAGGGCGTTCCCTCGATCCACGTGTCGCCGTTATCCTCGGAGCGCGCGATGCTGTTCGACAACGCCGACAGATCCAGGAAGTAGATGCGCTCGTCGTCGCCGATGACCACATCAGAGTCGCCGCCACCGGGGAACCTGTTGTACGGCGAGTTGAACGTCAGCTGCTCGAAGCTTGCGCCGTCGTCGATCGAGCGCCACAACCTCGAATGGACCGGAAATCCGAGGATCCCGTTGACGAAGATGGTCCCGTCGGGACCGACGTCGATGCCGGGCTCGGAGATGCCACCGTTGGTCAGCGCGACCGGCTCGGCGAACGCAGGGGCGGCCGCGCGCGAGCTGCTCAATAAGATCGCCGGCAGCGCCGCTGCTATGAGCGCGGCTGCGACAAGGCGACGGGTCGGGAACGCGGCGGACGAAGGCTGCAGCATCGACGGTCCTTCCATACGCGAGGAGGCCGGCCTTCGCCGGCTCGCAAACCTATTCGCCCTGTTGGGGGCGTGTCCCTCCCGCGCGAACCAGACATCGAGGGCGAGACGGCGAGACCGGGCGGCCTGTTGCGCCGTGCGTCCCCGCCGGGCAGGATTGCGGCCCCATGGCCTCCCGGATGCGTCTGATCGTCCTCGTCGTGCTGCTCGCGACCGGGGGAACCGTGGGTGTGCTGCTCGGAGGCGGATCGAACGGTGAGGGCGGCGCCTTCCCAACCGTGGCAGCAGCACCCAGCGTGCCACTACCGGTCGAGTGCCTTGAGCTGCCCGAGCAGGTCGACCGCCCACCGTGGTTCCCAGCCGACCTTCCGCTGCCGCCGGACAGCTACGTCAGCTTGGTCCCCGAGTCGCGCGCCGAGGGCGTGGATCAGATCGTCTTCACAGTGCTGGGCACGCTCGATGATTTCGTCCGCTTCGTGCTCGACAGGTGGGAACAGGCCGGCTGGATCCTCGGGCGCGGGGAACGCGAGCCGGGCGAGGCCGAGAGCGTGTTCTTCACCAGCGGGACCGAGCGCTACGGCCAGTTCCGCGCGCGCGCCGTCTACTGCGACCAGGACTACACCGAGGTCCTGCTGATCCTGATCTTGGATCCGACGAAGGTCAGTACTCCCGGGACGTCGCCTTCGCCGACCCCGAGTTAGGGCACACGATCAGCGTGCACGTGTCCTCATCCGGCTCGTCGGGATCGGGCGGGGGGGACGTGGGCTTCTGCGGCACCTTCAGCCGGAACCCGCCCGCGAACGCGTCGTCGTTGAACGGATGCTGGCGATCGCTGGTGTGCGACCGGACCCGCGGCTTGGCGTATGCGAACGCTTCCTCGACGGTGACGATGCCGTCGCCGTTCCGATCGCCGTGCCCCTGACGCAGGCCAAGCTCGAGCATGTGATACCCGATCACCGAATGTCCGTACTGCGGATCCTCGTAGGACAGCTCATGCTCGGGCGATGAGTACGTGATCAAGCGGTTCCGCCCTGCCATGCCGGGATCGTCGAATCCGCCGGCGCGGCAGGTCGCCATGTGGATCCACATGCGCGCGCTGCGGATCCGACCGAGTTCACGGCCCAGATCCCCGTCCACGACCAGCTTGTTGTCGGTCGCCCACAGCGCCACGTCGCGCGCTTCGTTGTCGCCGTCCGCGGAGGTGCGCAGCGGCTTCTCGTGACCTCCGTAGCTGAACACGACCACCGACGAGCCCGTGGTCTTCGATCGCAGCCAGCGGATCGCGTGCACGATGTTCGCGGCGGTGGCGTGCCGATCCTTCAGGAACATGATGTGATCCGAGCGCCAGCCTTCCGACAACAGGTGCGAGCGCAAGGCCTTCGCGTCGGCGACCGAGCCGATCGTGTTCGAGGTTCCGCCCGAGTACTTGTCGATCCCGATCAGCAACGCCCAGTGCTGGGTCGCCGGCTCGCTCGCGCTCTGACCGGCGGCGAACTGGTCCGGGAAGATCTTCTTCAGTGGGTTCCCGCCCGACCCGCCCGACGAGCTGCTCGAGCGATCGACGGTCGTGCGAACCTTCTGGCGTTCTACGGTTTGCGCGACGACCTTTCCGGCACGAACCCGCGGCGAGGTCTTCGCGGTGCGCGCGGAGCGCTTCTCCTTCACCTGCGGGGTCGCCTCCGACGATGGTGGATCGTCGGCGATCTCGATCTCCGCCACGCTCGCGGCCGCGCGCTCGTGGGCCGAGGGGGTTGAAGGCTCATCGTTCGGCGCGCGCGCGCCAAGGCCAGCCGCGATCAGCACGACACCGATCGTCAGGCCGAGCAGCATGTTGCTTCGCGCCGGCATCTCTCCCCCTGGTTCGACCCCGAGCAGGGCGACCCTGCCGCGAGGCCTCGTTCATCCTGTATCCCCGCCTCGAGGCGGGGACAAAACCTCCCAGACCGGTATCGTCAGGACGGTTCGCTCACCTTAGCATCGCGCTCAGCGGGCTCCACGTCTGGGATCGGGCGTCGCTCCCGCAGCCGCGCGCGCACAACCAGCGGGTACCCGATCAACCCGATCAGCGCGAACAGGAACCACTGGATGGCGTAGAAGAGGTGCGGACCCGCGTCCGGCCGAGGGAGCTCGACGCTCAGCGGCAACCCACCACGCTGCGTCGGCTGTTGCTGCTCGAGCAGCAGCCACACCGGTACGATCGGGTACGGCATCTGCGGAGCCAGGCGCCCGGTGTCGATGCGAAAGACGCTATGCAGCGGGCCGGGCTCCTCCTGCGGGCCGAACCGGCCGCGGGTCTGGCTGGGGAAGAGGGTTCCCCGCACCAGCACCTCGCCGTCGGGCGGCGCGGCCTCGGCGACCGGAGGGGTGTCATGTTGGAACGGCACCCAGCCCCGGTCGACCAACACGGCAGACCCGTCGCCGAGCACCAGCGGCGTGACCACATGGTTGCCGGCGACGCTGTTGCGCGAGCGCGAGAGCAGGATGATCTCGTTGGCGGCGTCGAACGCCCCGCGCGCGGTGACCCGCCGGTAGGCGGCGTCGGCGGGCGGGACGTCGGCGAGCAGCTGCTCGACCGGAAGGACCGGCAGCGTGGCGTGTTCGGTGAGCGTGCGGTTGTAGGTGCGACGCTCGTCGAGCCGTCGGAGCTGCCAGAACCCGAGGCTCACACACGTGACGGCCAGGGCGAGGATCACCAGGTGCGCGAGCAGCCAGCGGGGCCTCAGCAGCGTGCGCATCGGATCAAAGGATAGTGCCGCGGTTCACACCGTGTTCGGGGCGATCAAGACGATGGCGATGATGACCGCGACCAGGTATCCGCCGACGCCGGCGACTCGCCAAGCCCCGCCCGGTCGCCGCATCGACACCTCGACGCCGCTTCCGATCACCAGGCCGGCGGCCAGCCCGCCCAGGTGCGCCGAGTTGTCGATCCCGGGCACCGTGAAGCCGAAGAACAGGTTGATCCCGACCAGGAAGAACAAGCTGGTCAGCTGGCTGCGCGCGCCCACGTTGTCCCGGTGCTGCAGATACACCCCGATGAAGGCACCGAGGATGCCGAACACCCCGCCGGATGCACCGGCGCGGATGCCTCCCTCGGTGAAAGCGAGCGAGGCCGCCGAGCCGACCAGCCCGCTCCCGAAGTACAGAGCCAGGAACCGGAGCTTGCCGAAGCGCTGCTCGATCGCCTGGCCGAACAGCCACAGCGCGTACATGTTGAACAGCAGATGGGCCGGACCGATGTGGACGAACATCGCCGTGAACAGACGCCACCACTCCCCGGTGTCCAGGACCGGGGGCAGCGCTCCGAAGCGGAGCAGCGTGCGCGGCGAGGTCGGCGCACCGGTCGCGAACATCAACAGCGCGACGATCAGGTTCGCCCCCAGCAGCACCTTGGTCGCCGACAGGGCCGTGAGGCGGCGGACCTGCGGCACGCGCTCGACCCGGACGCGCGCGCGATAGGCGGCCTCACCGAGCGTGCCCTCGCGCATCTTGCCTGCGCAGACCGGGCAGTGGATGCCGACCGGCGCCGGATGCATGTCGTCGGGGCAGATCGGTCGCTCACAGCGGCTACACGCCACGCCCGTGAGGCGATCGGGATGGAAAGCACAGGGCTGCTCGGGCATCGGAGGGGCAGTCTAGTGGCGCCCACCCGGCGACGCCGGGGCATGGGAACCGGGGAGGGCGGGGGGTTGAAAAGTACATGAACCGGCAGGAACCGACAGATCGGAAGGAGAAGAACCCCGCCATGGACATCTCCCGGCGTGACCTGTTGAAAGCAGGGCTGACCGTCGCGGCAGGCGGGCTATTGATGCCCCGCGTCGCCGGTGCGCTCAGCCGCCCCCTCGGCCCCACCTCCCTGTTCGAGACGTCCCGCGCATCCCGGCTGTCGCCGGGCACGCTGCTCGCACACGGGGATCTGCACAACCACTCGCTGCACTCCGACGGGGACGGCGATCCCACGCTCGCGTTCGCGTCGATGTCGTCGGCGGGGCTCGACGTCGCCGCCCTGACCGACCATTCCACGCTCAGCTGGGGCTTGGCGCAAAGCGCCTGTGCGGGAAACAAGGATTGTCAAAGCGTCGCAGGCATCGACGACGCGTCGTGGGCGGCGCAACAGCTGCTCGCGGATGGAGCCAATGTCGACGAGGAGTTCATCGCGATGCGAGGGTTCGAATGGTCGAGCCCCACCATCGGCCACATGAACGTGTGGTTCTCGGAGCGGTGGATCGATCCGCTGCACACCGGCGGCGGCGGTACCGGAGAGGGCGCCGCGCAGTTCGCGCACGAAGAGGGGAACTTCCCAATCGAGCAGATGGCCGCGCTCGACGCGATCGTGCGCGCGGCACCCACGACCGGCGCAGGCATGGCGCTGTTCTACGAATGGCTGACGGCGGACCCCTCTCGACCTGTGTACGGCGGCGGCGCGGACGGGCTCGCGGGCTTCAACCACCCGGGGCGAGAGCCCGGACGATTCTCGCACTTCCGCAACTTGGGCCTCGGGCCAAGCATCCGCGATCGCGTCGTGTCCCTGGAGATCTTCAACCGCCGCGAGGATTACATCTTCGAGGGGACCGGCTCGGTCGCGCAGAGTCCGCTGAACGAGTGCCTGAACGCCGGATGGCGCGTCGGTCTTGCCGGCGTCACCGACGAGCACGGCACGGATTGGGGGCATCCCGAAGGCAAGGGCCGCACCGGCCTGTGGGTGACGGACCTGACCCGCGCCGGGGTGCGCGAGGCGATGGCGGCGCGCCGCTTCTTCGCCACCAACCAGCGCGGCTTGCGTGTGGACGCGACCGCCAACGGCGTGCGCATGGGCACCCCCCAGGATCACCCCTCCGGACCGATGACCTTCGCGCTGGACATCGACCGCGGTGCGGAGTGGGTCGGCAAGGAACTGATGGTTCAGGTCCTTCGCTCCGGCGAGCGGCTGCCCGCGGTCCAGGAGAACCGGATCGTCGTCGTCCCATCGTCCGAGCAGTCGGTGATCACCTTCACCACCGACATCGACCGTGCCGACGGCGACTGGGTGGTGCTGCGCATCACCGACCCGGCGGGGCAACCGGATGGACGCGCCGACGCGACCTGGGCCTCGTTCGGTCCTGCGGTCGCGTACGCGAGCCCGTTCTATCTGGCCTAGAGTTCCGCCGGCCCGGCAGCCGCCGGATCACGCTTGTCTCAGCCCGGCAGCCGGCACGTCACGCCGTGCTTGTCGTAGTAGCGCTGGTGGTATTCCTCGGCGTCCCAGAACTCGCCGGCCTGGGTGATCTCGGTCGCGATCGGTCGCGAGAACCGCTCTTGCGCGCGCTCCTTCGATTCCTTCGCCGCGCGCTCCTGCTCGGGCGAATGGAAGAAGATGCCCGTGCGATAGTTGTCGCCTACATCGGGGCCCTGCCGGTTCACCTGTGTGGGGTCGTGGATCTTCCAGAACCCCTCGAGCAGCTCGTCGTAGCTCACCTGCTGTGGGTCGAACGTGACCTCTACTGCCTCGGCGTGACCGGTCGCGTGCGAGCACACCTGCTCGTACGTTGGGTTCGGCACGTGCCCGCCGATGTAGCCGACCCGGGAATCCAGGACGCCGGGCAGCTGCCGGAGCATCGCCTCGATGCCCCAGAAGCAGCCGGCGGCGAACGTCGCCTTCTCAGACACTGGTCCTCCTTTGCTCACCGGGAAGAACCAGTGTAGTCGGCGGGGTGTTCCCTGGTTCAGGTTCTCGTAAGGACTACTTCCACTCCCAGCTCTTGCTCTCCGCCTTGCCGCTCTCGTCGGTTTCGAACTCATAGATCACGGCGATCCCGTTGAGCTGCTCGAGCGCAGGTGAGTCGCTGTGGAAATAGATCGCGCCCCGCCAGCTCGCCTTCCCGCCCTTGCCCGGGCGGCCGACGCCGCTCCCGGTCCAGGTGGCGACGTCCCCGTCCGGGGTCATGATCACGCCCTGGCCGGTCCCGGCGAGGTTGCCGTCCGGCCTGGCCGTCGCGACGTAGGTGCCCATGTCCGTCACGTCCACGTCCAGCAGGTGACCCACTGCCTGGAAGGACACCTCGATCGTGGGCGGCCCGTCCGTGGGCAGCACGCGCATCGCGGTGATCTGGCCGCGCTCCTCCCCTATCTGCTTTCCGAGCATCTTCCCCTCCCTCTCTCAGACGACCGTCCGAGCCTGCGCCGCGTCGGCCCGCCCCGCAATGGCCCAAGCGTGCCATCCTCGGCGGTCGCCGGCGCGGATCCGGCACCGATACGGCGATGAACGGGCGAGCCTGAGCCCGGGATGACCGCCTGCACGCGCGTCGAGGTATACGGTCGGGACATGGTCGTGAGAATCCCGTGACGACGCGCTCGATCCGATCGCTACCCGAGCAGCTCGAAGCCTTGGATGAGGCACAGCGACGGCGGTTCGACGCGCTGCTCGAGGTCAGCGCACGCGTCGGGCGCTTGGAGGCGCCACTCTCGATGCACGACTGGCTGACCGACCGCTTCGGATCGGTCGAGGCGGCCGAGCGCCAGCACGTCGTGAAGGTGCGCAACCGATGGACCGGCGAGGCCGCAGCGTTCAACGATCTCCGAGCGCGCCGCCCCAAACCTGCCTCGGCCGCGCAGGATGCGCCCCCCTCCGACGACTTCTGCGAGCCCGAGACCCGCACGCCTGCAGACACGTTCGGCCGCATCTCCGGCGAGCACTCGATCAGCGCCGGCAACGTTGCCAAGTACGAATGGCTGCACGGACTGGTGATCCTGGATACGCACGATCCGCTGAACTGGTCCGAGCATCAACTGGTCGACGCGTTCACGACGGCGCGGCGATGGCTGGTCGCCGCGAACGAGCAGCATCCCACGGCCCTGTACCCGTTCGTTCTGTGGAACTGCTCCCCGCGCGCCGGCGCATCGGTCCACCACCCGCACCTGCAGGTGATGCTCGCCGACGACGGTCCGCCGGCGCGCGTCGAGGCCTGGCGGTCGGCGGCGGTCGCCTACCGGCTGCAGACCGGGCGCAGCTACCTCGATGACCTGTGGGCGACCCACGACGCGCTGGAGCTCGCAGGGGGAACCGAGGTGCGCTGGCTCGCGCACTTAACACCAGTGAAGGACCGCGAGCTGGTGCTGCTCGCGCGCGCGTTCGACGATGAGCTGGCGGCGGCGGTGTGGGCCGCGTCTCGGTTCCTGATCGATGAGCTTGGCGTGCGTGCGTTCAACCTCGCGCTGTATCTCCGCCCGCTCGCGAGTGTGGAGGAGGATTGGTCGGAGCTGCCGGCGATCGCGCGCATCGTGGATCGCGGCGATCCGAGCAGCGCGACCAACGATATCGGGGCGATGGAGCTGTACGGGCACCCGGTGATCGGCGCCGACCCCTTCGATGTGGCCTCCGCCGCGCGCGCGGCGCTCGGATGATGCGGATCCGACACCGGAGTGTGGCCGCCCAGCCGCCGGCCAAACCCGGCACGCCGGCGAGCCTTCTCGCCGGATTGAAGTTGCTGAACTTCGACCGGCTCAGTGGTCCTGGGCAAGGGCCTCGGCCACTTCAGTGGCCAGAGAAAGGATCTGTTCATCGTCGGTCATGAGGGGGCGCCGCCGACTCTCGGCCAGAGCAACGTAGGCCGCGTCGTACGCGGTTAGGCCGCGGGACGTCCACGCCGCGATCGCCACAAGCTCCGCTTCCCCAACGTCGAATCCGAGATCGTCGAGCGCGGATGCGAGTTGTGCAAGCGCGTCTTCCTCCCACCCCCACCGCCTGCCTGCCACGTTCAGCAGCTCAAGGAACAGCAGCGAAGGCACCGTCACACTGATCTCCCCCGCCCGATAGCTGTTCCGGATCTCTCGGGCCTGGTTCGAGTGCGGCTCCTCGGCGGGCGAGAACCACTTCAGGACAACAGATGCATCGAGGATCAGTTCGGTCAACGAGAGTCTCGTTCGTTGCGGATCGCAGACGTGGACTCTTCCCTGCTGCCTTGTCTCGCGAAGAGGCGGTCGAGGCGGTCGAGCGCCTGACGAACGTGAATCGCCCGACCGGGCCCCTGGCGCGCGTCAAGCTCTCTGGACGCCAGTCGGGCAAGGTATGCACTCCGCGAAAGGCCTTGATGCTTCGCCTCTTTGTCCAGGCGCGCAAGCAACCCCTCGTCGAGGGACACGAGAACCTTGGCCATGGGGTCAAAGATATCCGGATATCTCTCGGGGGTCAAACCTGGGGAGCCCGTCGGAAAATGCTGGACCAGCTGAGGGCGTTGATCCAAGGCCGTTGACAAGTACCAACATCCCCTCGTATCCTGAGCCGTGCGACCGAAGCATCCGAAGAAGGAGGTCGAGGCGGCGCTGCGTTTCGCGGAGTTGCGCGGGTGGAGCGTCGAGCCAACAGCATCGGGACACCGGTGGGGAGAGACCAAATGCGGCCACCGGGAACGGGCGGGATGCCGAGTCTCGATCTGGTCGACGCCTCGAAACGCAGGCGATCACGCGAAGGACATCCGCCGGCGGGTTCAGCGGTGCACCCACACGGGCGCGCCACCTCGGGCCAGGAGATAGCTGATGGGCACATACGAATTCACGCTGATCCTCGAAGGGCCGGATGTCCTCGGCGACGAGGCGGTGGACGCCTTGTTCGAGTCGGGATGCGGAGATGCCACGTTCGGTGAAGTTGATGGATCCCAGTACGCCGACTTCACGCGAAGGGCCCGATCCCTAGCGGACGCCATCGGCTCGGCGAAGCGGGCGATCGAGTCGGCGGTTCCGGGAGTGCGCGTGATCCGTGTCGAGCCGGAGGACCTCGTCACCGCAGCCGACATCGCCGATCGAACTGGACGAACCCGTGAGAGCGTTCGCCTGCTCATCGCCGGGGAGCGCGGTCCCGGGAGATTCCCGCCTCCGATCTCACACTTGAGGTCTCGAGGACGCATCTGGAAGTGGGCGGACGTTGCTCGATGGTTCCTCACCGAACTGGGTGAGGAACATCCTTCGTTCAAGGAGGCAGACTTCATCTCGGCCCTCAACGGCGCGCTCGAGGTTCGGCGGATGGCAGACAGGATCGAGCGCGCTTCCGAAAGGGAAGAGGTTGCTCGTCTCGTTCGCGAAGATGCTGCCCTCTACGGGTGAAGTTCGACCCGTTACCGCTCGAACCTCGCGACACAGGTCAGAAGGTGTTCGAAACTCGATCAGTTGCCGAAGTCGGATCACCTGGGGAGGGAGCCGGAGCTTGGCGCGTCGCGTAGATGGGGCGCACGATCGCCGCTCCTGTCGTACCCCCGTTCTAGACTGCCTCTCCAGCATCAGACATGACTTGAGTGCGAGGATCCGGACGAACCTCATGAAGGCGCGGACCTGCAGCTACTGTGCCCGCTTGTTCCAGCCTTCGAGCCGGCACCTCCTCTGTCCTGCATGCCGTTAGCGAGACCGATGTGGATGCGGCGCACCGAAGCAGATCAAGTCGGCGACCTGCTGGACTTGTCGCGAGCATAGTGGAACCTCGAACGGCAATTGGCGTGGCGGTCGTATCCGCCACAAAGCCGGATACGTGATGGTGAAGGCCAAAGCACATCCGCGTGCGGGGAGGCAGGGATACGTGTTCGAGCACATCCTCGTGATCGAGGAGGTGCTGGGCCGCTATCTCCGGCCGGGTGAGAACATCCACCATCGCAACGGAATCAAAGATGACAACCGTCGCGAGAACCTCGAGTTGTGGGTGAAACCTCATCCCAACGGCATCCGTGCTTCAGACGCGGTGAGATGGGCCAAAGAGATACTAGCTCGATACGAGGGGTGAACACCTCCAACAGAACTCGACCACAGTCGAGCGCTCTTGGAGTGTAGGGGTCACTATCTGAACCTCGACCATCGGTGCTGACGCAGAGGTTTATCGGGTGCCGCTCGAGGAGGCTTCGAACACGCGCCACTCCCCAGGTACGCCCTTCAACGTGTGCATGCCACGATCGTCGAACCCCAAGCCCGAGCCGATCGTTAGGTCCTTGACCGTCTGAGACGTTAGGACCTGGCCGGGACCGGCGAGGGCGGCGACCCGAGAAGCCAACGCAACCGACAATCCCGCGATGTCATCGCCTCGCAACTCCACCTCGCCGGTGTGAAGGCCAGCGCGCACCTCGATCCCCAGATCGCGCGCGAAGGCAGCGATCGCAAGGGCGCAACGGACGGCCCGTGCCGGCCCATCGAAGCTTGCAAGAAACCCGTCCCCGGTCGTCTTGATCTCGCGACCACGGAATCGATCGAGTGCTATCCGGACACCGTCATCGTGCCTGTCCAGGAGGTCGCGCCACCGCGCGTCCCCTATCTCGGCCGCGCGCGCGGTGGAGCCAACGATGTCGGTGAACAGCAACGTCGCGAGCGCCCGATCTTCGTCAAAGGCGAGGACGTTCGGTCCGGTGACGAACGGGCGCACCTCGGCAAAGATGGGCTCGGTATCCCCGAGCCATGGGTAGTGGTCTTCGCCTGGAACCTCAACAAATCGAGCGCCGGCGATGCTGTCGGCGACGAACCTGCCGAGGGCAGCCGGGATCCAGCGATCGCCCGCACGGTGGATCACCAGGGTCGGCACACGGATCGCCGGAAGCACGTGCCGAACGTCGATCGACCCGATCATCTCGAAGATCGCTCGCCACATGCGCCTCGGCGCCGAGGACCGCTCGACGAAACCCATCCAGTCCCGGTAGCTCTCGTCGCCGGCGATGCTCGGAGCCGTCAGCTCGAGCTGCGTACCTGTCCCCCAGCGCTTGAGCCACCACTCGACACCCGCTCTCTGCGCTTCGAGCGGGAAGCCCAATGGATAGTCGTGGTCGCTTGCGAGGCGTGCGTAGCTGTTGGCAAGCACCAATCTCTGAACACGGTCCGGGTGTGTCGCGGCGAACACCATCGCGAGCGCGCCGGCCGAGTCCATTGCGAAAAGTGTGGCACGCTCACTGCCCTCGGCGTCCATCACCGCACGGATGTCGTCCATCCACTGTTCCATCGTGGGCAGCTGGTCGGGCGGGATCGGATCCGAGCCGCCGGTGCCGGACGTATCGAAGGACAGGAGCCTGCCTATCGATGCGAGCCGGCGAAGGAACCGCTGCAGGATCGGGTTGAGCCACGCGGCGTCCATCCGCCCGGTGAAGTTCGGCATCCAGACGATGTCTTGGCTTCCTCGCCCCAATGTCAGGTACGAGACGTTGAGCCCGGATGCGTTCTGGACGTAGGCGTACCGAGGCTTGTCCACGGAAGGAGCATCGGCTCGGCAAGGCGCGACCGTCAAACGGCCCAAGCGATGTCTCGACGTTTCGGGCTTGGTGGTGTCGAAGCTCCCGGTCGCGTCGAGGTTCGCGTCGAGGTTCGACTGGGTGGAGGTGGGGGGAATCGAACCCCCGTCCTTCGGACTCGTCACGGAAGCATCTCCGGGCGCAGCCGGCGATTTGGATCTCGGCTCCACCGCGCGCACCGGCGCGCTCGGCTTCACCCAGTCCAGTGAGATGTCCCCTCCGCTACCTGGACGCTCGCGGAGGGTAGAGCCCGCTCAATGACGCCGCTTGCGAGGCCACGGGCGGTCCTCGGGCGACGGCTACCGGTTTCTAGGCAGCGAGTGCGACTTGAGAGTCGGCACTTATAGATGGTTCCGGCTTTTTAACGAGGCATCCGGGATCCTCGGCCCGCTTCTTCCGCATCGATCGACCGAAGTCGAATCCATGCACCCCCTATGTAGTTCTCAATCGGAGAGAAGTCTACCAGGCTGCTCGGACACCGGTGGAGAGATCGCGGGCGTTCCGAGCCGGGGCGAACGGGATCCATGCTGATGCGAAGCGGAGGGAGGGGAGTTGTTCTCGGGAAGCCCGGCGCCGACGCCGGTATCGCCGGTCGGTCCAACCGCCCGCTACCCTGAGCCGCATGCGCTGTCCCCTCTGCGACTCGAGCGAGACGCGATCGATGGCGCGCCAGGGCGTGTGGGATTTCCATGCTTGTTTGGGATGCAGCGTGTTCTTCGTCTCCCCGATGCCCGAGGGCGACGTTTTGCCCGACGCGGGCGCGCACTACTCGGCCACCTTCTACAGCGGTGAGCGCAGCGCCGACGGGGACGCATTCGAAAGCACAACGCTGGAGAGCGCAACCAAACGCGTCGAGCGGATCGAGGCCGTGTTGGGGACCCGCGGGCGGCTGCTCGACGTCGGGACGGGTACCGGCTTCCATCTCGCGGCCGCTAAGGCGCGCGGCTGGCAAGTCCAGGGCGTCGAGGTGAGCCTACGCGCCGCGGAGTTCGCCCAGCAGACCCACTCCGTCGAGGTCTTCCACGGGACGTTGCAGCAAGCCGCCTTCCCCCAGGGCTTGTTCCACGCAGTGGTCCTGTCTCACGTGCTCGAGCATGTGCCCGATCCGCTCGGTTTCCTGCGAGAAGCGCGCCGCGTGCTGATCCCTTCGGGCGTGCTCGTGCTCGCGCTGCCGAACTCGCGGGCGCTCATCCACCGGGCCTACAACCTCTACCACCGCCTGCGCGGCCGGTACGGAAAGGACAAGTTCTCGTGCAGCCTCGCGCCCCCGTCGCACCTCTACGCCTTCGATCGGCAGAGTTTAGCCTTCGCGCTCGAGCGTGCCGGGTTCCGCGTCGAGTCGATGATCATCACGGGGAACGGCGATCCGGAGCACTACCCGGTCGTCTCGTGGAAGGGCGCGGGGCCGGCGGCGCCCATGGTTCGGGCACTCGAGTGGCTCGGTCGCAAACGCGGTAAGGGTTCGTTCATCGAGTGCATCGCCCGGCCGGCCTGACACATAGGCCTCTTGGGCTATCAGGATCATCTTGGCGCGCCTTGCTCCGCTGCCGCCCCCCGGCTTCCGATACAGACAACGTGGAGGAAGAGGAGCAGACCCGCGCGTGCCGGTCATGCGGCGCACGGTTGGCCGCGGGCGCGACATGGTGCTCACTGTGCCACCGCCGGTCGTTCCACGAGAACGAAGGCGAGCTGACCCAGGAGCTCATCCGCACGTTCGACGGCCGGCGGAACTACCGCTACGAGCCCCCGCCGCACCTGGTCGACCCTTCACCGGCGCCAGAGTATTCACACTGGCGCGAGGGGCCACTGAGTTTCGGTCCGGCGGCGAAGCTCGCGATCACGATCCCCCTCGTGGCGCTTCTGGTGGGACCCGCCGCCGTGATCCTCGTGAAGATCGCGCTGGGAAAGCTGGCGGCTCCGCAGAACGCCTACCCATTCTTCATGGTCATGTCCGTCATCGCGGTCGGCGTCGGCGCGTTCGTGCTCCGGCACGTCTGGCGTCGAGCACGCGTCCGCTAGCCTCGCCGGGTCCCAGCCCGACGCTGTATCTCACGCTTCGCCTCTCGCTCTGCAATCGCCTGGCGCTTGTCGTGACGCTTGCGACCCCGCGCCACCGCGACCTGCAGCTTGACCCTGTTGCCCTTGAAGTACAGCCGTAGGGGCACGAGCGTGTACCCCTGCTGCTCGGTCTTGAGTTGCATCTTGTGGATCTCGTCTCCATGCAGCAGCAGCTTGCGCGGGCGGGTCGGCTCATGGTTCTGGTACGAGGACTGCTGGTACTCGGGGATGTGCAGGCCGTACACGAACACCTCGCCGTTGCGGACCAGCGCGTAGGCGTCCCCCAGGTTCGCCTTGCCGGCGCGCAACGTCTTGACCTCGCTGCCGAGCAGCGCGATCCCCGCCTCGTAGGTCTGCTCGATGTCGAAGTCGTGACGCGCGCGCCGGTTCTGCGCGATCACACGATCGTTCGAGTCGGCAGCCTTCTGCTTGGCCATGGCCCGCAGATGCTAGCGCGGTATCACGCTGCGGTCGCGCGGATCAACACGTAGTCGATAACCCCTGATCGACGCAGGATCCGCCAGGTGTCGAGCATCCGAGCAGCGCCCCAGGACTGCAGGCGCGGCGCGTTCACGCCGCGCGCGAGCTGCTCGGAGCAGAACGCCACCATAGGATCGATTGTGCGCTCGCCGCATCGCTGAACCTCGATGTCCTCGAAGCCGGCGCGCTTCAGCAGCCGCAGCATCTCATCAGCGCTCTGCGCGCTCGCACGCTTCAGGCCCCAGAAACGGACGTTCGCCGCCCCGGCCGCGAGCTCCTTGATGCCTCGCGGCCAGCGCTGCACGGCCACGTCACCGATCGAGACGATGCCGCCACGACGGAGCACGCGTCGCGCCTCGGCGTAGAAGAGCGCGCGCGACGGGAAATGGAACGCAGCCTCGACGCTGATGAGGCCATCCGCGCAGCCCGAGGCCAGCGGGAGGCGGGTCGCGTCGGCGCACACCGGCCGCGCGCGAGCGAGCGCGAGCCGGTCGGCACCGGCGCGCAACTGCATCTCGGTGATGTTGATCGCGATCAGACGCGACGGCAGGGCGACGTCGGCGATGACCGGATCCTGCGCTCCAAGCCCGTTGCCGACGTCGATGATCGTGCCCCGCCGCGGCAGCACGTCCGCGAGGTGCCGGACCAACTCGCGGGGGGCATCGGCGGCCTCGGCCGGGTCGCCATCGCTTCGCCAATACCCGACGTTGAGCCAGCCTGGCCCCGCCGCGAGGAACAGGTCGGTCCCGAGGCTCTCGTACACGGCGGCCGCCGGGTTGGCACCCTGCTTGAACATGGTTCCGAGGTGACGGAGGTTCTCGCGGGTCCAGCCGGCCACGATCGAAGCCTAGCGCTTGGCGCTGCCGCGGGATCGGCGCTTCGCGCTACAGCCAGTTCATCGGGTTCTGCGGCTCGCCGTTGACGCGCACCTCGAAGTGCAGGTGCGGTCCGGTGGACCACCCCGTCGAGCCGACCGCGG
>DASWIP010000055.1:0-11640 GCA_036397635.1 Actinomycetota bacterium | reverse complement strand
GTCAGCCCCGTCGGTCCTCCGGCGTTGCGTCTTGGATCTTGATGTTGCGGGCACTGAGTCGCACCGTGGCGGCGACCCGCTTGGCGCGCGTCTCGGGTCGCTTCGCCTTGGCGATCCAGGCGAGGAAGCCTTTCCGCGTGCTGGGGCTGAACGCGTCGAAGTGGCGTTTCGCGCGCGCGTTCCCAGCGAGCGATGCGGCGAGATCCTCCGGCATCGTCAGAGCCTCGACCCCGTCGAGCGCGTTCCACGAGCCGTTCCGTTTCGCAGTCTCGATCGCGGCGAGCCCGGCCGGCGTGATCAGCCCGGCGCGCGTGAGGGCCGCTACCCGCTTCTTGTTCGATGCGGACCACTCGCTCCGGGGGCGCCGCGGGGTGAACAGGTGCAAGTAGTGCTCGTCGTCCACCGAGCGGGTCTTGGCGTCGATCCACCCGAAGCAGAGGGCTTCCTCCACGGACTCGTCGTAGCTCACGCTCGTGCGGGCGCTGCCCTTCTTGGGTCGGATCAGCCAGACAGCGGAGGCCTTGCGGTGGTTGCGCTCCAGCCATCGCCGCCAGGCAGCGCGATCCTTCGTGTCTATGGTTTCGACCTCGCCGGAAGCCATGTCCCTGCGAGGCTACCTTTCTCGGCACCCTCGCGAGCTTTCTCGGCACCCTCGCGAGCGCCCGATGAGCTCATCGGATCCCATCGCCGCCTGATCTGCCTGCTTCTAGGCGAGCGGTTGTGACACAGGCGGGTCGCCGAGCGGCTCGCCGCCGGGGCCACCCGCGAAGGTCATCCATGGGGTCGAGGACACCTGATCGATCCGCTGTTACCTGCGTCGGCCTTGCGTGCGTGGGTAAGTCCGCATGCACTTGCACAACAGACTCGCGCGCCGGGGGTGTGCCTTCTCCTGCGGCCCCCGTGCGCGCGTCCCTTTCTGCTGCGCTGCGTACAGCGGTCGGCGACGTCGCGCCACTCCCCCGGTGTGAATCGCCGACCGACCTCGCGGCGCGGCTGAAGGCCGCAGACCCTGACTCTTGGTCTGAGGTCGAGCAGCGCCTCCGCGCTGATGACGAACGCCGTGCGCGCGCTAAGCGTGCCGCGGTCGCGCAGGCCGTCGCTACCGCGGAAGTTGAAGGCGGGCGTGAGCGGGTCATCATCGGCCCGGGGATGACCATCATCGGCGGCGACAGGTACGACCGCGAGAAGGAGCGCGCAGCCCGCGAGCGTGAAGCGCTGACAGCGAAGTGGGCCAGGATCGAGGAGGAGCGCGAAGCCGAGGAGGCCACGCTCTCCCGGTTGGCGCAGCAGGCAGGCGAGCCCGGCGCTGTCCTTTATGAGGGCGGGGTACGGGTATGACGCCGGACCACGTCCGTATCCCGATCGGCGGCGTGCTGAGCCGCGACGGCGCGGCGGTCGGCACCGCAGAGCTGAGTCTCACGACAAAGCCCACGGCCGACGACTTCGCCAGTCGGATCGAGGAGCTTGAAGCAGAGATCGCCGCACTGCGCGCGCGGTGCGTGTGCGGGAACTAGCCGCAGTCGGTTCTCTCGCCGACCGTTACCAAGTCTGCGACCATGAAGCACGTCACGCGGTCGGTCATCACTGGTACGGGCGCCCCGTCAAGGAGATTGATACCAACCGGCCGCGCACCCGTTCCACTGGCTGGGTCGTGCCGGGCGAGTCTGCGCCGCTGACGTTACCGCCCGGGCTGGAAGGTGAACGCGCCCTCTCCTGGATCGACGGCGCCGTGTTCCGAGACAGCCTCGCTACGGCCGTCATCGCGCGGATGGGCGGGCTGATGGCGGGGGACGACTGGGACGGCGTGACCTGCTCCCACGACCGCGCGACGGTCGCGAGGGCACGGCCTACATCGTGGGACCTGGAGCACTGGGAGACGCTGGTCGAGCTTCGTGCCGAGGAGATCGCGGACGACCGCGGGTACCGCGCAGCGCACGCGGTGTTAGCCGACGGGCTAACCGATTGGCCCGCTTTGAAGATGCCCGGCGCGACGGCGTTCGTGATCATCGGAGAGAACCTGCGGAACTGATGCGCCTTCGGAGCGAAGCCCTGCGCGGATATCGCACAAGCGCCGTCGAGGAGCGCACGTTAGCAGTTCCGGAAAGCGGCTGAAGGCTGCGACTAGCCCACGGGTCAACGCGAGTTCCAGGCAACGCTGAGGACGGCGCGCAGTTCCTCGACAGACACAGACAGTCGTGTATAGCTTCCGACTGCCTGATCCCCGGCGACTCGCCAGTTACCTTCCCAGCCGCGCGCGGTACTCCATGCCTTCTCGACACGATCCTCATACCAGAATTCCTGAACCCTCAAGGCGGCAATGAACACGTCGCCGACCACGAAACCACCCGACGATGAATAATCGCTTGGAGGAGGGTCTTCCCCTTCCCATCTCTTCGTCGCGTCACCAAAAACGACAATTTCAAGCTCGCTGGGCACAGGGTCACCAAGGAGCGTACTCACTACAGTCGCGTGAATTCTCGTGACTTGCTTCGGAGTCGTGTAATGTGCCCCGGAGGGAACGTCTGCTTCGCTATTGTGACCCTCCCATTCGCCGCCGTCCCTCGAGTTCCAGTGGGGGCTTTGGATTGAAGTCACCTGGAACTCGGCGACTGCGTCAGCACTCCGCACAACGTCCACAAGCGAATCCGAGGGGGGCACCTGGATTCCTTCCGCGCCGCCGGACAGAGTGGAGCAAGAAGCCAGAAGGCTGATCACAAGAACCGAGAATACGCTCGCCGTACGAGGCGGTGTCGTTCGAAAGGCATATCGTCCTGCTCTCATCACCATGACCTCCATCCCGCCTAAGCTGAGTCGCCAGCCTCGACGAGGTCGAACCAAACCTCCGTCGATGCCGACTTCTCTATCAAGAAAGAGTATTCATCGTGGCAGCAATCTGCCCGCAGGTGCCGCTCGACTCAACGCTAGGCGGGTGTCGCGCTCCCTTAATCCTGCATCTCGATGACGAGTTCCACGAGCAGCATAGAACTCGGAGAAATCCTGCATCGTCGTCGTCATCGTTTCTTGGACGGCCCCGAGGGCTGTTCCGTTCCGTCCGCGTCGGGCCTCGGGGTCGCGCTGTTGGCCGGAGCGGCAGGGGCGGTCGCGGGGGTGCTGGCCGGACGGCGGTTCGGGCGGCGCTCCTGAAACCGCTGGGCAGCGCGTATGCGTTCTAAGTATTCTCATTCGAGAAGCGACCGTCGCGATAGATGCGGAACAGCGAGCCCACGACCGGCCGCGGGTTCGCCACCAGGTTTGCGACTGATCTTGTGCAACCGCGGACCGGCATCCGATATGAAGTCGAGGAAGGGCTCCTTGACGTCCTGCTCGTAGCGCTGCTTGTTCGCGGTGAACCACGCGCGCTCGTTGTGCTCGCTCAGCCCGCTCAGGAACTCGAACAACCCTTTGTCGAAGTATCCCATGGCCGGTCTCCACTCATCCCTGCTCGGCGGGCTCCAATGCCTCGGCCGCCGCCGGCTCCCCGTCCACATGCAGGCGGGGCAGGAGACGCTCGAGCCAGCGGGGCAGCCACCAGTTCCGATCGCCGAGCAGCTCCATCGTCGACGGGACGAGCACCAGCCGCACGATGGTCGCGTCGACGAAGATCGCGGTCGCCAGGCCTAGCCCGACGAGCTTGAGCACGCGGTCGGCGCCGAACACGAACGACAGGAACACCGAGATCATGATCGCGGCGGCCGCAGTGATGACGCGCGCGGTGGACGCGAGCCCGTCGGCGACCGCGAGCGCGTTGTCGCCGGTCTTGAGGTACTCCTCGCGGATGCGCGAGATCAGGAAGACCTCGTAGTCCATCGACAAGCCGAACAGGATGGCGAACATCATCATGGGCACCCAGGACTCGATCGGTCCAGGCTGGCCGACGCCGATCAGGCTCGCGCCCCAGCCCCATTGGAACACAGCGACGATCACTCCGTACGCGGCGCTGATCGACAGCAGGTTCAGGATCGCCGCCTTCAGCGAGACCAGCGGCGATCGGAACACCGCGGTCAGCAGCACGAACGCGAGCGCGATCACCACGGCGATGAACCAGGGCAGGCGCTCGCCGATCTTGTCGTTGAAGTCGGCGAAGGTTGCGGTCACGCCTCCGACGTGAATCTCGACGTCCGAGCTTCCTGCGACCGACGGCAGCGTCTGGGTGCGCAAGCGTGAGACCAGGTCGTCGGTTTCGGGGTCCTGCGGTGCGCTGCTCGGGAACACGGTCAGCACGGCGGTGTCGCCGGCGTCGTTCAGGCGCGGCGGCGTGACGAAGGCGACGCCCTCGGTCGAGGTGACCTCGCGCGCGAGCTGCTCGACCAGGGCGGGGCCGCTGGATGCCAGATCGGCGACGATGATCAGCGGCCCGTTGAATCCGGGGCCGAATCCTTCGGCGAGCAGGTCGTAGGCGCGGCGACTGGTCTTGTCTTCGGGCCGGTTCCCCGCGTCGGACACCCCAAGGCGCATCGAGAACAGCGGCAGCGTGAGCACGATCAACGCGCCGGCGCCGATCAATGCCACCGGCCAAGGACGCCGCTGGACCACGCGGCTCCAGCGGAACCACATCGAGGTGCGAACGGATCCGGCGTCCACGGCACCGTGGAACAGCGGAATCTTGAACCGGTCGATGCGCAATCCCGCGAATCCGAGCAGGGCCGGCAACAGCGTCACCGATCCCACCATCGTGAAGGCGACCACGCTCGAGGCGGCCACGGCCAGGCCGCGCACGAGCACGAAGTTCATGACCAGCATGCCCATCAGCGCGAGCACGACCACGGTGCCGGCGAAGATGACCGCGCGCCCTGCAGTCGTGGTCGCCTCCACGACCGCGTCCTCAGGGCTCTTCCCGTGCGCGAGCGCGGTGCGGTAGCGGGTCACGATGAACAGCGCATAGTCGATCCCGACGCCGATGCCGATCATGGCGCCGATCTGCGGTGCGAACGACGGGACATCCAGCAGATGTCCGAGCAGCGAGATCGTCGCCAGCCCCACGCCGATGCCGAACAGCGCGGTGACGATCGGCAATCCCATGGCCAGCAGCGATCCGAACGCGATCAGCAAGATGATGATCGCGGCGCTCAAACCGATCAGCTCGCTTCCGCCCGGCTCGGCCTCCTCTGCCAGCTCGATCACCGGCCCTCCGGCTTCGACGGTGACCTGCTCGGTGTCGGTGATGTCCGCGAGCAACTTCAGCTCCTCCGCGAGGTCGCGGGGCAGATCGCTCGAGCGGATGTCGAGGAACAGCGGCGCGAACGCGATCGTCCCATCGCGCGAGATCTGACTCTGCGCGTCGGGGTCGTAGGGGCTCTGGACGCCGAGCACGCGCTGGACCGAGGCTACGCCCGCGAGAACCTCTTCGACCTGCGCGCGAACGGCTGGGGCCCGGATACCGCTCGGTGCGACGAAGACGAAGCGGCCGCCGTCGCCCGCCTCGCGCGGGAACCGAGCGTCGAGCGTGTCGTACGCGGCTTGGGAGTCTGTGCCGGGAAGCTCGAAGTTGTCCGTGGCGTCGGCGGCGAACATCCCCGAGAGCACGTTGATCAGGACGAAGCCGCCGATCCACGCGGCCACCACCGTCCGGCGCCGTTGATAACAGAAGCGCGCGAGCAGCTGAAGTCGCACGATGCGATCCCTCCCCCGTGGGTGAACGGCGAACAGCCTACAACGAGCACACGGCGGCCCTCAGGCCTGCCGAAGGACGAAGCGGACACGGTTCGCCTCGCAGGTGCGTCCTTGCGTTCCCAGCGAGCGGTACGGCGAGTCCCAGCGCCGCCTGATCTGCCTGCTTCTACGCGAGCGGTTGTGACACAGGCGGGTCGCCGAGCGGCTCGCCGCCGGGGCCACCCGCGAAGGTCATCCATGGGGTCGAAGACACCTGATCGATGCCGGGCTTGGACCAGTCGCACACGCCGTCGGGGAACGTCGCCTCCAGGCGCGCCCACTGATCCTCGGTGAACGAGACCGTGTAATCACCCTGCTCGAGCGGCTTCAGCGTGCACTTCCCGATGTCGTGGGTCGATGGCCCGCCCGCGGCGATCCGCGGCGCGCCGTAGTAGGGGAACAGCGGCCGGCACACGTTCATGTCGGTGACCCTGCGTCCGCCCACCCAGCACGCGTCCACCGCGTCGGCCGGTTTGTTCCGCACGATCTTGACCTCGCGTGGCGCGTCGCTGGTGTCCGCCTCGACGGCCGACAGCCAGCGGTCCAGCAGCAGGAAGGCCTGCTGCGTCCACGCGGGATCGCCGACCAGCGGCACGGGGCTGGACCAGATCACGTGGTTGTCGGCGTGGCCGTTGGCGCGAAGCAACCGCGCGCGCATCGAGTAGGTGTGGAAGTCGGTGTGGATCTCGTTGTTGCTCGTGCCCCGCAGATCGATCATCGCCACCTGATCCAGTTGCGCCCCGTCGTTGATCTGTCCGCTCTGATAGAGCGTGTGGAGCGAGTCGCCGTCGACCTCGCGCCGCTCGGCCGTCGGGAAGAAGTCGATGTCCAGGCCCCCGACGTTCTCGTTCAGATGGACGAACTGCTCGGGCGCGATCAGCCCGGAGTTGAGCGCATTCAGGCCATATTGCATGCCGATGTTGTCGTAGGGCAGGTTCGCGAACCCGTCCTGCGGCCGTTGCCCGACGACCGACACCATGTAGTCGGCGAGCGATCCACGGCACCCGTCGGGGTTCGTCTCCGGGTTGTACTCCTGCTCGGCGGGCAGGCCGCATCCGCCCTTGGGATCGGCGACCGGCGCGAACAGCGCCTCCCAGGCGATACAGCTGCTCGGCGACATGTGTCCGTTGACGAACGCTTGCTGCTGTGCGGCTGCCCACAGGTGCGGGAACCGCGCGTAGTAGGCGACGAGCAGGTGGCAGTCAATTACCTCCAGGCCGGTCGACCAGTTGTCGTCGAAGCTGCAGTTGGGCTGGATGCCATCCACCAGGCCGGGGTAGGCGTTGGACACCATGTGCTGGCCGATGGATCCGCCCGAGCAGCCCGACCCGATCGTGTAGCGGAACTCTCCATAGGTCTCTGCCACATGCTCTTTGAGCATCATCGTCGACTCGGCAGACACCACGGTGTTGCAGTTGTTGCCGAGGTTGTTCATCGAGGAGTTCACGATCATGAACCCGCGCCCGAGCTGGAACTCGTTGAGCACGCCGGCCGGCGACGACTGCGAGTGGATCGTGCCGCAGCTCGCGCCGAAGACGTACGAGATCTTCCCGTTCCAGCCGGCCTGCGGCGCCCAAGGCTCCCAGGGCTGTGCCGGATCGAACAGCACGGCGATGTCGTAGATGCCGCGGTTCGCGGTCCCGCGCTCGCGCCGGACGATGAAGGGGACCTCGGCGCCTTCGTCGGTGGTAGTAGTGGCCACGTCCGACGGCGGGTTGTCCGGGTCGTAGGAGACCAGTCCGGCCCCGGCGGTGGAGCGGTAGAGGTACGAGTACGTCGTCGGCGCATTGCACTGTAGGTCCTGCGGCTCGCCCAAACCGTTCGAGGAAGTGGTGCAAAGCCACGGTTGGATCTGGGCCCCCGAGAACACGGGGCCACCGATCGGGTGGTTGGTGATGGTGAGCGTCGCGCCCGGTCCGTCCAGCAGCTGGGCGGTCAGCTCGTTCGCACCGACGGCGAGGTCGTCCACCGACCCGATGATGCGGCCGCCCCGATCGGCGAACGCGTCGGTGACATCGACGCCGTCGACGTCCACCGCCAGATCGGCCGCGTCGGCGCCTTCGGGTAGCACGATCTCGACGAGCGCGTCGCCGCCCGTCACCAGATCCGCGCGGTTGGACAACACGGTGATCTGAACGCCGGGCTCTGCTCGGGAGATGACCGGAAGCGTGACGAGCAGCGATGCGGCGATGGCGATCGAGAGCGTGCGCCTCATGAGGATCCTCCCTGGTTCGGCCGGGCAGGCGACAGCTTACCGTTTCGCCGCTTTCGTCCCGATTCCTGCCCGGCCTGGGCGTCGAGGGCTAGGTTTTCAGGGAGAGGTCGAGCTGCTCGAGCCGGCGGACGAACACGCTGGGGACGTGACGCGGTTCGCCGGACTGCTCGAACCATGCCGTCCGTTCGAGCAGCGCGCCCACCGCCACCCGCGCCTCGAGGCGCGCGAGCGGCGCGCCGATGCAGAAATGGATCCCCGAGCCGAAGCCGACGTGCGCGCGGGGCTGCTCGCGGTCGGGATCGACCTTCGCCGGTTGGGCGAAGGCGGACGGGTCGTGATTCGCCGATGCCCATAGCAGCATGACCCGCGCGCCCTCGGGGATCTCGATGCCGCCCAGCGTCGTGGCTTGCGTCGTGACCCGGAAATGTCCGCGGAACGGCGACTCGACGCGCAGCGCCTCTTCGAGGAACACGGGCAGCCGTTCGGGCTCGGTGCGCATCCGCCGTTGGAGGTCGGGCTGCGTCGCCAGGATGCGCGCGGCGCTTCCGATCAAGCTCGCAGTGGATTCGCTGCCGGCGACCACCAATTGCAGCATCACCGACATGCCTTCGCGCTCGCTCAGGTCCTCGCGCGCGACCGCGGCGGCGATGTCGGCGGTCACGCTGTCCGACGCCGGGTCGGCAAGGCGCGCGCGCAGGTAGGCGAGGAACTCGACCATCTGCGCCCAGGCTTCCGCCAGCCTTTCGGGTGGCGCGACGCCCGAGAGGAGGTCGATGCCGGCGTCCGCCCACTCCTTCACCTTCGGCCGGTCCTCGGGAGGCAGTC
Source organism: Actinomycetota bacterium (assembly GCA_036397635.1). Taxonomy (GTDB): domain Bacteria; phylum Actinomycetota; class AC-67; order AC-67; family AC-67; genus DASWIP01. The sequence continues at coordinate 2,951 of DASWIP010000055.1, read as the reverse complement.
CGAGCAGCGTGGTGATCACCGTGACCGGCAAAGGGTTGGCGACGCTGCTCATCCATCCGATCCGTCCATCTCGCAGTGCCGGCGCGAGCGCGTCGTCGACGAACGCGCGGATACCGGGTTCCAGCGCCGCGATCGCCGCGTTGTTCAGCGCGCGGCTTACCAGGCGTCGCTGCAGTGTGTGCGAGGGAGGGTCCTGGGTCGCGAGCACGTCGACCGCACCGATCGCATCGGGATCGGCGGGGATGACGGTCGGGTTGGTGCCCTGGCCGGCGTAGACGATCGCGGAGATGTGGCTCGAGAAGATCTCAGGCTTGCCCGCGGCCTCGACCAGGTCATCGTGCCGCGAGACCAGCCAGATGCCCGTCCGGTCGAGCTGGTGCACCGGGGCGTGCCGGCGCAGCCGCTCGTACAGCGGATATGGATCCTCCAGCGCCTCGGGCGTGAACGGATCGATCATCGTTGGGTGACCTCCGTTCGCTGCTCGAGCCTGCGCGGCATCGAGAACGCGATCGCGGCGAGCAGCACCGTGACCGTCGCGCCGCCGATCGCGATCGCCAGATGTGCGGTCACCAGCGCGAGCGCGACGAAGAACACACACATGCCGAGCGCGAGCGCGCGTCCGCGAACGAACGCCTCGCGGGTCACCGGCGGTCGTCCGAGCGCGTCGTCGATCGCGATGATCGCGAACGACGCGAGCAGCCAGCCGCCGAAGTTCGACCACGGCACATCGAACCAGATCCCGGCGTGATCGAAGCGGTACAGCTCGCCGAGGAACCAGGTCTCGCCGCGCAGCGTCATCGGATCGATCACCAGGTCGATCATCGTCGCGAGCAGCGCGCCCAGCGCCGCCAGGCCGATCGTCGTGCGCGCCGCGCGCGTTCCCAGCGCCAGCGCGCGTCCGGCCCAGACGACCACGCCGAACGAGAGCGGCACGAACAGCGGAACGTTCGACAGGTAGAGCTCGTCGCCGTGCGTCCCGGCGATGTAGGTGTAGCGGCCGTAGGGGAACCCTGTATGCGTGCTCGCGTACTCAGCCGCGAAGGAGATGAGGGCGGCGATCGCGAGGAAGCGGAGCGCGCGCTTCGGGCCACCTTCCGGCCACGCCGCCCAGAGCAGAACCGCGACGAACCCGAAAGCGAACCAGCGCCGCACCAGCGTCTCGAGCGCGATCATCGCGAGCGCGACGGTACCACATGGGAGCGCACAGCTCGTTCAACGCACAGTCCCTTCAACGCATGGACGCCCGCTCTTCGAACCCGCTCCGGTAAGGGAGGTCCCGGCGCACGCAACGTCGAACCAGCGCGCGGGGAGGTTCGGACATGCGCCACTCGACGATGACATCAGGGCTGCTCGTCGCTGCTGCGGTTGCGTTGATGCTGGCCCCTGCCTACGTTCACGCCGGCATCCCGGCGATCGCGATCCCCTCGCAGCCGGGGCAGTCGGTTCCGAACCCGTTCGAGGGCGCGCCGGCGACGCCGAACCCGGTCGCCTCGTTCGGGGTGCCCGAGCATCCGTTCATGGCGCCGAACGGTCGCAGCAACATGCATCACGACGCTTACATGACCGACGCGTACGACTGGTCTGGCCCGCTGGGCAACGACCTCCAGGTGTCCTCCACGTGGTTGGGGCTCGAGGAGTGCGCCTCGATCACCTTCGACGGCCACGGCCGCATCGTCGGGCTGTGCGGCAGCCTGGACGGCGCGCATCTGCGGATGCTCGACCCGGTGTCGCTGGAGACGCTGGCGTTCATGATGCTGCCGCCACGCATGCTGCGGCCCGGTACGACGCCGCTGACCGACTTCTGCGCGGCCGGCTACTTCTATCTCGACCATCGGGACCGCGGCATCGTGAGCACGAACACCAACCAGGTGTGGGTGCTGTCGATCGGACCCGAGCCTCTGTTCACGCTCGAGCACATCTACGACCTGAACCAGCACGTTGCGCCGCCGGATTGCATCGCCTCGGTGCTGCCCGACTGGTCGGGGCTCCTCTGGTTCGTCAGCAAGGGCGGCGTGGTCGGGACGATCGATCCGACCTCTGGGGTCACGGCCAGCACCACCGTGGGCGAGGGGGTCTTCAACTCATTCGCGGTCGACGAGACCGGCGGCGTGTTCATCGTCACCGCCGCCGCCCTGTATCGGTTCGATGCCGACGCGGACGGCGCGCCGCAGGTGACCTGGCGCGAGACCTACGACCGCGGCGCCGCGCTCAAGCCCGGCATGTTGTCGCAGGGTTCGGGGACCAGCCCGACGCTGCTCGGTGACGATCTGGTCGCGATCGCCGACAACGCTGATCCGATGAACATCGAAGTGTATCGTCGCGGCGCCGCGCCGGAGGACGAGCGCCTGGTTTGCAGCGTGCCGGTCTTCGAACCCGGCGCGAGCGCGACCGAGAACTCGCTGATCGCCGCCGGCAACTCGCTGATCGTCGAGAACAACTACGGATACGAGAACCCGTTTTCGACCGCGAACGGCGCGACGACCGCGGCCGGGATCGCGCGCGTGGACTTCGACGTTGCAGCTGAAACGTGCAGCGTCGCGTGGACCAGCTCCGAGGTGGCGCCCACGAACGTGCCCAAGATGTCGCTCGCGAACGGGCTGATCTACGTGTACGCCAAGCCCGCGCGCGCTGACGGGGTGGATGCGTGGTACTTCACCGCGATCGACTTCCACACCGGTGCAACTGTGTACCGGCAGCTCACCGGCACGGGCTACCTGTACAACAACCACTACGCTCCGGTCTCGATCGGCCCGGACGGCACCGCGTACGTCGGGGCCCTCGGCGGCCTGATCCGTATCGCCGACGGAGCCTAGTGTCTCGTTAGGGAAATCCTTTTACCGTCAGAACGCGCCTGCATCCCCGATTGCTGCGTTGCTCGTCGGTTGCATATTCCCTGAATATGCGCCCTCCTCGCGCCTTGCACTCGGGGCGCAGATCGCGCCCTGAACGGC
>DASWIP010000054.1:0-19469 GCA_036397635.1 Actinomycetota bacterium | reverse complement strand
TCGTCGACGTAGCTGCGAACCGCGATCCCGTCGGTCAGCGTCTGCACACCGAAGATGCCGTCGGCGTCGATGCCTTCCAGCGGCGGCCGCACCGGCGTCGCACCGGTTCCGATCATCAGATGATCGAACGGCTCGTCGTGCTCGGTTTCCTCGTGCCGCACCCGCACCGTGCGTGCATCCAAGTCGATGCCGATCACCTCGTGCTCGAGTCGCACATCGATATCGCGCGCGCGGTGTGCTTCCGGCGAGCGCGTGATCAGTCGCGCGACATCATCGACCACCCCGCCGATGTAGTAGGGGATCCCGCACGCCGAGTACGAGGTGTAGCGCCCACGTTCGAACGCGATGATCTCGAGCTGCTCGGGCGGACGACGCCGGCGCGCCTGGGAGGCCGCGCTCATCCCCGCCGCATCGCCGCCGACGACAACCAGGCGCTCGGTCATCTCGGCTCGCCCTCCGCGCTCGCACGTTCCTGCTCGACCGCGAGCGCGATCGCCGCGGCGGTCTCGCGCTCCTCCTCGGACGAGGCGTACGTCGTTCGTGGCCAGAAGAAGCCGCGCAGCCCGTCCTTACGGCGGCGCGGCACCACGTGGACATGCACGTGCGGCACGCTCTGACTGACGCGGTTGTTGATCGCCACGAACGTGCCGTCCGCACCCAGCGCGTGCTCGATCGCGCGCGCCAGCAGCCGCGTCCGGGCGAACAGCGGCTCGAGCAGCTCGTCGGGCAGGTCGGCAAGCGTCTCGACGTGCGCGCGCGGGATCAGCAGCGTGTGCCCTTTGAACACCGGCCGGTGATCGAGGAACGCCATCACGACGTCGTCCTCGAGCACCACCGGCGCCGCGAGCTCACCACGCTCGATCGCGCAGAAGATGCAGGACGCCATGGCCCGCGCATCTTCGGCGGCACGCTTCGAGCAGGTCAAGCAGGCCGGGTACAGTCTGGCCCCATGGACGTCCTCGGAGTGGCCGCGCACGCCCGCGCGAACCCGTCCAAGACGGCGATCGTCACGGAGGATCGACGGATCGCATACGCCGAGCTGGATGCACGCTCGAATATGGTCGCGCACGCGCTCGCCGGTCGTGGGGTCGGCGCCGGCGACCGCGTCGCGCTCGCCCTACGGAACCGTCCCGAGGCGTTCGAGGTCCTCACCGGCGCCGCGCGGCTGGGGGCCGAGATCGTGCCCGTTTCGTGGCGCTGCGCGCCCGAGGAGTTCGAGTACTACGTCGCGGACTCGGGCGCGCGCGTGCTGCTCGCCGAGGACGAGCATCGAGCAGCGACCGCCGGCCTGCCGGCGATCCACCTCGGCGACTACGAGGCCTGGCTCGCCGGCTCGCCGGCGACCCCGCCGCCGGGCACACCCGATCCTGCGCCGACGCTGCTGCGCTACTACACCTCGGGCACAACCGGCCGTCCGAAGGCCGTCGAGCGCCCGCCGCGACGAACCGACGAGTACCTCGACTCGGTCGTCGCGTCGTGTCACCGCCTCGCCGTCGGCGGCCCCGATCAGGTTCATCTGATGGTCGGACCCGCCTACCACTCCGGTCCGCTGTCGTACGGCGTCTACTCGTTGCTGCTCGGGCAGACACTCGTGCTGCCGGCGCGATCCGATCCCGCGCAAGTGCTCGATCTGATCGAGCGCGAGCGCGTCACCTGGTCGTTCATGGTTCCCATCCACTTCATCCGCCTCCTCGCGCTGCCAGACGAGCAGCGCGCGCGCGACCTGTCCTCGGTGAGGCGGATCCTGCACGCCGGCGCGCCCTGTCCGCCGGAGGTCAAGCGCGCCGCGCTCGCGTTGTTCCCGCCGGGCACGATCTGGGAGTTCTACGGTTCGACCGAGGGGCGGGGCACGCTGATCTCGCCGGAAGAGTGGCTGCGCAAGCCGGGAAGCGTCGGCCGCCCGATCGAGGGGATCCGCATCGCGATCCTCGACGAGATGGGACGCGAGCTTCCGCCCGGGGAAGTGGGCCTGATCTACATGAGCCCCGTGGGAGCGGAGCGCTTCGTCTACGCCGGCGCGCCGGACAAGACCGACGCGGCCTGGCGGGGCGATCTGTTCACGGTCGGAGACATGGGCTACCTGGATGAGGACGGCTACCTGTTCCTGACCGATCGGCAGATCGACATGATCATCACCGGCGGCGCGAACGTGTACCCGGCCGAGGTCGAGGCGACCCTGCACCGGCACCCGGCCGTCGCCGACGTCGCCGTGGTCGGGGTGCCCGACGAGGAGTTCGGTGAGTCCGTCCTGGCGATCGTCGAGCTCGGTTCCCCCGCCGACGCGGGCGACCTGATCGCCTTCTGCCGCGAGCATCTCGCGCACTACAAGTGCCCCCGGTCGGTCCAGATCGTCGAGCAGCTCCCGCGCGACCCCAACGGCAAGGTCCGGAAACGGGACCTCCGGGCACCGTGGTGGAAGGGGCGCGCGCGCGCGATCTGAGAGCGAGGGTGTGGTCTGCCGAGGGCTCCGGTACACTTACACCTCGCTGGCCCAGTAGAGCAGTGTGGAGTGCTCGTCACCCTGTCAAGGTGAAGGTCGCGGGTTCAAGTCCCGTCTGGGCCGCAAGTCCTATGGTACCCGGGACTCAAGTCCTCCAGTCTGTCGAGCGTGTTCTTGTCACTGCCCCCCTCTACGCTCATCGGCATGCATTGCCATCGGTGTGGCGATGAGCTGTCGGCAGGACGCCGACGGTTCTGCGGGAAGAGGTGCTCGGACGCGTTCTACAGGACCCAGCGCGTACCCATCGTCTGCGACGCGTGCGGGGGAACCGCGTATGTCGAACGGCGGGATGCTTCCAAGCGCAAGTACTGCTCGCGAGAGTGTTACCGGGGTCACTACAACAGCACGCACCTTAGCGGCCAAGGGAACGGGCGCTGGCGTGGGGGTCGCGCGCTCGCGTACGGCCCCGGGTGGAAGCAGATCCGCGTGCTCGTGCGCGCGCGCGACAAGATCTGCCGGCGGTGCGGCAGGACGCCCGAGGAGAACGGCCGCGCGCTCGACGTCCATCACAACGATCCGTTCCGCTTCACCGGGGACAACTCCCTCGAGCTGCTCGAAGCCCTCTGTCGCTCCTGTCACGCGCGCGCCGATGATCACGGGCGCCGCGGCTCGGCTGCCTTCCTTCGGAAGGCCGGGCGGCCACCCCGGCCCACCAAGCGCGAGATCCGCCGCCTCAAGGCCAAGCTCCGTCAAGCCGAACGCACCGCCCGCCGCCGAGCGCTCCAGAAACGGGCCGAGCAGCTCCACCGGGAAGGCGCCAGCCTGCGCGATATCGCGCGGGAGCTGGGCGTCTCGCATCAGACCGTGGCCAACTGGCTTGGTGGGCGATACCGGTTGAGCGAAGCTGCGATGCCCTACCACGCCGCTTGATATCCTGTGCCCCCTGCGGCCAGGTAGCTCAGTTGGCAGAGCACCGGTCTGAAGAACCGGGTGTCGGCGGTTCAAATCCGTCCCTGGCCACCGCATCTAGCAGGCATTTCCGCTGGTAGATGGTTACTTTGGTTCTCGGCGACCCTCTGAAACCCGCCCGCACAAGCGGCGAAGGCGAGATTCTTCCCATATGTTCCGCAGGCCGCGCCAAGACCAGGAGAACCCGGGCGCGCGTCTATGCCATGACGCCCAAACTGGGATATCCCTGACCAAGCTCCTCTCGCCTGACGGCTAGTTCCTTACGGGTTCGACTCGCTTCGCGAACCTCAGTCATCCCTTCCCTCGTTGCATTGGGAGATGTAGGCCGCTCTCTGTGCGAGGGGATACATGAACTACTGTCCGAACTGTGCGAAGCCACTTGGACCCTCGTGGATCTCGTGCCCGCAGTGCGCTACTGACCTGCGGCAACACGACCCCGACTCGCGATCGGCGACACAAGTGGATGAACTCACGCTGCCAAGGAGCGGTCCCCCGAGCGACGCTCCTCCAGCGAGAGGGGCCCGGTGGGTGACGATCGCCCTGGTCTCCGTGGGACTGCTCGTTGTTGGTGGCAGTGCTGTGGGGGTGTGGGCCCTCGTGGGACATCAAAGGGCCCTCGCTGCTGCCGAGAAGCAGGAAGCGGACTGCCAGCACCTCAGGACCGGACTCGAGGCCGCCCTCGCCAGCCACATACTTGGTCTACCTGCGGAGCTGCCGGAGGAGGTCTCGAACGACGTTGATTCCTTCAAGGTGCGTTTCATGAGCGCGGTCAACCAAACGACCAAGCTCCTCGTCGAACAGGCAGATCAAGAGCTGCTGGCCATCAAGGACGCGAGTCTCAAGAGGGCCAAGGAGTTAACGCCCCGCTACCGGCGCCTCGCAATCAAGTTCACCCGAAGCATGTACGAAACGAAGCTCGCAGAGGCGCGACAGAGCATCCACAACGATGGACTAGCTTTCTGGCCTGACGAAGCGGAGAGATTCAGGAACGAGACGCTTTCCAAAAGTGGTTGCTGACTGCCAGATTGACAGCCGACTGGGCAGACGACAGCCGAATACAGTGGATGACAGTGGACTAGCGTGTAGCCACGACCCTGCTGGAACGGGTGAGCGTGGACTTCCTTGGACAGCTCGCCCGCGACTGAAGAACCGGGTGTCGGCGGTTCAAATCCGTCCCTGGCCACCGCAGCAGAGCCGGCACCCGCCGGCGCCCGGGAGAAGAGCCTCAGGCCGCGCGCACCGCGCGCGTGCGGTTGCCGCCCTCGCGCTGGGCTTCGCGAAGCGCGGCTTCGGTTTCGTATCGAAGCTGCTCGAAGCCGAAGGTCGGGTCGTCGCGATAGGTCGAAACGCCGATGCTGACCGAGATAGGGAAGCGCACACCGACATCACTCTGAGCCTCGGCCTCTACCATCGCGCGCAGGCGTTCCGCGACGAGGGTCGCGGGCTCCAACTCGGTTTCGGGCAACAGCGCGCTGAATGTCGCGTCGTTGTGATGGCCGATCAGGTCGGTGACGCGGGTCACCCGGCGAACGTACTCGGCGAGCTGCCGCACGAGGTGCCCCATCTCGAGGGGACCGAGACGGTCGCGAAGGTGGTCGGGGTGATCGAGAGCGACGAACACGAGCGAGAAGGTCGAGCCGTATCGCCGCGCGCGCGCGAACTCTCGCCTCAGCGCGTCTTCGAACTGCCACGGGCGGCTGACGCCGCTCCGTTCGTAGAGGAAGTCCTCTCGTCGCATCATCGACCGGGGTCCTTTCGCAGGGCACTTACCCCAAGGACTCGACCTCGATGCGCGGCTTCTTGAGGAAACGCAGGCGGCTCACCGTCTCAGGACGGTGAGCCACCCGGAACAACACCCGGACTGCTTAGCCGTTCCGGGTGGCTACGCCCTCCAGGAGGCTCATGACCTCGGACTCCCGGTAGCGGCGGTGGCCGCCGAGGGTACGGATCGAGCTGAGCTTCCCAGCCTTGGCCCAACGAGTGACCGTCTTCGGGTCAACCCGGAACAGGGCCGCGACTTCGGCGGGGGTGAGAAGAGTCTCACCAGACGACTGGTCCCGCTTCATATGCACTTACCTCCCTTCGATCCGCGACTGCCGGTCGACCCGTTGGCCGCGGGATGTGTCGAAACTTCGCATCTAGTGTCGGTCGTTCCACCCATTCGGGACAATGGCCCTTTCGGAGGGTTTCCCCGTCCTGTTCGTGACTAGTGGGTCACGCCCATCTGGAGCCTTTCTCCGTATCGTCAAGGTGTGTCCCTTACTTGACCCATCGTCCCCATAAACGAAGGCGCGCGTCGTTTATGACAGGAAATCTTCCTCTCTGGCACGGATAGTCCATCTCAGCACCTGTCCACGAGATCATCAGCCCAGGTCAACGGCTATCTTCGCCGACGAGAGGGTGTCTGGAATGATCACGAATGACCACCCCGGCGGCGGCGCCTTGTGGGTACCGGACATCCAGATGTTACCAGCGACACTTCCGATTCGCCGCTTCTCACCCATTTTACCCCCGAATGGCGAGGTCGAACAGGGCCCCCTCAATGGGCTCGCATGCAAGGGGTACCATGCTGAGCACCGTGGGAGTCTTCGATCGCCTGGGCGCCGAGTACGAGCAGGTCGTCTACGGACACGATCCCACCTCAGGGCTGAGGACGATCATCGCCATCTACTCGACGGCCCTCGGCCCCGCCCTCGGGGGTACCAGGATGTGGGCATACCGCTCCGAGGACGACGCGCTCGACGATGTCCTTCGGCTCGGGAAAGCCATGGCCTACAAGGCGGCGGCCGCCGGACTCGCGCTGGGCGGAGGCAAGGCCGTCATCATCGGCGACCCGGCGACCGACAAGACTCCCGACCGGTTCCGTGCCTACGGCCGGGTCGTGGAGGGCATGGGCGGTGCCTACATCACGACCGCCGACGTCGGCACGACCGTCGAGGACCTGGACGTGATCGCGGAGACCACCCGCTTCGTGACCGGGACGTCCAAGGGCTCCGGCGACCCTTCGCCCATCACCGCGCACGGCGTCTACCACGGGATGCTCGCGGTCGCCGAGATCGCCTTCGGCGAGGCGACGCTGGCAGGGCGCCACGTCGTCGTATCCGGCGTGGGGAAGGTCGGCGGCGCGCTCGCGCGGCTGCTCGCAGAGGGAGGGGCACACGTCACGATCACCGACATCCGCCGCGACGTCGCCGAGGCGCTCGCGTCCCAGATCGGGGCCGACCTGGTCGACGCGGCCGAGGCTGCAGAGGTCCCGTGCGATGTCTTCGCCCCCTGCGCGCTCGGCCCCGTCGTCACCGACGAGACATTGGCCCGGTTCAAGTGCAGGGCCATCGCCGGAGCCGCGAACAATCAGCTCGCCACACCCGAGCACGGCCGCGCGCTGGCAGAGATGGGGATCTTGTACGCACCCGACTACGTCATCAACGCCGGCGGCCTGATCAACGTCGAGGACGAGCTGCACGGCTACGACCCCGCGCGCGCGCGACGCAAGGCGGAGGCGATCGCCGACACGTTGCGCGAGGTGTTCCGGATCGCCGGCGCTCAAGGGATCACACCGGCCGACGCGGCGGATCATCTGGCCGAGGAACGTATCCGAGCAGCGCGCGGCTGACCCCGCGCGATCCGAGCAGCGCGTGCCCCGCGACCGCGCGGCCGCCGCGCGACCCTTGTGGTTTCGAACGTTCCCTGGCATATCATTGCGCTGCCCCGCGCCCGGCGGAGGCGAAGGCCAGATGGGGGGGGAACGTGGGGATCCTCGCTTACCTAGACCCAGGCTCCGGCGGCTTATTCATCCAGATCCTCGCGGGGGGGCTGGCGGGCGTCGCAACGCTCTTCGTCATGCTCCGACGGCGTCTCTCGTCGGCGTTCCGCGGGCGCCGGGCCGACCGACGGACGTCCGTCGATCACATCGCGCCATCCGAAGACGACGCCTAACGGCCCCCGCGACCGGATGGCCATGCCGTCGATGCGTGATGACCACGGATCAGCCACAGAACCGGGCTCGTTCCGCGATCCGTCGACCATGGTGTTCTATCGCGATCAGCGCGTTCTGCGGGCGCTGGACGAACGCGCGCTCGGGAACTTCCGCGTGCTGGCGGCGACCCGTCTGTTCTCCGAGGCGACCGCGCGCGGCGACATCGTCGCGACCAAAGAGGTGAGCGACCAGCCACCACCGGGAGACTGGATGGGCGTACTCGAGCACGAGCGCGTCCCGTTCGTCTCCTATCCGTACGAGTGGACGTTCTCGATGATGCGCGACGCTGCCCTGCTGCAGCTGCAGCTGCTCGACGACGCGCTCGACGAGGACATGACGATGAAGGATGCGACGCCCTACAACCTCCAGTTCGTCGGCGCGCGGCCAACGTTCATCGACCTCGGCTCGTTCCAGCGCCTGGCTGCCGGTGAGCCGTGGGTCGGCTACCGCCAGTTCTGCACACAGTTCCTGTATCCGCTGATGCTGCGGGCCTACAAGGACGTGCCGTTCGGGCCGTGGCTGCGGGGCAGGATCGACGGCGTCACCCCGATCGAGATGCGCGCGCTGCTCTCGCGACGTGACCTGCGTCGCCCCGGCGTGATGCTGCACGTCGCGATGCAGGCACGCGCCGAGCGCCGGCTCGCCTCCACCGACCGCAGCGTCCGCCGCGAGCTGAAAGCGGCCGGGTTCCGCAAGGAGATGATCAAGGCCAACCTCAAAGGCCTCCGCAGGACGATCACGCGGATGCGCTGGGAGCCCGCGAGCGCATGGACCGGATATGCCTCGACGTGCGAGCACGTCGAGGTCGACCGTCCCGCCAAGGCGGCCTTCGTCGAGGAAGCGCTGGAACGCCTGGCACCCCGCCTGGTCTGGGACATCGGCGCCAACGACGGCCACTTCTCGCGCATCGCGGCACGCCGCGCTGAAACGGTGATCGCGATGGATGTGGACGAGCCGGTCGTGGATCGGCTCTATCGCTCGCTGCGCGCGAGCGGCGACACCACCATCCTCCCGCTGGTCGTGGACCTGGCCGATCCCTCACCCGGCCTCGGATGGGAAGGCCGCGAACGGCGGCCGCTCGAGCAGCGCGGCCGCCCGGACCTGGTCCTGTGCCTCGCGGTCATCCATCATCTGGTGATCGGACGAAGCATCCCGGTGGCACGGTTCGTGGATTGGCTCGCCGGCCTCGGCGCAGCCGTCGTGCTCGAGTTCGTCGATCGCGACGACCCCATGGTGCAACGCCTCACCTTGAACCGCCTCGAGCACGAGCTACACCGCGGTTACGACGGAGCCGGCATCCGAGCCACACTGCAGCACCGCTTCCGGATCGAACAGCAGGTGCAGCTCCCCTCGGGCCACCGCACCATGTTCCTCCTGAAGCCAAAGCGATGACGGATCTCACCGCCCGGCCGGCCGAGCCGTCCGCCCGGGTCCGGGCGCTCGACGTCCTGGTCTCGTTGATCGCAGTCACGGGGTTCGCGGTCGCGCAGCCGCTGTACGAGCTGCTCGATCAGAATGCTGAGTTCTTCCTGGTGCGGCGGTCGCCCGGCAGCGATCTCCTGCTGCTCGTGCTGGGGATCAGCATCCTCCTTCCGGTGGTGCTCGGTTGCTTAACGTTGGGACTGATGCGTCTGTCCAGGCCGGTGGGCGAGTATCTGCATCTCGCGCTGCTCGCACTGATCGGCGGGGCATTCCTCTCCACGATCCTGCGACGCGCAGCGGCTGTGGACGGTGCACCCGGCGCGCTGATGCCTGCGCTCTCGATCGCCGGCGGTGCGCTGCTCGCGCTCGGGTATCGGAAGAGGCACGGGATCCGTATCTTCATGCGCTTCGGCGCTGCCGCAGCGATCGGGTTCGCCACCCTGTTCCTGTTCGGATCCGCGGCCTCCAGCATCCTGTTCCCGGTGGCGTCGGCCGATACGGCGGACGCCGGACCGATCGGCTCGCCGGCGCCGGTCGTGTTCGTGGTCTTCGATGAGTTTCCGGTCGTCAGCCTGCTCGATGCCGACGGCCAGATCGACTCCCGGCGCTATCCCGCGTTCGCCGCCCTGGCCGAGGACGCCGATCGGTTCACGAACGCGGTGACCGTCCACGATTTCACCAGCTGGGCCGTCCCGGCCATGCTCACAGGCGAGCGCCCTGTGGAGAAGTGGCGGCCACCATCTCTGAAGACCTACCCGAACAATCTCTTCACGCTGTTCGGCGAAGGCTACGACGTCCGCGCGTTCGAATCCGTCACACAACTCTGCCCCGCGCGCATCTGCGCCACGACGCCGGCGCTGCCACGCTCGACTGCAACGTTCGGCGACCGTTGGTCCTCGCTTCTCCGCGATCTGCGGATCGTGATGGGGCATCTGTACCTGCCGGAGGAGTATCGGCGCGCTCTGCCGCCCATCGACGAGACCGTCGGCGACTTCGGGGCCGCGCCATCCGACCCGTCAGACGACCCCGGCCCGGATGTCCCGGCCAACGAGCAGAGACTCTCTCACGACGAATTGGTTGCGGATCGCGACGCGCAGATGCGCGCGTTCCTGGACGCGATCGAACCCACCGAGGCCCCGCCGTTGCTGTTCGTCCACGTCTTCGTGCCTCATCGCCCGTGGACGTTCCTGCCCACAGGCCAGCGCTACCGCGAGATCATCCCTCCTGCCAAGGACGGCCGCGGATGGCGCAGCGACCCGTGGCTGGTTGCGCAGGCCTACCAGCAACACCTGCTGCAGGTTGGGTTCGCCGACCGCTTCATCGGCCAGGTCGTTGAGCGTCTGGAGTCGGCCGGCTTGTACGACGACGCGTTGGTGATCGTCACAGCAGATCACGGCATCACCTTCGAGACCGGCACCGCGCGCGTGCGCGCGGTGACGAAGACCACCATCGGTGAGATCGCGGCGGTGCCGCTGATCGTCAAGCGGCCCGGCCAGCGGGCGGGGAGAGTCATCGACTATCGCGTGCATAGCATCGACATCCTGCCCACGGTGGCCGAGCTGCTCGACATCGATCTGCCGTGGAAGGTGGACGGCGTGTCGCTGCTCGACCGGTCTCGAGGGGGCACGACCAGCACTGCGTGCAGCCAAGCGTTGACCTGCGTGACGTTCGGCGTCGATGGCCGCGAACGTGATCGTGCGTTGCGTGCGAAGCTGCGCCTCTTCCCGGCTAACGACCCGTTCGCGCTCGCGCCGTCCGGATACCACGACTTGCTCGGCGACGATGCGAGCATGTTCGAGCAGCGCGCCGGCTCGGCTACCGCGCGCATCGACCACATCGCGCACTACGAACGTGTCGATCCCGATGCTCGCACGCTGCCGGTCGCTATGACCGGCGAGCTCAGCGGCCTGGGTGGCGGCCGGGTGATCGCGGTGGCCTTCGGAGGGCGGATCCATGCCGTCACGCGATCGTACGTCGCCGAGCAACGACATACCTCGTTCCTGGCGATGATCCCACCGGATGCGTTCTCGCGAGGAAGGAACGACATCGCGCTGTTCATCGTCGAGGGGACTCGCTCGAAGCGCACGCTCGTGCCCGTCGCCGTCCGCCGATGAGCGCACGTGACCGTCCGGCTGCGACCCGGGTAGGCTTACCGCCCATGATAGACAAGGATCACAAGAAGACGGCACGCGCCATCCTGCGGACCGCGGGACAGACCCAGCCGCCGACCGATCTCGAGCGCGTGCTCGTCGCGCTGCGGATCTTCCACGAGCGGCCCTGGCACCTGTCGGCCGACGTGTGGCAGAGCCTCAACCGCCCATCCCGCGGGCGAACGCGATTCAAGGTTCAGGAGCGCGCGGCGACGGCACGCCAGCGGTGGCGGGTCGCGCATGAGATCGCTCACCATGTCCTGCACGGCGCCGAGCCTCACGTGCGAGGCGCGTCGTGGGAGACCCACGAGCTGGAGTACGAGGCCGACCTTCTCGCAGCCGAGCTGCTGATCCCCGATCCCTGGATCAAACGGGCGCTCAAGGCGCACACGGACGAACATCGCCACGTGGACATCGAGGGGCTGGCAACCACCTTCGGGGTAGGACGCCAGGAGATGGAGAAGCGCCTCAAGCAGCTCGACCTGCTGGAAGGCGAGGTCTTCCTACGCATGTGACCAGGTGTAACGAAGCCGTCATTGACCGGCGGAACGGACGGCTGCGACGATTCTTGCCCATCGCGGTGATCCCGCGAGAAGACAGTAGAACAGACGCCCTCCGGCGATCCCGGCGGGTGAGGAGGAACCCATGAAGGGCTTCGTGGATCCAGCCGACGTCTCGAAGGAGAAGGTTCAGATCCTCAACCCGGACGGCACCGTGGTGCCGGACCACGGGTACGACATCGACCTGAAGGAAGAAGACCTGCGCGCGCTGTGGCGCCTGATGGTGCTCACGCGCATGATCGACCAGGAGTCCACCAACCTTCAGCGCCAAGGTGAACTCGGTGTCTACACGCCATCACTGGGTCAGGAAGGGGCGCAGGCGGGAGCCGCGTACGCGCTCGAGCCGCAGGACTGGGTATTCCCGTCCTACCGTGAGCTGGCCTTCGCCATGCATCGCGGCATCACGCCGTCGGACATCCTGCACCTGTTCCGCGGAACCTGGCACGGCGGCCTGTACGACTACCGCGAGCATCGCTTCGCACCCTACGCGGTGCCGATCGCGACGCAAACGCTGCATGCGGTCGGCTTCGCCACCGGCGCGAAGCTGGACGGCTCGAACACGGTCGCGATCACGTGTTTCGGGGACGGCGCGACATCCGAGGGCGACTTCCACGAGGCCTGCAACTTCGCCGGCGTGTGGAAGACACCGGTCGTGTTCTTCTGCCAGAACAACCAGTACGCGATCTCGGTTCCGCTCGAGAAGCAGACCGCCGCGCCGACGATCGCGGTCAAGGCACTCGGATACGGGTTCCCCGGCGTGCGCGTCGACGGCAACGACGTGATCGCGTCGTACGTCGTGACGCGCGAGGCGCTGCGGCGCGCGCGCGAGGGTAACGGCCCCACCCTGATCGAAGCGGTGACGTACCGGCGCGGCCCACACTCGACGGCCGACGACCCCACCCGCTACCGCACGAACGAGGAGCTCGCCGAGTGGGAGGACCTCGACCCGATCACGCGATTCGAGAAGCACCTCGAGAACGAGGGCGCGCTGTCCCAGGAGTTCCGCGACGAGGTGCTCGAGACTGGCAAGCGGATGCAAACCGCGCTGCGCAAGGCCATCGTCGGGGCCGGTCCGCTCGACCCGATGTTGCTGTTCGAGCACGTCTACGAAACCCGCCCGCCGACGCTGGAACGACAGCTCGAAGAGTTCAAGCGCGAGCTGCAGTTGCGCGAGGGGGGCGAGTAGATGCCGACGATCACGATGGCTCAATCTCTCAACGAGGCGCTGCGATACTCGATGAAGAACGATGACAAAGTGCTCGTCATGGGCGAGGACGTGGGACGCGCCGGCGGCGTGTTCCGCGTCACCGACAAGCTCCAGTCGGAGTTCGGCGAGGAGCGCGTGATCGATACCCCGCTGGCCGAGTCGGGCATCATCGGCACGGCGATCGGTCTCGCGATCTACGGGTACAAGCCGGTCTGCGAGATGCAGTTCGACGGTTTCACCTATCCGGCGTTCGAACAGATCACCAGCCACCTCGCGAAGTATCGGTCGAGAACGATGGGTAAGCTGAATCTCCCCGTCGTGGTCAGGATCCCCTACGGCGGCGGCATCGGGGCCGTCGAGCACCACTCCGAATCGATCGAGGCGTACTTCACGCACACCGCGGGCTTGAAGGTCGTGACCCCTTCGACACCGTCGGATGCTTTCTCGCTGCTGGTCAAGGCGATCCAGGATCCCGACCCGGTGATCTTCTTCGAACCCAAACGCCGGTACTGGATCCGCGAGGACGTAGATCTCCCGGTCGGAAACGGCCTGCCACTGGGCAAGGCGCGGGTGGACCGTGAGGGGACCGATGTCACCCTGATCTCGTACGGCCCGATGATGCGGGTCGCACTCGACGCGGCGAAGGCCGCATCGGAGGACGAGGTCTCCTGCGAGGTCATCGACCTGCGCAGCCTGTCCCCGTTCGACTACGAGACGGTGATGGAGAGCGTGCGGAAGACCGGGCGAGCGGTCGTGATCAGCGAGGCGCCGGTCACCGGGTCGTTCGCAGCCGAGGTCGCCGCGCGCATCCAGCAGGACGACTTCCTGTCCCTGCACGCGCCGGTGATCCGCGTCGGGGGCTGGGACATCCCATATCCACCGGCCAAGGTCGAGGATCTTCATCTGCCGGACATCGACCGCGTCCTCGACGCGGTGGACAAGGTCTTGAACTACTAGGGGGGCACCGGATGGCCGAGGAGAACCGCGTCTTCAAGCTACCGGACCTGGGTGAGGGTCTCACCGAGGCCGAGCTGGTGCAGTGGCTGG
This sequence comes from Actinomycetota bacterium, assembly GCA_036397635.1. Lineage (GTDB taxonomy): Bacteria > Actinomycetota > AC-67 > AC-67 > AC-67 > DASWIP01. The sequence goes on along the minus strand of DASWIP010000054.1, from coordinate 5,698 downwards.
TGAAGGAAGGCGACACGGTCGAGCTGAACCAGCCGATCTGCGAGGTCGAGACCGAGAAGGCGCTGGTCGAGATCCCGTCGCCCTTCGCCGGCCGGGTGGTCAAGACCTACGGCGACGTGGGCGAGACCATCCAGGTCGGCAAGCCGCTGATCGAGGTCCAGACCACAGGCGAGGCCCCGAAGACCGGACGCAAAGAGGTGCTCGTCGGATACGGCCCCGAGGAAGAGGGAACCGTCAGCAAGCGGCGCCGGCGCATCGGTAAGGGGAAGAATGCTGAGGCTGAGCCGGAGCCGGAGCCCGCGACGCCGGTCAGGGCGCTGGCGACGCCGCCGGTCCGCAAGCTCGCCAAGGAGATGGGCGTCGACATCGACGCCTTGTCCGGCACGGGCAAGGACGGCCGGGTCACGCGCGAAGACGTCATCGCCGCTTCGGAAGGCGGGGAAGCGTCCGCACCCTCGGGCGTCGAGCTCGCTCCGGCGCAGCGCATCGTCCGCCGCGAGGCCGAGGGGCCGGAGGAGGAGCGAGTCGCGTTGCGTGCGACGCGGCGCTCCATCGCAGAGAAGATGGTGCGGTCGGCGTTCTCGATCCCGCACGTCGCCGAATGGCTCGACATCGACGCGACCGAGATGATGCGCCTGCGCAACGACCTGAAGAGCGCACCTGAAGCGGAGGGGATCAAGATCTCGCCGCTTCCCATCCTGGTGAAGGCGCTGATCGCCGCGATCCGCCCGTACCCGCTGGTGAACTCCTCGTGGGATCAGGACACCAAGGAGATCGTGATCAAGCATCGCTACCACATCGGCATCGCGACCGACACCGACCGCGGATTGCTCGTTCCGGTGATCCGAGACGCCGATCAACTCAACGTCTTCCAGATCGCGTCCGAGATCGCGCGCTTGGCTACCGCCGCGCGCGACGGCAAGGCGACCGTGGCCGAGCTGACCGGCTCGACGATCACGATCACCAATGTGGGCTCGTTCGGGATGACGTCGGGCACGCCGATCATCAATCACCCCGAGGCCGCGATCCTGGCGCCCGGGGTGATCGCGAGACGGCCTTGGGTCGTGGATGATCAGATCGTGCCGCGAGACGTGATGACGCTCTCTTTGTCGTTCGACCACCGCATCATCGACGGTGCGTACGCGGGCCGCTTCCTTCGCTATCTCGCGGATCTGATCGAGAAGCCCGCGCGGCTGTTCGGCGTTCTCTAGCCGCGCCGCCGGCGTGGGAGCGCGACCGTGAAGGTCGTTCCCTTCCCGAGCTCGCTGTCGGCCCACACGGTGCCGCCGTGCGCCTCGACCAGGTTCTTGACGATGTACAGGCCGAGCCCGACGCTGGCATGCCCGCGCGGCGCCGCACCCTGCCTGAAACGCTCGAAGATACGAGAGAGATCCTCCGGTGCGATGCCGGTCCCCTCGTCGGACACGGTGATGAGCACCGAACCATCACCCTCACTGATGCCCACCGAGACGACCGAGTCGTGGGGTGAGTATTTCAAGGCGTTGTCCAGCAGGTTGGTGAGGATGTGCTCGAGCGCGTTGGGGTCACCGTACAGACCGAGGTCGTAGTCGGGGATGTGCACCTCGATCTCACGTTCGCGGCCGGTGGCGAACTCGTCGGTCACGCGCTTCACGATCGATGGGAGATCGAGCAGCACGCGATCGAGCTGCTTCAAGGCCTCGTGATCGCGCGCCGACTGGAGCATCTCGTCGATAAGCTCGAGGATCCGTTTGCCCTGACGCTCCATGACCTCGATGAACTCGAGGCGCTGGCCGCTCGTCAGCGTCGTCTCGCGTTTGCGCAAGATGGTCGCGTAGCCGAGCACCGACGTGAGCGGTGTCTTCAGCTCATGGGTCGCGCGCGCGATCAGATCGGCGCGGATCCGGTCCTGCTCGGCGAGCTTCACGGCAAGGGCGTTCTGCTCGACCAGCGCGCGCGTCAACATCCGGAAGTCGCGCTCCCGCTGCAACGCGTACGCCATGAACGCAACCGAGAGCATCAGGAAGGCGAACCGCGCGCCCGGGAAGCCGAACGCGTCCGAGAGCGTGTCGGGGAACACATCCACCCAGAACGACATCACAACGACGACCAACGACACGGCCACCAACGTCACGAAAGCGGTGGTCCAGAGATGCGAGCGCTGCCGCTCGATCTCCCTCAGCCGCTCCATGCCGTCGGTTGAACCGACGCTGGAGTCGTGCTCGTCCTCGGTGATCATCGCTCGATCACCACGCCCTCTCCCTCTCGCACGTCGCCGATCATCGTCGCCGTCTCTCCGCAGTCGCTGACGGCCGCCATCACGTCCTCGACGGCCCCCGGCGCTATCAGTATCGCCATCCCGAGTCCGCGGTTGAAGACCCGATCCATCTCCTCTTCGGCCAGCGCGCCCGTTTCCTGTAGGAACGAGAAGATCGCGGGCTCGGTCCAGGCGCGGCCGTCCAGCCGCGCGCCCAAGCCGGGGGGCAACGCGCGGATGAGGTTGCCGGCGATGCCGCCGCCGGTGATGTGCGCTGCGGCATGCACCTCGGCTGCGCGCGCAGCCGCCAGCACGGCGGGCGCGTGGATGCGTGTGGGGGTGAGGAGCTGCTCGCCCAGGGTGCTGCCGTCGAACGGCATCGAGAGGTCGAGGTCGTGGTCGAGGATGATCTTGCGGATCAACGAGTAACCGTTCGAATGCGGGCCGCTGGATGCGAGCCCGATGATGACGTCGCCCGGGCGCACGCGCGCCGGGCCGAGCATGCTCGAACGATCGACGACGCCGACCCCGAACGCGGCGAGGTCGTACGCATCGGCGTCCATCGCGCCGGGATGCTCCGCCGTCTCTCCGCCGAGCAGCGCGCATCCCGCCAGCCTGCACGCATCCGCGATGCCACCGACGATGTCGGCGATGCGCTCGGGCACGACGCGACCGCACGCGATGTAGTCGAGCAGGAACAGCGGCTCGGCGCCTTCGCACACGATGTCGTCCACGACCATCGCGACCAGATCGTGACCTACCGTGTCGTGGCGATCGAGCGTCTGCGCGATCATCAGCTTGGTCCCGACACCGTCGGTCGCCGAGACGAGCACGGGATCCTCGATCCCGTCGAAGCGCGCGCTGAACGCGCCGGCGAAGCCGCCGATATCGCCGAGCACCTCGGGGCGGGTGGCGTGCGCTGCTCGCGCGCGGATCATCTCGACGGCCTTGTCGCCCGCCCCGATGTCGACGCCGGCGTCGCGGTATCCGCCGCCGCGCGCGCTCACGCTTCGGCGCGCGGGGGAGCCGGCTCGAGGATGAACTTCGGCCGGTCGGGGTCCTCGGGGGTCTCGATCGGATAGATGCCGTCGAAGCATGCACGGCAGAACGAGTCCTGATCCTGGCCGGTCGAGCGCACCAACGCCGGCAGCGACAGGTACGCCAGCGAGTCGGCGCCGATGAACTGGCAGATCTCTTCTACCGACAGATCGGTCGCGACCAGCTCGGCGCGCGTGGCCATGTCGATACCGTAGTAGCAGGGCCAGCGGATCGGCGGCGAGGTGATGCGCAGATGCACCTCGGTGGCGCCGGCCTCGCGTAGCATCTTCACGATCTGCCTGGTCGTGTTGCCGCGCACGATCGAGTCGTCCACGACGATCAGGCGTTTGCCCTTGATCGCCTCACGCAAGGGGTTGAGCTTGAGCCGGATACCCATCTGCCGCAGCGTCTGGGTCGGCTGGATGAACGTGCGGCCGACGTAGCGGTTCTTGATCAACCCTTCGCCGTACGGGATGCCCGATTCCTCGGCGTACCCGGCTGCGGCGACCGGGCCCGTGTCGGGAACACCGATCACCAGATCAGCATCGACCGACGACTCTTGCGCGAGCAGCTTGCCCATCTCGCGTCGTACCTGGTGCACGGTCTTGCCCGTCAGCACCGAGTCGGGCCGGGACAGGTAGACGTACTCGAAGATGCACAGCTTCGGCACGGGCTTGGCGAAGATCCACGAACGCAACCCTTCGCCGTCGATCGCGACGACCTCGCCGGGCTCGACGTCGCGCACGAACTGCGCGCCCACGATGTCCAACGCGCATGTCTCCGACGCGACCACCCACCCACCCGAGGCGAGCCGCCCGATCGACAGGGGACGGACGCCGGCCGGGTCGCGCGCGGCGTAGACGGTCGTCTCGTCCATGATCACGAACGAGAACGCGCCGCGCAGCGTCGGCATGATATCGAGCAGCGCCTCCTGCAGCGTCCCTTCGTGCTGCGCGAGCAGCGCCGTCACGATGTCCGAGTCGGTGGTGGACATCAGCCCGCCGTTACCGCCCTTGACCACGCGGGTCGCCAGCTCGAGGGTGTTGGTCAGGTTGCCGTTGTGCCCGAGTGCGACCGAGTCGTTGCGGTGGGGGACCGAGCGGAAGGTGGGCTGGGCGTTCTCCCAGGTGCTCGACCCGGTGGTGGAGTAGCGGGTGTGGCCGATGCCGATGTGGCCGTCCAGCGCAGCGAGATTGGTCTCGGTGAAGACCTGGGCGACCAGCCCGATGTCCTTGTAGACGACCACGCGGCCGCCGTCGGAGACCGCCATGCCGGCAGCTTCCTGTCCGCGGTGCTGCAGCGCGTAGAGGCCGAAGAAGATGAGGTTTGCAACGTCCTCACCGGGGGCCCAGACCCCGAATACCCCGCATTCCTCCCGCGGTGAATCATCGATCAGAAGCGGGAGTGCCGGCAGGTGGCCGTCGCCCTCGGTCACGGACCCATTGTAGCAGCGGTACGGCGCGTTCTTCGTGCGGAGCTCAGCCCATCCTGCTCGGAAGGCCGCCTTCGTAGGCGGCGCGCAGCTGCTCGAGGGGGAGATCGATCATCGCGTCGACGGTCAAGCGGTTGCCTCCGGTGCGACCGAGTTCTGTCGCGGGCAGGCCGGCGTGGCGAGCGACCTCGAGCACGGTCTTTGGGTGCTTGGACGTGACCAGGATCCTGCCTGCGCTCTCGGAGAACAGCCAGAAATGGCTCGCCATGCCCTCGGCGTCGGGGGTCACCTGCGCGCCGGTCGCGCCGGCGATGGCGCTCTCCGCGAGCGCCACGGCGATCCCGCCCTCGCTGACATCGTGGGCGCTGGTGATCGCGCCGGCCTCGGCCAGGCTCGCCATCACCTCGAGCAGCGTCTTCTCGCGCGCAAGGTCGAGCGCCGGTGGGGTGCCGCCGAGGTGCTCGTGCGCGGCGAACGCCCACTCGGAACCGCCGAGCTCCGGCTTGGTCTCGCCCAGCAGGATCAGCGCCTGATCGGCCGGCCAGGCGATGCCCAGCCGCTGGGAGGCGTCCTCGAGGATCCCGACCACGCCCACGACCGGCGTGGGGTGGATCTGGATGTCGCCGGTCTGGTTGTAGAAGCTCACGTTGCCCCCGGTGACCGGGGTCTCGAGCACCCGGCAGGCTTCGCCCATCCCGGCGACGACCTGGGCGAACTGCCACATCACTTCGGGATGCTCGGGGTTGCCGAGGTTCAGGCAGTTGGTGACCGCCAGAGGGCGCGCCCCCGTGCTCGCGACGTTGCGAGCCGCCTCGGCGACCGCGTGCATCGCACCCAGGCGCGGATCGAGCTGGCAGAAGCGACCGTTCCCGTCGGTCGAGACCGCGAGCGCGCGCTGCGTGCCCTCGATCCGGATCACCGCGGCGTCGCCGCCCGGTCCGGCGAAGGTGTTGTGACCCACGATCGAGTCGTACTGCTGGTACACCCAGCGT
>DASWIP010000053.1:0-63474 GCA_036397635.1 Actinomycetota bacterium | reverse complement strand
GCCGACGGCGCCCGAGCCGCCGGACCTGGGCGAGCAGCCGGACCCGAACGAGATCCTGCCCAGCGGGGACCCGACGGCCCCAGACCCGAGCGAGATCCTTCCGAGCGGGGACCCCACAGTCCCGGACCCGAGCGAGATCCTGCCCAGCGAGGACCCGACGGTTCCGAACCCGGATCCCTCGCAGACGCCTGACCCCGGGACACTTCTCCCGGTTCCGCCACCAGCGATCTAGTTCCACCGCCTTCCACTCACGCGAGACCCGGCTCATGAGGCCGGGTTTCGTCATGTCTCCCGCTAGGCTTGGCAGGCCATGGCGAGAGTGCTTTCGATCGACGCGGGCACGAGCGGGGTCACCGCCCTCGTGATCTCGGAGGACGCGCGCGTGGTCGCGCGCGGCTATCGCGAGTTCCCGCAGCATTTCCCCCGGCCGGGCTGGGTCGAGCACGACGCCGAGCAGATCTGGGACGCGACGGTCGCAGCTGCTCGCGAAACATTGGATGCCGCAGGGATCGCCGCGCGAGACGTCGCAGCGATCGGCATCACGAATCAGCGTGAGACCACCGTGCTGTGGGATCGGTCGACGCTCGAGCCGTTGCACCACGCGATCGTGTGGCAGGACCGGCGGACCGCTGCTCGCTGCGACGAGATCCGCGACCACGAACCGATGGTGCGATCGAAGACCGGGCTGGTGGTCGACGCGTACTTCAGCGCGACCAAGCTCGAATGGCTGCTCGCCAACGTCGAGGGCGCGCGCGCGGCGGCCGTGAACGGACGGCTCGCGTTCGGGACCATCGATACCTGGCTGATCGCGAAACTGACGCGAGGCGCGACGCACGCGACCGATTACTCCAACGCCGGCCGAACGATGCTCTACGACATCTACAAGCAGGACTGGGACCCCGAGCTGCTCGACCTGTTCGGTATCCCGCGGTCGGTGCTGCCAGAGGTCCGCCCGAGCAGCGGACGGTTCGGCACCGCCGAGCTGTTCGGCGCGCGGATCCCGGTGTCGGGGGTCGCGGGCGACCAGCAGGCCGCGCTGTTCGGTCAGGCCTGCTTCGAGCCTGGGATGACCAAGAACACCTACGGCACCGGCTCCTTCGTGCTGATGAACACCGGGGCAACCGCGCCGGCGCCCCCGAAGGGGCTGCTGGTGACCCTCGCTTGGGGGCTGGGCGGCACGGTGACCTACGCGCTCGAGGGCGCGATCTTCATCACCGGCGCCGCGATCCAATGGCTGCGAGACGGCCTGGGGATCATCGCGCAAGCATCAGAGACCGGACCGCTGGCAGCGAGCGTTCCGGACACCGGCGGTGTCTACTTCGTCCCGGCGATGACCGGCCTGGGATCGCCGTACTGGGATCCCTACGCGCGCGGCGCGATCGTGGGGATCACCCGAGGCACCACGCGCGCGCACATCGCCCGCGCCGCCATCGAGGCGATGGCCTACCAGACCCGCGACGTCGTCGAGGCGATGCAACGAGAAGCTGGTGTCACCGTCGCCGAACTCCGCGTGGACGGCGGCGCGAGCGTGATGGATCTGCTCTGCCGGTTCCAGGCCGATCAGCTCGGCGTGACGGTGCGGCGGTCCGCGGTCGCCGAGACGACGGCGCTGGGAGCGGCGTTCCTGGCCGGGCTGGCCGAGGGGGTGTGGTCCTCCACCGCCGAGATGGCCGATGCGTGGCACGCCGATGCAACATTCGAGCCGGAAGGTGACCGCGCCACGGCAGATGCTTTACACGCGGAGTGGCTCAGAGCGGTCGAGCGCGCGCGCGACTGGGCGCGCGGCTAACCGGTCGCCGCGGCAGGCGGTTCGGCTGCCCCCGCCGCGTCCTTGGGGATGTTGCCCTTGAACTTCGACGCGTACTCGTCCACGTACTCCTGACCGGTCATAAGCATCAGCTCGTACATCAGCTCATCGGTCATGGACCGGAGCACGAACCGGTCGTCGTCCTTGCCGTAGTAGCGCGAGAAGTCCAGCGGCCGCCCGTACTTGATATGGATCCGGTGGCTGAGCTTCGGCAGGTACGCGCCGGTCGGAAGCGCCCGGTTGGTACCGAACACGGCGACCGGCACGATGGGGCAGCGCGCGCGCAATGCCATGCGCGCCGGTCCCGTCTTGCCGCGGTACAGCCGCCCGTCGGGCGAGCGCGTGCCCTCCGGATAGATGCCGACCGCCATGCCGCCGTCGAGCTGCTCGATCCCGGCTTTCAACGACGCTTCACCGGCGGCACCGCCTTCGCGGCGCACCGGGATCACGCCGGCTCCCTTGAAGAACCAGCTCACGTACCACTTGTCGAAGTAGTCGCTCTTGCCGAGGAAGACGACCTTGCGCTTGATCATCAGCGGGAGCAGCAAGCTGTCGATGAACGACAGATGGTTCGCGCACAGGATCACCGGGCCGTCCACGGGAACGTTCTCGAGGCCCTCGGCCGTGGGGCGGAACACCACCCTGAACAGAGGACCCAGGAAAACGTGCTTCATCAACCAGTAGAACACCGCGCCTCCGGGCTCTCGGACGGACGAGCGGCCTTCACAGTGATCGCATCGTCGGGGAAGGCACCCTCAGGGTACCCGGTGCAGCGAACCATGGACAACCATCTCCCACTCCGACCGCTTCCTCCGGTGGTGCTAGCGTACGGGGATTACGTAACACGGGCGTGTCCCCGATGTGAAACCTGCGCGCAACCTACCCGGGAGGGGCGATGAGCGAACCAACCGTCATGAAGGGCGCAGAGCCGTGGGGCGCCGACGGGGACGACGTGGGGGTCCTGGTCCTGCACGGCTTCACCGGCTCGCCGCAGAGCGTGCGGTACTGGGCTGAGGGCATCGCAGGCGCCGGCAGGACCGTTCTCGTGCCCCGGCTGCCCGGCCACGGCACCACGGTGAGTGACCTGCAGGAGTCGAGGCCCGCGGACTGGGTCGCCGAGGCCGAGATGAGCATGCGCGGCCTGCGGGAGCGGTGCCGCAAGGTGTTCGTCTGCGGCCTGTCGATGGGCGGCGGCCTGACCTTCGACCTCGCCGCGCGGTTCGCCGACGACATCGACGGAATCGTCACGGTCAACGCGATCGTCTACAGCGACGACTGGCGCGCCAAGCTGCTCCGGCCGATCCTGGGACGCCTGCCGCTGACCGTCAAGGGCGTCGCCGACGACATCGCCGAGCCGGGTCAGCACGAGCTCGCCTACGACAAGGTCCCGACGAAGGCCGCGGCGTCGATGCTGGAGTACTTCGACAAGATCCACGCCCGCCTCGGTTCGGTCCGGTGCCCGGCGCTGATCATGGTCTCGCGTCAGGATCACGTCGTGCCGACCGGCAACGCGGCGTTCATCCACGACCGGATCGCCTCGGCCGACAAGGAGATCCTGTGGCTCGAGCGCTCCTACCACGTCGCGACGTTGGACTACGACCGCGACCTGATCGTCGAGCGAACCAACGAGTTCGTCGAGCAGCGCATGAAGGAGTGACGTGGATCCGGACTTCCGCAGCGCCTACCTCGAACGCTACGACGAGTACCAGGCCGATCTGGTCGTCGAGATCCTCACCGGGGCCGGTATCAGGGCGTTCACCAAGATCCGCCGCACCGACCCGTACTTCAGCGAGTACGGGCGGGGCATGACGACGGACCTCGGTGTGGTGATGGTGGATGCGGCGCGTATCGACGACGCGCGCCGGGTCGTCGCCGAGGAGTTGCCGCGCCAGCTCGAGGCGATCGCGCTCGAGATGGACTCGATGGTGATCGAGATGGACGAAGCGGAGGATCGCGATGGCGACCGAGACCGTTGAGGTCCGCGGCCATCTGATCGACTCGCTGATCCTCCCCCGCATCCTCGACGAGATCGTCGACGCCGGCGTGGAGTACACCATCACCACCTTCGAGGTGGGGCGCACACACGACGATCCTTCCTTCGCGCGCATCGAACTCAGCGGTGAGCCCGCGATGCTCGACCGCGCGCTTGCCTCGCTGGCCGATCTGGGCGCGGCGCCGCCCGAGACCGGCGACGTCCGTCTGGTCGCCGCCGACGCAGACGGCGTCTTCCCCGAAGGCTTCTACTCGACCACGAACCTGCAGACCGAGGTGCGCGTCGCAGGTGAATGGCATCCCGTTGAGAACCCCGAGATGGACTGCGGGATCACCGTCGCCGACGGCCGCGCGCGCACGATCCCGATGAGCGAGGTCCGCAGCGGCGACCCGATCGTCTGCGGCCACGGGGGGATCCGCGTGACGCCTCTGTCCAAGCCTCGCACCGGCGCCGGCTTGAGCATCTTCTCCTTCATGAGCAGCGAGGTCTCCAGCGAGAAGCCGCAGGGCCTGCTGATCGATCGGATCGCGCAGCTGATGCGCGAGGTGCGAGAGGGCGGCGAGAAGATCATGTGGGTCCTGGGGCCCGCGGTCGTGCACACCGGCACGATCGCGGCGTTCGAATCGCTGGTGCGAGACGGGTGGGCGCAGGTCGTGTTCGCCGGCAACGCGCTCGCGACGCATGACGCGGAGGCCGCGATCTTCGGAACCTCGCTGGGCGTGTCGCTCGCCGAGGGCGTCCCCACCGAGCACGGTCACGAGCACCACATCCGGGCCATCAACGCCGTGCGCCGCGCGGGATCCTTCGAAGCCGCGGTCGAGCAGCGCGTCATCGCGACCGGCATCATGCACGCGCTCGTGACGCACGGCGTCCCGTACGTGCTGGCCGGATCGGTGCGTGACGACGGCCCGATGCCGGGGGTGATCACCGACATGCTGGCGGCGCAGCGTGAGATGCGCGCGCACGTTCCCGGCACGGGACTGGCGCTGATGGTCTCGACCATGCTGCACTCGATCGCGACCGGCAACATGCTGCCGGCGAGCGTGCCGATCGTGTGTGTCGACATCAATCCGGCGGCGGTGACGAAGCTGCTCGACCGGGGAAGCATCCAGTCGGTGGGCATGGTCACCGACGTCGGGCTGTTCCTGCGTCAGCTCGCCGACGCATTGGCTTCGTAGCACCACAGCCGCGAGGCGAGCGCGCGGGTCCGCCATCCGAGTCCACCACGCCGCCCGCGCGCGGCTCGACCGCGGGGTCGCGATGCGCTCCGGCGTGACGCAACCGGACGACCGCGCGGAATGATCCGCTACGGGAGGATCGTCGTTCCTGCTCGCCCCGCCAACGCGTCGACGGCGCTCGCGTGCCCCGCGATCACCGCGCGCGCGCCGGCGCGCACCGCATCCACGGCTGCGAGCAGCTTCTCGGCCATCGACCCGCGTGGGAACTCCCCAGCCTCCACGCCCGCCTCAGCCTCAACGGCGCTCATGGTCTGGATCAGCGTCGCCTCGTCGGTCCCGTAGCCGCGCATCACGCCCTCGACATCGGTGAGGATCAGCAGCGCCTGGGCCTCGACGGCGCGCGTCAAGACGGCGGCGCTCAGGTCCTTGTCGATCACCGCCGGCACGCCCCGCATCGCGTTGCCCTCGCGCACGACCGGGATGCCGCCGCCCCCCGCGGCGATCGGCACGACACCTCCGGCAAGCAGCGCGCGCAGCGCCGCCGCCTCGACGATCGCGATCGGGCCCGGCGAGGCGACGACCCGCCGCCACCCTCCCCCCGGCGCCTCGCCGACGGTGAGGCCGCGCGCGCGGTACTCGGCGGCTCCCTTCTTGCTCAGGAACGGCCCGACCGGCTTGGACGGCGCCTCGAACGCTGGGTCGCCCGGATCGACCTCGACCTGGGTCACGACCGCGACGACGGGACGCTCCGCGCGCGCGCGTCCCAGCGCCGCCGACAGCTCCTGCATGAGGAGGTACCCAAGCTGACCCTGCGTCTCGGCCACGTGCACATCCAGCGGATACCGTGGGAGCCGGTCGGGCATCGCTTCGTCCTGCAGCATCAGCCGCCCCACTTGCGGCCCGTTGCCGTGCGTGACCACCAGCTCGTGCCCCGCCGCGACCAGGGACGCGAGATCCTCACACGTGTCGCGGATGGCGGCGCGCTGCTCGGCGATGGTGCCTCGTTCGCCGCGGCGCAGGATCGCGTTGCCGCCGAGGGCGACGACTACGCGCACGCGCTACTCCAAGACCGCGGCGATCGCGGCGGCGATCGTGGGCGAGCCTTCCTCGGCGAGCTCGTAGCTGACGCGCACCGCCGGCTTGTCGAAACGCGCGAGACGCCGGAGATCCACCGGCGTCGCGATCACGACCACGTCGGCTGGGGTCGCGTTGATGGTCGCAGCGAGGTCGGCGACCTGCTGGTCGGAGTAGCCCATCGCCGGAAGCAGGGCTCCGACGTCGGGGTAGCTCGCGTACACATCGCGGATCGTGCCGACGGCGTAAGGCCTCGGGTCCACGATCTCGGCGGCGCCGGCCTCCTTGGCGGCGACCACGCCCGCGCCGTAGGCCATCTCCCCGTGCGTCAGCGTGGGACCGTCCTCGACCACGAGCACGCGCTTGCCCGCCAGCGGCGCTTCGTCGGTCACGGTGATCGGTGAGCGCGCGCGCACGATCGTCGCGGTCGGGTTCAGCTCGTGCACCGAGGCCTCGACGGACTTGACCTGTTCGGTGGAGGCGCTGTCCATCTTGTTTATCACCACGACATCGGCCATCCGCACGTTGGCCTCGCCGGGGTGGTAGCGCTTCTCGTGCCCGGCGCGCAGGGGATCGACCACGACGATGTGCAGGTCGGATTGGAAGAACGGCAGGTCGTTGTTCCCTCCGTCCCAGACGATCACTTCGGCTTCGCCCTCCGCGCGATGCAGGATCTCCGCGTAATCGACGCCGCAGTACACGACGGTCCCGTTCGCCAGGTGCGGCTCGAACTCCTCACGTTCCTCGATCGTGACCTTCTCACGGTCGAGGTCCTCTGCGGTCGCGAACCGCTGCACGCGCTGCGCCTCCAGGTCCCCGTACGGCATCGGGTGGCGCACCACCACGACGGTGCGACCCGAATCGCGCAAGGCTTTGACGACGCGACGCGTGGTCTGGGACTTCCCGGCCCCGGTGCGCGCGGCGCAGACGGTTACCACCGTCTTGTCCGAGGTGAGCGCGGTCGACTTCGGCCCCATCAGGCGGAAGTCCGCTCCCGCCGCGAGCACGGTCGACGCGCAGTGCATCACGTGCTCGTGGGTCACGTCGGAGTAGGCGAACACGACCTCGGAGACGCGCTCCTCGCCGATCAGGTAGGCGAGTTCGCGTTCGTCGACGATGGGTATCCCCTTGGGGTAGGCCGCACCGGCGAGGGACACCGGATAGGTCCGGTCGGTGATGAACGGGATCTGCGTCGCGGTGAACGCGACCACCTCAACGTCGGGATCGTCGCGAAAGGCGACGTTGAAATTGTGGAAGTCGCGCCCTGCGGCACCCATGATCACGACACGACGGCGGAGATCCTTCTCGGTCACGGCGCCGATACTACCCGAGCACCGTGGTCAGGCGCGGACCTCGTAACCTGCGTCCTCGACCGCGGTCTTGAGCTGCTCGGAGGACGGCGGCCGCGCGCCGTCGATCACGACCTTCCCCGAGACGTGGTCTGCGGTCACCCGCTCGACGCCCTCGAGCCGTCCGATCGCGTTGGCGACGCTGCGTTCGCAGCCGTCACAGGTCATGCCGTCGACGTGGATCTCCATGCTTCCCATGCTCATCATCCTTCGCCCGTCATCCCTCGATACCGCTTCAAGCGTAACGCGTTGGCGACCACCGAGACGCTGGAGAAGCCCATCGCGAGGCCGGCCAGGATCGGGTTGACCTTCCCCGCTGCCGCGAGCGGGATCAGCGCCACGTTGTACCCGAACGCCCAGAACAGGTTCTGCACGATCGTGCGGAACGTCTGGCGCGCGAGCCGCACGGCCGTCGGCACGCCGAGCACGTCGTCGCCCACGAGCGTGATGTCGCTCGCTTCGATGGCGACGTCGGTGCCGCTGCCGATCGCGATCCCCAGGTCTGCCGCCGCCAGCGCCGGCGCATCGTTGATCCCGTCGCCGACCATCGCGACGCGCTTACCCTCGCGCTGCAGGTTGGTGACCACCTCGGCCTTCTGGTCGGGACGCACACCGGCGATGACGCGCTCGATCCCAACCTCGGCAGCCACCGCGCGCGCCGTCGCCTCGTTGTCGCCGGTCAACAGGATCACGTCATGTCCGAGCCCGCGTAGCGCGCGCACCGCGGCGGCCGCGGCCGGCTTGATCGTGTCCGACACCGCGATCAGTCCCCGGACGCGTCGCTCCCACCCGACGGCGAAGGCGGTCATGCCTTGCGCTTCGAGCTGCTCGCGCCGTTCATCCAGCTCCGCGCACGACATCAAGCCGCGCTCGCCCAGTAGCGCGGGCCGGCCCACGATGACCTCGGCGCCGTCCACGATCGCGCGCGCGCCAAGCCCGCCCGAGGCTTCGAACCCGGTGGCCGGCGGGATCGCGACGCCGCGACGATGCGCCTCGGCGACCACGGCGCGTGCGATCGGGTGCTCGCTGGACGCCTCGACCGCGGCCGCGCGCGCGAGCAGCTGCTCGGGCGTGACGCTGCCGTCATTCCAGGTGTCCACCATCACTTCGGCGACGCGCATCGCGCCCTCGGTGATCGTTCCCGTCTTGTCGAGCACCACCGTATCGATGGCGCGCGACCGTTCGAGCACCTCACCACCACGGATCAGCACGCCGAGCTGCGCTCCGCGCGCCGTACCGACCATGATCGCCACCGGCGTCGCGAGCCCCATCGCGCACGGGCAGGCGACGATCAGCACCGCCACCGTCGGGATCAGCGCGTCGCCGATCCCTCGGCCGGCCAGCAGCCAGCCGGCGAACGTGCCGATCGCGATCAGCAACACCACCGGCACGAAGATCCCGGCGACCCGATCGGCGAGACGCTGGATCGGCGCCTTCGAATCCTGCGCTTCCTCGACCAACCGTACGATCTGCGAGAGCGCGGTCTCGGTGCCCACGCGCGTCGCCTCGACCACCAGCATGCCGTGCACGTTGATGGTGGCGCCGATCACCTCGTCACCGAGAGCCTTCTCGCGCGGCACGCTCTCGCCGGTGACCATCGACTCGTCCACGGCCGACGACCCGTCCACCACCCGGCCGTCGGTCGGGATCTTCTCACCCGGCCGGACCACGAAGCGGTCCCCCACCGCCAGGTCGGCCGCGGGGATCGTCACCTCGACGCCGTCGCGGATGACGTGGGCTTCCTTCGCGCCAAGCTCGAGCAGCGCGCGGATCGCCGCGCTGGCCCGGCCGCGCGCGGTCGCCTCGAGGTACCGGCCGAGCAGGATCGCAGTGATCACCGCGCCGGCGATCTCGAAGTACACGTCCTCGCGTCCGGCCAGGAACGCCCACGAGCTGTACACGTAGGCCGACAGCGTTCCCACGGCCACCAGGGTGTCCATGTTCGCGTCGAGGCGGCGCGCGTTGCGCACCGCGTTGCGCAGGAACGGCCAGCCCGCCCAGAACTGGACCGGCGTGACCAATGCCCACGCCGCGCCCATCGCCCAGCGCGCGTCCACGCCCATCCCCAGCACGATCGCCGGCACCGCGAGCAGCGCCGCGATCACGACCCGCCGCCGCAGCGCGTTCTCGGGCGCGGCTTGGTCGCGGGTCCCGCCGTGCGGAGTGGCGCCGTAGCCGGCGCGCTCGACCGCCTCGATCAGGGCCTCGGGCTTGACCGCGGGATCGGCGAGCAGGATGCCCGCGCGCTCGGCCGCGAAGTTGACGGTGGCGTGCTCGACGCCGGGCTGGCGGTTCAGGACCTTCTCGATGCGAGCAGCGCACGCGGCGCACGTCATGCCCTGCAGGTCGAGCTCGACCCGGGGCTGGTCTCGGATCTCTTCTCTGGTCCCCACGGCCTCGACTATATACCCCCTAGGGGTATCGCACAACCCCGCCGGGGCGCCCCGATCGGACCTCGCCAAGGGCCGCGCGCCACCACGTCAGCTTCGCGCCAGCGCCAGCGCCGCCGCGCCCACGACGCCCGCGTCGGCACCCAACGCCGCCGGCACCACCGGCGGCGGCTCGCGCGCCTCCACGCCGATGATCGTCGACGCCATAGCCGCGCGCGCGGGCCCCAGGATCAGCTCGCCCGGCGCGGCCGCTCCCCCGCCGACGATGATCACCGCGGGGTCCAGCAGATTCACCAGACTTCCGAGCCCCAACCCCAGCCACCGCCCGGCCTCCGCAAGCACCTCGCACGCGAACGGGTCGCCGGACAGGGCGACCGCGCCGACGATCTCACCAGTGATCGCGTCCGGCGACCCGTTCGCGGCCTCGAGCACCGCGCGCGCCGCCGGCTCGCCGGCACGCTCGCGCGCCATCCGCCCCATCGCGGTCCCGCTCGCCAGGGCTTCGAGGCAGCCTCGGTTCCCGCACCCGCACGGCGGGCCGGACGTCCCCCCGATCACCATGTGCCCGATCTCGGCTCCGACGCCGCGCGCGCCTCGGTAGATGCGCCCCTCGATGATGATGCCGCCGCCGACGCCGGTGCCCAGCGTGACCGTCACCTGATCACCGGCGTCACGCCCGGCGCCGTACAGCGCCTCGGCGAAGGCCGCCACGTTCGCGTCGTTGTCCACCGCGACCGGGAGCCCCAATCGGTCCTCCAGCATCGAGCCCAGCGCGACGTTGCGCCACGCGAGGTTCGGCGCGCTCAGCACCACCCCGCGCGAGGCGTCGATCAGGCCGGCGGCGCCTACGCCGACGGCCGAGACGGCAGGCGCGGCCGCGAGCAGCTCGCGCCCAACCTTGACGATCCCGGTGACGATCCCCCCGGGATCAGCGGAGTCGGTGGGGATCCGGGTGCTCGCGATGATCGTGCCCGCCTGGTCGACCACACCGCCGGCGATCTTGGTCCCGCCGACGTCGATGCCGATCGTGACGGCCACGTCGGCTACGAGATCGGGATGCGCTGCAGCGTCTGCGCCTGATCCCACCGGTCGGCGTAGGCGTCCATGAACACCTTCGCCGCCTGGAACAGCTCCATCCCGGCGCGCATCAGATGATCCATCACCTCGGGCTTGGTGTTGCGCAGCCCGAAGAACATCAGCCCGAACGGACACGCGAGGCATTCGGGTGCGAAGCCCGGCGTGAACGGGCTCACCGGCGGCGCCTGCTCGCCGCCGCCGGCACCCTTGGGTCCTTTGGCCTTGGGCGCCATCTACGCTCCCCCTTTCGCGGTCACCGCGTCGGTGCGGACGAACGAGATCTCCAAACGATCGCCCTCGAACGCCGCCCCGTCGATCTCCAAGCGCGTGAGCGCGCTCGGCAGCACGAAGGTGCGCTTGTAGGGGCCGACCCTGACGTACAGGTCGTCTCCCTTGCGCAACAGGTCCAGCTCGCTCTTGCCGGCGAAGGGCAGCCGCAGCGACAGGACGTATCCCCCGGCGGCGCGCTTCTCGATCCGCATCGGCTCCTCGACGTGCAGCACCTTCGCGGGGCTCTTGCGCCCGTAGAGGGCCTTGCCCAGCACGTCGAGCAGCTCGAGCCCAACCATCTCCTGCTCGTACAGCGGCACGGTCATGATCGGGATCGGCGAGAACGACTCCTCGATGGTGCGCAGGTGCTCGGCCTGGATCTGCTTCCACTTGCCGAAGTACGGGTCCGTGACCTGTTCGGGGATCAGCCGGTTGCACACGATCGAGTCCACCCGGTACCCGAATAGGTTCAGGTACGTGTAGGTGCGCCTCGCCTCGGCGATCACCATGCGCTCGGCGTTGACGACCAGCCGCACGCTGGACACCGACTTGTCCACGAGCAGCTGGTGCACGCTGTCCAGGGTGTTGTGCAGGCGCTGGATCGCCGCGAAGATCCGGTCGTCGGCGATGGGCATCGAGGTCACCCGGCTCAGCACCGGGCGCACGACCTTCATGACCCGCCGCTCGACCGGGAAGATGCGCTCGATGTACCAGTTCATCGCCTCGGGCAAGCTGAGCAGCCGCAGGGTCTCGGCCGTCGGCGCGCAGTCGACGACCACCAGGTCGTAGGCATCGGCCTCGGCCGCGCGCTTGACGTCGGTGAGGCTGAAGATCTCGTCAAGGCCGGGGATGACCGAAAGCTCCTCGGCCGCCACCGCGTCCACACCGCCCCAGTCGAGCAGCGACAGCACGTACTCCTGGATCTCCCGCCAGCCTTCCTCCAGGCGAGCCTGCGCGTCGACCTGCTGGCCCCACAGGTTCGGCTCGATCTCGCGCGGCTCGCCGCCCAGCTCCTCGTCGAAGGCGTCGGCCAGCGAGTGCGCGGGATCGGTCGACATCACCAGCGTGCGGACGCCGGACCGCGCGGCGCGCACGGCGGTGGCGGCGGCAACGGTGGTCTTGCCGACGCCGCCCTTGCCGGTGAACAGCAGGATGCGCATGAGGGCCGTACTCTACCGGCGGGCACAGGGGCCCACCAACGCGCCGGCGGCGAGCGACTCAGAGCGATCCGGCGAGCGACTCAGAGCGATTCGACGCGCTTCTTGAGCCCCTTGAGGGCGGTGTCGATGACCATCTTCTCGACCTTGCGCTTCATGAACCCGATCATCGGCACGCCCGGATCCACGACAGCGCGGTAGACGACATCGGTCGCGTCGCCGTCGGGGGTCAGCCCGTAGCTCCCCTCGAGGTTCTTGATAGGGCTGCCATCCTCGAAGGTCCAGGACACCCCCTGATCGCCGGGCTCGTAGTCGTAGGACAGCACGTACCATCCCGACAGACCGACCGCGGAGACCTCGAACCGGACGCGCTTGCCCCGGCCCTCACCGTCGGTCTCCAGGATCTCGGTCTTCTTCACCCCTTGGGCCCACTCTGGATACGCCTCGAAGTCGGCGATCGCGCCCATCACCGCGGCGGGCGAAGCGTCGATCGTGATCGTGCCCTCGGTCTGCTCGGCCATCTCACACCCCCGTTTCGTGGCGCCCATTGTGGCATGCCGGGAACTTTGACAGCCCGTCCGGGGCGCCGGGTATCCTGTGCCCACATGACCGTCACTGCCGTCCTCTTCGACTTCGGCCATACCCTCATGGATTTCGGACGCACCGAGGAAGCCCTGCGCGGCGCGTACGCGGTGATCCGCGATCGCCTGGCGAACTGGGTCGAGGACCGCGCCCCACCCGAGGTCGACGAACTGGTCGAGCGCATCGCCGACGAGGTCGATCGGATGGTCGAGCGCTCCTACCACGAACGCCGGCTCGAAGAGCTCGATCAGATCGCGATGTTCGCCGAGGCGTTCGAGGCGCTGGGTTACCGGCTGCCGGACGAGTTGCTGATGGAAGTCGCGACGCTGGACCACGATGCCTTCGCGAAGTCGGTGCGGATCGAGGACTCGACGCTGGAAACGCTCGAGCAGCTTCGAGCCGACGGCCTCAAGCTCGGTTTGGTCTCCAACGTTTCGCTGCTCCCCCATCTGATGCATCGCGACCTGGAGGCCTTCGGGATCTCGCCGCTGCTCGACGGGGCCGTCTTCTCGTCCGAGATCGGAGTGCGCAAGCCACGTCCGCAGATCTTCCACCACGTGCTCGAGCAACTGGGCGCGGGCCCCGAGCAGGCCGTCTTCGTCGGCGACCGGCTGGTCGACGACATCGCCGGCGCGCACGCGGTCGGGATGCGCGCGGTGCTCACGCAGCAGTACCGCAAGGAAGAGCCGGACGAGGATCTGCAGCCGGAGGCGGTCATCACCGATCTGACCGAACTGCCGGCGATCCTGTCGCCCTGGCGCTGACCGGCGCGCGCGCAACCGCGATCATCTCGTCACGCCGACCGCGGCTTCCAGATCGTCCTTGAGCGCGTTCAGGCCCCGCCTGATCGCCCAGCGGTGCCGCCGCGCGGACGCCGAGAGCCGGTGCGCCTTGCCGGCCGGCCCTCGCTCGACGTCGAGGTAGTAGTGCACGATCGTGCCGTCCTTGAAGGCTTCGAGCCACCATTCGGCTCGGCCGACGATCTCGCCGTCGTTGATCGTCCAAGTGAAACCGTCCCACTCGCGCACCGGCGAGATGATCGCGCCGAAGCGCGCGCGCGACAGCGGGCGCCCGGCCGGCGCGTCGACGACCACATAGCCGTACACGCCGCGCGTACGCGCACCCGGCCACCACGAGGCATCCGTCGACAGGTCCAGCAAGCGCCGCGCGATCACCTGTTGCGGCGCGCGGATGAACACCTCGTCGTGGGTTTGCGAGCGCGCGGCAGGGTCGGCCACGTGCCGAGTATAGGATGACCGGCATGTCGCAGAGCAGCCGCGACCGCGATCCGGCGGGTCGCCCGCGCAACGCCCGGCCGCGCGACGAGCTGGGACGGCCTCTGCCGCGCGACGCGGAGGGCGGCTACGTCGAGGAGCAGCTCCCGTCGGATCCCGACGAGCTGCTCGCGATCGGGATCGAGCATTTCAACCAGCAGCGCTTCTTCCAGGCACATGAGACGTGGGAGACCGCCTGGCACGCGTCGCCCGAGGCGGAACGAGACTTCTGGCAAGGGATCACCCAGGTGGCGGTCGGCTTCACGCACCTGCAGCGCGACAACCCGCGCGGGTCGGCGACGCTGCTCCGGCGCGGCGCCACGCGGATCGAGGCGTACGGGCCGGTCTTCCGGGGCGTGCCGGTGGCGGATCTCGCCGCTGCGGCGCGCGCCGCGGCCGACGCGATCGAGCGGGACGAGACCTCCGCAGTCGTGTTCCCTCAGTTGCCGTCGGTCTCCAGATGACTGGTTCACGCCCTTTGTGACCACTCTGCGCGTTCAAGGAGCCCGCTACCTACGCCGATGAATCTCCTAGGCGGAAGGTCCTACGGGAGCAGACCCCAAGTGCCCACCCGAAGGTCCGGCGGAGGAGAGAGTTGGCACTTCAGCGTCTTACCTGTGGCTCGTGCGACGCGAACATCCCGTCGAGTCCGTTCTGTCCCCGATGCGGGGTCCCCACCAAGATGGCGACCAACCAACAGCGCATGCTGTGGGAGATGGGTCAGGGGCAAGACGCTCGCGCCGTGGCGGTCCCCGAGCGGGCGGCGCGGCTGACGCTGCAGCCCGAGCAGGCGCGCGCGATCGGATCCGACGCCACGGTGATCCAGTTCCAGAGGGGGCTCGTCCAAGGATCCTCCGCGATGGCCCTTCCGATCGAGCAGCTCGACCTTCGCACCGCGCCTCCCGCGCTTCCCGCACCTCCCGCGCTTCCACCCGCCGCCACCGGTGGTCCGCCCCGCAGCGGCGGGACCCCTCAGCCTTCACAGCGCCGAAGCGCCGTGCCACCCGGCGCGATCCGCCGTTCGTCGATGCCGCCGGCAGTGAACGGCCGCGCGGCGGGCACTCCGCCGACGGGACGCGCTGCAGGGCCGCCCGCCGCGGCTCCCAGCGCCCCCAGCGCCCCGAGCGCCCAGCAGGAGCGCCGTCCCATGATGCCCTGGGCCGGAAAGCGCCAGTCTGCCGAAAAGCGAGCGCCCACCGAGAATCGCGCGCCCGCCGAAAGTTCACGACGCGATCCCGCCATGCGGACCGAGAGCGCGAACACCACACCCCCCGATCAGGCCGACGAGCTGCGGCGCGCGACGCCCCGGCCCGCACAGCCCGGGCCCGCACAGCCCAGGCCGGTCCCGCCCCGACGCGTGACCCCGCCCCCGGCGCAGAGCCGACGGATCCCGGTCCCGCCGCGGCGGCCCGAGCAGGCGTCGGCACCGCCGGTCAAGCCTCCGGTGCTGGCCGACGGGCGCACGCTGATCATCAAACGGCGTCAGGCGGGTCCGCCGGACCAGCCACACCCCGACCCGGTCGAAACGGCATCGGTCCTGCGCGAGATGAGCGAGAACGGCGCGATCGTTCGGTCGCGCCGCCAGCGGCGACGTCAGCGCAAGGAAGAGCACAAGGCCGCGGTCAAGGCGCGCGAGGACGCCGAGCGCGCGCGCAAGGAAGCCGAGAAGCTCGCCAAGAAGCGGGCCAAGCTCGCGCGCAAGTCGAAGGGCGACGTCGCTGCAGACGAGGAGCCCCTCCCAGATCCGGCCTCGATCGAGCTGCCAGACGTGCCGCGCAAGCCCGGGCGCAAGGAGCGCAAGGCGCTGAAGCTGCTCGACGCGATCGGTGCGGTCGAGGGTGAAGAGGCCGTCCAGATCCACGAGGGCCGGTCGCGCCTGCGCGCGGCCACGCTGGTGATCACCACCTACCGGATCGCGGTCATCGGGCGCGGCGCGCGCCGCCGCGTGCTCGGCTGGATCCCGCTCGAGGAGATCGAGCGCATCAAGCGCGTGTGGCGGGGCGCGGCGACGCTGCACAT
Organism: Actinomycetota bacterium; assembly: GCA_036397635.1. Classification (GTDB taxonomy): domain Bacteria; phylum Actinomycetota; class AC-67; order AC-67; family AC-67; genus DASWIP01. The sequence goes on along the minus strand of DASWIP010000053.1, from coordinate 47,304 downwards.
CGAGGGCTCCTTCGAACGGATGTCGTTCCAGTTCGCCGCCAGCGGCGCGCTGACCACGACAACCGAGGCCGTGCGAGCGGCGGTCAAGGAGGCGCGCGCGTCCGGGACCGCCCGGCATAGCGCGGACGTGATCCAGGCGTGGTGCGAGCGCACCTCGGAGGTGTGGGAGAGCGGCGCCAATCGCTTCCGGCTGCGGATCCGCAAGCATCCGGCGGCCACGCTGGTCGCGCTCGCCTCGCTCGTGCCGGCGGCGTACCTGCTGTCCTCCCGGCTGTAACCGGGCCCAAAGGTTCCTTTCCCCGCATTTCGGCCTCTTGTCCCATTGGGACCAAAGTCCTTATGCTGCCTGGATGCAGGCGCCTGTGGATCGACCTGATCCGATCGATGGATTCTCGAGGGACGGCATCACCTCCGATCTCTACGAATCCGCCGCGAGCCGGCTCAGGCCGGTCCTCAAGCGCGGCGTCATCATCCTGGTCGCCGCCGCCATCGTCACTGTTGCGTTCGGGCTGCTCGGGTACCGGCCACTCAGGGGAGGCGCGCCCGGCGCGGTAGCCGGAGCGACCGTGACGGCCACGGGCGACCGCTTCGACGCCGCCTTCGCTCCCGGCGGGACGTTCGAGTACAGCTTCGCCGTGCGCAACGACGGACGCTGGGGCGTGACGATCACGGGGATGCAGGCGCCGGCCCACGGCGCGTTCGGTGAGGTCGAGGTGCTCGCCACGACACAACCAAGCACGGTCGCGACGACGTTCGACAGCTTCGAGCTCGCCGCCGGCGAAACGGCGACGCTGACGGTGCGCGTCACGTTCGGCTCGTGCGAGACGCCGCCGCCGGTCGATGCGCGCCCGATGTGGAGCCAAGAGATCGTCCACTACCGCGTGATGGGCGTCGCCCGGCAGATGGTGGTGGACCTGCCCTTCTCGCTCGCGATCGATAGCAGCACTGCCGTGCGCTGCTGATCCTTAGCGCTCCGAGCCGCACTTAACCGAACGCGAGCGCCAGCGACATGATCAAGCCAACTCCCACCGACGCGCCAAGCGTCGCCCCGAGCAGCTGCAGCACGCTCTGCGGGATCGGATCGCGCGCCGTGCGCGCCCACGCCGACGCGAGCATCGGCGCCGTCAACAGCGCAAGCAGCGCCCAGACCGGGAACAGGCGCAGCGCCACTTGGACCGTCAGCACAACGTAGGCGGCGATGATGCCGATCCCCGAGAAGATCACCGAGGTCTCGATGCCGTAGCGCGCCGCCGGCGTCATCTTCTTGGCGGTGCGATCGCCCCGCCAGTGCAGCAGATCCGAATGGTGATAGACCGTCGCGCCGAGCAGCGCCGGCACGATGCTCGCGGACCACGCCGATGCGTCGAGGCCTTGTGCCTGCGATGCGTACGCCCCGGTGACCGGCAGGACGCCGAAGGCGATCCCCACGCCCAGCGGTCCCCAGCCGCGGTAGCCGTAGCGCAGCGGCGGCGCGACGTATTGATGCGCGAGCACCGCGCCGGCCGCCCCCAGCGTCAGCACCCACGGGTCGCGCCCAGCCGCCACCAGACCGAGCAGCAGCGCGATGCTCCACGCCGCGGCTGCGACGCCGAGCACCGCGCGCGGCGTCAGCGTCTTGGACGCGATGAAGCCTGATCCGGTGATCACCGAGGATCGCTCCAGCCGGCCGAGACCGTCGGCGCCCGAGCGCTCGTCGTAGTAGTCGTTGATCGCCATCGCGCCGGCGAACAGCGCCGAGCCGCCGGCGAGGCTCACCAGGAACCAGCCCCACGAGAACCGCCCGGTGCGCTCGGCCGCCAGCGCCGCGCCGAGGCCGATCGGCGCGAGGATCAGGGGGAGCGTCTTGACTCGCGTGAGACGAGCCAGGACGGCGAGCGGGATCCCCACGCTGCTCGGACGCCTACGAGAACGAGAACTCGGCGATGGGGGGATCCGCGTCCAGGTCCACTGCCGTCAGGCGCTGCACGTGGATGCGTACCGCGCGCGCGTCGAGCAGCTCGAGGAACCGCGCCGCCGCCTCGGACCGGTCGCGCAGGCGCTTGACGATGGCGAGCGCGTCGGCGTCATCGGCGACGACCTCGGCGTACCCGCTGCCTTGCACCCAGCGGTCCGGCTCCTCGCCGCCGGCCAGGAACGCGACCGTGGCGCCTTCCGAGAACAGCGCGACGTTGTGGTCTGTCCCCACGATCGCGCAGCAGACGTCGAGCCGGCCGGGCTCGGGGGTGTCCTCGATGAAGAACACCTTGCCGATCCAGGGCTTGTCCGCCGAGCACAGGGCGACCGACATGGTCTCGTTCGCCTCGAGCACGCCTTCGGCGCGCTGGATGCGATCCGCGGCCTCGGCGCCGGTGGGAGAACGTTCAACTGTCATGACGGCAGGATGCTACGACCGCGCGCGCGCCCTGGCAACGCGCTGCGGGTCTTGGCGGGCGGGTCGACATCACCGCGCGCGCCCGCGAGACTGGAGCCATGCCCAACCGCCTGATCGACGAGACCAGCCCGTACCTGCTCCAGCACGCTCACAACCCGGTCGACTGGTACCCGTGGGGTCCCGGCGCGCTTGAGCGCGCGCGCGAGGAGGCCAAGCCGCTGCTGATCTCGATCGGGTACGCGGCGTGCCATTGGTGCCACGTGATGGCCCACGAGAGCTTCGAGGATCCCGACACCGCGCGCGAGATGAACGAGTCGTTCGTGTGCATCAAGATCGACCGCGAGGAACGCCCCGACCTCGACAGCGTCTACATGTCCGGCGTCCAGGCGATGACCGGCCACGGGGGCTGGCCGATGACGGTGTTCGCGACCCCGGACGGCAAGCCGTTCTACGGCGGCACCTACTACCCGCCCGAGCCGCGCCACGGGATGCCGGCGTTCCGCCAGGTACTCGCCGCGGTCGCCGAGGCCTGGCGGGACCGCCGCGACGAGGTCGAGCGCCACGGCGACGAGCTGCTCGCCCACATCGACCGAGCCACGCAACTGCGCGCGTCGAAGGATCCGCTGGACGACACGGTGCTGCACCAGGCGGCGAAGGCGCTGCTCGAGCATCTGGATCCCGAATGGGGCGGGTTCGGCGGCGCGCCCAAGTTTCCGCAGCCGATGACGCTGGAGTTCCTGCTGCGCATGCACCTGCGCGGCGTCGACGGAGCGCTCGACGCGGTGACGCTGACGCTCGACAAGATGGCGCGCGGCGGGATCTTCGATCAGGTCGGCGGCGGCTTCCACCGGTACGCGGTAGACCGGATCTGGCTGGTGCCGCACTTCGAGAAGATGCTCTACGACAACGCGCTGCTGCTGCGGCTGTACACGCGCGCGTTCCAGGTCACCGGGAACGTCCTGTACGCCGACACTGCGACGGCGACGGCGACGTTCCTGCTCCGCGAGATGATGCATCCCGACGGCGGCTTCTATTCGAGCCTGGACGCCGACTCCGAGGGCGACGAGGGCAAGTTCTACGTCTGGGACTACGACGAGCTGATCGCGCTCGCCGGCGACGACATGCCGCTGGCGGTCGCCGCGTTCGCCGTCGCCGGCTCGGGTAACTGGGAGGGCACCAACGTCCTGTGGCGCCCGCAGCCCGACGACGAGGTCGCCGCGCAGACCGGTTCGACGCCCCAGGAGGTCAAGGCCGCCCTGGACCGCGTCAAGGCGCGGTTGCACCAGGCGCGCGAGCAGCGCGAGCGCCCCGGCACCGACGACAAGGTGCTCGCGTCGTGGAACGGGATGACGATCGCGGCCCTGGCCGAGCTCGGCCGCGCGATCCCGGGCGGCCGGCCTTTCATCGACGCTGCGGCGCGCGCGGCCGATCTCGTGCTCACCCGCCTCCGACGCGACGACGGCCGCCTGCTGCGCGCGTGGCGCGACGGCCGGACCAGCGGGCCCGCCTACCTCGAGGACTACGCCGCGATGGCCGACGCCTGCCTGACCCTGTACGAGACCACGTTCGAGCAGCGCTGGTGGACCGAGGCCGAGCAGCTCGCGCGCGCGATCCCGGCGCTGTTCGCCGACGCCGAACGCGGCGGGTTCTTCGACGTGGGCGCCGACGCCGAGAGCCCGGTCGTCCGCCCCAAGGACGTGTTCGACAACGCCCTGCCCTGCGGGAACTCCGCGGCCGCCGACGTGCTGTTGCGGGTCGCGGCGCTGACCGGCGACGACACGCTCGAGCAGCACGCGGCAGGCTTCCTGCGCCTGGTCCGCGAGCCGATGGCCCAGGCCCCGACGGGCTTCGGCCATGCGTTGTGCGCGCTCGACCGGTATCTGGCGCGCGCGGTGGAGGTCGCCGTGGTGGGCGACCCGGCCGCCGAGGATGCGAGAGCCCTTATCGAGGTGGTCCACCGTCGCTTCCTGCCCAACCTGGCGCTGGCGGCGGGGCCTTCCGGTTCGTCCGAGCCGGCCCTGCTGCGGGGCCGTCCGGCCCAGAACGGTGCAGCCACCGCGTATGTGTGCGAAGATTTCGTGTGCAAGGAGCCCGTGACGACGCCCTCCGCGCTCGCTGAGCGCTTGTGAATCTGAGAATGAGGCCGGTCGGGGCTCTGACCTGCGGCTTTCGTGGCAGCCCGCAAACTTCATTAGACTCGTCAGGCTCCCGGGCAGCCGGGGGACGTTGGATGATTCTCACTTCGACACGAACGTCGGGCGATCAAGACGGGAAGGTGACTCGAACCACGTGGTGAAGCGAGACGGATCCAGCGGCAGCGCCGACGATCTGGACATCGACGACGCCGAGCTGCTCGCTCAGGCGGCCGAGGCGCTCGGGGAGGACACCCCCGATCCGCCGTTGCGTCCAGACGATCCCGAGCGGCTCGGCGACCTCGACGCGCTCGGGACCTACCTGCGTGAGATCGGTCGCTATCCCCTGCTGACCGCCGCGCAAGAGGTCGAGCTGGCCAAGCGCATCGAGAACGGCGGGAAGGCCGAGAAGAAGATCCAGAAGGAGTCGGGGCTGGCTCAGGCGCAGCGCAAGAAGATGGAGGCGCTCAAGCGCGACGGCGCGGCCGCCAAGCACGACATGGTGCAGGCGAACCTGCGACTGGTCGTCTCGATCGCGCGCCGCTACCGGGCGACCGGGATCCCGCTGCTCGACCTGGTTCAGGAAGGCAACATCGGCCTGATGCGCGCGGTGGACAAGTTCGAGTGGCGCAAGGGATTCAAGTTCTCGACCTACGCGACCTGGTGGATCCGCCAGGCGATCCAGCGAGGTATCGCCGACCGCGGGCGCGCGATCCGGCTGCCGGTGCACGTGCACGAGCTGCTCGTGCGGGTGCGGCGCGCGCGCAGCGAGCTGGAGGCGCAACTGGGGCGCGAGGCGACCGACGAAGAGGTGGCGAAGGCGGCGCGGCTGCCGCTCGCGCGCGTGCGCGAGCTGCGCGGGCTGGCCGCGAACCTGCTGTCGCTGGAGACCCCGGTCGGCGAGGCCGGCGAGGCGACGCTGGGCGAGTTCGTCCCCGACGAGGCCGCGAACGTGCAGTTCGAGGACGTGCTGTCGGGCATCGGGCGCGAAGAACTCGAGCGCGTGCTCGAGACCCTGACCGAGCGCGAGCGCACCATCCTCGCGCTTCGCTTCGGCCTCACGGGGGAAGAGCCGCTGACCCTGGAAGAGGTCGGGAAGCGGTTCGGGCTGACGCGCGAGCGGATCAGGCAGCTCGAGGCGAAAGCGCTCGCGAAGCTGCGCCATCCCTCCCGGAGCGCGGCCCTGCGGACCGAAACCTAGCCCACAGGCCGCGAACCCACCCGGTGGCAGAGCCGCGAGATAGGGACGACGTCCCCCAGACCAGAAATATCCTCTCGCCGTTCCTCACACGTGTAGCACTGGTCTTGCTGCTTGCGATCGGAGCGACTTCGTTCGTCACGCTGCTCTCCGATGCCCTCTCCCCATCGTTCATCTTGGGCGATTTCGTTCAGGACTATGTGTCGGCGAGGGCATGGAACGATGGTGAGGATCCGTACGGGTCGGTTGTCGCATTGCGAGAGCGGTACGTCAACGAACCCGGTGAGATCTTCCCGGGGATCACGAGGAATCCTCACCCCCCACCACGTATCGCAATGTTCCGGCCCCTGGCCGCGTTGCCCTACAGAACCGCACGCGTCATCTGGTTCTGTCTAGGGGCAATGGCCATCGCGACGGCAGTCACCCTTGTCTTTCGCCACGTAGGAGTGAGGCGCGACTGGGCCCTGGCCATGGGACTTGCCTCCCTCGCCTTGCCCGCTGCGCAGACGGAGCTCCGGCTGGGGCACATCGGGGGACTCCTCCTCCTTCTCATCGTGGGGACTTGGGTGGCAAGCCGGCGTGAGAAGGGGTTGCGGGCAGCGATGTACCTTGCGGTCGCCGGTGCACTTGCATGGTTCCCGCTCTTCCTGATCCTTCCGCTCATTCGTTGGCGACAGAGATCGGTCGCGGCGATCGCAGCGCTCGGGACCGGGATCCTCTACGTGACGGTCAGCATCGCCATGGGGCGCAACACCATCGGGCGGTACCTCTCAACCATCGGACCTGACCAGGCCAAAGCGTGGATCCCGGATCCACAGAACATCTCACTCACGGCGGTCCCGCTGCGGTGGCTCCGCGAGACCTTCTGGAGGCCGGAGGCGCTCAACCTCCCGCACCTCGCTGTGGCGCTGGCGGTTACAATCATCGCCTTAAGTGTGTTCGCGGCATTGACAACTCCAGCCAAGCGATCCGGCGACATCTTCTTGGCCAGCCTCCCCCTGATGATTCTGGCATCCCCCATCTCGTGGCCCCATTACCAACTACTACTCCTCCCCTTCGTGATCATTGTGGCTAAGAATCACCTTCCCCTTGCGGCCCTGGCGCGGACGCCGCTCATCCTGGTGTCGATCGCGATCGTCATGATCGCACGGCTCCCCTTTCTCGTTTCCGTCTACCCGACATCCCCTCTGGAAGGCGTCCTGGGATGGGCCTTGCCGACGTACGCGATCCTCGCGCTCGCGATAGCAGAGTGGAAAGTGATCGCCGTCCCGGGAGACGCTCGGCCGCGCAACAGCTCTCCGGTTACGCGATGACAGCGCAGCAAGCCCAGGGCGCTCCTTCCAAGAAGCCCCTCTTCGCCGGTGTGCGAGCACGGTTCAGTAGCATTGCCACCGTGTGCACCGGCGGCGTAGACCTGTCGCGATTCGATCGAGGTATCCGGTGCTGACGAGCCCCTACGTGAGGAAGCTATTAGGTAGCCTTGCCGTCGTCTGGGTCCTCACCGGAGTACTCGCAGGAGGATTCTCAACATTTGAGTTCCTGGATCCAGCCCAGATCGGCCGGTTGATCCTCGCAGGCCAAGTTCCATATCGCGACTTCGCTCTGGAATACCCGCCTGGTGCCGCGGTCTTGTTGACCGTTCCCGCAGTAATCTCCACAGGCTCCGGATACGAAGTCGCATTTCGCGCCCTCATGGCGGGCGCGTGGGTCGGTACGGCCATTATGGTGCGAACTACTCGAGCCTCGAGCTTCCCCGCGTTCCTGATCGCCTCCGTGCTGCTCGCGTGGCTTGTCGGCGCCGGCTTCGACGTGGTCGTCGCCCTCACCGTGGCCATCTCATGGAATGGCCTCGCTTCACAGAGAGGTACGGGCAGCGCGCTGGCTCTGAGCGCAGGAATTGCCGTCAAGTTGGCTCCCGCCGTTTTGGTTCCGTTCGCCCTTCGACGGATGCTGGCCCATCGCTCAAGGGCTCTCGCCCTTGTGAGCACGGCCCTGGTTGTCAGCCTCGTGATTCCCTTTGCCCTTTCGGGCGGCGAGGGTGACCCACTCACCTTCCACTCAGGCCGGGGGGTCCACGCCGAAAGCCTGACGGGAAGCGTCCTCGTTCTTCAGCGCTTCTACACGGGCGAGGGCTATACGGTTCACGTCCAGAACAACGCCCGTGAGGTGCCAGGCGCTGGAGGATGGCAGATCGCCCTCTCGATCGTAATGCTCTCGGGGCTCCTCGGTCTTCTCTGGTGGAAGGGTGACCCGACTCGAGGATCGACATGGGTTGCTGCCCTTCTCGCGATACCAGCGGTTGGGCCACTCGCATCACCTCAGTTTCTCCTGTGGCCCGTCGCCCTTGTGGGCTGCATGCGGCGCAGCGCGTTCATGGCCTTCCTGGGAGCAGCACTCCTCTCAATGGTCATCTTCAGTAGTCCCATCACCCTCCATGAGGGAGTCGCCCTGGCTTGGCTCACGTTTGCAAGGAACCTCGCCCTGGTCGTGGCTTTGGTTCTGGCCGCGCGAGAAGGACTGAAGCCCGAGAGGACCGGTCAAGATTCCTAGAACCTGCGGATCCACGAATGGGCCAGCGACTCTAGACGCACCGATCCCCGATCCTTGTGTCGCCACTCTCGTGCTCGCTCTTCACGGCCCATCTGGGCGGGGACCCGTAGACTTGGCGAGCAATCCACCCGACCACCGTTCGAAAGTCCAACAGACAGTGGCTGAGAGCATTCAGCAGGCAGCCGTCCCGGCGTCCGGCGGAAGCCGGCTGACGCCGTCGCGCATCGTCGCGTTCGCGGTGCTGGCATCGATCCCCGTGAAAGCCATCGCCGACCGGCTCTCCGACCCCGACCTTTGGTGGCATCTGCGCACCGGGGGCCTCATCGCGAGCACCAAGCGGATCCCGGCCGTCGACCCCTTCTCATACACCGCGCCCGGCGAGCCTTGGGTCGTTCAGGAATGGGGCGCCGAGGTGATCCTGCACTGGATCCACTCGCTGTTCGGGCTGTACGGGATCCTGTTCTACCGAGGGCTCGCGCTGCTGGCGGTGTACGCGTTGATGGCCCGCCTGATCCTCAAGCGGATGGGAGGCGGCCTCGCGACATGGGCATGGATCGCACTCGCCGCGTATACCGGCATCCCCAACTGGACCGAGCGTCCGAACCTGATGTCGTTCTTCTTGTTCGTCGCGACCTTGCTGCTCGTCGAACGGCGAGACAAGGCGATCTGGTGGTTCGTCCCCCTGGCTGCGCTGTGGGCGAACTTGCACGGGATGGTCATCCTCGGCATCGGCCTGCTCGTCGTGATCGCGGGCGCGGAATGGCTCAAGGTGGCGTTCCGATGGGATGGAGCGGAGCGGACCTGGGCGACGCGGGTGTCCCTGGTCGCAGGCGCGGGGCTGCTGGCGACGGTTGCCAACCCCGAGGGCCCGGGTCTGCTGGTGCACGCGTTCCGCCTGGTCGGTGTAGCGGGGGCGATCGTCAGCGAGTGGCGTTCGCCGAACTTCCACGATCCAGGGGCGTGGCTCTTCACCGCGATGCTGTTCCTGACGATTCTCGTCTTCGTCTTCTCGCCCAAGCGGCCGGATCTGACCGACATCGCGCTCGCGCTGGCTTTCACGTTCCTGGCGCTGCAAGCGGTACGCAACCTCGCCGTCGCCGGCATCGTCCTCGGGATCGCCTCGGCGCCCTACGTCCGCCCCGCATTCTCGGTGCTCCCGTGGCGCCCCAAGCCGCGTGACGAGGTCTCGGAGGGAGCCTCACGTATCCTCGGCGTCGCCGGCTACGCGGCAGCGACCCTCGGGCTGGTTGCGGTCCTGGTAACCGGGTTCCCTCGATCCTCGGATCCAAGCGACATCATCTCGGGCTACCCGGTCGCGTCGATCGACCGGCTGGACGTGCCCGGCGCGCGCGTCTTCTCCTACGACGTTTGGTCGGGCATGGTCATCCACCGAGCCTGGCCCAACGCGCGCGTGTACATCGATCTCCGGTGGGATTTCTACGGGCTCGAGCTATCCACCTCGTACGCCGACACCATCAATGGACTTTCGTCGTGGCAGCGCAACCTCGACCGCTCGTGCACCACACACGTGCTGATCCCGCCGGGTGTCGCCCTTGCAACGATCTTGCGGCTGTCGGTTGACTGGCGGATCGTAGACCGGGACCCCGACGCTGCGACGACGTTCGCGCGCCGCGAGCCCGCCCCGGGATGCGACGAGCATCCCATCCCGGCGATCTGACCTACCGGCGGCGGCTGCGGAGACGATCGACTCCCAGGCCCACGGCCAGCCCGGAGGCGGCTTCCTCTGCGAGATGCGCGAGCGTATCCAGGTCCTTGTCGGCGAAGTCGCCGCGGCCGACGATGATCACACCGACGCAGGCGTCGGCGCCCTGGATCGGGCCCGCGATCATCGCCTCGGTACGCGCGCCGGCGATCCCCGACACCATCGCGCGCGCGAGGTCCAGCGGCGCGATCAGGATCGGCTCCCTGTTCGCGAGCAGCTCGCGGAACAACGGGTGCTCGGGCTTGACGTTCAGACGCCGCTCGGCAGGGGTGAGCTTATGGCCCCCGCCGACCCAGAACCCGTCGCCCGCAAGGAGATACAGCGCAACGATCTCCGGCGAGAAGGCCTCGACGACCTCGCCGACGATCGCTTCGCTGAGCGCCTCGAGATCCGCCAGGAACGGCATCTCCCTGATGGCATCCTCGATCGCAGCGACGGCCTGCTCGGCCAGGCGCAGGCGCGCATCGACCGACCCCGTGGACCCCGACGCGGGCGCCGGCGAGAAACCTTGGGCTGCCTCCTCGCGATCACGCCGGCGCTTCCGCCGACTCGAACGTTCGGCAGGTGGAGCGGACGGGGGAGACACCGCGGCGACCGGCGGCGGGAACTCTTGGGCCGTCGGCAGCGGGCCGGCTTCAACGGCGGCGACCGTCGATGGTGGGACTTCTCGCACGTCCGGAGCGTGTCCGAGCGAACCGTTTCCCCCGACGCGCGCAGGGGGCGCCGGAGCGACCGGAACCTCGATCTCGGCCGGCAGCGCCGGTGTGCGCGCGTCCTCGACCGATGCGGGCTCGGCGTCAGGTTCCCATGCGGCGACCGGTTGCTGGGGCTCGATCGCAGGTGGGGGGGTCTGCGCTTTCGCTACGCGCCCGGTCCTCACAGCGCCTTCGACCGCGACCCGCAGCTCATCGAGCGTGAACGGCGGGCTGAGCACGGTGCTCTCCGCATCGTCCGGGGGAGGTGAATCCCCGAGAACGACCGCAGGGGTATCAACACCGCGCGCGCGAAGGTTCGACACGAACTCGAGGCCGTTCCGGGTTCCGCCGCCGGCCAGCACCACGGCAGCGCCGGCCACGACCCCGAAGATGTCGTCGCCCTCGCGCGCGAAAACGACCTCCCAGCCGTCCATCATGTTCAGGGCAGCCGCAAGGGAACTCTCTGCCGATACCGCAACAACACGCATGGGCGCCTACCCCGGTCGCTTGATTATGTTCTCGTAGATCGTGATCGCGGCCGGCCCCAGGAGCACCACGAAAAGTGAAGGGAAGATGCACAGGATCAGCGGGAAGATGATCTTGACCGGCACCTTCTGTGCCTGCTCCTCGGCTCGCTGACGGCGCTTGGTCCGCATCTCGGCGGCCTGCACGTGCAGAACCTTGGACACGGAGATACCGAAGATATCGGCCTGGATCATCGCGAGGCAGAACGACTTCAGCTCAGGGATCTTGGAACGTTCGCCGAAGTCGCGCAGGGCCTCGGACCGGCTCTTGCCCAATTGCATCTCCTGGAGCACCCGGTGCATCTCTTCGCCCAACGGCCCGCCTTCTTGACGAGCCACGCGCGCCATCGCGGCGTCGAAGGCGAGGCCAGCCTCTACCGTGATCGACAGAAGGTCCAGGGCATCGGGCAGCGCGCGCTGGATCTTGTACTGCCGCTTGCCGGACCGCGACCGAAGGATCCACTCCGGCAGGTAATACCCCACGTACACCACCAACGCGACGAGCACGATCCCCTGCAGCGCATCCAGGTCCGCCAGCTTGGAGAACACCAGCGCAAGGACCACGCCACCGCCCAGCGTCACGGCCTTCATCGCGAGCACGCGCTCGGCATCCCAGCCGGGCGGAGACCCGGCGTAGACCAGCTCCTGGCGCAGCCGCTCGAGCACGCCGATCGGGGTCATCCGGCGGAAGAAACGTCCGGCGCGTTCCATCCCGGGGACCATCACGCGCCTGACGAAGGGCGCCGCCAGCTCGCGCTTCCGAAGCTGCTGCGGGTTCAGCTCGATCGCGCGCACGGTCCGCAGCATCCGGAACATGCGCTCCCGTTCCAGCACGAAGTCGCCGGCCGTCGCGACGACCAGCACGATCGCGGCGAACGCCGCGAGGATCCCCAGCATCAACACAGTCGCACCCTCACACGTCGATCTTGATGATCTTGCGCATCCATAGCGCCCCGACCCCGATCAGGACGGTGGCGACGACGATCAGGATCTTCCCGATGGTTGCCTCGGTGAGCTGCCCCATGTATTCGGGGTTCACCAGCGTCAGATACCCGAACAGAAGGAAGGGTAAGGCGATCAGGACGACCGCCGAGAGCCGTCCCTCGGCCGAGAGCACCTTGATCTGACGCCGGACCTGCTCGCGTTCACGAAGGGTATCGGCAACCGTGACCAGCAACTGCGCCAGGTTCCCCCCGACTTGCCGCTGGATGTTGATCGCCAGGACCACCCATTTGAAGTCATCCCCACCGACGCGGTCGGCCATGTCCTCCAAGGCCCGCTCGATCGGCAGCCCCAACCGAGTCTCGGCCAGCACGCGCGCGAACTCGGACGAGGTCGGCGGCAGCGCCTCGCGCGCGACGGTGTCCAAGGCCTGCATGAACCCGTAGCCGGCCTGCAGCGAGCCCGCAAGCAACTGGAGCGTGTCGGGGAGCTGTCCGAGGAAGTCGGTGGTCCGCTTGCCGATGCGTCGGGCGAGGAGCAGGCGTGGGATGAATCCGCCCACCACGGCCAGCATGACGCCCCAGTAAACCCGCTGGAAGAGCAGCAACCCGATCAGGCTTCCGCCGAGCACCCCGCCTATCGTGATGAGGATGAACTCCGAGCTTCGCAGCGGCCACGCCGCGCGATCGATCTCCTTCTGCAGCTTCTCGGTGAACTTCTCGGACCAGGGCAGCTTCTCGACCATCTCGACCGCCTTGCGGCCGAACGCCGATCCGCTGAGGGCGCCACCCGACCGCTCCTCCTTCTCCTTCTCCTTGACCCGCTCGGTGCGCGAGTACATCCGGAGGCGGCGCTGCAATGCGCGCTCCTCGGTCTTGCCCGCCGGACCCTGCAGGATGACGATGAGGAACATCAGGACGCCGATGAACGCCGCGGCGATCCCGAGGATCAAGCCCAGGCTGTTGGCGAAGAGACCGAGCAGGGGCTTCTCCTCTACCAGCGTCAACGGCGGCGGCCCCACCGCTCCCCGGCGATTCAGCACGACGCTGCTGTCCGTGAAGGTCACGCCGGCGACGCTCACGGTCACGCCGAGGTCCAGATCGGCCGACTCTCGATCCGCACCCGGGTATGTGACCGTCCATTGGTAGGTGATCGCCTGCGCAAGCCTTTCGAAGGCGGCCTGCAACTGCGCCGCGTCCGAGACTCGCACGAACTCGCCACCGACCTCGGCGTCGGCGAGGGCTCGCAGGCTCGATTCGTCGAGCTGGCTGCCCGCGAGCAGCACGGTGGTCGTCGCTGCATCCGCGCGCTCGACCGCGGCGACCGCTTCCGCCAGCGTGGTCTGGCTGCCGACGTCGAAGCCGTCGCTGAAGATGACGATGTTGCGCTGGGCGTTGAACTGTCTGGTCAGCTCGTCGGCGGCGATCGCGACCGCGTCGTGTAAGGCGGTTCCCTGGCTGAGGGCCAGCGTTGAGATCGAATCAAGGATCCGACCCCGGTCGGTGGTGAAGCCCTGCACGAGTCTGGCCTCATCGGCGAAGGCGATCAGGGCGACCCGAACCGTGGGGGGCAGCGATGAGACGAACGAGCGGGCCGCTTGCTTCGCCGCCTCGGAAGGCGCTCCCAAAGTGCTTGCGCTGACATCCATCAGCAGCGCAACCGCGACGGCACGGGTTCCGGTCTCGTGGAACTCGGCAACCTCCACATCACCGACCGGCCGCCCGTTCTCGGTGACGGTGACATCCCCGGAACCGAGATCGACAGTTTCGACCCCCGGCCCGGCGAGCGATACGACGAGCCTGGTCAGCCCGCCCGAGTCGAACGACACCTCCCGGATCTGGGCGACGAACCCCTCCTGCGCACCCGCCTGCGGGGCAGCGAGAAGCAGCGCACCCATCAGGCAGAGCATGAGGGCGATCGGCGCGCGAAGCCTTCGGGTCATCGCGACTCGCGTGCCATCGGCTCGGGCTCGAAGATCTCGGCCTCGAGCTTGATGCCCGAGTCTTCAAGGCGCTCGGTGAACTTGGGCCGCAGCCCTGTCGACTTGATGTGACCGCGGAAGCGTCCGCCCTCGTCCACGCCCATCCCGTAGTCGAACAGGAACAGGTCCTGCAGCGTGATGATGTCGCCTTCCATCCCGACGATCTCGGACACGTGGGTCAGGCGACGGGTGCCGTCCTTGAGCCGGGACTGGTGCACGATGAGCTGGACCGCGCTCGCGACCTGCTCGCGGATCGCTCGCACGGGCAGGTCCATCCCAGCCATCAAGCACATGGTCTCGAGGCGCGCGAGCACATCGCGGGGTGCGTTCGCGTGTGCGGTCGAGATCGACCCGTCGTGACCGGTGTTCATGGCCTGGAGCATGTCCAGCGCCTCACCCGACCGGACCTCCCCCACCACGATGCGATCTGGTCGCATACGAAGCGCGTTGCGGACCAGGTCGCGGATGGTCACCGCGCCCTTGCCCTCGATGTTCGGCGGCCGCGCCTCCATGCGGATCACGTGCGGCTGCAGCAGTCGCAGCTCCGCCGAGTCCTCGATGGTGAGGATCCGCTCGTCCTCGGGGATAAACGAGGACAGCACGTTGAGCGTCGTCGTCTTCCCGGCGCCGGTCCCGCCGGAGACCAGGATGTTGATCCGGCCGCGGACGCAGGCCTCCAGGAAGCGCGCAACCTTGCTGGACATCGTGCCGAACGAGATGAGGTCCTCGGCCTGGTAGGGGTCGCGGGCGAACTTCCGGATCGTCAAGCACGCCCCGTCGATCGCAACCGGCGGGATCGCCGAGTTGACACGCGAGCCGTCCGGCAGGCGGGCGTCCACGTAGGGCGACGACTCATCGATCCGGCGACCCACCTGGCCGACGATCTTGTCGATGGTCCGCCGCAGGTGCGAGTCGTCCAGGAACTTGGCGCCGGTGTAGATGATCTTGCCGTCGCGCTCGATGTAGATCGTGCGGTAGTTGTTCACCATGATCTCGGTGATGGACTCGTCCTTGAGATAAGGCTCGAGGGGCCCGTACCCGAGGATGTCGTCGGTGATCTCGGCGATCAGCCGCTGGCGATCTGCCGCCGACAGCGGCGTGTCCTCCTCGGCGAGGGTCTCGGTCAGCTTCTGACGGACGCGGAACTCGAGTTGCTCCGCGCTCATGTTCATGTCGTAGAGCTTCGGGCCCAGCGCCTGCACGAGGCTCTGGTGGATCTTGCGTTTGAGATCCTCGAGGGGATCGACCTTGTCTTCGAACTCGCTGGGGCCGGCCGCGTACGGTTCGGCGGTGGTCACCGGCAGGTTGCTCTCGCCTTTCCCGTCGGCGGGCGCGTCTCCCGGACCGCCCCGGGCCTTGGACAACCGCTCATACAGACTCATGGCTCCGTGTTCCTCCTACCTATTGCCGCGGCCGAACCGCTTCTTCTTCTTGGCGTCGGGCTGCCCGGCACTGACGGACTCGAGCTGCTCATCTTCGCCGTTGGTGGCGCCGATGATCTCGAGCAGCTTGAAGATCGACGATACGACCGGAGACTTGGGATTGTCGACAACGAGCGGCGTCCCGCGGTTGATCGAAACCGAGACGTCCCGGCTCGAAGGGATCGACACGTCCACATTCGTCCCCAATGTCTTCTCGACCGCCTGTACAGTCAGCCCAACCTTGCTGTCGGCGCGGTTCAGGATCAGCCTGATCCTGTCGCGCCCGAACCCCAGCAGGTTGAGCGTTTGCAGAGACAGCTTCATGTTCTTGATGCTCGGGACGTCCATGGACGTCATCAGCACGCATTCCTCGCTCTCGTCGAGCGCGGCGAGGACGTGGTCGGTGAACGAGGGCGGGCTGTCGATCACGACGTACCTGAACGACTCCTTCAACAGGCGGACGATCTTGGTCACGGCGTCCGCGCTGATGGTCTCTGCGAGCCCGGGCTCCAGCGGAGCCGCGAGCAGGAACACCTTCGACCGGTGCGGCGTCAGGTACCCGCGGATCGCTTCGGAATCGAGCCGCTCCAGGTTCTGGGCGGCGTCGTAAATCGTGCGAGCGGGGAACAACTGCAGCATGATCGCGAGGTCGCCGAACTGCAGGTCGAGGTCGACCATCGCGACCTCCCCTTTGGTGCGGCTGGCCAGCGCGATCGCCAGGTTGGAGGCCACGAAGCTCTTCCCGCAGCCGCCCTTCGAGCTGAACACCGTGATGACCTTGTGGTCGCCTCCCATGCTCGGCGGCGGCAGCGCCGCCTTGCCCGCGACCGCGCCTCGTATCTGCGAAGTCAGCGTCTCGGCGCGGGACACAGCCTCGACGAGTTGCGTGGCGGTGAACGTCGCCGGTAGCACGTCCCGGACCCCGCTGCGCATCGCCTGCTGGAGCACATCCGCCGTGAGCGCGTGGGCGACCAGGACGACGCTGACACCCTCGCCGGCGGCCTGCATCTTTCGCGCGACGTCGAAGGAGTCCTCCAACCCGAGGTTGGGGCCGAGGATGACGACGTTGATCCTGCCCGACTTGTCGTGAAGGACCTTGTCGAGCTGCGCCGTCCCGTCGACGATCACCAACTCGTCACGGCGACCGATGTGATCGGACACGCGCGTCTGGAAGCGCGGATCGGGATCAGCGAGGACGATCAATCGAGTCCTTTCCCTTAGTTCGCGAAAGCGTTGGCGATGGTACGGCCGGGGGTGTTCTGCGGCCTCGCCCCCTCGGGCAGCAGCGTCAGGTAGAGCTGTCCGTTGAGCTTGGCGAACACGAGCTTCTCGGCGAAGCGGCCGTTGAGCGAGACCGTCAACACGACGTTGTCCAACCCTCGCCTAACCGTGTCCGCACCTTCCTCGGTAAACGTGCGCGTCCCGATCTGCAGGATCAGCACGTTCTGCAATAGGAACTGTACGCGGGGGCCCGAGGCTCCGCCGCCGCCGCCGCCGGGCGCGTTCATCTGCGCGAGGATCGAGATCCGATCCCCGGGATTGAGGAAGTTCGCGACGCCGGGCACGATGCCGACCTCGAACGAGACGGCCATCTGGTTGCCGCTGATGTCCAAGCCGGACTGGACCGCCTGAGCGGCCTCGACGAACTGGCCGGTCACGATCTGCTCATTGGGGAAGATGGCGGCGGCTGCGATGAGGCCCTGGATCTCGGTCAGCGACTGGATGGTGCCCACGACCCGGGCGTTCTCCTGGACGTTGACCTGGTCGATGAGGCCTTCAGAGATCGCAGCATCGGCGCTCTTGCCCGGGGGGATGGTGTCCTTGGCTACGAACACCGCGCTGAGCTGCCCCCCACCCACCGCATCTTCGCGCACACCCTGGATGTAGGACACGAGGGCGACGGTCGCGACCGCCGCGAGTACCACCGCGGCTATCAGCGCGATGGTCCGCCTGCTCATGGAAACAGCTGCCAATTTGGTTCCCTCCCTGCTCGCGGCTGACCCGCCGGCACTCAGCAATCATAGACGTGGGATCTGTATTTCTCCTCGAAGCAAGGCTCACCGACCTGGTCCGCACGAACCCGGGTCTATGCGCCCGCCTCGTATTGGGCCGAAGCTCTAGAAGTAAGTGTGGGGTTCATCTGCACGAGCACCGCGTTCAACTGTCCTCTGCGCTGGGCGACCACCTGGATACGTAAGCCGGGATCATCGCCGACGTTGAGCCCTACCGTATCGTTGTAGCAGGGAGTATCTGCCCCACCCGGAGCCAACCCTTCCGGATCCGAAACGAAGCCGCCGGGGGCCAGCTCGGGTGGATTCCCAAACACGAGGGCGACACAGACGGCCCGATCCGCCACACCAAGGTCCAGGTTCCCGAACGCGCGCGCGATGGTATACCGACGGATGCTCTCGGCCCAGCAGGTCCCCTGTGCACTGCTGCAGGCCGCGGTGAAGTCCTGGTTCTGCGGCAGCGTCGCACCGTACCTGGCGCCCTCGCGCGCAGCGTGAGTGATCTCACTGTTCTGCGTGTAGAGCAGCGCACCAGTGATCGCGCCGAACGTGATCATGAAGAACAGCGGGGCGATGATGGCGAACTCGACCGCGGACGCACCGCCATCCTCTCTCAGGCGCCGGGTCCACCGACGTGTCGACCGCCTAGGGCGATCAGTCTCGAGGGTTGACGTGCTCATCTGATCAGCCGCCATCCAAACATCGGGAAACTTACCGCGCGCTCCGGATCGGGTGCCATCCGCAAAACACCATTGCCACCCGCAAGCATCCTGTAAGTAAGGAACTGAGCCTTGAGCTGCGCCGCCGCTCCACCACCTTGATACTGGAATGGATTGGCGAAGGGGGCGAAGAACGATCCTTCCACATTCTGGCCTGAGGAGCCGTTAAGCAAGTGTCTCCCGCTCGACTCAGACCAGAGACTGAGATCCTCGAAAGTCCCGTGGAACGGTGCGATCCACGTGAACTCGGCACTGCCGCCGCCGATATCGATCCTCCCGTTGTGAAGATAAACCATGACACCGTTGAGGCGGATGATGCCGCCAGACCCGCCCTTCGCTAGGTTGCCGCTGCGAAGATAGAGGTAAGACGCGCCGGTTCCGGCGGCGTAGTCGAACGGCTCGAAGGAGGTGGGGCAGATGCCGTCCGGTCTGTCGTCACCGTTCCAGACGCACGACGACGGCAAGGTGCCGAGATGGCTAGTTGTATTGATCAGGAACTGGCCGTTCACAGATACCCCACCTTGCACGACCACGTTTCCCGACTGAACCTCGAAGCGCCCATTGATGTTAAGTGTGGAGCAGTTGATGAACCAGTTCCCTACTGGAAGCACGACCGTGTCGCCGCTCTGCACGCGGCAAGGATCGGTGGGCAACGTCCCGGTGAAGTCGAGCGGATACTGACTCCAGTTGACCGCATCCGCGGCCGGGCGCCCGGAAGTCCCGACATACGCGACGAGTTCATCGATGTAATCGGTTGTGTAGCCGTCGGCATCTCCGTCGAGTTGACCAGTGACCGACTCCGGATCGTCGCAGTCGACGAGCGGGACCTCCGTGGCAGGCGTCTCGGCGCTCGGCACGTAGTACTCGTCACCAGGGGGATAGGGCTGACAGTTGAACTGATGATCGACAGGGGCGCGCGTTCTCCGGCTTCGGAGAGGCACAGGCTGCGGGTAGAGGTGGCCTGGTGGAGGGGAAGGCAAGTCAACATCCGCTTGCTCGCATGCGGTGCCTGCGCAGAGTCCTCCGGTTGAGGCGTACAACTCGATCGAGCCGCCGGCCGTGCAGGTTCCCGTCACCGGATCGGAGCCGATGCCACACGACCAGATCCGGCCAGGCGCACCTCCACCGCTCCCGCGGATGTCAACCGTGTAATTTCCGCCACCGGTTGTACAGGATGGCCCCGTGCCGTTCGAATCGACGGAAATCGTGCCGGTCACGTCTCCGGACGGATAGACCTGGACGCCACCCGTTTCGCTTCCGCCACCATTCCCCTCAAGGGCGGTGCACCCAACGGGATCGAGCAGCAGCAGCGCAACAGGCGCCTCGATGACATCGTCTTGGAACGCCCGGATCACCGCTGTCGCCGGGGCTTGGATCCCGTCACCTCCAACGATCCCACCGAACAAGGAGCCCTGATCCGTCACCATAGTGACCCCGAATCGCTCGCACGGATCGGCCCCATCAAAGCTCGGGTCGACCAACCGATCCGACGATGAAAGGGAGTCGAGCTGGGCGTCCGTGACCGGGTAGGTGAAGATCACCTCGTATGGCTCTTCGCCTGTTGCGTAGTACTCATAGCCGTTCAACGGGTCACATCCTTCATCGCCATCCAGGTAGCGTGTCTGGAAGGCAGGCTGCGTGAGGATGTCGGTGTTTTCAATGCTGCCACACGGACTGATTGCCGCCGTGGAGAACCCAGGCGTGTTCGTCTTTATGAAATTCCAGGCCGAGAGGCACGCCTCCCAAGGGCCCTCCTCAAGGAGGACCTGGCCGGCCGCCAAGCCGGCGAAGTCCACCCGGTTGCGGTTCTCCTTGACGCGCGCGCGCGCGTCGCTGAGGTCGACCGCGAGGGCGACCATGATGAAGAGGACGACGATGAGGATCGCGAATAGGATCGCGTAGGCCCCTCGTTCGCCGTCCGCACGGCGCACCATGACAGCCTTCAGCACTTCGTTACCCCTCGCTCCCCCGGGAGCAGTCCCCTCACCATAGTCGGTCGCCCGAGTTCCTCTATTGAACACCACTCAGCGTGGTGGCGCCATAGTCTCGGATAACCAGTCATTTCCTCTTGAAACAGGACTCCGGGCGGGCATCGGCCCGCCCGGAGCTAGTCTGGCAACCCGCTTAGGTAGCCGGGCAGTCTGCAGCCGTCCGACCTTCGATGCACTGGCCGGTCTGGCTGAAGGTCGAGCTGGCCGCACGACCAAGGACGATCACCGCGATCACGATGACTGCCGCGATCAGAGCCACCATGACGGCGTACTCCACCGCCGTGGCACCACGCTCGCTCTTGATGTTGGCACGCGCCACGAGATAGCTCGCGGAGAGCTTCGCCATACTGAAGAGACGTAGCATTCGGGATTCACCTCCTTCGAGCTTCTCGGGCGACGTTCGCGCCGCGTCCTGTCATTCTCACTGGGACCGGAGCGCGGGTCACGTCCCCGCTCCCCTCCTGTCCGTGACGGGCAAGAGACTACACTCCGGTCCGTTCGTTCCCTGGCATCTTCGTCATCAGCTTCGATGAAGTTGAGCCGTCATTAGCCTAATCACGGGCCGCGACGCGTAAATGAGGCGCAGGAACGAACCGCGGTCCGCAGACGTCCCCTCCTTGGGTAGGACCCAGGTCCCATGGCTGCCTCAAATGGGGTTGGGTCTATGCATACGCCCATCCCTGTGGTTATCTGAATACCGTCACGCATCGTGCCGATACTTCGGTGGGGCGAACCACGAGGAGTGAGAACATGCCTGAAGCTCGGACCGGACCGATCCGCAACAAGACCGACGTGCGTTCCGTCGCGAACGTCATCCAGCAGCTCGACCAACAGATCAAGGAAGGGCTCGCGCAGGAGCTTGTGCCCGTGCCGACAGAGTTCACGCCGATGGACAACGTGCTCGGCGGCGGCCTGCGTCCGGGCGACCTGACGCTGATCGGCGGGTCGCCCGGCGTCGGCAAGACCATCATGTCGCTGCAGATCGCGCGCAACATGGCGCTGCAAGGCAAGACGGCGCTGTACTTCTGCTACGAGCACGAGGAGGCGGCGCTGCTCGGGCGGCTGCTGGCGCTGGAGCTCGGCGCGCTCCCCCACTCGCAGGACGATGTGGAGATGGAGAAGCTGCGCCTCGGCATCCAGGAGGTCGCCAGCGGCGCGTCGGGTCGCGGCCTGCTGGATGTGCTCGAGGGCGAAGAGATGGCGCAGATGGCCTTCCAGCACGTCGAGGCCTACGCGGACAACCTCTTCCTGGTGAAGGCATCCAGCGCGCACGCGGGCCTCGGCGAGATCGAGGACGCCGTCGATCGTCATCAGCGCAAGGGCGAAGACGTCGTGCTGTTCGTCGACTACCTACAGAAGGTCTCGGTGCGGCCAGAGCCGCCGGATGAGGCCGAGAAGGTCACCCGGATCGTCGAGACGCTCAAGGACATGGCGCTGCGGCGCAAGATCCCGGTCATCGCGATCGTGGCCGCGGACAAGGAAGGCCTGAAGTCGCGACGGTTGCGCCTGCACCACCTGCGCGGCTCCTCGGCGCTCGCGTACGAGTGCGACATCGCGTTGATCCTCAACGATAAGTTCAACTGCGTGTCCAAGGTCCACTTGTCCTACGACCCGGTCAGGGCTGAGACGTTCAAGGACTACACGGTCGTCACGATCGAGAAGAACCGTGGTGGCCCGAACCTCATCGACCTGGAGTTCCGCAAGCATTTCCTGTACTACCGATTCGATTCGGTCGGCGACATCGTGCGCGAGCGCCTCGTCGACGAACGGATCCAAGAAGAGTAGGCAAGTTCCCCAGACTGCGGAGGGCGCCCCATGGGGCGCCCTCCTTCATGCTCGATCAACTACTGGGGACAGGTCGGCGTGGTTCGCACGCGCACGCACTCGTCGGTCTGGCTGAACGTCGAGCTTACCGTCCGGCCCAGTACCAGCACGGCAACAACGATGACCGCGGCGATCAGGGCGACCATCACGGCATACTCCACCGCAGTGGCGCCCCCCTCGGTCCGCAGCCGGACGACGGTGCAGCAGAACCTGTCGTACACCCGGCGCATCTGCCCGAGCATCGCGATCGCTCCTTCCATCAGAGGCTGTCCCAGTTACACCTATCATCGGTCTTGGAGCAGCGCTCGGAACAGAGACCAGAGTCCTATGATGGGAGGCACCGTCGGTGTAGATGGCAACCCCATCCACCTCGACGATGTGAATGCAGTCGAATGAGGCCAGGTGGTCAACGAACAGGTTATAAAGGGCACGGTGCCCGGGAAGCACGTCGGAGCGCGGCCCTCGAATGTCCTCCGTCGTCGATGATCGGGAATGGCCCACCTGGCCCTCTGGGCCCTATCCTTGGTCCTCAGGATGGGAACTGACCGGGGCGCAGCCTTCATGACCGCGACGCTTGTGACACTTGCGGCCGCGGTCATCGTCGCCTTCCAGATCCCGCGTGCCGGCGCGCCCTCGACGCGTCTAGTGAACGAAGGCTCACCGGCCAGGACGATAGGTGAGCGGCTGCTATTCCACGGCGACGGCCGCTTCTACGCGCGCCTGGCACGTGATCCGCTGATGGAGCACCCCGAATGGAATGTCAGCGTTGAGGAGACCGCGTATCGCTGGCAGCGGCCAGTGGCTGTCTACGCCGCTTGGCTCCTCGCCCTCGGAGATCCCACGCGCGTGACTGGAGCGCTGGTCGCGGTGAGCTTGTTGGGGATGGGTTTCGCAGCGTTCTGGTTCGCATTGTTGGCTCAACGCCATGGCCGATCACATCGCTGGGGTCTAACCGTCTTGTTGATCCCAGGTCTGCTGAGTGGGCTCTCCTGGTTATCACCGGAGAGTCTCGGTGTGGGTCTGGCCCTTGCTGGCGTCTTCACCGGGAACGTCGTCTGGCTTGTCCTGGCCGGCTTGTGTCGCGAGAGTCTGCTCGTCGTGCCGGTCGTGCTGTTGATTCGCTCCCGAGCTCCGCGGTACCTGTGGCCGCTAGTCGTCTTCGGATCGTGGGCGGTGCTCGTCCGCGTCAGGGTCGGCGCCTGGTTCTATGACGCAGCCCCCGGAGGTTTCGGAGCGATCTTCAGAATGGGCGCCGACCGCGTGCAGGAACCAGACGCGCATCTCTTAATCTTGGGCATCACGGCGGCGTGCCTAGTCTTCGCAATCAAACGCGGGGGCCTCTATGGATGGCTGGTCATCGGATACGCTGGCCTCACGTTATTCCTCGGTGAACCAGTCTTAGGCAGATGGCAGGACTACACACGCCCTCTCGCGCCACTCTACGCCTTCGCAGTCCTCGCTGTGCTACAGGATTGTGTAGAGCGGAATGTCTCATCCAACACCCCAGAGCCGCGCGCGCGAGCCGGCCTTCAGGCTGCCACTCGCGAGTAGCACACGTATACGCGAGATGGGATCAACGGCGTTCTTCCAAGTGCCCCCTGCGCTAGATAGGCGCATCTCGCTGAAGCCTTCGTTAGGCCAGTCGATTCACCTCGGACATTTCTCCATTCCGCGGCTTCGGTGTAGTCGAACAACCGTGCCTTCACGCTCCCGCGCGCGCCCGCTGTCTGCCCATCCAAGGGAATGACCGCGCGCGTGATTTGCATGACCGTAGCGGCAAAGCTGGTACTTGCTCCCACCTGATCCTCTGCGCGGTAGGCATGATTGCTGCCCGTGTCGAGCGATGCATCGCCAAGCTGTATCTGCACGCTTGTCACGCCTGTACCTGTTGTCGTGGCGCGCGCCGTTACTTCCAGCACCAAAGACGAATGTGTCTTCGGGATATTTGTGAAATCTATCTGCGCGGTGTCACTTGCCAACTCCTGCTCGTCGATGAGGGTCCACTCGCCGCCGCCGCCGCCGCGTCGGCCTCGGCCAGGTCCGCCGAGATCAGGGCGAGCGCCCGCTCGCGCCGGGCGTTCGGGCTGACCACGTAGCCCAGCAGCGGTGAGCGTCCCACGAACCGGGAGCATCAACGCGAGGTAGGGATCGCCGACGACCTGCACGAACGTATCTTCACCCTGCAGATTCGCCTCCAGGTCTGCTGCCACGCGCTGGTAGCGGGCAAGCGTATCGGCTTGCTCCATTGCAGCCTCGCCGCGTGCGCGGCCGGCGCGACTGCGGCCAGTAGTGTCAGGGCGACCCCCGCGGCGGCGTGGCATGGTGGGATTCCTTCGCCGCATCGCCGCGGGGATCGCGATCAGCAGGATCGGGATCACTAGATCCAGTAGTGGTCGAAGCCGTGCCGGGAGAGAACGATGACGATAATGACCGGCACCCCCAAGCCCAAGGCCTCCGTCGCGGCAGGGCGAGGACCACCGCCGGCCGCGCCGGCGCGCGCGATCCCGATCGTCCCGACCAACGGAACGATCATCGCCCGAAGGGCGGCTGCGAGCTGATCCACCGGAGCGGTAACTGCCCCCGCGCGCGAGGCGAGGTTCAGGTCCACTAGGGCGAAGCGCAGGTCGGCGTTCGCCAGCACAACGGCCCACCAGGCTCCGGCGACCACGACGCCGCCGACCAAGCCCGGCGATGCCGGCGCGGGTCCCGTCGCGCCGCCACGCCAGCCATGCGAGTCCGGGTAGCAGCGCGAGAGCGCGCGGGTCGAAGCGCGCGCCGGCGGCGATCAGCGCGCCCGCGGTCGTGTGCCTGCCGCCGACAGCCAGGGTCAAGCCTCCGATCGCGATGACGGCGGCGGGCAGCTCGATCGTGAGCGTAAGAACCGACGCCAGCGGGGGCGACACGCCGACGAGGAGCGCGGCGGCGGTCGCCGTGCGGTCCTCGCTTCCGAGCCGATCGAACACACGCCCGGCCATCACAGCGGCAGCGACGATCAGCACACCCAGCAGCACGCCACGCCACAACTCGAATGGTCCGGGCAGCACGTCGAGCACACGCACGAGCAGGAACACGAACGGGCTCTTGTTGTCGATCGCATCCACGTACAGCACGCCGCCGGCGGCGACGCGGCGCTCGACTGCGATCCATGCCGCCTCGTCGGAGGAAAGCGGAGCGAACGCCGACGCGAGCGCGACGACCGTCCCGGTCCCGAGCAGCCAGCGCGCGCGGCTCACCGTGCGGGAGCGGCCCCGATCGGACCCGTCAGGCGATCGACGGTTCGGCCGGCCTCCCCTCGCAGGTCGAGGAGGCCCAGCCCCAGCAGACCGTAGAGAGTAGCTCGTAACCGGGTCGCTTCTCGTGTAGGTCAGGCTCGACAGCAGGCCTCGACCGTGTCATACGGGGCGTACCATCACGGTTGTGATGCTACCATCGCCGCGAACGATGACAGTCGAACCCGTTCGATCACCCGTCCCGTCAGCGTCGCGGACAGATCCGGATCGGCCGTCCCATGGGCCGCCGCACGCGCGCGTCGCTGCAGCGTGGCTACTCGGGTCCGTGATGGCGGCCGCGATCATCCTCGGCAGCTCGGGCGGGAACCGAGAGCGGCTCGCCTATGGCGACGGCCTGATCTATCGCTACGTTGCAGCAAACTTGACGACGCCGCACGAGGACATCCATCCCGTCGTCGAGGTGCGCGGGACGTCGCTGCGCTACGGACGGATCGGCCTGCCGATCCTGATCTGGCTCGGATCCGCGGGCCAGGACAAGGCGATGCCGTACGTGCAGGCAGCCATCCTTGTGGTCGCGACCGGCGCGGCGAGCGCCGCCCTCGTGGCCATGTTTCCCGGGCTGGGTCTGCTCGCCGCAGTTATCCCGTTCCTCGTCCCTGGGTTCGTCATGACACTCGCCGGCGGTTTCGCCGAATGTCTCGCGGTCGCGCTGGCGCTATGGGCGGTAATCATGGCCACGCGCGAGCGATGGTGGGCCTGCGCCGGCCTGCTCTCGTTCACGCTTCTCACGCGCGAGAATGTGGCCTGGTTAGCGCTCGGCCTGTTCGTATGGCTGGTTCTGCGCCGTCGATTCCGCGGCGCGGCGGTCCTCACGACAGCGGTGGTGCCGTTGATCGGGTGGTACGCGGTGGTGGCGGCCCGGTACGGGCACGTTCCACTGCTCGATCCGTACCTGCGGACGGAGACCGAAACAGTCGGCATTCCGCTGCTCGCACCCATCCGCAGCCTGACCGACGGCTTCGCGGCCCCATCGGTGGTCACGGCGGCTCTGCACATCACCTTGGCGATCGTCGCGTTCGCGCTCGCCAGACAGTCGACGCTCGGCTTCCTGGCCGGGGCGACGGCTGCCCAGATGCTGATCACGGGACCCTTCGCGTGGCGTTTCGCTGGTGAAGGGGTACGCACAGCCGTGTTCATCCAAACCCTCACCCTGCTCGCCGTCATCGCGTGGCAGCGGCCCGCATGGACCGACCCGGCGTTGCTCGAGCGCCTGGGCCAGAGGCGCCCACGCCCCGGATGAGCACGACCCAGGTCGCGCGGGGCGGGGTTTCACCCCTCATGCCGGTCGCGGCCGCGGTCGCGATCGCGCTCGTGGCGGTCCTCGCCGGCGTCCGCACCGGTGATGTCGAGGTGGATGTCGATCAAGCCGTCTATCGGGACACGCTGGTTCAGATGCGAGCCGGTGACGGGTACTACGACGCGCATCGCGATGCGCTGATCGCCAAGGAGGGAGCACCGCCGCGCTCGGTGCGCGCGATCCGCCCACCGACGCTGTTCTTGGTGCTGCGCTGGTTCCCCGAGTCCTCGTGGCGGTACCTGGTTGGTCTCGCGTATCTGGCGATCCTGCTGGCGGCGTGGCGGCTCGGCGACCCGTACGGGCGTTACGGTGGCGTGATCGCCGTCGTACTCGCCGGCTTCTGGGTGGTTGCAGCGTCCTCGTTCCTCTACCTGCACGCCGAGCTGTGGGGCGCGCCTCTGTTCCTATGGGGTGCGCTGGAGGTCCGACGCGGACGGGATGCGCGCGCGGCAAGCCTGATCGCGGCGGCGACCCTGGTGCGCGAGCTTTACGGGCTCGGGCTGCTGATCGGCCTCGTGGTGCGCAAGCAGCGCGCACCCTGGATCGCCGCCACGCTCGCCGTGATCGCGCTGGGTATCGTGCACGTGCTGCTCGCGCAAGACGTGCTCTCCCCTGCAGGGACGCAAGCAGCCCTGGGGAACGAGCCCTACACCCTGTCGCTGGTGCTCACGATCCTCAGCCCGGGCGACAACCTCGGGTCATGGATCGTCGGGATCCCGATGCTGGTTGCCGGCGTCGGCGGTCTGATGCGCGCGCGGCGTTCAGATCCCGCCGCAGCGTTCCTGCTGCCCTTCTGTGCGGTGATGATCCCAGCCGCCGTGGTTGCCACGCGCGCGTACTGGTCGCTGGCCTGGGGACCCACGGTCGCTGCCTTCGCCGGGTCGGGGCTTACCTCAGCTTCCCGGCTACGACGGGAAGACGGATGAGAGTCCTCTTCATCGTCGGCAAGGGGCGGAGCGGCAGCACATTACTCGACAACGCTCTGGGCAGCATCGATGGGTTCTTCTCCGGTGGGGAGATCCATCACCTGTGGGACTGGGGGCTCGAGCAGGGCATCCCATGCGGATGCGGCCAGCCCGTCACCGCGTGCCCGATCTGGGCCCCGGTCCTTGAGAAGCTCGGGCCCGCGACGAAGGATGCAGGCGCAGCACAGCGCGCGGCGCTGGGGTGGCGCGCGCTGCTCGCGCCGCGGGATGCGGCCGCCCCGTACGCGCGCCTGACGCTGGACCTGTACCGCGCGCTCGCAGATGTGACCGGAGCGGAGGTCATCGTGGACGCGTCGAAGGTCCCCTGGCACCCGGCGGTGCGCGGGCTCATCCCCGGCCTGGACGTGCGGGTCATCCACCTGGTTCGCGATCCGCGCGCGGTCGCGTTCTCGTGGCGGCGCGCCAAACCCATGCGCGCTGGCGGGCCCGGCGAGACGATGCCGGTCTGGGGCGCAGCGCGGTCGGCTTTCTCGTGGCTGTTGCGCAACCTCGCGGCCGAGCGCGCGCGCCGGCGTCACCCGCCGGCACATTGGATGACCCTGCGATACGAGGACCTGGTCGCCGCGCCGGCAGC
Source organism: Actinomycetota bacterium (assembly GCA_036397635.1). GTDB lineage: Bacteria > Actinomycetota > AC-67 > AC-67 > AC-67 > DASWIP01. The sequence goes on along the minus strand of DASWIP010000053.1, from coordinate 19,077 downwards.
GACAATGAGGCGGATCCTCGCGTTCGCCGGACGCCCAGACGCATCGCTGCCGACCACCGACGGCATCACGTTCGAGCTGGGCGTCAACCACACAGTGGGCGGGAACCCCGATCGGTCCGATCGCACCACCGTGACGGTCGCGGCCGACGACGAATGGAAGACGAGGCAGCGGAGCTGGGACCGCTGGATCACCACCGTCGTCACCGCGCCGCTGCTACGCCGCTACGGCTACTCCCTGCGCGCGCGCTAGACCCCACCCTCCGCCGCTACACTCTGCGCCGTGTCTCGCACCCAAAGGGAGTCACTGCTCATCGCGCTCGCCGCGGCCGTCGCCGGCCTGTGGCTCCTCCCCATTTCGAGCAGCTTATGGATCGACGAGGCTGGCTCGTGGTGGGTCATCCGTGACGGCTTCTTGCCTACCGTTGAGCGCTCGATCGATGCGACCGGCCAATCGCCGCTCTACTACGTGTTGCTGTGGGCATGGACACGTGTGGGAGGAACGACCGAGCTTGCTCTGCGCGCGCCATCGCTGATCGGCGCGGCAATCGCCGCGTTGCTACTTTGGCGGCTTGGTCGCAAACAGATCGACGGCGAGGCAGCGCTCCTCGCGACGATCGCATTCGTCACGCTCGGAGGGTTCGGCAGCGTCGCGTTCTCGGCCGCGGATGCGCGCCCCTACGCGCTCGGTCTCGCCTTTGTCGTCGGTTCGACGCTCGCGCTAGTTCGCTGGGTGGACACGCCCCGCGCTCGCACGGCCGCAGTCTACGCACTGCTACTACTCGGCGCGATCTACACGGTGTACACCTACGCCATCATCGCACTCGGGCACGCGATCTTCTTGTGGCTTGGGACAAGGAGGAAGACGTTGCCCACCCGACAGATCGTAGTCACAGCCCTTGCTCTGGGCGCCGCATTGGCTCCCGCATTGGCACACTTAGTCACGATCCTGCGGCGTCCGAACATTTTCGAGTCCGGCTCTTCAATCTTCTCGACAAGTAGGCTGGTGACTGTGGCGGTCATCGTATTCGCCGCTATGGTTGGTTTCGCGTTTCCGTCATCGTCGCGACGATTTCGGCTCCCGCGATCCCGGCCCGGGACGATCCCAATGCTGGCGGGGTGGGCGATCCTACCTCTGGCGATACTCCTAGTACTCGCCATCCTCGTGGCACCTAAGTTCTTCTACGCCCGCTATTATCTCGCCGCCATGCCAGGCTTCGCGCTGATTGTGGGATGGCTGCTCGCCGGTTTGACCGAGACCGGAGCAAGAATCACGATGGCGCTGACCATCGTTGCCCTTGCGCTGATCACCTACGCAGGCCCCCATCACACACCTGAGGACTGGCGTTCCGCCGCGGCGCACATCAAGGCAACGGACCAAAGCGCGCTGGTGTTGTTGCGATCTGGTTTCGCTGGATCGAAGCCCGATCGCCTGGCCGACCCGCAGGTGATCGGGCTCGTGCGGTCGCCGCTGGACTACTACCACGTCGAGCGGGACATCGAGCTGCTCCCCTTCCGACTGGACAACGACGCGGGTGCACACATCGATGCGCTCCTAGCTCGACGACTGGACGAGCGCGTCACGGTAGTCTTAGTCACCCGCGCGCCATTCCTCGGCATCGATGGTTTCGTGGACGAGCGGCTGCACATGGAAGGATTCCGCTCGACGACGGCGCTGGAAGGCGCCGTCCGGGTCGTGATCTACCGGCGGAGCTGAGGGCCGGCTCCGCCGCACACCAGTAGCATCGAGGCAGATGCTGACCGAGCCACGAGCAGCCCTGTCCGACACCGAGGCCGCGCCTCGGCCGAGCCGTCGCGCGACCCTGCTCCTGCTCGGCGCAGGCATCGCCCTGGCCTACATGCTGCTGCAGCCGGGTCTGTTCGCGGACCGCCCCGTGTTCTCCTCGCCGCAGGGCAACGTCACCTACGCGCTCACAGAGCGCTTCGCCGACGGGCACGGGTTCCGCCAGCCGCTCCCGCACGCCGCGCGCCTGGACCCCGACGTCGCGCGCGCGCTGGTCCCGCGCGACGCCGCCGGCGACGGGGAGGCGGTCGTGCCGAAAGAGTTCGCCGGCCCCATGCTGCTGTACGGGATCCTCGCGTGGCTGTGGCAGCCGTTGGCGTGGCTGATCTCGCCTCTGGCCGCCGCCGCCGGCACGGTGCAGCTGGTGCGGATCGTGGACGCGCTGCCCTGGCCGGGGCGCGCGCGACGCGCACACGCGCTGTCACTCGCCGGGGGGATCGGGTTGCTGCTGTGGATCTCGTACCCGCCGTTGGTGATCAACGGCTCGCAGGTGTACGGGTCGGATACGGTCTCGCTGGCGCTGATGCTGACCGCGGTGCTGCACACCATCAGGTTCTGGCGGTGGGGGCGGACCTCTGATCTGCTGTGGACCGCCGCTGCGTTCGGTGCCGGCGTGCTGTTCCGCTATCCCAACGCGCTGCTCGGCGTGCCACTGGCGGTGTCGCTGCTCGCGACGAAACGCGTGACGGTGAGACAGGCCGCGCTGGCGCTGACCGCGGTCATGCCGTCTGTGGTCGCGCTACTCGCGTTCAACCGAGCGGTCTACGGCAGCATCACCGCGACCGGCTATTCGCTGGGGGTCGAGCAGCTCGGCGCCGCCGGCCTCGGACCCGGCGGGCTGTTCGGCTTCGATCCGGCGGTCGCGGCGAGCTTCCTGCGTCCCTACGTGCTGGAATCGCCGATGCTGCTGGCGCCGGCGATCGTCGGGCTGATCCTGGGGATCCGCGCCGCGCCGCGCGCGGCCGAGCGCGCGCTGATCATCAGCCTGCTGGCCGCCGCCGGGTTGATCGTCGCCTTCCACATCGGCCATCCCGCGTGGGGGCGGGATCGCACGGTCGTCAACGCCTCGATCCTGCGGTACCTGCTGCCGGCGACTGCGATCGGCTTCGCGTTCCTCGCCCTCGAGCTGGGTGGCTTGCGGCGGCGGGTGCGCGTGCTGCTGGTCGTGGTCTTGGTCGCCGGGTCGCTTGGCACGGCGGTATTCGGGTACGCGGGCGTGGCCGCGCGCGCGCGGTTCGTGCGCTGGCACACAGACATCCGCGCGGACGTGATCGCGGCGACCGAACCCGACGCCTTGATCGCGGCGAAGCTCGCGGACAAGTACCTGTTCCCCGAGCGGCAGACGCTCACGCTGACATTCCTGGTGGACGGTGAATCCGATGCGGTCGCGCGCGCGAACCGCGCCTGGGACCACGTCCCGACCCCCGAACGCTTCGCCGACGTCGCCGCGCGCGTGAGGGCAGCGGGGATCCCGCTGTACTTCCTGGACGACACGCTGATCGACGGGCTGCTGGAACGCTACCGGCGCGCGCTCGCGGCACGAGGGCTGACGCTCGCGCGCGTCACAAAGGAAGAGCCCCTGCTGTACCGGATAGCAGGAGGCGGTTAGCAGGCTGCTGAAAAAGTCCGTCTGAGTTCCGCGGGTTTCGGGCTTGTTGTGCGATTCTGTCGCTGAAGCCTTCCCTCGTCGACAGGAGTCGGTGATGCGTGGAACTCCCGAACGACAGCCTCCGATGTTCACCGCGGTCAGCATCGAGGATCTGATCCCCCACGATCACCCGATCCGACGGATCCAGCGGATCGTGGAGCAGGTCCTGGCCGGCCTCGACGCTGAGTTCGCCGCGATGTATTCCCACACGGGTCGTCCCAGCGTCCCGCCCGAGCAACTGCTCAAGGCGACGGTGCTGATGGCCCTGTATTCGATCCGCTCCGAGCGCGCGTTCTGCGAGCGGTTGAACTACGACCTGCTGTTCAAGTGGTTCTTGGACCTGCCGATCGAGGCGGCCGCTTTCGATGCCACCACGTTCACCAAGAACCGCGAGCGGCTGCTCGAAGCCGAGATCGCCGACCGGTTCTTCGCTCAGGTGGTTGCCCAGGCCAAGCTGCGTCGCTACGTCTCCAGCGAGCACTTCTCGGTCGACGGGACACTGTTGGAGGCCTGGGCGTCGCACAAGAGCTTCAAGCCCAAAGACGGCTCCGGCAACGGCCCCGGCGGCCCTGGTCGCAACGCGGAGGTCGATTTTCACGGCGTTTCTCGATCAAATGCCACCCACGAATCGACCACCGACCCCGAGGCGCTGTTGGCGCGCAAGTCCAATGCGGTGGCCGCGAAGCTGAGCTACGCGGGGCATGTGCTGATGGAGAACCGCAGCGCGTTGCTCGTCGATGCCGAGCTCACCCAAGCCACCGGCTACGCCGAGCGCGAGGGGGCGATTGTGATGCTCGATCGTCTGCCCAAGACCAAGCGCAGACGGACACTTGCCGCGGACAAGGCCTACGACGTCGCGGCGTTCGTCGAGGAATGCAGAACCCGCAACATCACCCCGCACGTCGCCCAGCACACGACCGGCCGTTCAAGCCGCATCGACGCGCGTACCACCCGACACCGGGGGCACGAGATCTCGCAGCGGATCCGCAAACGGATCGAAGAACCGTTCGGATGGATCAAGACCATCGCCGGTGGACGAAAACTCAGATACCGAGGACGGCAGAGAAACCGAGCATGGTTCCTGATCGTCGGAGCGGTCTACAACATCATCCGCATCGCGGCTCTGGACGCCCAGACGACATGAAACGGGCCGCGGGACACGCCCAACACCACGGATCGAACGCCAAGCAGAGGATCTGAGGGCCGCACCGGAACTGGAAACACCCCCATTTCAGCGCTGATCATCGCCGCTTTGCCGGGTTCCAACTCCATCGAGGCTGTTCTTCAGCATCCTGTTAGGGGTCCACCTCATAAAGAGCGCCTTTCGACTCGATGTCCACGCGGGCATACATAAGTTTGGAGCGCCACGTGAACGGCCTCTGCTGCGAACTCTTCCACTTAAGGGCCTGCTGGAGCAGATCCGAGATCACTCGAGCGACCGTCTTCCCCTCGGCTCGAGCGATGGCTCTCACTCGCAGAAGCACCGCATCGTCGATGTCGACCGTCGTTCTGGGCATCGCATCGATGGTACACCGCCCTGCCCGTCATCCCACTAGGAAATCGCCGCGAGCAGGGCGTCCAGGATCACCTCGGAGGGCGCGGCGTCCCAGCCGCGCGGCGGCCGCCGCAGGGACCCGGGATCGTCGAGGAACCGCTCCACGGCGCGCGCGTCGTAGCCCGACAGCACCACGTTTTCTCCCAGCCCGTCGGGGCGCTCGGTGCGCGCGCGCCACAGCAGCGTCGGCACGCCCAGCACCGCGCACTCCTCCTGGATGCTGCCGCCGTCGGTGACCACCAACGGCGCCTCGGCGATCATGCGCACGAACGTCGGATACGCGGCCAGCTCGGTCGTCTCCACGCCCGCCGCCTCCAGATCGTCGCGATGCTTGGCGAGCGCGTTGATGGTCGGCTCGTGCATCACGAACCGCACCCGGTATTCCTTCGCGAGGCGCACCGCCAGCCGCACGAACCCGGCGACGCGCGCGCGGCTGTGCAGGTTCTCGACCCGGTGCATCGTGACGATCGCCGGTCCGGTCCCCGGCGCCGGCGGCGCGCCCAGCGCATCGCGCACGGCCTCCAGCGAGGTGTTCGCCGGCAGCGGCACGACCGCGCCGCGCACGCGCAGCGACGCGAGGTTCTGCTCGGCCGTCTGATCGGGCGCGAACAGGATCCCGGCCAGACGCATCGTGATGATGCGGATGATCTCCTCGGGGAACGGGTGCAGCAGATGGTGCGAGCGCAGCCCTGCTTCCAGGTGCGCGACCGTCAAACCGGCTCGTCGCGCCATCAGCGTCGCGAGCAGCGTCGAGGGCGTGTCGCCGTGCACGACGCAGACGCCGCCCTCTCCGGCGAAGATGTCGCGGCGCAGGCGCCGGCCCGACCACAGCTTGGCGGCAAGGCGCGCGCTCCACGCCAGCGCCGCCGGGATCGAGGAGACGTCGGCGCTGCCGCCGAGCACGAGATCGGGCTCGCGCACGCGCAGCTCGCGGCGCATCCCGATACTGATGCGCGCGTGCTGGCCCGAGTCGATCAGCCGGTAGGCGACCCCGCGCGCGTCCATCAAGCGCAGCAAGGGCGCGGTCTTGATGTACTGCGCCTTGGTGCCGATGAACACGTGGATCACGCGCGCGCCTCCCCGGTCATGCCGGCGTCTCCTCGTGGCTGCTCGCACCGGCGAAGCCCGCCGCGATCGGCGCGAGCACCAGCACGCCGATCAGGCGGTCCACCGCCGCTGCCGCCAACGCAACCGACGCCGGCAGCCCGATCAGCGGCGCGAGGCCGCCGGCGACCGCCTCGCGGATACCGAGACCGCCGGGGAACACAGCCACCACCGACGCGACCACGCCCGAGAGGCTCAGCACGACCGCTTGGCCCAGCGACGCGTCGAACCCGAGGCCTTCGATCACCCACAGCAGCCGCAACGCCGCGACGACCACGAACACCGCCTCCAGCGCCACGACCGTGGCGGTCAGCCCGGCGGAACCGTCGGCGCCGTGCAATCGCCGCACCAGGGCGTAGCCGATCCCGATCCCGATCACGCCCGCCGCGAGCAGCGCGCCGCCCGCCGCCGCCGACCCGGCGGCTAGGCGCGCGACACCGGCCAGCGCCACGGTCGTGCCCGCCCACAGGCCCCCGATCGCCAGCGCCGACGCGGTCGCGCGCCCCAGGCTCGAGCCGAGCCGGCGCAGCGCCTGCGTGCGCACGATCACCGCGCCCGGGACCGGCAGCAGGTTCGCCGCCGAGGACAGCACCGCGATCCGCATCGCCGGCCACAGCGGCACCGCGTGCCCGAGCATCACGCCGCTCAGCCGGTACTCGATCCCGTTGAGCGCCAGCGTCACCGGCACCCCGACCACCGCGGCCAGGACCAGCAGCGGCCAGCGCAGCGCCCCCCGCACGTCGGGCAGCGCCGAGAAGCCGGCGACCGCGACGCCAACGAACACCAACGCCGCCACCGCGAGCAGCGCGCGCTCGATCCGCGGGGAGCGGCGTCGCCGCAGGATCTCGGCCCAGCGCGCGAGCAGCGACGGCGCGGGACCCTCAGAGTGAGGCAGGGTCCACCTCGTCGGCGGGCTTGGTGCGATGCACGACCAGGTCGGCGACGAACCCGATCGTGAAAGTCTGCAACGCCGCGAACATGATCAGCAGCGTGTTGGTCGCCAGGTGGAAGTCCTTGTCCACCCAGTCGTAGGCCAGCTTGCCGAGCCCGATCGCGCTCAGCACCAGACCCAGCGGCAGGAAGAACCGCAACGGCTCGTAGGACATCACCAGCCGGATCACCTGCCGCAGGTAACGCTTGGTGTCGTTCCACCAGTGGAACTTCGACTCGCCGGCGCGCGGCGCGTAGTCGATCGGGATGTGCTTAACCGAATACCCGCTCGCCAGGAACGACATCGTCATCGTGGTGACACACGAGAACCCGGCCGGCAGGTGCGGCAGGAACTGCGCGCCTACCTCACGCCGGAACGCGCGAAAACCCGAGTTGAGATCCGGGATCGGGGTCTGCACCAGGTAGGAGGCGAGACGGCGGATCAACCACTTCGCCGGGCCCCGCGCCCAGCGGTGCGTGCCTTGCTCGGACGTGCGCGCGCCCACGACCTGATCGAAGCCGTCGAGTTCTTTGAGCAGCCGCGGGATCTCGTCGTTCGGGTAGGTCATGTCCACGTCGGTCCACACGACCACCCTGCCGCGCGCCGCGCGCGTCCCGGCCTTGCGCGCGCTGCCGGACCCGCGGTTGCGCGCGAACCGGATCGCCGTGATGCCCTCGATGGACTGCATCTCCTCGCCCGAGCCGTCCGAGGAGCCGTCGTCGACACAGATGATCTCGTAGGTGTAGTCCGAGGCATCCATGGTCGCGCGGATCCGATCGATCTCGGCTCGCAGATGCCCCCGTTCGTTGTACACGGGCAGTACGATCGAAACGTCGACCGGGTCGCTCATTCGCCCATCGGCAGTGAGACCAGGCCGCGGCGGTAGGCTTCGGCGACCGCTTGCGCGCCGGTCTGCACCCCGAGCTTCGCGTACACGCTCGTCAGGTGGTTCTTCACCGTCTTGACCGACACGAACAGCTTCTCGGCCACCACGCCCGGCCGGCATCCTTCCGCGAGCAGCTTCAGGATCTCCATCTCGCGCTCGGTCAGGTTGGTCACCGGCCCCTTGCCGCCGGCGAGGTCGATCACGCGGCGCGCGACCGAGGGCGACAGGTAGGACCCGCCGTCGGCGACGATCCGCACCGCGTTGAGCAGCTCGGCGGTTGAAGCGGTCTTGAGCACGTAGCCGTCGGCGCCCAGGTTGATCGCCTTCGAGATGCTCGCGTCGTCGTCGTGCATGGTCAGGAACACGAAGCGGGTATCGGGCGCGACCGCGCGGAGCTGCTTGGCGACCTCGAGCCCGTTCGCGCCGGGCATGCTGATATCCAACAGCACGAGGTCGGGACGCATGCGCTGGATCAGCTCGAGCCCCTCGTCACCGCGCGATGCCTCACCCACCACCTCGAAGCCCTCTTCGGCGCCGACCGTCTTGACCAGGCTCTGCCGGACCAGGGTGTGGTCCTCGACGATCACGACACGGGTCATGCTCGCTCCTCCGTCATGTAGTCCAGCCTAACGCGTGTTCCACCTTGGGACCCTCCACCGACCGAGAGGGTCGCGCCGATCAGCTCGGCGCGCTCGCGCATCGCCTGGAGCCCTACCCCCTTTCGGCCGTCCGCACGCCTGCGGGCGACCCCGAGGCCGTCGTCCTCGACCTCCAGCTCGATCCTCGTGGAGGCGAGCAGCAGCCTGACCCGGATCACGCGCGCGGAGGCATGCCGCAGGGCATTGGACACAGCCTCTTGGGCGATGCGGAAGATCTCGTTCTCGATATCGGGTCGCAGGCGTGCCTCGCCGCGCGCCTCGTAGGCGATCTCGGGGCCACCGAGGCTACGCAGGTCCCGTACGTAAGCACCGATGGCGCCGGCCAGCCCCTCCCCCGACACCGACGCCCGCAGCCCCATGATCATCGACCGCACATCGGACGCGGCGCGCTCGGCGACCCGGGACAGACGCGACAGCTCCTTGCGCGCGTTCTCGGCCATCCCGGCGCTGTGACGTCCGATGAAATCCAGCTCGTAGCGCAGGTGCGTCAGCGCCTGCGCGACGCCGTCGTGCAGCTCGCGTGCCAGCCGCCTGCGTTCCTCGTCGATCGAGATCTCGCGGACCCGACTGAACAATTGCGCGTTCTCGACCGCCATCGCGATCTCGTCGGCGAGCTGGTGGAGCAGGTGCCGGTTCGGCTCGTGCTGCTCGTGGCCGGGGCACGCGGCCAGGAGCGCGCCCAGCGGGACCCCGTCGCGAAGCATCGGCGCGATGATCCAGCAATCGTTGTCCCCGAGCCCGGTCGAGGTCGCCGAGTCCAGCTGATCGCGCAGCAGGACGGCCGGTGGACCGTGCAAGTGCGCGCCGAGGCGCAGGCCGCCGACCAGCTCGGGATCGTGCAGACCGTAGCTGCCCACCACCACCAAGCTTCCCGCCTGCGACACGAGCAGCGCGCCGGCCGGCGCGCGCATCACCGCGCGCACCTCTTGGATCGCGGCCTCGGCGACGCTGCCCAGCTCGAGGCCGCCCGGCAGGGTGCGCGCGATCCGATACAGCGACGACAGCACACGATTCGCCTCGACGAGCAGCGCGAGCCCCTCCACCGCCGGCACGCGCCACACCCGTGCCGCGAACCCGCCGGCGAGCCCGATCATGGGGAACAGCAGGAACCACGCGATCACCTCGCGCAGCGCGGCCGCGTCGTTCGAGAGGTCGTTGATCACCAGATGGGTGGACCCGGCGACGACCGCGAGTCCCGCGGTCGCCCCCCACCGCGGCCCGTGGCTCAGCCCGATCGCCGCCGTCACGACCGCGGCGAACACCACGTAGTTGCTGTCGAGCCCGCCGGTGGATGCCACCAGCGCCATCGCGATCACCACGTCGGCGATCTCGGCGATACGGCTGTCGCGACGCAGCACCCATCGCACGGTCGCGTAGACGAAAGCGAGCGCCAAGATGAGCGCGCGCTGCTGAGGCAGCGGCTGTCCGGCCAGCTCGAGCACCGCGGCGATCGCGACCCCGCCGAGTCGCGCCGGGGCGACCCATGAGCGCGCGCGCGCCAGGGTCCTGCTCGCGCCCCCTCCCGGCGTCAGTCCGAGCATGGATCGCACGGCACGGTTCAGCTCGGCCGGCACGAACGGGCGCGCGAGCAGCCCGTCCAGCTCGCTCGGGATGGTCGTCCTGGCCATCTTCGAGCCGTCGACCACCGCCAAGACCTTCGGCCGGTCGGCACGATCGAGCAGCTCGGCGATCAGATCCGCGGCCTTGTCCAGGTCGAGCACCACCAGGGCCGGATCCCAGACAGCGAGCGCGTCCGCGCCATCGTCCGCGCCGACCTCGACCACCATCGCCTCTGGGACCTGCATGCGCACCAGGAACGCCAGGTAGGGATCGGGCTCGACCAGGACGACGACCGTTCGATCCACGCGCTCGGCCGGATGTTCGGACCGAGCGGCCACGTGCAGAGGCGACCGCACCACGACTCCAGACGATAACCCCTCGGCCGCTCCGAGGGACACAGTAGGGTCCTCGGCGCCCGGAACACCCCTCTTGATCCTAGGTCGGCGAACACGAGAGCCCGCCGTGACCGGCGGGCTCTCGGTCGATCATCCGGCTGTTAGAACAGGCTTAGGAAGCCTCCGAGCAGGCCGTCCGAGGAGCCGTCGTCCTCAACCGTGTCCTCTGGCGGCGCGATGGTCGGAACCGTGGGCTTGACCGCCTCGGGCACCGGCTTCACCGGGACCGTCGGCCGGGCGGGCCCGTCGCTCGACGCCGGCTCGGCCGGAAGCAGCAGAGCCTCGGTGTCGCCATCATCCTCGGCGACCATCCCACCCTCTGCGTGCGCGCCCGCGTGCGAGCTGGACACGATGATCTCGACGCCGACCGGCAAGCCGAACGGGTTGTCCTGGCCGATCACGAAGATGTGGATCGCGTTGACCGTCAGCGACGCCACCCCCGGACCGGACGGCCCCTCGATCTGCTCGTTGAGGATGACCAGCACGGCACCCCCGACCTCGATGGTGGTGTTCGCCTCGGGCGTGCAGGCGCTTTGCAGACCGAGCATCTCGCAGACGTCGGTGCCCTCGATCTCCAGGTCGACCAGGGTCGTGCTTCCGGTCGCCGATGCGGTCTCGGCATCGGTCGCCTCCGCGTGCACCTCGGTCCTGATCAGATCCGCACTGAGCAGCAGATCGGTCTCGCCCGGTGCGTCCGAGTGCTCGAGCAGCCGGAGGGCCTCGATCTGGGCCTCGGTGTCGGCCACAGCGCTGCCGGCGTCACGGTCGATCACCCCGACGCTGTGTGCGAACGCCGCGTTGCTCTCGATGATGTGGTTGCCCTCGACGGACAACGGCCCCACGTGCGCCTGCGTCGAGGAGTCCTCGCCGCCGGTGATCGGGATTTGGACGCGCGCGGCCTCGCCGTACACCAGCGTGTTGTCCGGGTCGAGCAGCGTCTCATCCGCGGTCACGCTGAGCGCGTAGCCGGTGCCCGACACGCGCGGCAGCTCCTCGCCGCACGCCAGGCCGCTGAGGAACGCCGCGTCGGACACCGCGTGCGAAACGATCACCTCCGTGACGACGTCGCCGCTGCTGTTGGTCACCACCACGTGGATGCCGTTGACGGTGATCCCGCTCTGGAACACGCCCGCGTCGGGTTGCACAACGCCGTCGGCCGCTCCGGTCCTGATGTGCTCGAGCAGCTCGACCCTGGCGGTCAGCAGCCCGCCGGGCAGGATCACCTCGACCGTGGTCGGCTCGGTGACCGTGCCCAGGTTCTGTCCGAGCACCGTCACACCGACCAGCTTCGAGCCCGCCGAGCTTGAGCCGGCGGTGGCCAGGTCGGCATTGCTGCTCGAGACGGCACGCACCGCCGTCGCGGTGACCAGCCATTCCTCACCGGGACCGGCGAGGGTGTCCACCAGCTTCACGTCGGCCGCCGTGGCGATCGCGTGCGCGCTCGCGTTGGACCCGTCGACCGACTCGCCCTCGCTCACCTCGAGCAGCTTGACCTGCGCGACCTCACCCGAGATCGGATCCTGGAAGTCGAGCAGCGAGTCGGGGTTCGCCTCGTCGCTGTCGGGCATCGGCCCGATCTCGTTGCCCAGCAGGTTGATGTACAGACCCTGGGCGTTGGCGGTGGCCTCGCCGTCCTCGATCACGGTAGTGACCTGCGTGAAGCTGGCCGGCGGCACCCCGTCGGCCGACAGCGTCACCACGTTCTCGAGCAGCTCGCCCTCGACCGCCTCCAGGCTGATCCGTCCCCGGATCGTCGCGGTCGCCGACGTGCCGTCGGTCAGGGTCCCGAACTCCCAGCGCACCGTGCCGGTCTCACCCGGGTTGGGCGCCGAGGTCGGCTCCGGTGACGCGCTCTCGAACAGCACGTGCTCGGGCAACTGATCCTCCAACACCACGCCGTGCACGTCGCCGCCGTGCGCGCCGTAAGGGATCGTGTACTCGATCGCCGCGCCGGGCGTCGGGTTGGTCGTGCAGACGGCCTTGGTCACGACGGTGACCGTCACGGTCACCGGGTTCGACTGCGTGGGCTCGTCGCCACCGTCGCGCGTGGCCACGGCGATGTTGCCCACCAGCGTGAAGCCGGGCTCGAACTGATCGCCGATCTGCACGATCATCGTCAGCGGACCGCTGTCGGCGCCGGCCTCCAGCGTCCCCACGTTCCAGGTGACGACGCCGCCCGTTTCCGAGCAGCTCAGCGCCGGCTCGCACGACACGAAGCTCATGCCCTCGGGAACCGCATCCGAGGCGACCACGCCGGTCGCGGTGGACGAGCCGGTGTTGGTCACGACGATCTGGTACTCGATCTGATCGCCGGGAACCCCGGTCGCCGTGTCGGCGAACTCGCCGTCGTCGGTGAGGTTCCGTGCCAGCTTCTCGACATCGAGCCCCGGCGGCGCGTGGACGCACACCACCGCGCGCGCGTCGGTGCCCACCACCAGGTTCTCGAGGACGAACTCATCCTGCCCCTCGCACTCCGAGCCCGAGTCGTCCAGGGTGAACGAACCGAACACGGTGCCGGTGAGCGTGAAGACCGCATCGTCCCCCGGCTCGATCGTGCCCGACTGCCAGGTCACGGTGTCGCCGTTGTCGGCGCCTTCGGGGTTGGACCCGGTCGGCGCGAAGTGGTCCTGGTCGTAGTCGTCCACGACCTCTGTCGAGCCCGGACCCTCGCCGATGTTGGTCGCCACGATCGTGTAGGTGACCGAGTCGTTGGTGTCGTCGCCGTCGGCCAGGTCGATCGAGGTCGGCTCAGCGGTCTTGACGAAGACGAACCGCGGCTCGGCGTTCGCGCAGACCGTCGCCGTTGCCGAGTCGTCCGCCACGCCATCGGGGCCCAGGACCTCGACGAGGTTGATCACCGGGAACTCGGTCTCGCCCTCGCATCCGGGACCTGCCTCGTCCGAGGTGAACGGTCCGAAGACGCGACCCGAGTAGGTGAACGTGCGGGTCTCCCCCGGCTGCATCGTGTCGGTCACGAACGTGATCGTCGTGCCGTCTTCCGAGATGGTCCCGCCACCGGCGTCGATGTCGGTGAGGTGGGCCTCGTCGAAGTCGTCCACCACAGTGGCGACACCCTCGGCCTCCCCGATGTTCTCGACCGTGAGCGTGTAGGTCACGGTGTCGTTGGTGGTGTCGCCGTCCGAGAGGTCCACGCTTGTGGGAGCCGCGGACTTGATGATCGTGAACTGCGGATCCGCCGGCACGCACACCGTGCTCGAGGCTGTGTCGCCGTCGACGGTCACGGTGTTCAGCACCGGGAACGAGCCGTCGTCGCACTCTCCGCCGCCGCTGGGGCCGCTGAAGGTCCCGATGATCTCGCCGGTGTAGCTGAAGATGGCCTCGGCACCGGGCTCGATCGTCCCCGAGTCGGCCCAAGTGATCGTGTCGCCGTCGTTGACGCCGCTTGCCGGGTCGATCGTGGTGTCGTCCACCAGCAGGTGATCCTGGTCGTAGTCATCCTCGACGGAGGTCGATCCGGGGCCCTGTCCCTGGTTAGTGACGGTGATCGTGTAGGTGACGTCCTCACCGATCTGCGCGGTCGAACGGTCGGCGGTCTTCACCGGGACGAACACCGGCTCGGCGTTGACGCACACGATCGCCGATGCGCCTCCACCCGAGATCGCCACCTGGTTCACTACGGGGAACTCGTTGTCCCCTGCGCACTGGTCGGGGTTGGCTTCGTCGGAAGTGAACGGCCCGACGACGCGACCCGTGTAGCTGAAGGTCGCCGACGCGCCCGACTCGATCGCGCCGGAGGTCCAGGTGATCCGGTCGCCGTCATCGACCCCGTCGGCAGGATCGATGTCAGCGATGTCGGTCAGGTGGTCCTGGTCGTAGTCGTCTTCCACCAGCGTCGTTCCCGGTCCCGAGCCCGTGTTAGTCACCGTGATCGTGTAGGTCACGGTGTCGTTGCTCGTGTCGCCGTCGGACAGATCGACCGTCGTGGGCGACGCGGACTTCTCGGCCTCGAAGGCCGGACCGGTTTGGGCGCACACCACCTCGCTGGTCTCGTCGCCGTCCACGGTCACGATGTTGATGACCGGGAACTCGCCGGCGCCGTCGCACTGCTCGGCGTTGGTCTCATCCGATGCGAACGGCCCGACGATCCGGCCCGTGTAGCTGAACTCGGCCGTCCCGCCGTTGGGCGCGATGACCCCGGAGGTCCACGTGATCACGTCGCCGTCGTCGGTGCCGTCGGCCGGCGTGATGTCGGCGATGTCGACCAGATGCTCCTGGTCGTAGTCATCATCCACCGGCGTCGAACCAGAGGCGGCGCCGTTATTGGTTACCGTGATCGTGTAGGTCACGACGTCGTTTGACGTATCACCGTCCGACAGATCCACGCTGCTCGGATCGGCGCTCTTGACGACCTCGAAGGCCGGAACGGCGGTGACGCAGACCGTCGAGCCATCATCGTCCCCATCGACGGTTACCGCGTTGAGGACGGGGAACTCGTGCGGCTCGCAGCCCTCCCCACCGGGCTCACCGGTGAAGTCGCCGGCGATGCGCGCGGTGTAACTGAACTCGGCCATCCCGCCGTTGGGCGCGATCACGTCCGACTGCCACGTGATGCGATCACCGTCATCGACGCCGTCGGCGGGCGTGATGTCGGCGATGTCGGTCAGGTGGTCCTGGTCGTAGTCGTCCTCCACCGGCGTCGAACCCGCTGCGGCGCCGCTGTTGGTCACCGTGATCGTGTACGTCACGGTGTCGTTGGACGTGTCACCGTCGGACAGGTCCACCGTGGTGGGGTTGGCGGTCTTTACCACCGAGAAATCGGGCGCTGCGGTCACGCAGACCGTCGCCGAGTCGTCGTCGCCGTCCACCGCCACCATGTTGACGACCGGGAACTGCCCCTCGCCGCATCCGCCGCCGCCGGGCTCACCCGTGAAGTCGCCGGTGATCCGCGCGGTGTAGCTGAACCCGGCGGTGCCGCCGTTGGGTGCGATCGGCCCGGCGTCCAGCCAGGTGATCGTGAACCCATCGTCCACACCGAAGTCGGGTGTGATGTTGTCGATGTCGGTGAGATGATCCTCGTCGTAGTCGTCCACGACGTTGGTCGAGCCGGCTGCCGGACCGCTGTTGGTCACGGTCAGCGTGTAGGTGACGGTGTCGTTGGACGTGTCGCCGTCGGTCAGGTCCACGCTGGTTGGGTTCGCGGACTTGACCACCGTGAAGATCGGCTCGGCGTGGACGCAGACCGTCACCGAGGCCTCGCCGTCGGGGATTGTGACGGTGTTGATCACCGGGTACTCGTCCTCACCGCAGCCGCCCTGGCCGTCGGGGCCGGTGAAGCCGCCCACGATCGTGCCCTGGTAGCTGAACTGGCGCGACTCGCCGGCCGGGATCGAGCCGGTGTCCCAGACGATCGTGTCGCCGTTGTCGATGCCGTCGGCCGGCGTGATACCCGTGATGTTGGCCAGGTGCGCCTGGTCGTAGTCGTCGGTCACCGTGGTCGAGCCGGCCGCGTCACCGTCGTTGGTCACGGTGATCGTGTAGGTGACGACGTCGTTGCTTGTGTCGCCGTCCATCAGATCCACCGATGTGGTGGATGACTCCTTGACCACGCTGAACTCCGGGCTGGCCGGCACGCAGACCGTGTTGCTGGTGTCGTCGCCGTCGATCTGAACGGTGTTCACAACCGGGAACTGACCCTCGCCGCATCCGCCCGATCCGGGCGTCCCGTCGAACGGACCGGTGATCGTCCCGGTGTAGCTGAAGGTGGCCGAGCCGCCTCCGGCCGCGATGGGGCCCGAGTCGGCCCAGGTGATGGTGTCGCCGTCGTCCACCCCGCTGTCGGGGTCGATGCCGGTGATGTCGGTCAGGTGAGCCTGGTCGTAGTCGTCCTCGACCGGGGTCGAACCGGCTGCCTCGCCGTTGTTGGTGACCGTCAGCGTGTAGGTCACCTGCTCGTCGATCTGCGCGATGGCCTTGTCCGCGGACTTGACCACGCTGAACTTCGGCTTGGCGGTGACACAGACCGTTTCCGAGTCCGAGTCGCCATCGACGGTGACGCTGTTGATGACCGGGAACTGGTCGGCCCCGGGGCACCCATCGTTCGGATCGTCGGCCCCGAAGGTCCCGAAGATGCGGCCGGAGTACTCAAAGGTCGCCGTGCCGCCGTTGGGCGCGATGGTCCCCGTGTCGTCCCAGCGGATCACATCCCCGTTGCTGGTCCCGCCGGCCGTGAGGATCGTGATGTCTGTCAGATGCGACTGGTCATAGTCATCCTCGACGAAAGTCGAGCCGGCGCCATCGCCGACGTTGGTCACCGTGATGGTGTAGGTGACGGTGTCGTTCGTAGTGTCGCCATCCGAGAGATCGACGGTCGATGGATCGACGCTCTTCACGACCGTGAACTCAGGCGCGAGGAGGTGGTTGACGTAGGCTTCGCCGACGGTGACGTTCTCACCGGGGGCGACGGTCACCAGCGTCGGCGACGCGTCCACGATCGCGTAGCCGTCCGGCGCCTGGATCTCACGCAGCCAGTAGGTCCCGGGACCGACGTCTTCGAACGTGCACTGCCCGTCGATGCCCTCCTCCCCGGTCACGCATGTCCCGACCTGCGGATCGTCGGTCTCCGAGAAGAGGCCGTCGGGGATGTCCCCCGGTCCGCTATCGGCGCGCAGCTCGAAGGTCGCGCCGTTGAGCGGATCGCCTCCTTGGTCGTCGATCTTGTGCACGGTTAGCGACCCACAGGTGCTCAGCGAAACGTTCTGCCGCGTCGTGCGGTCCTTCAGGGTCGCGTTCTCGAACTTGTGTGACGAGGTCGTGTGCACCCAGGCCTGGCCGAGACCGGGGCACGCCGGGTTGATACCGAACGCTTCCAGCCGGATCGCGGCCTCGGACAGCAGGAAGGTGCCGCCGGGGTTCTCCGTGACGGCCTCCCAATCGACGCCGCGCGTCGGCGCGAGGTCCGACGCCTCCCAGACCCCGGACGTGTGGGTTCCGTTCCACACGAAGACATCGATGCTGGTGCTCGTACCACCGTTCTCGACGATCAGCAGCACGAGAAGGTCGCCGTTCGAACGGACGGGAACCTCGGGCGTGGCAGCGTTGTTGTCGTTGTCGAACGTCTGGTTCAAGCTGTTGAACTCGTACCCGATGAAGGCCGAGCCCTGGGCGAACTTGCGCTGGCTGTACAAGTACAACCAGTTGGAGCCGTCCACCTGGCGCGTCGCGATACCGGTCTCGAGCAGGTCGTCCTTCTGCGGAACGCTCTGCGAAACGAAATTCCACGTCGAAGGCTCGAGCTCTTTGGAGCCTCCGCCGAAAGAGTCGTCGCTTTGGCCGGTGGGATCGTTGAACTCGACGACAACGGCATCGGTCTGGTCGAGCGTGTCCCAATCGAAGATGTCGTCGGTGGTGTTGGAATCGACGAGGTCCCCATCCACCTCGAACGCGCCGATCGTGGTCGCGGCGAGCGCGGGAACGAGCGTTGACAGCGCTCCGACGAACACCGCCGCGGTAGTGATGCCGACGAGAAGCCGGCGTTGACGTGCACCCATCGTGAGTGACCCCCCTGCGGCACGCCGCGATCGGATCGCGTCCGCGTGCCATGCATGTACGGCTTATGGGTCTTCCGTCACCACCATGGGTGACCGAAGAACCCGGCAGGAATGGTACAGACAAGCCCGAATTATGAGAAGGGGTGTGCTTGCGGAAGATTTGGATATTTCGGAACAACTGGTGTTGGTCGGAACCACAGCCCCACGGGCTCCGATTTCGGCCCTGACCCGAGAGGAAGCAGCCTCGGACCTGCCGAAAGGTTGAGCCTCCCCTCCCGGAACGGAAGCGAGTGCGAAGGAGCCCTCTCGATGCTCGGACGTCGCCTCATCCCGCTGGCCCTCGCGCTGCTCGCGACCTCGATCCCCGCGGCGGGGATCATCCCCGAAGTGGTCCCCGACCTGCCCGTGCTCGGGCAGCAGGCCCACCGAGGCAACGACCTGATCCGGCATCCCATCCCGGCTCAGCCGGTGACCCCGAAGGTCGCCGACGGCGACATCTCAGACTGGACCGGCGAGATCTCTCGGTTCGGCGGGACGGCGCTGTACTCCGCCGGTGAGTTCGTCTACCAGGACTATCTGATGGACGACCGGGGCGCCGACGATGGGGGCGACTATCGGCGCGCGCGGATCACCGACGCAACCACGGCGGCCGAGCCGCGCACGTACAGGATCGAGATCCTGCCTCAGGCGCTGGGCGAGCAGTTCGGCGCGGAGGGTCCCAGCGAGCTTGTCGCGCCGGCCGAGTACGGCGACGCCGCGGTGCCCGGCCCGCTGCAGGATCACGCCGACATCGTCGAGGCGCGCGTCGCAGCCGACGACGACGCACTTCACATCCTGGTGCGGACCGCGTCCATGCACGAACCGGCGGGAACCGCGGTCGTGGTGCTGCTCGACACGGCGGCCGGCGGCGAGTACCCGGCACCGGGCGTCACGTCGACCGGCGCCGAGTACGCGATCCTCGCGATCGGCGACGCGGGCTCGATCACGCGGGAGGGCGAGCTGCTCGCGTGTGGATGCGTGACCGTGGCAT
>DASWIP010000052.1:0-13580 GCA_036397635.1 Actinomycetota bacterium | reverse complement strand
TCCGTCCACGTCGTCCCTTCGTCCGATGTCGAGAGAGTGAACGACGCGTCGGCGGGATCGGCCAGGCCGCTGCCGTCATCGGAGGCTTCACATGAGTACGCGACGGCGCTCACGTACCAACCGTTGTCGCCGGGCTGGCCGTTCGGACCCGCGCATGCGACCGTGGGGGGCGCGAGATCGGATCCCGGCACGACCGTGAAGGTCAGCATCGTTCGCGTCCGGTCTTCCAGCCGGTCTCCACTGCCGAATGGCGTGAACAGGACCACGCGCGGCCAGTACACGTGATCGCCCAGGGGCGCGTCCAGATCGGCGGTCACCGTCAGCTCGAGCTGCTGCGATGTCGGATCGCCCGGCCAAGTGACCCGGCACGGCGCGGTGCCGGGTATCGCGTAGAACGAGGCGACCGCGAGCGGACCGCCGGCGCCGATCGAGCCGTCGGCACCGATCGAGATCTCGGGGTCGAATCCTGCCGTCGCGGGGTTGTCCGGCGAAGTGGCACAGCGGATGTTCCCCGATGCCCGCACCTCGAGCGTGAAGGTCGCCGAGCCCCCTTGCTCGACGGTCACGTGATTCGCGGTGCCTTCGACCTCGGCCGCGATCACCTCAGCGCTGTGGGCGGCAGCCGCCACCGCCAGCGTCGCGATCGTCGCGAGCAGCATCCCCTTCCCCAAGGCCCCCCTGACGGTCCTTTGAAGCCCCATCGTTCAGACCTCCGCCTTGTGGTCCCTCGCGGAGTAGTCATCGGATAGAGGGGGCGGCGACATGAATCCTGGGAGGTTCCGGGCGAGTCTCAGGATCCTGGACAGAACGCCCACGTGGGGCGCACAGTCGACCTGCGCTACAGTCCCTTCCCGATGCGACCACCGAGACAGGAGCTCTCGACGTGATGACCGATATCAAGCCCGCGACCTCGAGCGACGTCGCGACGATCCGTCGCCGCTACGAGCGGATGCGAGCGCCGTTCTGCTCGACGTCGCAAGCCCGAACCGATGTGCTCACGCTGCTCGCCGAACGCAGAGAGGTGCGCCGCGCGGCGGAGAAGCTGATGATGGCCGCGCTGCCGTACTCGGGTGATCCGGCGCTGAATCTAGCGATCGAAGGTTTCCGCGCAGCGATCGAGGGCCGTCAGCCCTCGTCGTAGTTGATCCCGTAGATCCGATCGAGCCCGAGGACGGGGGCCCACATCCGGGACTTCAAGCTGCGCCCCTGATCGACCCAGACGTGTTTGGACTGGACGTACGCGAGGCAGCCCTCGTCCCCGAGTTCCTTGCCCAGGCCGGATTGCCGGTAGCCGCCGTACGGCGCCGAGGACACCAGCACGTGGTAGTCGTTGATCCAGATCGTGCCGGTGCGCAGCCGCCGCGCGACGCCGAGGGCGCGCGGCACGTCGCGACTCCACACCGCGCCGGCGAGGCCGAAGATCGAGTCGTTGGCAGTCGCGATCGCCTCGTCCACGTCGTGGTAGGCGATCACGCTCAGGACGGGACCGAATATCTCCTCCTGCGCGATGCGCATGTCGGTGCGCACGCCGGTGAAGATGGTGGGAGCATGGAAGAAGCCGTCGGCCAGACCTTCCTCGGTCAGGCGGTGGCCGCCGCAGGCGAGCTGCGCTCCGTCGGCACGACCGAGGCTCACGTACCGCTCGACGCGCTCGAGCTGCTGTCGTGAGATCAGCGGGCCGAGATCGGTTTCCCAGGACATCGTGGGGCCGACGCGCAACTGCGTCGCCGCCGTTACGAGGCGCTCCACCACTTCGTCCTGCAGCGATGCCGGTACGAGCAGCCTCGACCCCGCCTGGCACGTCTGCCCTTGGTGCATGTAAACGGCCCACAGGGCCCCGGGGATGGCGACGTCGAGGTCGGCATCGTCGAGCAGGATGTTGGCGCTCTTGCCGCCGAGCTCCAGCGTGACGCGCTTGATGGTCGATGCTGCGAGCTGGCCGATCCGCCGTCCGGCTTCGGTGCTGCCGGTGAACGCGACGCGGTCGACCATCGGGTTGGACACCATCTCCTCACCGACGTCCACGCCGCCGCCGGGCAGCACGTTGAACGCGCCGGGCGGCAGGTCGGATGCGGCGAACGCGTTCGCCATCTCCATAGTGCTGCACGGCGTCAGGGGTGATGGCTTGAGCACCACGGTGTTACCCATCGCCAGCGCCGGGAAGATCTTCCACACGGCCAACGTGAAAGGAGCGTTGAACGGCGTGATCGCGCTCACGACGCCGTAGGGTTCGCGCACGAGCAGATTCTGCGACGGGAGCGGGAACTCGTTGTGCGGCAGCGGTTCGATCAGCGGGATCGCGACCGAGCGCTCGATCAGCTCGCGCGCCTGCTGGATCCCGTAGGCGACCATGACGGTCGCGGTGCGGATCGTCAGGCCGGCGTCCCGCGCCTCCAGCTCGGCGATCTCCGCCTGACGCTCCCAGAGCCGGTCGCAGACGGCGAGGAGCGCGTCGCGGCGCGCCTGCGGCGAGCGCTCGCTCCACTCGCCCGCATCGTAGGCGCGCCGCGCCGCGTCGATGGCCTTGCGCGCGTCGCGTTGGCCGGGTCGTGCGACCCGGGCCACGATCTCGCCGGTCGCGGGATCGATCGAGTCCAGGGTCTGGTTCGACGCCGCGGGAACGAACTTGCCGTCGATGAACAGGCCGTACTCTCGCACCTGGAGCCTCCTTCGGGCGGGAATCCTACGGGATGAGCAGGGGATGGCGTCCCCTTGGGCGAAATGGGGACCTGGTGCCCGGGCGGCGCGGCCCGATGCCCGCCGGAGCGTGGGAGGTGGCGAACGATGCTGAGACGCTCGATCGCAGGGTTGGCGGCGCTTGCCGTTGTCGTGGTCGCAGCCGTCGGCGTGCAGGCAGAGACTGATATCCGATCGATGCCGCTTGCGATGACCGATGTTCATATCCCGCGCTCGGACTTCGGGGAGCCCTCGATCGCGCTGACCCGGCGCGGCACGGTTCTGCTGTGCGGGCCGACCGGGTTCCCGGGCGGCCGCAACGCGTTCCTGCGATCTGAGGACTGGGTCGACTTCCAGCGCACCGACGTGTTCGATCGCACCGGTGGAGGTGATTGCGACCTCAAGGTCGGACCAGACGGCGCGATCTACACGGCGAACCTGCAGCTGTGGGCCTCGGCGGTTCGCAAGTCGGTGGACGACGGGCTCACCTTCGACTACCAGTCTACCGAGGACGCCGTGGAGCAGGATCGTCAGTGGCTGGCGACCGATCCCGTGGACGGCTCGATCGTGTATATGGGCTACCACGACCTCAGCGTGGGCGCGATCGTGATCGCGAAGTCGCTCGACGGCGCGCGCACCTTCCCGATCCACAGCCTGGTGTCGACCGATCCCATCCATGTCGCGCGATCGGGACGCCAGACGTTCCCGGGTCCGGTTCGCGTCGACCCGACGGCGCACGAGCGCGTCTACATGGTGTGGAGCGCGGGCGACGCGGTCGACTGCGTCGATGCGCAGGACGCCCAAGGCTGCGCGTTCCGGCCCCACCGCAAGGTGCTGGTCGGTCGGTCCGAAGACGGGGGACTGACCTGGACCAATCATGTCGCGATGGAGGCCCCCTTGGGTTCGAAGCTGTCGAACCTGATCCCTTGGATGACCGTCGATGATGCCGGCAACCTCTACGTGGTCGCTGCGGGCTGGGTCGTCGATCCGCTCACGGGCGCGCGCACCAACGGTCTGTTCATGGCGGCGTCCACCGATCGGGGGACCTCCTGGACCGGTCCGATCAAGGTCAACACGGGGACCGGGGCAGTGGTGTTCCCGGCGGTGATCGCCGGCGCGCCGGGCGTCGTGGACCTCGCGTGGGTCGAGTCTTCCGTCGACGATTCCGACGACATCGGGGGCGTGTGGCGGCTCGGGTTCGCCCAGACACGCAACGCCAACGCGGCGGCACCCGACTTCAGCGAGGTCGAGGGGCCGATCGTGCATCGAGGCGATGTATGCACGCGCGGCCTGCTGTGCACGTTGGGGGGCGACCGGACGCTGCTCGACTTCATCGACATCACACTGGACGAGTTCGGCTTCGCGCATGTCGCCGCGACGTCGACCGAGCCCCATCCGGATCCGGGCGCGGTCAGGCACGTCGTGTGGTGGCGGCAGGACGCGGGACCGTCTGCGCTGACAGAGCCGTGCGTGCCTGCGTGCGTGAGTGAGCGTCCGATCCGGTTGCCGGCGTACCGGCCCTACTGAGCGGCTTCGCCCGGCGTTAGCCGCCGCCCTCTCCGCCGATGTCGGCGTCGGGGCGAACCATCTGGATGAAGTCGCGCTCGGCGCCGCAAGCCTTGCAGATGCGGGCATTGCGGTCGCGGTCGAAGACGTAGCTGGGCGGGCTGTCGATGTGGATCACGCGGTCTCCGCAGCCCGGGCATTCGATCAGTTCGGCGGTGGGGATGGGGCCGCGACGGCGCAGCACATCCAGGGTGTCGCGCTTCACGGTCTCGCGGACCGCGCGCGCCAGACTTTCATGCTCTTCGAGCGAGAGAGTGGTTTGACTGGTGCCGGGCACACCGATGCCGCCGATAGTCTCCATGCGGTACCTCCCCGTGATGGCGGAAACCTACCCTGCAGGTGTGACGGTAACCACGTCCAGACCGTTACGATCCGGTGACGAACCCTCCGGCGCCCGCCGAAAGCCCAGGTCAGGTACCCTTGCGAGCCATGAACAAGGACTTCTTCCAGAACCTGGAGGACAGGGCTCGCGCCTTCGAGGAGCGGGGCCAGCTGGCCGGTTCCATCCGGACCGAGCTGGTCCTGGTCTCGGGACGCGTGATCGTGCTCGATCAGGTCGTGGAGCCGGCGGACGAATGGATCCAGATCGACGGCCACGACTCGGTCGACGAGGAGACGCCGCTGTCGCTCGCATTGCCCTACCACCAGATCAGCCAGGTGCTGTTCACCAAGACCAAACCGCGGCCACGCCAGGCCGGTTTCTCAGCCGGCTGAGCCGGATCGCTTCGCGGCGAACATCGACGCGATCAGTGGGATAGCGTCGTGTTGCGCGCGCGGATCGATGATCGCGTTGATCACGCTGGGCGTGGACGCGGCGAGAGCGTTGGTGATCGCGATCTGCGCCTGCTGCGGCGTCTCCACCCTGTCGCCCACACCGCGTGCGAACTCACCGAGCAACTCGTAGGGCGATACCGGCAGGTCGCTCGCGATCGCGCGGCCGTGCAAGGCCTGCTGGAGGTGCCGCACGATGCCCCATCCCCCGTCGTTGCCGATCACCGCGGCCACCGGAGCGTTGTGCCTGGTCGCCGTCTCGACCTCCAGCGCAGTGAAACCGAACGAACCATCGCCGCATAGCGCAAGGACGGCGCGCTCGGGGTGGGCCAGCTTCATCCCGATCGCCCACGGAAGGCCCATACCGAGCGCGCCGGCCGCGGAGCTGGACGAAACGTGGAACGATCCCGGCGCGCGCGCCGGGATCCCGTCGATCGCCCACAGGGCCAGCTCGCCGGCGTCGACGCACACGATCGCGTCCCGGGGGAGTGCAGCGGCGATCTCGGCGACCAAACGGCCGGGGTGCAGAGGCTGGGTGGCGATCGCTGCTCGAGTGGCGATCTCAGCGCGGCGCGCGTCGGCAGCGTCCCGGAGCCGTGCGATCCATGCCGCGGAGGCCAGCGGTTCGGCTCGCGACGCCAGCCCCTCGAGCAGCGCGCGCGCGTCGGCGACGATCGGGATCTGGGCTTCGCGCCCGAGCGCGAACGCGTCCCGGTCGATATCGACCCGGACGACGGTGCAGCCCGCATGGAACCCACCGCCGGCGACCATCAGATCCAGTTTCGTGCCCACGATCAGCGCGACGTCGGCCTCTGCGAAGGCCAGCTGCGCGGGAGCGCCCAGCAGGTTGGGGAAGCCGAACCCCAACTCGTGATCGTCGGGGGTCAGGCCGCGCGCTGCGCGAGCGGAGAACACCGGGATCCGAGCGCGCTCCGCCAGCGCGAGCAGCGCGTCGCCTGCGCCCGACCACCAGCAGCCGCTGCCCGCCAGGATCACCGGTGCTCGCGCATCTGCCAGGGCCTTCGCGGCTCGTGCGATGTCGTTCTCGGCGGCGGGGGTGATCGCACGCCGCCGGACCGCCTCCGGCTCGCCGGAGGCGGCGCCGTGCTGGACATCCAAGGGCAGGTCGAGCATCGCAACACCTGGTCGCCCCTCGCGCGCTTGCGCGAACGCCTCGGCCGTCATCGCCCCCGCCTCGGCCGCCGACGGCGCGCGAGCCGCCCACTTCGAAAGCGGCCGCGCGATCTCGACCTGGTCGATGTCCCCAGGGTGCCCCTTGCCGCGATCGGCGACGGCGACGCCACCGGCAAGACACACCAACGGGATCCCCGACGCCTGCGCGTCCAGCAGTGGCGTCGCTGCGTTGGTCAGCGCCGGCGCGTTCGACACCAGCACGACGCCCGGCTCGCCCGTCGCCAAGGCCCATCCGGCCGCCATCCACGCGGCGCCGCGCTCGTCCCGGGTGTCGATGATCCGGATGCCCTCGTCGTCGAGGGACTCGACCACGGGGTTGGTGTGGTCACCGCAGAGCGCGAAGACCGTGGAGACGCCGTGCGCGCGCAGCGTCCGTGCGACGGCGGTGGCGCCCGTGCTCAGTGCTGGACTCCCTCCTCGATCACGTCGTGAAGCGCCTCGCCGTTGCGCAAGCGATCGCAGTTCGCGGCAGCGGCATTGAGGATGCGCATCAGTGATTCGGCCGTCACCCCGGCCAGATGCGGCGACAGCGTCACATTGGGCAGTGCGAGCAGCGGGTCGCCGGGCGACGGCGGCTCCGGGTCGTAGACGTCGATCGCTGCTGCGCGGATCGTTCCCTCGCGTAACGCGACGACCAGCGCGGTCTGGTCGATCACGGTCCCGCGCGAGGTGTTGACCAGCACCGCGGTGTTCTTCATGAGCCCGAGCTCGCGTTCGCCGATCAGCGCGCGCGTCTTCGCACCGGCCGGGACGTGGACGGTCACGACGTCGGCCTCGGCGAGCAGCTCGTCGAGCTCGCGATACGACACGCCCAGTGCCTCTTCGTCGGCCGCAGAGGGACGGATCGCGTCGTGGTAGACGAGCGTCATGTCGAACGCGCGCGCGCGTTTGGCGACCTCGCGTCCGATCCGACCGAGCCCGATGATGCCGATCGTCTTGCCGGCGAGCTCGAACAGGCCGGCCTGCATCATCTCGAGGTTCGGCCAGCCTCCTTCACGGAGCCCGAGGTGGCCGGCGACCAGGCGCCTGCTGGCGGCGCCGGCCATGATGATCGTCCACTCTGCCACCGTATGCGCCTCCGCGCCCGAGGAGGCCACCGTGCAGACGGGCACCCCCCGGGCGCGCGCGGCGGCGACGTCGACGTGGTCGTAGCCGTGGCCCGGGACCTGCACGAGTCGCACCTTCGGGCAGCGGGCAAGCAGCGTGTCGTCGAGAGGGGAAAGCGCGACCAGGATCACTTCGGCCTGCGCGGCCACGTCGTCGGGGACCTCATCCTGCTTGCGGTAAGCATCGACGAGCCATCCGTCGCCGAGCAGCGCCTGGAAGAAGGGGCCGGCGACCGCAGGGTCGTGCGGCTCTGCGACCAGTGCGATGGCTCTCATGCTTGTTCCCCCCGCTTGCGGCGTTCTCGCAGGGCAGGATAGGGGGCCGTCCGCGGCGGCGCGAACCTCCTACGGGCAGCCGGACGGCAGCGGCAGCGCGAGGGTCACATCGATGCCGCGCGCGTCGGGCGTGTTGCTCCAGCACGTGTCATCGTCCGCCGCGCTGACGCCCGCCGGGTCGGTCAGATAGGTGTCGTCGCCGCCGATGTCGATCATGTAGGCGCGGCCGCCGTTCGCCCAGCCGTGCACGCGCACGTCCCCCGGGCTGGTGCTGTCGATCGTGCCCGCGCTCGTGGTCCGCGAGACGAACGTCGACGCCGACGCGGTTCTGTGGTCGGCACCTCCGAAGTCGGCGTCCAGCGAAAGGCCCACAGCGCTGAAGCCTTGACCTTCAGCGAGTGCGGTGCCCGCTTCGGCCACGGCTTCCTCGACGTCGGGGCCGGGGCTGATCGCGATCGCGCGCGCGACCGAGGCGGCCGACACCGTCATGTGGTTCGCGTCGCTGCCATCGACATCGACCAGCACGCCTACGCCGAGCAGCGCGGCGCCCTGCCCGGTCGCGTCCCCGCTTCCGGTGCGCGCGGTCGCCCGCGCCGTGTTCCCGCCGAACGCCGTGCAATCGTGGTTGCTGTAGGCCTCAGCGATCGCCTCGGCCCGGCTCGATGCGATCAGCTCGCGGGTGTCGTCCCCGAGGCCGTCGATCAGCCCGGCGACGCCGCCGAACGCGCCACCCTGACCGATAGCCGAGGTGGCGGAGGTGTTCACGACCACCGTCGCCGTCCAGCACACCGATGGGTTCGTCGTGATCAGGCTCAGGGTCGCGTCGCCGATCGCCTCCGAGGTCATCGTGTCGTTGCCCGTCACATCCACCAGCAAGCCCGCGCCGCCCACCGAGCCTCCCTGGGCGATCGAGCGTCCGGCCGCGCCGACCGCGCGCGACTCGTAGACGTCGTCGCCGGCCCGATCGGCGAGGATGCCGGCGCCGGCGAGGTTGGTGGCGCCGTGGGCGACCGACTCGGCGTTCCCGATCGAGAAGCGAGCGAAGTTCTGGCTCTCCTCGACTTTGTGAAGCGTTGACCCGGCGCCGGTCACATACGTGTCGTTGTCCGTTCCCTCGCCCAGCGAAAGCAGGGCGCCCAGGCCGATGGTGGACTGCCCTTGCGCCAGGGTGAGGGCCGGGCCGCCTGTGCTGGTGGCGGTCGCGGCGAAATCGTCGTCGCCTCCGCCGGCGTCCACGAGCACGCCGGCACCGGCGATCGCGGCCCCCTGTCCAGTCGCCTGCGCGGTTGGCGCCACCGGACCGGGTTCTGGCGCCGTCGCAGCGGCCGTCAACGTGTAGGTGTCCGTCCCGCCGAGGTCGGCGAGCACGGCCACACCAAGGACGCCCGCGGCTTGGCCGGCGGCGTGTGTGATCGGGCCGCCGGGTGTGCTCGATGAGACGGATCCGACGTAGGTGTCATCGCCGGAGACGTCGACCAGGACCCGCACGTTGCCGGACGCGCGCGCGGCGCCGTTGGTGTAGGTGTCGTCGCCTCCCAGATCGATCAGCACCATCGGATCGCCGCCGGCGGGGTAGATGTTCGCGTCGGTCCCGCCGACCATGATGCTGCAGTCGCTGGTCTCGAAGACCATGTCGCCCGACGCGCCGCAGAGGCTCGGCGCAAGGTTCGTCTGCGGCAGCGTGAGCAACGCGGGCGTCTGCCGATCGATCGCGGTCAGCACGGTCAGAGCGGCGTCGCGGAGCGCGCGCTCATCGACCTTGGCGGCGATCTCGTCTGCAGCCGCGTGCCGAGCCAGTCCCTGTGCCTCGAGCAGCGCGCCGGCACCGCCGGGATGTTGGGGAACCTGGGTGACCGGTTCGAGCAGCCAGTTGCGAACCGCTGCTCGATCATCGGAAGAAAGGTCTGCGAGCGCGTCGCGCCGCAGCCCCTCGGCCACGTGCGCGGCAGCGGCGATCGCGTCGACCGGCGCCGGCAGACCTGTGGAGGCCGCTGAGGGCACCTGGTGTGCCCGGGCATCGAGACCCTGCGCCTCGAGCAGCGCGGCGAGGACCTCCGAGGGTGACCCGGAGCGAACCCCGTCGAGGATGATCTCTGCTCCCACGCCCGCACGCAGCGGCGAGGCGGTGAGCGATGAGAGTGTGGATGCGTCCAGCTCGGCCGATGAGGCCGACCCGACGGATACGACGGCGAGCACCGTCACCAGAGCGCATCGGACCTTGACTCCACCCCTCATAGAACCCCCCGAAGCCGACAGTTTGGCTCTGGAGGTCTTCGACGGGGGCGCGCGCGGTCCTGCCGGGTCGGAGCAGGGCGATCAGCGTGGTCAGGGGGTGGAAACGACGATGATGGAGATCCGCGGCGAGGTCCTGGACTCGTTGCCTACGGCGTCCTTGCCGGTCGCGGTGAGGTTGTAGGTGCCCAGCGGCACATCCTCGAAGGTCGCGGTCCACGTCCCATCGTCAGCAACGTCGACCGTCTGGTCACCGTTGAACGTGCCGAGCAGCGGGGTCGTGTTGTCCATCACGATGTCCACGCTGTCCGCGCCCGATGCGATCTCGGCGCCGTCGGCCGGGAGGTCCTCTGCCGTTCCCTCCACGATCACCGATCCGAGCGCGTACACGCCCGAGTTCTGCGCGCGCATGGTGACGCGGGGCCCGGTGTAGTCCTGCGTCGTGCTGACGATGTTCGACCAGGGGTTCAGGGGGACGGTGCAGTTGTTGGCGCTCGCCTTGACGCGGACGTGGTAGAACAGCGTTCGTTCCGGCAGATCCTCGATCAAGATCGAGCGATCATCCGGTCCCGCGGGGATGCTCCGGATCACGTTCACCTGGCTGTCGACCAGGGATACGAACTCACCGCCGGCTGCGGTCTGGGGGTCGAAGGCGACCTCGATCTGGAACCCGCCGCCTTGGGTCTGATCCGTGGGCTGGAACCACACGATCTGGTTGCGACCGTCACCTGCGAACGGAGGTGCGCTCAGCTGCGGCACGGCGCACTCGGGGAGCGCGGCTCGTGCGACGGTCAGTGCGCCGAATGAAGACGCCAGCATCGCGGCTGCGAGGAACGTTCGCGTACGGCGGGTCATCACGCCACAAGGTTCGACCACGCGCCGAGGTCTTCCTGCTGCGCATCGTTGCGAGCGGGCTGCACGAACCCACGTGATACGGCAAGGCTCGTTCTGTCGGACATTCCCGACACGGAGGCTGCGCGCTGCTCGCGCGCTACGCTTCAGCGTCTTGTATGGACTTGGATGAAGCGGTACGCGCCGCGAAAGCAGGGGACCGGGACGGGACCGGCGTCCTATACCGGGCCTATGCACCGGCTCTTCTGGCCTACCTGCTCGGCCAAACGCCGTCGCATCAGGACGCGGAAGACGCGCTCGGGGAGGTCTTCGTTGCCGCTATCCGTGACATAAACCGGTTCACCGGCGACGCGGCGGCCTTCAAGGGATGGTTGTTCCGCATCGCGACCAACCGCGCGATCGATCTGGCTCGCCGGCGGAAGCGGCGTCCCGAGCAGGCGCTCAACGAGCCGGCGCTGCCCGCAGCGGAAGACGATCCGGAGCGCGAGGCCTTGGCCGCAGCGGAACGGGCCCGCCTCTGGCGCGCGATCCGAGCGCTTCCCGCAGGCCAGCGGGACGTGTTGACCCTGCGCCTGTCGGCGGGTCTTACGACTGCTGAGATCGCGGACGTCCTCGGGAAACGGGCGAACGCGATCAAAGCGCTCCAGCACCGGGCGCTCCTCCGCCTGGCGAGAGAGCTCCGACCGTACCCCTCCGGGCGCGTTCAGCGCTTGGAGGACGAGGAGGCTTGATTGGGGACGAAGCGTGCGCAACGGCAGGCCCTGGACGACGGGGTCGGCAAGGTGCTGACCGGGGACCGGCCGCGCGACCCCCTGCTCGTGATCGCCGCCGCCGTCCGGCAGGCCTCGCTGGTGGACGTGACCCCGGCGCTCGAGGAGATCCACGTTTCCGCGGCCCTCGCGGCTGAGGGACCACCTTCGATCATCGCGCGCCGGCCCGTGCGCCGGTCTCGGCCCGTCGCGGTCGGTCTGGTGGCCGCCGCACTGCTGGTCTTGATGGCGTCCAGCGCCGTTGCAGCGTCGTCGTCGGCCCTGCCGGGCGAGGCACTCTACGGCGTTAAACGAGCTGTTGAGCGGGTCCGCCTCTCGTTTCCCGGCGGACCCGCTCCCAAGGCGCAGCTCCATCTCGAATTCGCCGACCGCCGGCTCGCCGAGCTTCAGGAACTGCTCGCGCAGCGAGAGGCCGGCGAAGATGTCGATGTGGGCGCCGCGATGAAGGCGTACGGGCAGGAGCTGGCCAAAGCCGAGCGAGACGCGGAGGAAGCCCTCGCTCTCGGGAGCGACGACTCCTTCATCGAGCACGTGCTCGCGCGCCTCGACCGGCACGTTCAGCGCCTCGAGTTCATCCGCGACAACAGGGTCCCCGAGCACGCGCGCGACGCGATCCAGCGCGCCATCGACAACGCTCAGATGGCGAGGAGCAAGGTGGGTCACGGCCGTCCTGAGGCGACGGGCGGCGGTAAGCCCGATGGGACGCCGGGCAGGGGGCCTGGTGGCGCCCCCGGTCTGCAGCAGCGCGCGTCCTGACCGCTGAGTAATCGCAGGATCAGTCGTCCAAGTGCCAGTATCGCACCGCGTTGCCCGCCAGGATCTTGTCCCGTTCGCTGGGATCCACGCCCGAGAACATCTCGGCGATCACCTTGCGGGAATACGGCCAGTCGCACCCGTGATGCGGATAGTCGGTCGACCACATCATGTTCTCCACCCCGACGGCATGACGCTGATGCACGCCGTTGAAGTCCTGCATGAACGTCGCGGCGAAGTTGCGGTACCAGTAGAAGCTGGGCGGCTTCGCGATGTTGATCTCGCCCCAGCCACGGTTCCTCCAGTAGCGGTCGTCGAGCTGCTCCATGAAATGGGGGATCCAGCCGACGCCGGTCTCGATCAGGCAGACGCGCAGGTCGGGGAAGCGGTCGAAGACACCCTGGAAGATCATCTGTCCCATGATCGGCGGCGTCGCCGCGAACACGCCGGCCATGCCGCCGATCGCGCGCTGGTTCGCGTTCGGCGCGCCCTTCTTCACACCGGAGGTGACTTGGGCGCCCGCCACGTGCTGCTTGACGCGCTGTTCGCGACCGACGAGCGAGATGTGGATCGTGACCGGCATCTTCGCCTCGACCATCGCGGCCCAGAATGCGTCGTCCTCGTGGGTCAGCTCGGCCCCCCCGCTCGGCCAGCTCGAGATCACCACGCCCTTCGCGCCCTTGTCGACCGCCTTCTTCACGTAATCGACCGAGGAATCGATGCCGATGTTCGGGATCTGATACATCGGGAGCAAGCGCTTGGGATCGGCGGCGAACTCGTCGAAGGCATAGCGGTTGTAAGCGTCGACGCCTGCCAGGACCAGCTCGTCCTCTGGCATGCCCAGCCAATGGCCGATCGTGCGCTGTGGCGGGAAGACGATCTCGGCGTCCACGCCGTCGATGTCCATGTCCTCGAGCCGCGCCTTGCCGTTGAAGCAGCCGGGGCGCACCTCGTCGTAGCGGACGCCGTGCCAGCGGAAGTCCTCGAAACGCTTGCCCGGCGTGGTCGTCAGCCCGATCGGGTTCGGATCACCGTAGGCGAACTGCCAGGCGTCGCCGCCCTCATGGTCCTTCACAAGCTTCGGGGCGTGCTCCTTGAACTTGTCGTCGAGGTGGTTCTCCCAGATGTCCGGCGGCTCTGTGATGTGCGTGTCGGCCGAGATGATTGTGTAACGACTCATGCGGTCACCTCCGGTTCGCTCGAGCGCGAGCGTAGGGGCGACCTGACGCTCATGTCAACGTGTGCGAGCATAGCCAGGCCCTGTGTGGCGGCGCTGTCCGAGCACGGCGAAGGGAGAGACATGGAATGGTCCGGATCGGTCGCGGTCATCACCGGGGCCTCGCGTGGGATAGGCGCTGCGGTGGCGCGCGCCGCGGCCCGCCCC
>DASWIP010000051.1:0-20291 GCA_036397635.1 Actinomycetota bacterium | reverse complement strand
CCCGCCTTCGGTCAGTTCGCCGATGGCGTAGCCCAGGCCGGCCAGCACCACGACAAAGCCGGCGACGAGCACCACCGTTCGCCGCTGATTGGAGGCGATGTTCTCAAAGATGCCCGCACGCATCAGGCGAGCGTCCCGTTGAACAGAAAGCGGTGGGCGGTCGCGCTACGACCCGGCGCCGGGCGTCGGCCCCGGGGCGGTGCCGGGAAAGGACACCTTGACCGGTTCCCGCGCCGCCGGCTCATCGATCCGGAAATAGTCCCGAGCCGCAAAGCCGAACATGCTGGCGATCAGACTGGTTGGGACCGTCTGAATCGAGGTGTTGTAGCGCATCACTTCGTCGTTATAGAACTGCCGGGCAAACGAAATCTTGTTTTCGGTGCCGGTCAGTTCTTCCTGCAGCGCCAGGAAGTTCTGGTTCGCCTTCAGCTCCGGGTAGTTCTCCACCACGGCGAGCAACTGCCGCAGCGCCTGGGTGATCATGTTCTCGGCCTGCGCCTGCTCCCCCACCGTCGACGCGGCGATGCCCTGCTGCCGCGCGCGGGTGACGTTCTCGAACGTTTCCTTCTCGTGCTTGGCGTACCCCTTCACCGTCTCCACCAAGTTGGGGATCAGGTCGTATCGCCTTCGAAGCTGCACGTCGATCTGGGACCACGCGTTGTCGGCACGGTTCCGTCCTGCGACCAGGCGGTTATAGGTCGCGATCAGGAACAGGACGAACAGCACGACGATCCCGAGGATGACCCACACGGCTACCATCGGGCGCAATCGTAGGGGTGAGGTGAGGGGGCGTCAACGCGCCGTGGTCGGGCGGAGCGCCTCGAGGTAGGCGTCCTCGATCTCACCGATCAGCACGCTCCAGTCGTACCGGGCCGCGTGCGCGCGCCCGGCCTCCCCCATCAGACGGACGGCCTGGGGGTCGCCCAGCAGCCGGATCAACGCCGCTGCCAGCGCCTCGGGGTCGCCCGGGGAGAACAGGAAGCCGTGGACGTCGTGCTCGGCCACCGCGGCATACCCAGGGATCGCGCTCGCAACCACGGGGCGCCCCGCCGCCATCGCCTCGAGCAGCACGATCCCGAAGCTCTCCCCTCCGATCGCCGGCAGACAGGCGATCGAGGCCGCCGACAGCAGCGACGAACGCGCGCCGTCGGTGAACGAGCCGACGAAGCTGACCGATGCCCGATGCTCGGGCGCGACCATGTCCTCGAGCTTGCGTCGCAGCGGTCCGTCGCCGGCGATCACGAACGTCGCGTCCGGCTCGACCGCGAGCACCTGCGGGATCGCCTCGAGCAGCACCTGCGGCCCCTTGCGCTCCTCCAGCCGGCCGAAGAATAGGACCGTCTTCGCCTCCGGGTTCACCGGCTCGATCCCCGCGTAGACCGAGACGTCCAGGCCGTTGGGGATGATGCGCGCGCCCGGGCCCAGCACCGACTCGATGGTGTCGCGAGCTGCTCGCGACACCGCGATGCGGATCGCGATCTTGCGCGCCAGCCGGCGGAGGTAGGGGCCAGCCGCCCGGTACACCCGCGAGTCGATCGCGGCGTGGAAGGTCGCAACCACCGGCACCTTCGCTGCCTGCAACGCGAGCAGCGACACGCTCGGCGAGAACGGCTCGTGGATGTGGATCAGCTCTGGCTGCGCGCGCCGCAGCGCCACGCGGACGCGGTTGCGAACGCGCGGGCCGAACGCGATGCGCGCGACCGAGCCGTTGAACGGGATGCCGAGCGTGCGGCCGAGCCCGATGACGCCCGGGCCGACGGGACCGTCGGACGGGGCGAGGATCCGCACCTCGTGGCCGCGCAGCCGCAGCTGCGCGGCCAGCGTCTCGATGTGATTGTTCACGCCGCCGGGGGTGGTCCACGAGTACGGCGAGACCAGCGTGATCTTCACGCGTCGGTCCAATAGGGCGAGAACACGTGCCACTGCTCGGGGGCGCGCGCGATCAGCTGCTCGAAGCGTTCGGCGAGCCGCTGCGTCAAGATCGCCACGTCGTCTGGTCCCAGGTCCTGCGTGGGGATCGGGTCGAGCACCCAGGCCTGCCAGGTCCCGTCCTCGCGCTGGTAGATCGTCGCCGCGATCAGGGGCGCCCCCGCCCGCAACGCCAGCACGGCCGCGCCCGGCGGCATGGTGGTCCGACGACCGAACATCTTGACCTCCACGCCGCGACCGCTGAGATCCCGGTCGGCGACCAGCGCCACCAGCTCGCCGCGTCCGAGCGCCTCCAGGCACCGGCCGGTCGCGTCACCGCCGCGCTCCAACGGCACGATGCCGATCCCCATGCCCCGCCGGTGCGCGACGAAGCGATCGAAGAGCATCTGCGGCCGCAGCACCTCGACCACCGCGGTCAGCGGCCACCGCTCGGCGACCCAGCGGCCACCCGAGTCCCAGTTACCGAGATGCGGCGTCGCGAGCACCGCGCCGGACCCTGCCTCGTACGCACGCACAACATGCTCGATGCCGTCGACCGAGAATCGGGCGTCCAGCGCCGATGACGATAGATCCTCCATCCGGAAGGTCTCGGCCCAGTACCGGCCGTACCAGAGGAACGCGTCGCGCGCGCACGTCTCGGCGCGCTGCTCGCCCACGACCGGCGCGAGGTTGTCGATGACGGCTTGGCGCCGGCGCGGGTTACGTCGGTACGAACGCAAGGCCATGCGCTCGAACGCGGCTTTGGTCCAGCGCTCGGGGACAAGCCGCGCCAGCCGCCACGCGGCCAGCCAGCCGACGCCCTCGAGCCACAGGCGAGCGCGTCGCATCATCCCCGAACCGACTGACGCCGCACCGAGGTGGTGCGGGACACGAAACTGATCGCGGCGAGCACCACGATCGCCCACACCGCCATCTCCTCCAGACCCAGGATCAGCCCGATGATCAGGATGACCACGCGCTCCGCGCGCTCACCCGGGCCGCCGGCAGCCTCGAACCCCAGGGCCTCGGCCTTCGCCCGCGCGTACGGCACCAGGAACTGCATCACCATCGCCAGGATGGCCGCCCCCATCAGCCGCGGCTCGGTCTCTCGCGCCGACCACGCCAGCGCGCCCAGCAGCGCGCCGTCGGCGATACGGTCCGACACCGCGTCGAAGTAGCCGCCCCACGCCGACACCCGGCCGGTCGCGCGCGCCAGCGCGCCGTCCAGCACATCGATGATCACCGCCGGGATCAGCAGGATCCCGGCCAGGAACGTCCTGTCCACCGCGATCAGCCAGGCGACACCGAGCACGGCCAGCAGGCCGATCGCCGTCAAGGCATCGGGGGTGAGCCGCGCGCGCGCCAAGACCGTGCTGGCCGCTGCGGTGAAAGGCTCGATGATCGGACGGAAGATCTTGCTGAGCACGGCGCAAGCATAACCCCGCGCCTCGGGCCCACCCTGAGAGCCGCGGTGTCCCTTCGTTATAATCACGGCTCCGCCCAGCACGAAGCGCATCCAAGCATCGGAGGGACCGTGAAGACCTATCCGAGCGACAAGATCCGCAACGTCGTCCTCGTCGGCCATGGAGGATCGGGCAAGACCTCTATCGCCGAGGCGCTCGCCCTCGTCGCAGGACTCACCACCCGCGTGGGACGCGTCGAGGACGGCAACACGCTGACCGACTTCGATCCGGACGAGACGGCGAAGGGCAACTCGATCTCGCTGGCGATGTTGCCCATCGAATGGCGTGACCACAAGATCAACCTGCTCGATGCCCCCGGCTATGCGGACTTCGTCGGCGACATGGAGGCCGGTATGCGCGCCGCGGACGCCGCCATCATCGTCGTCAGCGCGGTCGACGGCGTCGAGGTCCAGGCACGGGTCGCGTGGGATATCGCCGAGCACTTCAACCTCCCGCGCGCGATCCTGATCAACAAGCTCGACCGGGAACGCGCCAACTACCACACCACGCTCGAGCAGCTCTCGGACCTCTTCGGAGCCAAGATCGCCCCGGTGCACCTGCCGGTCGGCGCCGAGCACGACTTCTCGGGCATCGTCGACCTGCTCGACGAGAAGGGCTACACCTACGCCGACGGGAAACGAACCGAGACCGACCCCGGTGATCTGGCCGGTGATCTCGAAAAGCTGCACGAGCGGCTGGTCGAGAGCGTCGTCGAAGCCGACGACGCGATGATGGAGCGCTACCTCGAGGGCGAGACCATCGATCCCAAGGAGATCATCGAGGGCCTCCACAAGGCGGTCGCGCGCGGGACCACGGTTCCCGTGCTATGCGGCGCGGCGACCGCGACGATCGGGATGGACCTGCTGCTTGACTTCATCTCCGACGAGATGCCCTCTCCGCTTGACCGTGGCGTCGTCACCGCGCGCGCCGGCGCCGGCGACGGCGAGGTCGAGGTCGAGCTGAAGCCCGATCCGAACGGACCACTGGTCGCGCAGGTCTTCAAGACGCTGTCGGACCCCTACGTGGGCCGGCTCACCTACTTCCGGGTCTGGTCGGGCACGATGCGTCCAGACTCCACCGTCCACAACTCGACGCGCAAGGGCGAGGAACGGCTCGGCCACCTGTTCACGATGCGCGGCAAGGATCACATCGACGTCCCGGAGGTGGCGGCCGGAGATATCGGGGCCGTGGCCAAGCTGAACGACACCGTGACCGGCGACACCCTGACCGCGTCCGGCGACGAGACCCAGATGCCGCCGCTGGAGTTCCCCGAGCCGGTCTTCCACCTCGCGATCGCGCCGAAGTCCAAGGGCGACGAGGACAAGCTGTCCACGGCGCTGCAGCGCGTCGCGGCGGAGGACCCCGCGTTCCGATGGGAGCGCAACCCCGATACGCACCAAACCGTCATCAGCGGCATGGGCGAAGGGCACCTCGATGTGGTCGTGCACCGCCTGGGACGCCACCACGTCGAGGTGGACATGTTCCCGCCGAGGGTCGCCTACCGTGAGACCGTCCGCGGGAAGGCCTCCGCGGAAGGCCGGCACGTGAAACAGTCGGGCGGGCGCGGGCAGTACGCCAAGTGCACGATCGAGATCTCGCCGCTGCCGCGCGGACAGGGCTACGAGTATGAAAACGCCATCGTCGGCGGCGCGGTCCCGAACCAGTTCATCCCATCGGTGGACAAGGGCGTGCGCGCCGCCATGGATGGCGGGGTGCTGGCCGGCTACAAGTTCGTGGACTTCAAGGTCCGCTTGTTCGACGGCAAGTTCCATTCGGTGGACTCATCCGACATCGCGTTCCAACTCGCCGGGCAGCACGCGTTCAAAGAGGCCGCCCAGGCGGCCGGGGTCGTGCTGCTCGAACCCGTGATGGACCTGACCGTGCTGATCCCCGATGAGGCGGTCGGCGATGTGATGGGCGACCTGTCCTCTCGTCGCGCGCGCATCGAGGGGACCGAGGCGCTGGGAAAAGGCTGGACGCAGATCAAGGCCAAGGTGCCGCAGGGCGAGGTGCTGCGCTACGCCATCGACCTGCGCTCGAAGACCGGCGGCCGCGGATCGTTCAGCCTCACGTTCTCTCACTACGAGGAGACACCGCCGCACGTGCAGGAGAAGGTCGTCGCCGAAGCGCAGGCCGAGAAAGACGCGGAGAAGAAGTAGCCGCTACGCGCTGCGCGGGAGCGCGGACTCCACCAGCGAAGTCAGGGGATGGCTCAGCGTGCGTGCGAGCGCGGCGACGAACCGCACGTCCCCGGCCTTGAAGACGTCGGGCGCGCTGCTCGCGAGCGCCAGCAGGCCGATCGGCTCCTTGCGGTTGCGGCCCACGGGCACGATCACCGCCGAGGCGATGCCTTCGCGCTTGAGCATGTCGGTCAGCAGTCCCAGATCGCGCTCACTGGTGCGCATCATCATGGGCTTGCCGGCCATCACGCTGGTGGCCAGGAACTCGACATCGTCGGTCAGCGAGAAGCGCACAACGACGCCCGGCTCGAACGCGGTGTCCCCGATGGACCACGCTGCGATCAGCCGGGCCGCATCAGGGGGCTCGAACGTCCAGATCGAGGACCGCCAGAGCTGGTACCGCTCGCGCAACGCAACGGTGATCGCGTCGAGGGCCTCATCCAGCGTGGCCGCCTCGATCACCTCGGCCGTGATGTCATCGATCAGATGCTCGACGCGTTCCGCCTCCGACGTCATCTGTCCCCTCCACCCACTCGATCCCGGGCGATCATGCTTCCACCGCGCGGCACGGATCCACTCTGTGGGTCGCGCGGCGAGGGCGTCAATGGGACGGAATGACTATCCGGAAGGCTGATCGAGCAGCTCAACCAGGCTCCCCGCGACGCCTCTGGTACTCCCCCCGATGGCTCCCTTGCAGCCTTCCCGGCTTACCCCAGCAGCGGCAACAGGTTGTCGTAGGTCTGATCCAGCGTCTCGGGGAGCACCTTGGTCTCGCCGACCGTTGTCATGTAGTTCGTGTCGCCGTTCCACCGTGGCACGATGTGGCCGTGGAGGTGGTCCACGATGCCTGCCCCCGCCGCGCGGCCGAGGTTCACCCCGATGTTGTACCCCTCGGGCTGGTAGACCTGCTCGAGCGCTCGGATGCATCGAGCGGTCAGCGCAGACATCTCTGCGTGCTCCTCGGGATCGAGTTGTTCGTAGCGCGCGACGTGACGGTAGGCGGCGACCATCAAGTGGCCGGCGTTGTACGGGTACTTGTTCATGATCACGAACGCGCGCTCACCGCGCGCGAGGATCAGGTTCTCGCGATCCTTCGCCGGATCGTCGGCCGGCATGTCGCAGAACACGCATCCCGGGTGCCGAGCCTCGCCTTTGATGTACGCCATCCGCCAGGGGGTCCAGAGCCGGTCCATCAATACCGGTGTTCCTGCTCGCGCGCCGCGATCTCCTCGACCACGTTGCCGGCGAACTCGTCGAAGGGGATGCCGAACTTCGGCTTGGATGCGCGCGGGCGCACGGCCACGGTGCCGTTCTCTATCTCCTTGTCCCCGACCACCAGCACGTACGGCGCCTTCTGCATCTCGGCGTTGCGCACCTTCGCCTGCATCGTGTCCCTCGACGCGTCGACCTCGACGCGTACGCCGCGCGCGCGTAGCTGCTCGGCCAGCGCATCGGCATGGTCGTTGTGCCGGTCGGCGATCGGCACGATCACGGTCTGGACCGGAGCCAACCACGTCGGGAACGATCCGGCGAAATGCTCGACCAGTACGCCGATGAATCGCTCGACCGCACCGAACAGTGCGCGGTGAATCATCACCGGCCGCTGCCGCGTGTTGTCCTCGTCTGTGTACTCCAGCCCGAAACGCTCGGGCATCTGGAAGTCCACCTGGATCGTCGCGACCTGCCAGAACCGGCCGATCGCGTCGCGGACGTCGATATCGATCTTGGGCCCGTAGAACGCGCCGTCTCCCTCGTCGACGACGTACGCCAACTTCGCCCGCTCGAGCGCCTGCGGGATCGCACCCTCGGCCAGCTCCCACAACTCGTCGGAGCCCACCGAATCGTCGGGCCTGGTCGAGAAGCGCACGCGATCGGGCCCGAGGCCGACCGTGCTGTACAAGTCGCGGAGGAAGTCGATCACCCCGACCAGCTCGTCGACGACCTGATCCGGACGGCAGAAGATGTGCGAGTCGTCCTGGGTGAGACCGCGCGCGCGGAGCAGCCCATGCAGCACGCCCGAACGCTCGTACCGGTAGACGGTGCCGAGCTCGCTCAGCCTGATCGGCAGCTCACGGTACGAACGGGTGCGCGACCGGTAGATCAGCAGATGGAACGGGCAGTTCATCGGCTTGGCGAAGTACTCGTGCCCTTCGTCGGTCGTCATAGGGGGAAACATGTTCTCCCGGTAGAAGCCAAGGTGCCCCGAGGTCTCCCACAGCACGCTACGCCCGACGTGCGGCGTGAACACGGGGTCGTAGCCCCTCGCCAGATGCATCTCGCGCGAGAGGTTCTCCAGCGTCATCCTCAGGATGGCCCCTTTCGGGTGCCACACCGCCATAGCCGGTCCGACCTCGTCGGGCCACGAATACAGGTCGAGCTCGCGGCCGAGACGCCGGTGATCGCGCTTCTCGGCCTCCTCGAGCATCTTCAGGTGCGCCTTCAGCGCTTTCGGCGATTCCCACGCCGTGCCGTAGATGCGCTGCAGCATCGGCCTGCGCTCGTCGCCGCGCCAGTACGCCCCGGCGACCCGCATCAGCCTGAAGGCCGGCACCAACTTGGTGGTTTCCACGTGCGGCCCGCGGCACAGGTCTTCCCAGCCGGCGTTGCGGAACACGGTGATCGTCGGACCGGCGCCTTCGGCCTCGTCGACGCCTTCGATGATCTCGCGTTTGAACGGCTGATCGTCGAAGCGTTTCAACGCCTCATCGCGCGACAGCTCCTCGCGTTCGAACGGCTGCGCCTCGGCGATGATCTCGCGCATCCGTCCCTCGATCTTCTCCAGATCCTCGGGTGTGAACGGACGGCCGATGTCGAAGTCGTAATAGAAGCCGTCCTCGATGGACGGACCGATCGCGTACTTGGCGTTGGGGAACAGATCGCAGACCGCCTGCGCCATCACATGCGCCGTGGAGTGCCGCAGGACCTCGCGACCCTCTTCGGACGCGAGGTCGATCTGACGTCCGTCGGTGAGCGCGACACTCGGCGGCATCAGAACTCCTCCCTCACGCTTCTCAGCCAGGCTCGTTCCAGCGCGTCGAATCCCGTGTCGAGCACCCTGCGGGCGGCGCGGTCCAGATGATACCGGTCCGTCCCCAAGGACACGGTGCTTTCCGCGCCGACCGCCCGGTAGAAGCGCGCCGCACGGTTCGTGCCGAAGCGATCGCGAACGTACCGCATGAAATGCGCGCTGGCCTGATACGAGCGGTGGATGTTGGGCCCGATGAAGAAACGGTGGTCCTCCGGCAGGCCCGAGATCGACCGCGCGTCACGCGCCAGATCGGGCACACGCAGGGATCCGCGCTCGCCGAAGATCTGCGCGACCCCCTCCTCCAGCCACGATGTGGTGAACGCGCCCGCGATCGGGCGGGTCGCGTAGTGCAGCATCTCGTGACCGAGCGTCTCGGCCTGGAACGAGCGTGAGTACCCGAAGAACGTTTCGGGCTGGACGAAGATGCGGTACCCGACCAGATCGTAGGAGCCCTGCGCGTCGCGGTACGCGTTCGACGCCGCGAAGGCAACGAACGGTCCCAGATCGATGGTAGTCCCGAGGATGCGCGCGAGGTCGTCGGCCGAGCGCGGGATCATCACGACGACGCGGGGCCGCCAGCGCAGCGGCCAATCATCCTGGACGCGCCCCCCGGCATCGATCGTCGCGTCGCGGATCTGCTCGGCCTGCGACCGGTTGCCCTGGTAGATCACCATGACGCCGTCGCGCTCGCTGATGCGCACCGGCGCGAAGTCCCACATCGCGCGCGCGGACAGGAACCCGAGATCCTCCAGATCCTCGTCGGCGACGATGCTCCAGCGATCACCGCGTCGCACGACCGTGAAGTAGATGGTCTCCAGCGCCGGCTCGGCGTCGTAGCCCGCGAGCCCCATGCGCTCGTCGACCTCGATCACGTGCACCTCGTCGCCGGCCGGTAGCCGCGCGAGCGCCGGCGCGAGATCCTCGTAGGTGTGCAGGCCCGGCTCGAGCGCGTAGCGGTCCACCGGCAGATCCTGCATGCGGAAGAACCAGGTGCGGCGCTGCTCGCGGAACGTTCGAGGCGCGCCCTCCATCGTGGCCATGAACGCGGCTTCGTCGCCGTCGAGGACGGCGCGCGCGCGCTGCTCGAGCAGCGCGAGGACCGGCGCGCGCCAGTCGTCGGTCTGCGCTACCGCAGGTGCGAGACCGGACAGGGCGAGCAGCGTCGAGACGGTGAAGAGGAACGCGCGGGTCATACAACGATGCTACAGGCGCCGGGTCGCCTGGGACGTGGTCGGCCCCGCCCCGGCTCAGTGCGAGTCCGGGCTCAGTCCCGTATCAGTGCTGCGAGCTCTGCTGCGCCTCGGCGAACAGGCCGGCCATCGAACTGTAGACCTGGGCGTCGGTCGCCACGCTGTTCCGATGCCGCTCGGCGGCCTCGGGTGCGTTCAGGACGCGCTCCACGGTGCGCTCCAGCTCGGCGACGTGGAACGGCTTCGCGATGTGATCGACGGCGCCGTACTCGAACTCTCGCATGACCCCATCCGGATCGTGCTTCGCCGTGAGGACCACGACCGGCATGTCGACGCGCGACGGCATCGCGCGGATCCGTTGCAGCACCGCGTACCCGTCGAGCTTGGGCATCATGATGTCGAGCACCACCAGGTCGTAGCGCCGCCGTTCGATCTTCGCGAGCGCGTCTTCGCCGTCGACGGCGGTCACGACATCGTGGCCGGCGAGCTTGAGCGTCTCCTCAACAACCGCGCGGACATCGGGCTCGTCATCCACAACCAGGATCTTGGCCATCGCTTCTCCCATCAGCTTTACGCTCGCCCTCACTCTGCGGCCACTCGGAGCGCACGGCAATAGCCACAACCGACTAATCGGTCGATGCCTGCTCCAACTTGATGCCGGAAATGACCGAGGTAGGCCGAGATGGGCGGAGGCTTGTGCGAGGAAGTGTGGAGAGGGTCCAGAGTGCGGGGTCCCACGGAGAGTGGGCAAGAGACCGGGTGCGCGAACCGAGTGATCGCTGGGGAGTCCCTCGCGCTCGCATCCCGAGCGATCTTGCATGCGTGGCACACCGTGGAGGTATGCGGCGCATGCGAGAACATTCGGATTGCTGCGGGCCAGTTCGGCTACCCGATGGTCAAGTGGGCGTGGTCAAGTGGGCGCAAGAGTGGGCGCAAGAGGATTTGAACCTCTGACCCCTGCCGTGTGAAGGCAGTGCTCTCCCGCTGAGCTATGCGCCCGGAAGCCCGGAGTATAGCCGAGGCGCCGTGGCCCAGGAACGCTATGCGGGCACCAGCAGCACGGCGGTTGAGACGGGCCGCTCGACATGTCGTCGTACACGATCCCATCGATAGGTCGCACTGGTGCGCACGACTTTGCCGCCCCGGATGACGAGCGCATCGCTGGGTACGTTCCGCAGCTTCCCGCGCTCGGCGTAGGTCGTCGATCCGCCGCCGTCGAGGTTGAGCGCTCCCACCATCCCAAGCCGCCGCGCGAACCGTGCCGCCTCCGCGAGCGTCATCCCGCGCGCGCCGCGCTGCCGGCCATCGATGGTAACGAGCAACACGTCGCCGTCGGCATTCCAGCCCATGATCGTGCGCGGGGACCGCGACCGGGCCAGACTGTCATCGCCTACCTTTTGGATCTTGCCGTTCTTCACGAGCACGGGTCGCCCCGCCAGGCTTTGCGAGGTGGGCGTCGAGGTCCCCACGGTCAGGGTCAGCTTCTCGCGCGCCTTCCCCGAGCTGATGTCGCGCCATAACGCAACCAGTTGGTCGGCGCCGTCGCCGCGACCGGAGAGGACAACCGTGTTGCTCTTGACCGGTGAGTTCCCCTGCCAACGCAGCGCGTACGGGCGCACGATCGTCGGCCGGTTCACCCGCAGCCGCCCCGCCGGCTCGATGATCTTCGCGAGCAGCTCGACCCCCCGGTCGTCGCGCGGCGTGCGTGGCCCGTACCGAGATGTGTACAGGATGGTCTGGTCGGGCTTGCGGTACACGTTGACACCGTTGACGACCAGCACGCGTTCCTCATCCAGCCCATCGACGGTCGCGGTGAGGTCGGCGACCTTGATCTGCTTGGGGTATCGCGCGAT
The DNA here is from genome assembly GCA_036397635.1 of Actinomycetota bacterium. Taxonomy (GTDB): domain Bacteria; phylum Actinomycetota; class AC-67; order AC-67; family AC-67; genus DASWIP01. Next base: position 8,669 of record DASWIP010000051.1, on the reverse strand, counting down.
CAGCGACGTGGGCAGCCGAAGCTTCCCGAAGCGCATCGACCCGTCGGGGGCGACGAGCAGCTGCTCGCGCGGCGACCGCGACGACTGCACGGGCTCACCGTTCATCACCACCGCTCCCAGCGGCGTCCCGGAGCGGTTCCGGAAGAACGAACCGTTCACCCCTGCCAGGCAGCGCGCGGCCTTGCACATGACCGACGTTCGTGACAGACGAGGCGACGGCCCCGCGATGCGACCGCGGGAGAGCGCGAGCCGGAGCGTGGCGCCCGATCCGACCGGCGCGCGCACGACGTGGATGCGTTGTGGGGGCCGCTTGCTGGTGATCGTGTAGCGGTACACCCCTTCGGCGAGGCGCGCGCGCGCGGCCACCTTGAACCCGCCCGGGACCCGGATGCCCGGCGTGTTCAGCCCGGCGCCGGCCAGCGAGCTGCTCGTGACCATGACGCAGGCGAGCAGGGCCGCGAAGCGCACTTTGCGGCGGGTGGTGGTGCGCGTACGAGCATGCATCGGGCGTCCCCTCCACGGTTCGCCGGGGTGGCCGTCCGGTCCTGCGGGAGGAAGCAACCAACTGCGCGCGCGAACCGGACGGATGGGACGCATGGATACCATGCGCCCCGCGTTCGCGCCTCCTCAGGCCAGGTCGGGCTCGATCAGCGGCAGGGCGACGTCGTCGACCCAGACGTCGAAGACGACCCAGTGCTCGGGGGTTGCGGTGAAGAAGCTTTGGTTGGTGACCAGCAGTGAGCCGTTCCCGTCGAAGGCGACGCTGGCGGGGACGTCGTAGGGCACCTCCTGCATCTGGTTCGCGACCGCGTCGGGGAACCGCGCGATCTCCTCGCCTTCCGGCGACAGGATCGCAACCTGGTTGCCTCCGGCGAAGGCCACGTACAACCGTCCCCCAGCACCGAAGGCGATTCCGTCGGGGCCGGTGGCCGGCTCGGGGAACACGTGGACGACCTCCAGGTCGGCGGCCGTCGGCTGCTCGACGATGGGCAGGCGGTAGATCACGCCCTGCGCCGGGGTGCCAGGCTGCTGTGACCCCGTCATCGCGAAGGTCACGTGGGTGCCCGAGGGGTCCACGGCGATCCCGTTGAGGCCGAAGATTGCGTCGAAGCGCGCGTCCTGGTACCAGACCTGCGCTGGACCGCCGCCTGCGGGAACCCGGAAGATCGTCGCAGCCTCCAGGTCGGTCACCATCATCGACCCGTCCGGCATGAACGCGATGTAGTCGGCGAAGGTGGCCGAGTCCAGCGCCGTCGGCGAGCACGATCCGTCGGGTTCGGTCGCCGGCGCGCAGGCGGGCAGGTCGGGGATGGTCGCGTAGACCTGTTGGCCCTCGGTTCCCAGGTCGATGCGCAGGACGCGCCCGGGGTTCCGGTCGACCACGTAGAGCCGGCCGGCGGCATCGAAGGCCATCGCGAGCACCCCGTGGGTCGCCGACAGGTTCTGGCCCTGGATCTCGATCGATCCGAGCAGCTCGCCGGTCCCCAGGTCGTACCGGTAGATCCGCGACGGCGGCCCGCTGCCGTTGCCCCTGATCGACACGTGCGTCGAGACGAACACCACGCCGTCGCGGACGACGATGCCCTCGGGCATGCCCGGACCGTCGGCCGGCAGCGTGGCGAACACCTGCGTGTCGCCGATCACTCGCTCCTCGGCGGGCGCCTGAGCGACAGCGCCCAACAGAGCCAGCGCCAAACCTGCGACGACCGCCTTCCGCATAGCTGCCCCCTTCTGGATCCGCTGTGGTTCCCTTTCTCGCCTGCCACCGCTCCTTCCTGCCGGTATCGTGCCTTCGATGACCTCGATCTCCCGAGCAGCGCTCGTCGCCCTGATGACGGTGGCGCTGCTCTCGTGCGGCGGCAAGGAGGTGACGGCCGACGGTTTCGTCTCCGCCGTCGGCGCGACCTGTCGCAACGCCAACGAGCAGCTCGACCTCATCCCCTCCCCCTCGCCGGCCGGCCGGGGCGACGAGCAGGAGGCTCTCGCCGATTACCTCCAACGTGCGCTGCGCGTGAACGAGCAGGCCGCGGACTCGATCAGGGCCCTGGCGATCCCCGAGGACCTCTCCCCCGACCGGGACGCCCTGGTCGAGGCGATGACCGAGGCGAACGAGGGGTTGAAGGCCGCCGGGGCTGCGGCCGCGAACGGGGATCAGGATGCCCTCGGGAGTGCGGTGGCGGCGATGGCGGCAGGGCAGAACCGATTCCGATCGATCGCGCAGCGGCTCGGGATCGAGCCGTGCGTCTCGGGCGGCGTTCCCACCTCGCCGTGAGCGGGCTCGGCCGGATGGCATCTATCTGCCGCCCACATGGTTCCGGTTCTGCCGCTTCGACGCAAAAATCAGCGGAAACCCGCCCAACCGACGGCAGGGAGTGGTCGGGGCGCGACGAATTGTTGTGGGCAAAGGGGCGAAATGGACCGGGAGGAACGACACAACCCGGCAGGAGGAGGGGAACGGCCATGCAGGATCCTCCCCGAAGTACACACCGCAGGCGGGCGGCCAGCTGCTCGAACGGGAAGACACGGACGCGTACACCGGCGCCACGAACCTGCGACATCACACTCGGTGCGCCGCGTCGGCATCGCGCGCGCGGCTGCCGCTTCGCCGTCCCGATCGGGCCTCACACCGCCAAACGCTGGACGCTCGCGCTGAGCCTCTGCTCGGGGATCCGTCCGCGGACCCCCCTCCCGAACCGGATCCGCCGAACCGCCTGACCTGACTCCCTTCGCCGAAGGGCGCCGCGCCACCACCACGCGGCGCCCTTCTCCATTCCGAGCCCGGGGGTGGTCGAAAGCCGGGCTCAGCCTGGGACCGCGAGTGACAGGGCGAAGTCCCCTGCTGCATCCGTCCACCACCGCTTCAGCCGCAACCCGGACGCGAGCAGCTCGCGCTCGACCCCCTCGCGGCGGAACTTCACGCTGATCTCGGTGCGCATCTGCTCGCCCTCGGCGAAGTGGACCTCGAGGTCGATGTCGCGCAGCTTGACGCGCTGCTCGCGCCGCGATCGCAGGCGCATCTCGATCCACTCGCGCGTCTGGTCGAAGAAGGCGAGGTGCTCGAACAGATCGAGGTCGAAGTCACCGCCGAGCTCTCTGTTCAGCACGTTCAGCACGTTGAGGTTGAAGGCGGCCGTCACCCCGGCCGTATCGTCGTACGCGGCCTCGAGTCGCGCGACGTCCTTGACCAGATCCGTGCCGAGCAGCAACGAGTCCCCTTCCTGCATCCCGGCGCGGATGTCCGAGAAGAAGCGGTGCCGCTGCTCGGGCTCGAGATTGCCGATCGTTCCCCCGAGGAACGCGATCATGCGAGTCCCGCCACCGGGCAGATACTCCAGGTGCCGCTCGAAGTCGCCGACGATGGCATGGATCTCGACGCCGGGGTGCTCGGAGGCGATCGCCGCTGCGGCGTCGCGCAGCGTCTGCTCGGACAGATCGAACGGCACGAATCGGCGCAGCGTTCCGGCGCGCTCGAACGCATCGAGCAGCAGCCGGGTCTTCTCGGAGGTGCCCGACCCGAGCTCGATCAGCGTGTCGGCGTCCGAGGAAGCGGCGATCTCGCCGGCGCGGCGAACGAGGATCTCGCGCTCGCGCCGGGTCGGGTAGTACTCGGGCAGCCGTGTGATCCGGTCGAACAGCGCCGAGCCGCGGTCGTCGTAGAACCACTTCGGCGGCAGCGCCTTCGGGGTCGAGGTCAGGCCCGCGAGCGCGTCGGCGCGCAAGGCCTCGGGGATGTCGTCCGGTCCCAGGTACACGTCGGTGCGTACGGCTGCCGCCTGCGTCATGCGTCTCCCCCTACAGCGTCGAGATCTCGGTGTGAGCCGGATCCGCGGTGATCAGGCTCATGTCCGGCGCCTGCTCCCATGCGGGATCGTCGTCGTACGGTTCGCTCGCGACCGTGACACCTGCGCGGTCGCGACGCACGAACAGCGTGTCGCCGAACGTGCAGCCGACGATGCGCGCGCCGTCGGTCATCAGACAGGTCAGGCGTCCGCCGGCGATCTGCTTGACCGCCGTGACGGCGGCGGCCAGCGCGCTGCTCGCGGCGTCGCCTGCATCCATGCGGCCCAGCACCAGCGCGAAGAGTCCCTCGGAGTCCACGGTGCTGCGCAACCCGGCAGCGCGCGCGCGCGACAGCAGCGCGCGAACCTCGGCGCCTGCGTCGCTCCGCCAGCCCTCGATCTGGCCGTTGTGCGCGAACAGCCAGCGGCCGTCGGCGAACGGCGGCGTCGCGCTCTCCCCGAGCGGGAACCCCGGGGTCGCGCTGCGGATCGCCGCGAGGAACGCCGGCGTCCGCAGCAGGCCGGCGATCGAAGCGAAGGACTCATCGGACCAGATCGGCTGGGTCCGCCGATACAGCGCCGGCTCGGGCCGAACGGCCGGGTCGTACCAACCCAGACCAAAGCCGTCGGCGTTGACCACGCCGTGGGTCTGGTAGCGCGGCGCCCAAGACTGACGGAGCAGCGAATGCTCGGGCGCGAGCAGCACACCGGCCGGCGTGACCGGCTCGCCGACGTAGGCGATCATGCGGCACACGGCTATGCGTCCCTCGCGCAGCGGAACCCGCAGAAGATCTGCCGGCGGATCGGGTAGTCCCAGTTGCGGAAGGTGTTGCGGATCGCGACCGGCGCGGTCGCCCACGAGCCGCCTCGCAGCACCTTGTAGCCGGCGCCGTAGAAGACCTCCGAGTACTCGGCGTAGGGGAACGACAAGAAGCCGGGATAGGGCTGGAAGTCGCTCGAGGTCCATTCCCAGACGTCGCCGAGCATCTGGTGCACCCCGGACGGGGTCGCGCCGTCGGGATAGGCGCCGACCGGCGACGGTCCCCACTGTCGCTGGCTGAGGTTCGCGTGCTTGAGCGTCGGCTCGTCGTTGCCCCAAGGGAACCGGCGTTTGGCGCGCGCGACCGGATCCCACGACGCCGCCGCCTCCCACTCGGCCTCGGCCGGCAGCCGCTTGCCTGCCCAGCGCGCGTACGCGTCGGCCTCGTGGAAACACACGTGCTGCACCGGCTCGTCGAGCAGCAACGGTTCGCGCCGCCCGAACCGCAGCACGCCCCAGCCCTCAGGGCTCCGCTCCCAGAACTGTGGCGCGCGCAGGTCGGCTTTCTGCCGCCACGCCCACCCTTCCTCGGTCCAGAGCCGCGGGTCGTCGTACCCGCCGGCCTCGATGAACCCCAGGTAGGCGCCGTTGGTCACAGGCGTGGTGTCGATCCAGAACGGCGCCAGCGCGCGCTCGTGCGCGGAGCGTTCGTTGTCGTAGGCCCACGGCTCGTCGTCGGTACCCATCACGAACGTGCCGGCGTCGATCAGGACCTCCGGCGGCGCTACCAGCCCGCCCGCGGGCGCGAGCACCGGCTCGTGGTAGGGCGCGTACCCGTCGCCGTCCATGAGCTGCAAGGTCGCGAGCATGCTCTCGTCGTGCATGTGCTCGTGCTGCACCACCATCCCGTACAGGAAACCCTCACGGAGCTTGCGCTCCTCGGCGTCGAGGTCAACACGCTCCAGACCATCGAGCACCCGGCCGCGCACATCGGTGATATAGCCGCGCGCCTCGGATGGCCCCAGCATCGGCAGCCTCGTCCGCTCGTCGCGCGGCGTGAGGAACGCGTTGTAGATGCCGTCGATCTCGGGACGCACGCCGGTGAAGCCGATGTCGCGCAGCAGCCAGATCTCCTCGTAGTTGCCGACGTGCGCGAGGTCCCACACCAGCGGCGACATCAGCTTGGAGTGCTGACGCGTCTGATCGTCCTCGGGCAGTGGATCGAGCAGGGTCAGCGACCGCCGCCTGGTGGCATCCAGCTCCGCGGCGATCGTTTCTCGCAGGCTCATGAAACCTCCATCGCCATCTCTCGTGCGGCCGGTTCAAGCTCGTCGTCGGCCGGACACCGGCCGCGCGCGACGTAGCGCTCGTAGAACCGACCGGCGTCGGCACGGGTGCCGACGTCCACGCCCATGCGAGGCAAAGCGTCCAAGGCGGCCGAGAAGCACGCGCGCGCGGCCTCGGCCATCGGGGCCCGGGACAGACCGAAGCGAAACGCGAGGAGCCAGGCGGAGGCGACCGGCGCTGTGACGCGCTCGGCGATCGCCGAGGCTTCCTCGTCGTCGAGCAACGCGGCGGCGACCGCCCCCGCAACCGGCCACCATTCGTCGGGCAAAGCGTCGATCATCCGCAGCTCGATCCACCCGCGGAGCCGCACCGGGGGGAACAGGGTCGTCAGGTGGTACAGCAGGTCGTCCTCGGTGGGCCAACCCAGCTCGTGCCCTTCCTCGACCCAGCGAGCGAACGGCACGCGCTCGCGCATCGGGAGGTGCTCGGTGTCGCTGGATCGAATGAGCATCACGTTCGCGCGCATCGCGTACTCGACCCAGGCCTGAGCTGGATCCAGTGCAAGCGGGTCCAAGCGTTCTCGTACCAGTCTGCGTCCGGTTGCCGGACGTGGATCGTGACGAGAATGCACCTCGGTGCGGTCCCGGCTCGCGCGCGCCGGGTGGGTCCGGGTTGCATCCATCGCCCACCAGTTCGCCATCCGCGTCGAACGCCAGCCGCTGGGGGCGCCCGCGACCATCGGCGAGTTCGCGAACGTGGCCGCGAGCACCGGCCCGATCGCATGCGCGAGGCGCCAGCGCCGTCCCATGCTCGCCGCATCGCCGAGGTCGAGGTTGACCTGGATCGAAGCGGTCGCGTTCATCATGCGCCGGCCCGCGAAACCGTCGGCATCGAAGAACGCCTCCATCGCGCGATAGCGGGGATCGTCCCGGACCCGTCGAAGGGGTCGCGTGTCCAAGCCGATGCCTTGCAGCTCGATGGCGTGCTGGGCGAGCGCTGCTCGCAGGATGGAGGCGTCGGTGCGGACGCAGTTGATCGCCGCGCTGACGCCGGGCAGCGGCGGCGAGCTGAGCTCGATCTGTCCGCCGGGCTCGAAGGTCAGGGCGCTGCCGGCCGGGCGGGGCGCCGCGCGCGCGACGCGCTCGACGAGCTCGAAGGGCGCGTGCGTGGTCGCATCGGCGACGGGGAAGGGGATCCACTCGATCTCGAGGCCCACCCGCTTCTCGGATCCCGTCTCCACGCATCGTTCGCGGACGATGCGTTCGATATCGGTGAGGCTGAGTTGGCGGGTGCGCGCAGGCATCAGGGTCTCCTACAGATGACCGAAATGGGCGGAGACCCAGACGAGGTTGCGCGCCGGGCCAAGCGTGAACTGACGGATCGAGCTCAAGGATCCTCCTAAGGGCGTTACCGGGCTGGTTAACTCCTACGCCGCCGCGGGTATTCCGCGGAAGCGTCGCACCTTCAGACCTCACCCTGCAAAGCGGCCTCTCCGCCGCGGCGTGACCATCTCCGGGGTGCCGGGGAGGGACGGAAGGGTATCGCAGGAGACAGAGGGATCCGACCGTTCTCCTCGAACATGGGTTGGAGCGATCGACGCGAGGGAGAAACCGGATGCCCAAGGCCCTTCACATCTCTGGTCGGCGTCGCCGCGGATGGCTGACGAGCGTACTGCTGCTCGCCGTCGCCGCCTCCAGCGTGGCCACCGCCAGCGTCCCCAACCCGACCATCAGCGAGCCGCCCGTAGGGCTGCGCGGCCACGCGCTGTGGGACAGCTGGTGGGACCTCTCCGAGGTCGGCTACGAGGAGCACGAGTTCTTCGTCTCCGGGACGGCGTCGGACACCGCGCGCGCGCAGACCGCGCCGTACACAACCCGCATCATCGTGACGCGACCCTCGGATCCGGAACGGTTCAACGGCGCGGTGTTGCTCGACTGGGTGAACGTGACCGCCCAGTTCGAGAACGCGGTGGACACCGTGGAGGCGCGTCAGTACCTGCTCCGCGAAGGATGGGCGTACGTGCACGTGAGCGCGCAGGCCGCCGGCATCTGTTGTGCGGGCCCGTTCACGCCGAAGCTTTGGGACCCGGTCCGGTACGAGGCGCTGTCGCATCCGGGTGACGCGTTCGCGTCCAACATCTTCTCGCAAGTCGCACAAGCGATCCGCTCACCGCAGGGGATCGATCCGCTGGGCGGGTTGCCCGGGCCGCGCACCCTGATCGCCGCCGGTCAGTCACAGTCGGCCTCGCGTCTGGACAGCTACGTGCGCTCCGAGCAGCCACAGGCGGGCCTGATCGACGCGTTCCTGATCCACGGCGGCGGCGGCAAGGACCACGGCGAGGCGGGGCCGGCCGCGCCTGTGCTGCACCTCCTGAGCGACCTGGAAGCCAACGCCAGCGCGCCCACATCTGAGACGAACTACCGCCTCTGGGAGATCGCCGGGTCGGCGCACTCGGACTTCTGGATCGGCTACGCGCAGGTCGCGGGTCAGGGACCGCGCTGGGCGACGGGTCTGAAGCGCTCGAAGGCCGACGCGGACGCGTTGGACGCGGTCGCCGGCAATTACGGCGAGCAGCTCCACCCCATGCTTGCGACCTGCATCGTCGCCGGCGCCGCCTTCCCGATGCGCTACGCCGTCAACGCGGCGCTGGATCATCTGCTCGCCTGGGTTGATCCCTCCGATCCGGTGGCGCCGCCCACCGGCCCGCGGTTCGAGTTCGCCGCGGGGACGCTCGCCCGCGACCAGCACGGCAACGCGCTCGGCGGCATCCGCCTGCCTCCGATCGACGTGCCGGCCGCGCGCTACGTTTCGACGTCATGCGGCCTGGGCGGCATCACCGTGCC
>DASWIP010000050.1:0-16616 GCA_036397635.1 Actinomycetota bacterium | reverse complement strand
GCGCTGTAGCTCGCCGGGATCCTGCTGGACGGTGATCGCATGGAGGTCCACGACCGGGAAGAAGCAGTCGTGCACGTCCTGATCGGCAACGAAGTATCGCAGCGCGCCGATGTAGTTGCCGAGCGTCAGCTCGCCAGAGGGCTTGATCCCCGACAGAACCCGAGCCACCGATCCTCCTTCTCGCCGATGGCAGGCACGATACCAACCGGCGGCGGCTCGGTGGGGGGATTCCTAGCTCAGCCCGAAGGCTCGAACCAGGAACGTCGCCATCTGCGCGCGAGTGACCGAGCTCGCAGGGCAGTACTTCCCGCCCCCGCATCCGGCGGTGACATCGTGCTCGTAGAGGTGCTCGATGTACGACGCCATGCTGTTGGACGCGAGCACGTCGGTGAAGACCCCCTGGAACAGCGCGAGATCGTGGGCGTGATCCATCCCCCGGATCAGGAACACGGCCATCTGCCCTCGGGTCACGCTCGAGCCGGGGCAGTACCGGCGGGGTTCGGTCGAGCACCCGCTCGTGATGCCCTCGGTGTACAGGCGCTCGATGTGTCTGACGAACGGATGGGTCTGGGGGACATCTCCGAACAGGCCCTGATAAGGCCCAAGGTCGCCCTCGAGCCCCATCGCCCTGATCAGGAAAACTGCCATCTGCCCGCGGGTCACGCTGGAGCTCGGACAGTAACGCAACGGATCGGTGGCGCACCCGCTCGTGATGCTGGGATAGATGGTTTGGATGTTTGTGTAATGCGGATGTGAGGGTGCCACGTCGGCGAAGATCGGCGTGTAGAGCAGGGTGATGATCGCCGTGTTCAGGTTCAGACGCACACCGCTCACCGTCTTGTTGGCGAGGGAGGACAGCGGGTCCCCACCCGCGAGCAGCGCGGCGCGCAGCTCGGCCACGGTGGCGTCCGGATCGACCGCGAGCAGAACTGCAGCTGCGCCCGCCACCATCGGCGTCGCCATCGAGGTGCCGCTCATGTACATCAACCATCCGGGCGCGCCCGTGCTGAGGATCATCTCGCCCGGCGCCCCGAGATCGACCGAGGTTGAGCCGTAACTCGAGAAACTCGCGAGGGCGTCGTCGGCGTCCGTCGCAGCGACACAGATCAGATTGCTGCTGGTAGCCGCACATGGGTACAGCGGGTCGACTTCGTTGTTGCTCGCAGAATTGCCCGCCGCAGCGACGAACAAGGTGTCGGGTGCGCCGTTCATCACGCTGCTGAAGAGGTTGTTCAGCGAATCCCGCTCACTCCGATTCCGTCCGGTCGCACCGAGGCTCATGTTGACGACCTGGGCCCCCTCAGCGATCGCGTAACTCATGCCCGCGAGGATGTCTGAGATCGAGCCGCCGTTCGGGCCGAGCACGCGGAGCGGCATTATCTTGGTCGTCCAGCCGACCCCGGTTACACCATAGCTATTGTCACCCTTGGCAGCCACGATACCTGCGACGTGTGTGCCGTGAGGCACGCCGTCCTGATCCAGCGCTTCGTCATCATAGGGGTCGTTTTCGTCGCCGAACCAGTCCCAACCTCGGACGTCGTCCACGTACCCGTTGCCGTCGTCGTCGATCCCGTTGCCGGGGATCTCGTTCGGGTTGTTCCACATGTTCAGCGCGAGGTCCTGATGGTCGTAGGCGACGCCGGTATCGACGATGGCCACAACAACCGATGAGCTTCCGGTCGTGGTGTCCCAGGCGCCCGGGGCGTCGACGTCGGCGTCCCCCGTGCCGCTGAGGTTGCTGCCACACGTCTGGGCAGCGCAGTAGGTCTGACCGACGTTGTGCAGCGCCCACTGCTTGTCGAAGTGCGGGTCGTTCGGTGTCGTCGTCGGGTGCACGCGTAGGTCGGGCACCACCTCAGCGACATCCGGGTCGCGCGCTAGACGGGCGATAGCCTCGTCGAGGCTCTCGCCCCCGCGCGGGGCGACGACCTCCCACCCCGGCACGGACAGCGGCCGCACGGCTTCGACGCCGGCGCGCGCGCGGGCCGCCGCGCGCGCGATCGCGCTGCTCGTCCGGTTGAATCGCACCAAGATCTGGTCTGCGTCGGCGTCGCCCGGCACCGAGGCCGGAGGGACGGGGTGGTCGACGATCCTCAGATCATCGACGCCGGCGCGCGCGCCTGCGGGGCCGGCAGACACGCCGGCCAGACCGAGCGCAAGGACGAGAAGTAAGAGTCGTTTGGCCATCGCAACCTGGGAACGAATCCGATCGCTCCCTGTTCAATCGTCGGCGATGCGGCCCTAGACCTGAAATCCCCCGAACGGACCGAATCCGGCGCACGCCGGGACTACCCGAGATGACGGCCGACCGTCGGGGATCGCTCTAGCCGGACAGTTGGGACAGATCCGCGCACTTGGTGCGCACCGATCCCGCCGCATCCCTCAGGGCGGCCAGCTCGTCCTTTGCCAGCGGCAACTCCACGATCTCGGTCACGCCGCCGTGCCCCAGACGCGCCGGGACACCGAGGTATACGCCGTCGATCCCGTACTGGCCGGTGCACCAGGCGCACACCGGCATCACCGCGCCGGTGCCTCCGACGACCGCCTTGACCATGGCGGCTGCGGCGCTCGAGGGCGCGTAGTAGGCGCTGCCCGTCTTCAGCAACCCGACGATCTCGGCGCCTCCGTCGCGCGTGCGTTGTACCAACCGGTCGACCGTCGAGGCGTCGGCAACCTCCGCCAGCGGCTTGCCCGCCACTTTCACCTGCGACGGGACAGGGACCATGGTGTCGCCGTGCGAGCCGAGCGTGACCGCATCGACCTGTGCGGGGGACACGCCCAGCTCCTCAGCGACGAAGTGCTTGAACCGTGCCGTGTCGAGCATCCCCGCCTGGCCCATGACGCGCTCGGACGGGAAGCCCGACACCTCGCGGAACAGGAAGGTCATCTCGTCCAGCGGGTTGGTGACCACGATGACGACCGCGTTGGGCGAGCCGGGGCAGAACTCCTGGGCGACGTTGCGGATGATCTTGGCGTTGACCTCCAGCAGGTCCATGCGGCTCATCCCTGGCTTGCGCGGGAGCCCGGCGGTGATCACGCAGACATCCGAGCCAGCGGTTTCCTCGTACGTGTTGGACCCGACGATCCGGGTCTCGAAACCCTCGATGGACCGCGACTGCATCATGTCGAGCGCGAGGCCCTGAGGCAGGCCTTCGACGATGTCGGTCATCACGACCTGATCGGCGAGCCCGCTCTCGGCGATCCGCTGGACCGTCGTCGACCCGTACTTGCCCGCACCTACTACCGTGACCTTCATAGCGCTGCTCCTCCTGATCGACTAGGCGCCGAGCTTCTCGATGATGGCGTCGGCCACCTGGCTGGTACCGACCGCCGTGGGGTCGTCGCGACGGTCCTTCAGGTCGTAGGTGACCGAGCGTCCCTCGCGGATGATCTCCGCCATCGCGTTCTCGAGGCGGTCGGCCCCGTCGTTCTCGTCCAGGTGCCGGAGCATCAGCACGCCGGAGAACATCAGCGCCATCGGGTTGACCTTGTTCTGACCCTTGTATCTCGGCGCGCTGCCGTGCGTCGCCTCGAACACCGCCACCTCGTCACCCAGATTGGCGCCCGGGGCAACGCCGAGGCCGCCGATCAATCCGGCGCACAGATCACTGACGATGTCGCCGTAGAGGTTGGGCAGCAGGAGCACGTCGTACTCGGTCGGTCGCTTCACCAGCTGCATGCAGAGGTTGTCCACGAGGCGGTCCTCGAACTCGATGTCTGGGTAGTCCTTGGCGACCTCGCCGACCACGCGCAGGAACAGGCCGTCCGAGAATTTCATGATGTTGGACTTGTGGACGGCAGTGACCTTCTGGCGCTTGTACTTGCGGGCGTACTCGAAGGCGGATCGGGCGATCCTCCGGCTCCCGAAGACCGAGATGGGCTTGATCGAGATACCGGAGTCGTCGCGGATCTGCTGGGGCTGCACCGAGTTCAGGAACTCGATGACCTTGGCTGCGTCCTCGGTTCCCTGCTCGAACTCGATGCCGGCGTAAAGGTCTTCGTGGTTCTCGCGCACGATCACGATGTCGGTGCCTTCGCGGGCACCAGGGATCCCGGCGTAGAACTTGCACGGCCGGAGGCAGGCGTACAGATCCAGTTCCTTGCGCAGCGCGACGTTGACGCTTCGGAACCCGGTCCCGATGGGGGTGGTGATCGGCCCCTTGATCGCAACCTTGGTCGTCCGGATCGAGTCGAGCACGTGATCTGGCAGCGGCGTCCCGTACTTGTCCATCACATCGGCGCCGGCGTCCTGGACGTCCCAGTCGAAGCCGACGCCCGTCGCCTCCAGCACACGTCGGGTCGCCTCGGACAGCTCGGGGCCGACCCCGTCGCCGGGGATGAGCGTCACACGATGAGCCATTGGTTGCTCCCTCCTGATGGATGATCGAGAACCTCGTGGGCTCCCGATTATCGCCCGCGCGACCGAGGGCGCTCAACGCGGTCGGTCGGTCCGCGGAGTAGGTCTGTAAGATGGGACAGGCACCGGCCACCAGCCGGGCTGCTCGCCGGGACCCCGACGTACACCGGGAGGGAGCTATGCCGGGCAAGGGACTCGAGGACGTGATCGCCGCCCAGACGTCGATCTCGGATATCGACGGCAAGATGGGTCGGCTCTTCTACGTCGGATACGACATCCACGACTTGGCCCCGAACATCACCTTCGAGGAGACCGTCTACCTCCTCCATAACCTGGAGCTTCCCAGCAAGGATCAGCTGGATACGCTGAACGATCAGCTCACCGCCGAAAGGACCATCTCGCCGTTCATCGGGGATCTGCTGCCGGTGATGGCCCGGCAGACCTCTCCGATGTCGATGCTCCGCACGACCGTGAGCGCGATGAGCGCCCACGATCCCGACGGGTGGGACCAGTCGACCGAGGCGAACTACCGCAAGGCGCTCAGGCTGATCGGTCGCCTCACGACCGTGATCGCCTTCTACGACCGGCTCCGCAAGGACGAGGAGCTGGTCCACCCGAACCCGAAGCACTCCCACGCGGGCAACCTGCTGTGGATGCTCACCGGTCAGGACCCCGATCCGGAGGACGCGCGCATCCTGGACACTTGCCTGGTGCTGCACGCGGACCACACCATGAACGCCTCGACGTTCGCCGCGCGCGTCACCGCCTCGACGCTCTCGGACATCCATTCGGCGATCGTCTCGGCGATCGCCACGCTCAAGGGGCCATTGCACGGCGGGGCCAACGAGCAGGTGATGAAGATGGCCCTCCAGATCGGCGAGCCCTCCAAGGCAGAGGAGTTCATCAAGGGCAAGCTCGCCACGAAAGAGAAGATCATGGGGTTCGGACATCGCGTATACAAGACGGAGGATCCGCGCGCGACCCACCTCCGCCGCCTCTCCGAGCAGATCGGCCAGACAAAGGGCGACACCCGCTGGTACGAGATCTCGCGGAAGATCGAGGACGTGGTGATGGCCGAGAAGGGGCTCTACCCGAACGTGGACTTCTTCGCGGCAAGCGTCTACTACTGCCTCGGGATACCCGTCGATCTGTTCACACCGGTCTTCGCCGCGTCACGCATCGCGGGATGGACCGCCCACGTCCGCGAGCAGTACGCGGACAACCGGCTGATCCGCCCCGAGAGCGAATACATCGGGCCACGCGGCCGTTCCTGGCGGCCGATCGAGGAGCGAGGGTAGGGAAGCAGCATGAAGATCTCGGAGATCATGACCAAGGCGACCGTCACAGATGCGGCCGACGACACCCTCGCCGAGGCTGCCGCCCGCATGTGGAACGCCCAGACCGGATCGCTGCTCGTGATGGAAGGCGAGCACCTGCTGGGCATCGTGACCGAGCGCGATCTGCTTCGTGCGGTCGCGAACGGGCAGGATCCGAAGCAAATGCCGCTGAAGGACATCATGCGGACCGACGTGATAACGATCGGTCCTCAGTCCTCGCTGAAGGAAGCGGCGAAGCTGATGGCGACGAAGTGGATCCGCCACCTCCCCATCGTCGAGGGCGGCCGGGTCGTCGGCATCATCTCCCAGCGCGACCTGACCGGTGTGCTCGCCGACGCACTCCACGAGCCGGCGGCGCTACACAAGCTGGTCGAGGCCTCCTCGCTGATCCGGGAACGGCGCCTCAGGCGGATCGAGGCCGGCGACCTGGACTAGTCTCTGGGCAACCCCGCGCTCGACCCGAGGCCGGTCAGGCGTCCGCAGGTCGCATCCGTCCTTGCTCGATCGGTGCCAGTTCCCTCCGCCCTGGCTCGGTGGCGGGCCGCCCGCGTTGCTGGCCGGTTCGCACATGAACACGCCGGGAACCTCCTGCGGGGTGCACGCGTTGGCGCCGCTGCGCTGCCCGGCACACAACGGACCGCCGCCGTTCGCGCTCCCGTTGCGTCCTTGGTAGCCGGTGTTCACGCCGATGTAGGAGTTGGCGCCGGCGTCGTCGTTCCCGCCCTCAGCCACAACGACCAGGTGGTACTCGCCGTCTTCCTGGTAGACGTTGGCTTCACTGGTCCCACCGTGGCTGCCGGCCCCCTGGTACTCCAGGCACGAGCCCGCCGATAGCCACGCGTTGCCTTCCGAGCCGCCGAAGCGTCCCGCATACACCGCGCCCGTTGGACTGGTGGAGCCGACCCATGGGTTGTCGGGGTCGCCCTGCGATGGCCAAGACGCCGGATCGTTCGGGTCATGCCGGCGCAGACCGTAATGAGGATCGTCGTGGGCGTACTCGCACGTCTCGAATCCATCCCCGTCTTCGTGATCCGCGATCGCCGGCGCGCACGCGAGCGCCGCGACGATCGTGAGTCCCAGCACCGCGCGCTTCATATGCTTCCTCCTCGGGAACCTCGATGGGTGGATCGGTCAGATAACAGGACCCGTTCGACGTCGTCGCTCGCTCGTCCTGCTCGCGTCGTCAGGCGGCCGACCAGCAGCGCCAGCACGAGCAGCGCCAGCAGGAGCCGCAGCCCGCCCCATGCGGATGCGCCGACCCCGGTGGCCGGCAACGGCCGCTGCTGCCTGCCGGCCTCGACGCGCGGCCGCGGCACCGGCGCGACCGCGACTTCGGCATCCTCCAGGAACGCTCGGTATCCGTCCACGATCGACGGATCCATCCGCAGGTCGTTGTGATAGGTCCCGGGGTACTCACGGTTCTCCGCGCCGAGCAGCGTGGGGCTCTGTGCGTACATCGGTCCGGCGTACGCGGGGTCGCCGGCGCCGCTGCCGTCGTAGATCGTGAGCCAACGCGCCGGCCCGTAGGTCTCATCGACGCCGTCGGGGCCGTTGAGCTGCTCGAGCCATGGTGTACCGGCGGCGATCTCATCGCAGGAGTGCACTCGCGACTCGGAACCGGGCGGGCAGAAGCTGGTGCCGTGGTTCGCGCCGGCGATCCCGACGAACGCCACCAGGTCGGGGCGCAGCTCCGGGTGCGCATGCAGGGTTCGCCGTGCGAGCGTCACGCCGAGGGAATGGGCGACGATCGAGAACCGCGCCGAACCAGTGTAGACGCGAACGGCGCGGATGAAAGAGGCCAGGTCGGGGACGTTGACATCGTTGGCCGTGACGCGCGACTGGCCGTCCCATCCCATCTCCCCGTGTTCCGCATCACGCCGCGGGTTCGGCGTCGCGAGCGCCGATCCGTTGTTCCCCCCGAGCCCGTTGTACGACAGGGCCCACAGCTCCTGATCGGTCCAGCCGGCCGCCTTGAACGCATCCTGCACCGGGTACCAGTCCGCGGCATCGACGTTGTTGCCGTGCACGAAGATCACCGGCACGTGCGTCCGCGCCGCGCCGCGACCGATGCCACCGAACCCGCCGATCGGAAAACTCCATTCGGCGTCGAGCAGCTCGGGGAAATCGCGCGCGAAGCTGCTCGCGGCGGAACCCTGGGGACGATCATGGCCGGTCTGGTGCGTCGCCTGCGCCAGGGTCACCCCGGCGACCGCGCAGACCACCACCGCGACGAGGAGACGTCGCGTCATGGCGCTTCCTTCCGGGCCGCGGTAACGAACGTGTCGACCAGCCCTTGCAGATCCCGGTCGTGGGTCCAGCCCCACTCTGCGCGCGCGGGCGAATCGTCGATGGCGACCGGCCAGGAATCCAGGACGACTTGGGATGCCGCGTCGGGATCGAAGTCGATCTGGGCGGCTGGGATCGCTGCTCGCACCGCATCGGCGATCTCCGCGGCGGTGGGAGAGATCCCGGCGATGTTGTACACGTGGCGTGGCGGCCGCGCCGCGGCAGATAGATCGAGCAGCGCGCGCACGCCGTCGTCGAGGTACAGGATCGGCATGGCCGAGCGCTGCTCGAGCGGCACGGTGTAGGGACGCCCGCGCGCGGGCTCCTCGATCATCAGCGACGAGTACGCGCTGACCCCGGTCGCCCCCCGCCCCGGGCCGACGACGCTGGGCAGCCGCACGCCGCGGAAGTCCAGCCCGTACCGGCTGGCGTAGTACTCCCCCAGCCGCTCGCCGTACACCTTGGTGACACCGTAGATGGTCGCCGGCCGTTGCGCCGCACCCTCGGACACCGGATCGCCGGCTCCTTCTCCGTAGGTCGCGACCGTCGAGGTGAACACGACCTGACGAACGCCCATGAGGCGCGCGGCCTCGAGCACGTTGAACGTGCCGTCGGCGTTGGTGCGCACGGCGCGCGGCACGTCAGCCTCGGCGATCGCGGACAGCAGCGCGCCGCAATGGAAGATCCGGTCGGGACGTGCAGCCTCGATCGCGCGCGTCACATCCACCCACGACGCCAGGTCACCGCGAACGCCGTCGACCGGCGCCAGATCGAACGCGATCACGTCATCGCCTGCGTCCCGTAACGCCCGCACCAGCGCCGCGCCCAGGAACCCGGCGCCACCGGTGACCAGCGTCCTCATCCGCGCGCCTCGACCGCCGTGCGCCCGCCGGCGAGGAACCGGGCGGCCAGGTCGTTGAAGCGCTCGGGCTGCTCGATGAAGAACAGGTGGCCGCCGTCCATCTCGATCAGCGATGCGTTCGGGATCATCTCGGCCAGCACCCGCGAGTTGCGCGCGTCGATCACGTTGTCCTGATCTCCGGTCACCACCAGGGTCTCAGTCGCGAGCGACGCGACGCGGTCGGTCGCGTCGTAGGCCGGGTACGCGGTCGCCTGCGCCAGCCACGCCTCGAGCGGCTGGCCCGTCGCGTCGCGCAGCGCGAGGACCTGGTCGATCACCTCAGGATGCTCGGCGACGAAACCCGGCGCGAACGCGTTCTCGGTGCCGCGGCGAAGGCGTACTTCGGCCGGCTCGTTCGCGGCTTCCTCGATGATGCGCACGACCGCGGGCATCAACGGGTAGCTCTTGGGGCTGGCCCCGCCCAGCGAGGTGCATGCCAGCACCAACCGCTCCACCCGCTCGGGATACGACAGCGCCACCTCCAGCGCGATACAGCCACCCAGCGAGGTGCCGATCAGGTGCGCGCGCTCGATCCCAAGCGCGTCGAGCAGCGCGACGGTGTCGGCGGCCATCTGCTCGACCGTGTACGGCGCCGGCGGCGCGCCGGTCTCGCCGATCCCGCGGTTGTCGAAGGTGACCACCCGGAACCGCTCCGCGAGACCCGAGACCTGCCAGTTCCAGGCCCAGCGTGCGTACGCGTGCCCCATCACGAGCACCAGCCAGTCGCCGTCCTTCCCGTGGACGTCGTAGCCGATCGTGATCTCACCGGCCTGCGCGGTGGGCATCAGTCGGCTCCCCACCGGATGACGCTGGCGGCCCACGTGTACCCGGTACCGGCCGCGAGCAGCATGACCAGATCCCCGTCGGCCAGCCGGCCATCGTCGTGCAGCATCGACAGCGCGAACAAGGGATCCACCGCGCTCATGTGCCCGTTGTGGTCCAGGTACACCGAGCGCGACGCGTCGATGCCCAACTCGACGAGCAGCGCATCGTGGATCGAGCGCTTCATGTGGATGGGCAGCAGCCAGTCGATGTCGGCGAGGTCACAGTCACTGCGCTCGGCGGCCTCGCGCGCGACGCGCAGGAAGTTCTTCATGGTCACCGGATCGAGCCGCCGCTTCATCTCGGCCGGATCGATGACGTCCAGGTAGTGCATGCGTTGCTCGATCGTCTGATGGCTCGCCGGATGGACGCTGCCGCCCGCCGGCACGTGGACGAACTCGGAGAACGACCCATCGGTCAGAAGGCTCGAGCCGAGGACGATGTTGCGCGCGTGATCCCGCCGCAGCAGCACGGCCACCGCGCCGTCGCCGAAGGTGAACATGAATCGCGCGCGCTCGTTGGCGAAGTCGATCAACCCGGACTCCTTGCATGCGCCGACCAGCAGCACGGTACCGAGCGACTCGTCGGCGGTGAGCATGTCGGCGACCACCTTGACCGCGATCGGCGCGCCCGCCGAGACGTTGATCAGCTCCAGCGAGTACCCGTCTATGCCCAGCGCGTGCTGCACCTTCGGCGCCGCTTGCCAGACCGCGTGGTCCTTCCAGTGCGAGCCGAAGTAAGCGACGCAATCGATATCGGTGGGATCGTGCCGTTCGAGCAGCGCGCGCGCGGCCGCGATGCACATGTCCGAGACGTGCTCGTCGGGGCCGGCTACGTGCTTGCCGGCGAGTCCGAACCGATCGCGGATCACCTCGGCGGGGATCCCGCTGGCCGACGCGATGTCGTCGGCCGACAGGAACCCGGACGGCTCATAGCGCGCCAGATCGACGACGCCTGCTCGCGTCATGACGCCGCTCCGTGGCGTTCCCGCAGCTGTTGTTTGAGCAGCTTGCCTGTGGCGTTACGCGGCAACGTGTCGGCGAAAACGACCGAGGTCGGGACCTTGAAGCGCGCGAGCTGCTCGGCACAAAAGGTTTTCAACGCGGCCTCCGTGGTCGTCGCGCCGGACCGCAGCACCACGATCGCGCGCCCGACCTCGCCCCACCGTTCGTCGGGGACGCCGATCACCGCCGCTTCGGCGACGTCGGGATGTCCATGCAGGACCCCTTCGACTTCGGCCGGATAGACGTTCTCGCCGCCGGAGATGAACATGTCCTTGACCCTGTCCACGATGAAGACGTAGCCGTCGGCGTCGATGCGGCCGACGTCGCCGGTGCGCAGCCAGCCGCCGCGCAGCGCGCGCGCGGTCTCCTCGGGCCGGCGCCAATAGCCCTTCATCACCGACGGTCCGCGCACGATCACCTCGCCGGCCCCGCCGGGCGGCACTGGTTCATCCGCTTCGTCCACCACGCGCACGTCGGTGAAGAAGTAGGGGCGGCCCGCCGCGCCGGCTTTCACCACCGCGTCCTCGGGCGGCAGGATCAGGCAGTTCGGTGCCGCTTCGGTCAGCCCGTATCCCTGAACGAATCGGATGCCTCGCTGCTGGTACCGCTCGATCAGCGAGACGGGCAGCGGCGCGCCGCCGCACACGAACGTGCGGACCGACGACAGATCGGTGGCTGCGAACGACGGATCGTCGGCCATCATCTGGTAGATGGTCGGCACGCCCATCATGCTGGTGACGCGCTGCTCGGCGATCAGCGCCAGCGCGCGTTCAGGATCGAACGACCGCTCGAGCAGCACCGTCCCACCGACCCACCACACCGCGAGCGTGTTCACGTTCCAGCCGCCGACGTGGAACAGGGGCAGGACCACCAGCGTGCGCTCGTCCTGCTCGAAGCCCGAGGACACCAGCATGTTCAGGTTGGTCCAGAAGAAGTTGCCGTGCGTGAGCATCGCGCCTTTCGGCCGCCCCGTCGTGCCTGAGGTGTAGAAGATCGCGAGCACCTCATCCGGACCGATGTCGGCAGGCTCGTGTTCGGGCGACGCCGCGGCGACCGCGGCCTCGTAGGACGGGTCGTCGGCATCCCCCACGGCGAACGCGGCGCGCACGCCGGTTTGGGGCCGGAACGCTTTGACCGCCTCAGCGCGGGCCGCGTCGTAGACCAGCAGCGCCGCGCCCGAGTCCTCGGTCATGAAGGCAAGCTCTGGCGGCGCGAGCCTAGTGGACAGCGGCACCAGGATCGCGCCGATCCGAGCGCACGCGAACAGCAGGTCGACGTACTCGAGGCCGGTGTCCAGGTACGCCGCGACGCGATCGCCGGGGCCGATCCCCGCCGCCGTGAGCGCGTTCGCGCATCGTGCTGCGCGCGCATCCAGCTCGGCGTAGGTGACCGACCGATCATCGATCCTGATCGCGACTCGCTGCGGGGTCAGCTGTGCGCGCCGGTGCGGCCACAGACCGATGCTCGAGAACGCGAAGCTCATGCGCGTGCGCTCCTGCGCGCTACGACCGCCGTCATCGAAGCCGCCAGCAGCATCGCCACTGCCGCGGCCGTCGCCGGAGCCGGTGTGCCGGTCGCCGGCAGCGACGCGCGGCCCGAGGGGGAAGGCTGCCGCCGGGTGCCGCGGACGACCGCGCGCGGACCGCCCTGCTTCACGAACGAAAGGTACCGCCCGTACACATCGGGGCCACGAGCAGTCACGAAATGAGCCGAGCCGGGTACCTCGAGGTTCTCAGCGCCGTCGAGTTGCGGGCTGCGTGCATCCGGACCAAGGAAGAAATGATCGACGGCGCCGGTACAGTCGCACACGGTCATGTACCGGGTCGCACCCGGCGTTTCGTCGCCGTCGTTCAATGCTGCGAGCCAGGGACTACCAGGGTAGATCTCGTGGCACCCGATGATGGTCTCCGAACCCCGGCACGCGGTCGTTCCGTGGTTCGCGCCCGAGGCGAACACCGCGTCCTCGACCCGGGCCTGCAGGTCCGGTCGCACCTGCAGCGCGCGCCGCACGAGCGTCACGCCCAGCGAGTGCGCGACGATGTCCACCTCCTGCGCGCCGGTGTAGTCCAGCACCGTCTCGATGAAGGCGACCATATCGGCGACGTTGACCTCGTTGGAGGTCTGGCAGGTGTTGTTGCCGCAGCGCGCGCCGTTGTACGACAGCGCCCACATCTCTTGGTCAGTGTAGCCGTCGGCGCGGAACCGTTCGCGCACGTTGACCGCGAGCGTGCTCTCGTTGTCCAGGTCCCAGAAGCTCGCGTCCTCACCGTTGCCGTGCACGAAGATCACCGGCGTCCGGTTCAGTGGCGCGCCTCTGCGGATGCCACCCCAGCCTCCCACCGGATAGCCCCATTCCGCGTCGAGCAGCTCGGGCACGTCGTCGGCGAAGCGCGCGAGCGCGGGGCAGCAGGACCAATCCGGGTGACCGGTCGCATGCTCGGCGCGCGCGGTCACCGGCGCGGCGACGATCGCCACGACGGCGAGACCACAGGCGAGCCGTCGCATCGCGCCTCCGCTAGAAGCGGTCCTTGCAGGTTTCGATCTGCTTCCAGACGGACGTGTTTCCCCTGTCCACCGCCTGCCAGTAGTTCGCGTACCACCCGCCGAACCGGCCCTTGCCGCGCGCGAAGTCGGTCTTGCAGTTCGGCGAGACCGTCTTGGCGTAGCCGGTCAGCAATAGCCCCGCGAGCTTGTTGCGGGTGCAGCTCTTCCCGCAATCGAGCAGGAGCTGGTGGAAGAACTTCATCCCGAGCCACTGGATCCAGTCGATGTCGTTGGGCTCTTCGTTGCCGTAGTACTTCACGTACGCCGCCTTCATCTTCTGGTACTCATCCTTCCAGGGGTAGGAGACGGCGGGATCGTGAACGGGTGAGACCGACAACCCCTGGATCAAGGGGAATCGCTGCATCGCCTCGCCGACCTTGCCCTCCCCTGTCTCAGGCACAAGGTTGAAGGACCAGCCGATGATGCGCGGGTGGAAGTCCTGGGTGTCGGCTTCGGTGATGAACCGAGTGAAGGCGAGCGCGTTGACGTTGAGGAATACCACGTCCACGGCACCGTCGAAGGCCGCCACGTGGTTGGTCAGCACGTCGTTGTTGTTCGCGATCTCGCGGGTGACCGCGACGCTCATACCAAGCTCGCCGAGACGCTTCGCGAAGGCTTCGGCACCCGGCTTCCAGCCCGGGCTCGCGACGGTCAGCACGCCGACGCGCTTGCCCTTGTTGTACTTCGCGGTCGCCTCTGCGAAGCGGCGGCCCATGTATTCGACCGTCGGCCCCGCAGCGAAGCTGTATCGCGCGTTGGCCGTCCCGGCCTGGGTCGCGGTGCCGTAGATGTACAGCTCCTTGTTGTCCTCGGCCTTCTGACGCACCGAGGGGATCTGGTCGAACCCGATGCCACCGATGATCAGGAATGGGTTGGCGCTGTTGCAGGCGTCGAAGGCAGTCGAGGCCTGGTTCGCGTTGTACCCGTCGTCTTCGAGGACCAGGTCCACGTCGCGGCCGTGGATGCCGCCGTTCTCATTGACCATGCGCCAGTAGGTGTCGAAGTGAGCGGCGTCGTTGCCGAACGCGCCCGCGAGGGTGATGCCGGCATGCTCGCAGAGCACCAGCCGATCGGCGTTGATCCCTTGCGTGTTCACCGCACCGGTGTACAGGTTCGCTTCCGGGACGCCGCCGGGCGTGCTCGGTGGCTTCACGATGACGTTCCCACCACCGCCCCCGCCCCCGCCGCCGGTCCCGGTCCCGGGCGTGGTCGCGCCCACCGAGGAAACCGCGCTGCCGGTCACGTCCGGGTCCGGCGTCTCTCCGAGGAGATCGGGCGTACCCGTCTCGGTCCCGACCGGACTCACGTCGTCTCCGTCGGCCCGAGGTTGCCCCGAGCACGCGACACCCAGCAGCGCGAGCAGCGCCACCGCGACGATCCACCGCTTGTGCTCCATGGTTCTCACCTTTCGCTCCCGACGGTTGCCGACCCTTCGCGCCTCGGCCCGACCGGCCGGATCGTCCGATCTGGACCCTTGCGTCCTGGCCGCGGACCCGATAAAACCATTACCTGAATCACCTATCAGGTCTTCAGGGGAGAATCCTGCATGAAGGACGCAGCCGCCGTCAAGGGCACGAACCGGCAGGACCGGGCCGGACAGGATCGGGACGGGGGGGACGGGAACCGCCCGGCGCTGACCGCGCGCGGCGAGCGGACGCGAGCCAAGCTGCTGGAGTCGGCGGAGGCCGTGTTCGCCGAGCGGAGCTTCGACGAGGCCTCGATCGTCCAGATCACCCAGCGCGCCGGCGTCGCGATGGGCACGTTCTACCTGTACTTCCCCAGCAAACAAGCCGTCTTCTCCGAGCTGGTACGCGACCTGGGCCACCGGCTCCGGGTCGAGATCGCGCAGGCGATCGAAGGGCTCGAGCGCCGGACCCACATCGAGCGCGAAGGCTTCCGCGCGTTCTTCGAGTTCACCCGTCGCCATCCCGGCCTCTACCGGATCATCCGCTCGGCCGAATCGGTGGACCGTGACGTGTTCGAGGAACATTACGAGCGACTCGCCGAGGGATACGTCGAAGGCCTCAGCACGGCCATGGACACCGGTGAGTTCCGGCAGCAGGATCCGATGGTGCTCGCCTACCTCCTGATGGGCATCGCGGAGATGGTCGGGATGCGCTGGATCCTGTGGCGGCCGGAGGGGCAGGTGTCCGACGAGCTGCTCGAGCAGCTGATCGCGTTCATCCGGCACGGCGCGGCCGCCGAACCGCCGGACGCACCCAGAACGCGCTGATGCAGACCTTGGTAGTCGGGATCTCGGTCGGCGCGATCTACGGCCTGCTCGCGCTGGGGATCGTCCTGGTCTACAAGACCACGCGGGTGCTGAATTTCGCCCAAGGCGAGCTCGGCACGTTCGCCGTGTACATCGCGTGGGCGCTGATCACCAAGTCTGACTGGCCGTGGGCCGCCGGCGCGCTGGCCGCGATCTTCGCGGTGACCGCGATCGGGCTCGCGTTCGAGCGCTTCGTGATCCGGCCCAACGTCGATGCGCCGAGGCTCACGCTGGTGATCGCGACCGTCGGGTTGGGGCTCGCGCTGTACGGGCTCGAGGTGGGGATCTGGGGGCTCAGTCCGCAGCTGCTCGCGCCGCCGGTGACCGGATGCGGCCTCGACCTCGCCAACGTGTGCGTGCCGCCGGTGCGCCTGTTCGCGATGGGAACCACGCTGGCGCTGGGACTCGGACTCCTGCTGCTGTTGAAGCGCACGACCTTCGGCTTGGGGGTGCTTGCGGCGGCGCACGATCCGACCACCGTCCGACTGATGGGCGTGCGCCTCTCGCACATCTCGATGTTCGCGTGGGGATCGGCCGCAGCGCTGGCGGCGCTCTCGGGGTTGATCCTGCTACCCGCGATCGGCACCTTCACCCCCTTCGCGCTGACGCTGTTCTTCCTTCGAGGGCTCGCCGCCGCGCTGCTCGGGGGGCTGACCAGCCTCACCGGCGCGTTCATCGGCGGCATCGCGATCGGCGTGCTCGAGGCGGGCCTGCAGAACGCATTCCCGACCGCCTCGGGCATCGTCGAGGCCGGGTTGTTCGGCGTGGTGCTCGCGGTGCTGCTGCTGCGGCCGCGCGGCATCCTGGGGAGCACGGCGTGAGACGCGCGCGGCCGTACCTGATCGCCGTCGCGCTCATCGCCTTGCCGCCGATCCTCGGTCGTGTGTTCCCGGGGCAGTTCAACGACCTGCGCGCGGGGATCCTGGGGTTCGGTGTCGTGTTCGCGATCGGCGCGCTCAGCCTCAACTTGCTGATGGGCTACGCCGGGCAGATCAGCTTGGGGCACGGCGCGTTCATCGGCGTTGGCGCGATCGCGATGGGGATCATCACCGGCAAGCTGGGGCTGGCGTTCATCATCGGGCTTCCGGTCGCG
>DASWIP010000049.1:0-8038 GCA_036397635.1 Actinomycetota bacterium | reverse complement strand
GGCGAGCCGCGACGACTCCCCCACGGCCTTGCATCCGAGATCGCCTACGGGCCGAAGGGCAAGGTCGCCCTCGGCCGCAACACGATCGATCCCGCGCGCTGGAAGCGCTACCGCGGTGGGACGGCCGGGCATCTGTGGGTGGACGCGCGCGGCAAGGGTCGCTTCGTGCGCATGCCCGACCTCGGCGGCAACCTGGCGCACCCGATGTGGGTCGGCGAGCGCGTGTTCTTCGTCTCAGACCACGAAGGCATCGGCAACATCTACTCGTGCGCGCCAGACGGCAAGGACGTGCAGCGCCACACCGATCACGACGAGTACTACGCGCGCTTCGCCTCGACCGATGGCCGGCGCATCGCCTACCAGCACGCAGCGGACATCTGGGTGCTCGACCCGGCGGCAGACGATCACCACGAGATCGACGTGTCGGTGCCGTCGTCGCGCACGCAGCGGGCGCGCAAGTTCGTCCCGGCCGAGCGATTCCTGCAGGGCTTCGCCGTGCATCCGGAAGGGCATTCGGTCGCGCTCGAGGTCCGCGGCAAGCTGTTCTCGATGCCTCTCTGGGAGGGTGCCGTGACCGAGCACGGCGATGCCGACGGCGTGCGGTATCGCTTCGGCCAGTGGCTCCACGACGGCGAACGCCTCGCTGTGATCAGCGACGCGAGCGGTGAGGAGCAGCTCGAGATCCTCGGCAGCGGCAAGGTGAAGCGTCTGAAGGCCGACGTCGGCCGGCCGATCGAGATGCTCGCCAATCCCGCCACCGATCACGTCGCGATCGCCAACCATCGCCACGAGCTGGTGTTGGTCGATGTGAAGAAGGGCGCCGCGATCGTGATCGACCGTTCGGCTCACGGGCGCGTCGAGGATCTCGCATTCTCACCCGACGGCACCTGGCTCGCGTACTCGATCCCCCTATCCGCGCGCACGCGCTCGATCAAGCTGTACGACATCCCCGGCGTGGCCGGTCATCAACTGACCCGGCCCGAGTTCGCCGACTACGCGCCCGCGTTCGATCCGAAGGGCCGCTGGCTGTTCTTCCTGTCGCGCCGCACGTTCGATCCGGTCTACGACGCACATTTCTTCGATCTGAGTTTCCCGAAAGGTTCGCGGCCCTACGTCGTCACGCTGCAGGCGGAGGCGCGCTCGCCGCTGGTGCCCGAACCGCGCGGCCTCGGCGCCGAGGAAGACGAAGAGAAGAAGAGGGATGAGAGCAAGAAGCCCTGGGGCGAGCGCGTGCGCATCGACATCGAGGGGATCGGTGATCGCATCGTGTCGATCCCGGTGCCCGAGAGCGACTACCGGCAGATCGCCGGCGTCAAGGGCGACCGCGCTGTGTTCACCTCGTTCCCGGTCCGCGGCTCGCTCGATCTGTCGTGGTACGACGCGCTTCCCGAGACCGCGACGCTCGAGATGTACGACTTCAGCAAGCAGCGCCACGAAACGCTCACCGACGGCGTGGTCGAGTTCACGGTCGCGCGCGACGCCGCGACGCTGGTGTACCGGGCGCTCCGGGGTCTGCGCGCCGTCAAGGCCGGTGAGAAGCCCGAGTCGAAGAACGGCGACAACGAGCCCGGCCGTCGCTCCGGCTGGCTCGACCTCAAGCGCCTGCGCGTCTCGGTGGATCCGGCGACCGAGTGGCGGCAGATGTTCGGCGAGATCTGGCGACTGCAGCGCGACCACTTCTGGACCTCCGACATGAGCGGCATCGACTGGCCGGCGATGCGCGAGCGGTACCGTCCGCTGGTCGAGCGCGTCTCATCCCGCACCGAGTTCTCGGATCTGATCTGGGAGTTCCAGGGCGAGCTCGGCACGTCGCACGCCTACGAGATCGGTGGCGACTACCGGCCGGCGCCCCAGTACCCGCTCGGCCACCTCGGCGCCGACCTGTCGTTCGACCGGGGCACAGGCCTGTACACGATCCTGCGGATCGTTCGGGGCGACGCGTGGGAACCGCGCGCGACCTCACCGCTGCTCGCGCCCGGCGTCAACGTCCGCGAGGGTGAGACGATCCTGGCGGTCAACGGTCGCCGCTGCACGCCCGAGCGCCCGCCGCAGGCACTCCTGGTCAACCAGGCGGGACAGATGGTCGAGCTGACCATCGGCGACGCCAAAGGGGCGAAGCCGCGCACGGTGCTGGTTCAGACGATGGAAGACGAGCGCCCCGCGAGGTACCGCGCATGGGTCGAGGCCGGCCGCGCCCACGTCCACAAGGCGACGCGCGGCCGCGCCGGCTACGTCCACATCCCGAACATGGGACCGCTCGGCTGGTCGGAGTTCCACCGGTACTACCTCTCCGAGGTCGAGCGCGACGCGCTGGTCGTGGACGTCCGCTTCAACGGCGGCGGTCACGTGTCCGAGATCATCCTCGAGAAGCTCGCGCGCAAGCGCATCGCGTACGGGCTCGCCCGCTGGGGCGTTCCCGAGCCGTACCCGGCGGACTCGGTCTTCGGGCCTATGGTCTGCCTGACCAACGAGCAGGCCGGTTCGGACGGCGACATCTTCACGCACGCTTTCAAGCTCATGAAGCTCGGACCGGTCGTCGGAAAGCGCACCTGGGGAGGTGTCGTCGGCATCTGGCCGCGGCACCATCTGGCCGACGGGTCGGTGACCACACAGCCCGAGTTCCACACCTGGTTCACCGACGTGGGCTGGGGCCTGGAGAACTACGGTACCGATCCCGATCACGACGTCGACATCACGCCGCAGGACCACGCGGCCGGACGCGATCCGCAGATGGCGACCGCGCTGAAGCTGCTCCAAGACGCGTTGAAGGCGAAGCCGCCGAAGCTACCGTCGCTCCCGAGGGCGCCCAGCCTGCGACCGGGTTCTCTGCCACCTCGCAAGGGTTTTCGGAAGGACAAGCGAGGCTGACGCGGGCGGCCACGCGACCGTGGGCCGCCGCTAGACCAGATCCCGCCTCACGGCAAAAGTGCCCGATCCGGATAGTGGCCGCGGTGGTCGCGGATCGGTCACCGAAGGCTTCATCGGGGACCGCGCGCTCGTATCATCGCGCCCGATATGCGCGCGCAGCGTGGATCCGTCTCGGTCGAGTTCGCCGCCGTCCTCCCGTTGATCGCGGTCGCGATGCTGCTCGTCGCGCAGGTCGGTCTCCTGGTTGCCGAGCAGCTCGCGGTCCACCACGCCGCGCGCGAAGGCGCGCGCGTCGCCGCGGTGACCAACGACGACGCGCGTGCGCGCGAGACGGCCATCGAGGCGGGCAACCTCGATCCGGACCGCGCAACCGTCGAGGTCGAGCCGGCCGTGCGCGATGTCGGCGAGCCCGTCGTCGTTCACATCGCCTACCGGCCCACCTTGATCCCGCTCATCGAAGCGTTCGTGCCCGACGGGCTGACGCTCGAGGCGCGCGTGTCGATGCGAACCGAACGTGAGCCGCCGGAGGCGCCGCCGTGAGCATGCTCGAGCAGCGCGGCGCCGTCACCATCGTGGCGGTTGCGGGCACGCTGATCATGTGCCTCTTCTCGCTGGCGGCCGCCGACCTGGGCGCGATGCTGCACGCCCGGGCGCGCGCGCAGGCGGCCGCCGATGCTGCCGCGCTGGCCGCCGCCGTTGCGCAGGCTCCGATCCTGGGCCGGGGCGACGATCCCGAGGCGGCGGCGCGGGAGGTTGCAGAAGCCAACGGCGTCACGCTGCTCTCTTGTGCCTGCACCACCGGCGGATCGGTCGCGACGGTCGAGGTCCAGACGGCGGCGCGGCCGATCCTGATCGCTGCCTGGTCGTCGCGCCGCATACGGGCGCGGGCCAGCGCCGAAGTTGACCCCGACGTCTTCAGCTACCGGGACGGGTGAGGCGTTAGGCTTTCGGCGATGCCGATCCCCCGCGAGCAGCTCCGCCTCACCCCCGCCGAGCTCGACGAGCTGCTCGGATCGAACCGGACGTTGCGTGCGGGAACGGTCTCACCGGATGGGTGGCCGCACGTGAGCCCGCTGTGGTTCTGCTGGCACGCCGGGGCGATCTGGGTCACCAGCCTTCGCCGGAGCCGCCGGGCTCGGGACGTGACGGCGGGCTCGCCGGTCGCGCTCTGCGTGGACGACGGCCACGATTACGCCGAGCTTCGGGGCACGGTGTTGTACGGTCGGTTCGAGGAGGCCGAGGGCCAACCGGACCTGCCCGAGGCCCGCCGGGCCTTCGCCGCCAAGTACTGGGGTGGCGTCGAGGTGCCCGATCTGCGCAGCCACGTCTGGCTCAGGATGGCCCCAGAACGGGTCGTGAGCTGGGATTTCAGGAAGATCCCGGCGGGCAGGGACAAGCGGCTCGAGCGGTCCAAGCATCGGACCTAGACGGCCCGATCCCCGCATCCTCAGGCACCCTGCGTCGTTGTCTGACTTGAACGGATTCCGCCGGATGCTGCTCGGGCTCGGGCAAACGGTACTCACGAACGCACGAATGGCGTGGTAGAAAGGTATCTCCGATGGACGAACAGGATGGGGGCGCCCCCACGTGGGGCGGAGGGAACAACGGTTCGGACGAGGACTGGCCCCAGAGCGGGGTCGGGTCCGTCGCGACCCAGGTGCCGCGTAAGGAGTCCGCTCCTCGCCGCGCCCTCGCGTCGATCGGCTTCGTCCTGGACGCTACCCGCCGTCGCCGGTCCGGCCGCCTGTTCCTGTGGTTCCTCGTCATCGCGATGGCCCTCGGCGGTCTGTGGCTTCTCCTGTACCCGGTCGCGACCGACATCTGGGCGAACCGGATCCAGAACCGGCTCGAGGATCAGTTCACGCAGGTCCCGGCGCCTGATCCGAGCGGCGTCGAGGGTATCGAGTCGCAGCGGCCGGCCGTCGGCCAGCCTCTCACCCGCATCCGGATCCCCAAGCTCGGCGTCAACGTGATCGTGGTCGAGGGGATCAGTGGCAACGCGCTCCGCGCCGGGGCGGGGCACTATCCGACCTCACCGCTGCCGTGCGAGCCGG
This sequence comes from Actinomycetota bacterium, assembly GCA_036397635.1. GTDB lineage: Bacteria > Actinomycetota > AC-67 > AC-67 > AC-67 > DASWIP01. The sequence goes on along the minus strand of DASWIP010000049.1, from coordinate 3,116 downwards.
GCAACGTCGCCATCGCCGGCCACCGCACGGGCTTCGGCGAGCCGTTCCGCCATCTCGAGCGCCTCTCCGAGGGCGACCTCATCGTGCTCGAGACGCCGTTCGAGAGTTGCAGGTATCGAGTCACCGGACCGGTGGCTCCCAACAAGTCGAACCCCTGGATCACCCACGCGCGGGACTGGACCGTGGTCAGCCCCACCCCGGACAGCGTCCTCACCCTGACGACGTGCGATCCGCCCGGGACGTCCAAGAACCGCTTGATCGTTCGGGCCGCGCTGGTGCGCGGAACCGGATAGATGGGGCGAACGTCCATAACCTGAAGGCCCTCTGACCCGTTATACCGTTCGAGCACAAGGAAGGATCCCGCACCACCGCGAAGCTGTTCCAACCACCATGAGGAAACTGAGCCGATTCTCCGTGATCGCGCTGGCCCTGTTCGGGGCGATGGCGCCTTTCAGCGCGTCCGCGACCCCCAGCAACACGCGCATTGTCGGCGTCGACGAGTGCATCGGCACCTCGTCCTCGTGTACGTCCTCGACCACCGTCGTCGACGGTGACGTCGTGGACTATTTCATCGACATCGAGGCCAGCGCCGGCTCGAGCAACGCCACGAGCGGGTTCACCTGGCTCCAGGTTCACCTCCGGCGTCCGGGAGACGCGGAGTGGACCTGCATCCGCGAGTGGACGCTCGGCGGCGCCACGAGCCCGGCGCCGCGTGGTTTCGTGTGGGACACCACGCGGTGGCCTTCGAGTGCCTCGTGCGATCTCAATGGCCAGACCGATGTCGTTCAGAGCGCTTCTGCTCGGACGGCAAACGGGACATACGAGATCCGAGCACGGGCCAGGGACGGCGGCATCGGGGGAGCGCTCGGTTCCCCGTCGGCGTCTTTCTCGATGCTGATCAACAACGTGCCATCCAGGCCCGTGTGGGCGGCAGAGCCGCGCGATGTAGGCCCCATCAACAAACCTGCGGTCGAGCTCCGCTGGACCGGTAGTCCCGAGCCGGACGTCGTGCAGTACGACATCGTTCGCACCGCGCCGAGCGGCGCACAGGTCACCTACAACGTGAGCGCGGCGAGTCCCGGCGGGCAGGGATGCTCGCGATCGTCAAACGTCTATACGTGCTATGACACGAACTTCCCCTCCTCCGGCTACGGCGGCACCTACTCGTACCGCGTGACCGCGTTCCGCTCGAGTCCTTCCAGCAACGTCAACTGCACCGATGGAGGCGCGTGCATCGCCTCGACCGCCAGCCCTCCCGATTCGGTCTCGATCAACGAGCCGTCCCCGTCGCCATCGCCGTCCACCGGCGGCTCGCCGTCGACCGGCCCGTCGAAATCGCCGACCGGAGGGAGCAGCTCACCCTCCTCGAGCCCCAGCACGCAGAACTCGCCCAACAACCGTGGCGGGTCCAGCGTGCTGAGCGGCCGCACCGACCCGAGCGAATTCTTCACGGGCACCTACGACGAGCAGCTCCCCTACGAGCAGCGCGGCGGCTTCGGCAGCCTGCTTCCCGGCGACGGGACCGGGGATGGGAGCGCCGATAGCGGCGGCGGTTTCGAGGGCTTCGAGCAGGACGGGGAGGATGAGCTTGCCAGCCCGGGCGGGTTCGGGGGCGACGAAGAGCTGCTCCGACAGCTCTTGGTGTCGATCGCGGCGGGCTTGCTGGTACTTCTCATCGCGGGACATCTCGCCCGCTTGCTCACCGAGCGGTAGCCCACCCATTTCGTCCGGTTCCGGCTCATCCGGAGCTTAGGTTGCGCGTCAGAGCGGTCGATTCTCTTGGGTATGAAAGAGCAGATCGACTGCCCCACGTGCGGTGCCCTGCTGGTGAAACGGGTCACCGAACGAGGTGTCACGCCGGTGGACTCAGACACCGAGGTCCAGTTCCGGCGCACCACCGACTACGTCATCTGCAAACACTGCATGGCGCTATTCTCAGTGCGTGACATCGCCGAGCTTGCCGGAGTGGACGAACCGCCCGCCGAACAGGAAGCGGATGTGATCATGCTCCTCGAGCGGATGGCGGAGCGGAAGCGGCCGGCACGCTGACGGCCTCGCCGAGGATCGACCCGAGCAACCGCACCGCACCCCACTTGTCCAGCGGCTCGTTCCCGTTCCCGCACTTGGGCGACTGGACACACGATGGGCAGCCCGACTCGCAGCGGCATGCCGCGATCGCACCCATGGTGGCGCGCAGGTGCTCGGCGCCCGACGCGAACGCGCGAGCAGCGAACCCCGCCCCACCCGGGTAGCCGTCGTAGATGAATACGGTGCACAGGCCGGTGTCGATGTGCTCGGCCGTCGAGACCCCGCCGATGTCCCATCGATCGCACATCGCCCGCAGCGGCATCAAGCCGATGGCCGCATGCTCGGCGGCGTGCGCTGCGCCGGGGACGTCGGCAGGCTCGAGGCGAGCCTCGCGCAGCAGCTGCTCGGGAACCGTGTACCAGACGGCCTTGGTCGCGAGTGTCTGCACCGGCATCTCCAGGCCGACCTCGTCGATGGTCGCGTTGGTGTACAGGCGCTTGCGCACGAATCCGACCACCTGATTCGAGACCTCGACGTCGCCGTAGAACAGCTCGACACGGCCGGCGCGGGCGCGCTGCTCGATGCCGGCGATCCGGATGTCGGTGACGTCGCGCGCCTGCGTGTAGTGCATCGCATCTGAATGCCGGACCAGCGCGACGCCTCGATCCCCATCCAGGGCGAGCACCTCGAACTGCTCGCCCTGATGCAAGTACACCGCGCCCGGATGCACGGTCGCCGGCGCCCGCGACGCGTCCGTCGTCCCGAGCAGCCGCCCGGTGTCATGCTCGACGATCTGCACGGTCCCGCCGACCGATCGGATATCCAGCTCGGCCGCCGGGGCGCGCCGGCCGGCCCACACCCAGCGCTCGCCGCGCGAACGCAACCCGCCCCGTTCGACTAGGCGCTGCACGCCGTCGCCGAAGGACGGCCCGAAGATCGTCGCGTCCTGCTCGGTCAACGGGATCTCGTAAGCCGCGCACCCGAGATGACCATCCAGGATCGCCGGGTTCGCGTGGTCCACGATCGCGGCCTCGTGTGGTCTGCCGAAGATCTCGTCCGGGTGGGTGACGATGTACTGGTCCAGGGGA
>DASWIP010000048.1:0-25177 GCA_036397635.1 Actinomycetota bacterium | reverse complement strand
GTCGTCGGCGGTCCCGGCCAAGGTGAGCGCATCAACCATCTCGTCGGGGCAGGCGTCGATCATGCCTTGCTCGTCGCCGGCGCGGAACCGCTCCTGGATCGCGAGGGCGTGCTGCTCGAACCCGTGGAAGGCGAAGAACGGCTGATAGGTGCGGACGCTGGCGTAGAACGCGACCAGACCTGCCGCCCATCGTTTCGCCTGCCGAGCATCGTCGTCGATCACGCAGCATGCGCTGGCGATGACTTGCAGGTCCGATGGGTCGCGGCCGCCTCGCTTCAGCCCTTCCTCGAGGTTGGGGAGGAGGCGGTCACGGAGGTACGCGGGGGATCCAAGCTCGTGCCCGAGCCAGCCGTCGGCGATCTCGCCGGTGAGCCGGGTCATCACATCGCCCACCGCCGCCAGGTAGATCGGGATCTCCGTGCGCGCGGGCGGGAACGGACGCTGATAGCCGCGCAGCCGCAGCGGCTCGTACTCGCCATCGAGCTCGATGGCCTGTCCCAGATGGGCTCCTGCGACGACCGCTCGGATGACCGCGACAGTCTCGCGGAGGTGCCGCGCCGCTTTGCCGAAGCGCGCGTTGTGCCAGTTCTCGTTGAGCCGTTGGACGCCCGAGCCGAGCCCGAGCGTGAACCGGCCACGGCTCGCCTCGTCGAGGTCGAGCGCGCTGAGCGCGGTCGCCATCGGGCTGCGGACGAACGCGAGCGCGATCGCCGTGCCGACGCCGATGCGCGCCGTGGCGTGCGCGGCGGCGGCGGCCGGTACGAACGCCGAGCGATGCAGCTCGGCGAACCAGATGTCGCTGAAGCCGCCATCCTCAGCGGCGACCGACGCAGACATCAGCTCGTCGATCGTCTCGCCCCATGGGCCGTAGCTGAGCCGCACGCGCCTCCCTGTTTCGTTGAACGGAACGATGTTTCGCTATGGTAGAGGCGCGCGGCGTGAGGGTCAACGGGGCGCTGAGTTGCGTTCCGCGGAACACAGATCCGTTCGGTTCACTCGTCGCCGCAAGAGCCCTTCCACGGCGATGCCGTAGTCGCAACGCTCGCCCACCCACCGGGGCACGGTTGTTTCCGCATCGGTGCCGGGAACCAGGCCGACGATCGCTGATGCTCGGCCTGGTATCGACCGCGCGCCCACCGCTCGACCATCCGGACGCCGGAATACCAGCTCGCCGTCACAGATCGTGAGGGTGAAGCCACCCTCGTGGACGAGCCCGTGATGGTGCGAGCACAGGAGCACGAGGTTCTGCAGAGAGGTATCGCCACCGTCCGCCCAGTGCTTGATGTGATGTCGATGCAGATGCCTGCGGCGTACGGAGTGTTCCGCGGAACACAGTGCACTTGCGACCACGGTGCTCAGATCCGGAAAAGCATGCGCGCGCGCGCCTCGCACACGACCTGATCACGCGCATCCAGGCAGCGCCACGCCATGATCAGCACGCCTCGGTCTCCCTTGGGCTCCTTGCCGAGCACCTCGATCTCGAGCCGGAGCGTGTCGCCGGCGAATGCCGGCGCGCGGAACCGCACGTCCTCGAAGCCGATCAGCGCGATGACGCTGTCGTCGAAGCGGCCGGTCTGCTCGGCCAGACCACCCATGACGTGCAGGATCCCCTCCCCCGGCATCGGCGTCCGGCCGAACCGAGTGGCTGCGGCGAAGGCGGGATCGGTGAACAGCGGGTGGGTGTAGCCGCCGATCCGGATCAGTGAGGCAACGTCGTCTTCGGTGAGCTCACGCACCGGCGACGAGAAGCTCTCGCCGACCTCTACGTCGGAGAACGTCCCCATCAATCCCAGCGCGGCTCGCGCTTCTCGACGAAAGCCTGGTATCCCTCACGCGCGGTCGGCTCGGTGGTCAGGTAGCGGATGAACTGGTCGGTCTCGATGTCCAGCGCCTCGCGCAGGGGCTTGTCCGCCGCCTCGTTCATGGCGGCCTTGGTCGCCGCCAGCGCCGAGCGTGACAGCGGCCGCAGCAGAGCGCAGAGCTGCTCGACCTCATCGTCCAGGGCGGCTCGCGGGACGGCACGAAGGGCAAGGCCGTACGACGCGGCCTCATCACCGGAGATCCACCGACCGGTCAGCAGCAGCTCCCGAGCACGCTGCGGCCCGAGGCGCCGCGGCGCGCGCGCGACGGCGCCGCCGCCCGGCACGATCCCGAACGCCAGGTGCGTATCCCCGATCCGCGCCTCCGACGCGACGATCGCGAGGTCCGAGGCCAGGATCAGCTCGAACCCGCCCGCGCGCGCGAGGCCGTTGACCGCCGCGATCACGGGGACGGGCAAGGCCTCGAGATCCAGAAGGATCCTCTTCAGCCGCTCGAGCACGTCGCGGAAATACACCGGGTCGGCGAACGCCTTTCCGAGCAGCTCGATGTCGAGTCCCACGCAGAACGCGTCCCCCGCTCCGGTGATGACCAGCGCGCGCGCGTCCGAGTCCGCGACCGACGCGATCGCCTCCGGCAGCGCCGCGAGAACTTCCTCGTCGAGCGCGTTCATCGCCTCCGGGCGGTCGAGCGTCAGCCGGGCGATGCGGTCGCGCTGCTCGAGCCGCACAGGTGTCATGAGCCCCCTTCGTTCCTTATGATGGAACAGCGTTTCGACACCGGAGCATAGCAACGCACAGGAGGGTGGAACCCTGGAGGCCTACCGCGCGCTCGCGCTGCAAGCACGGTGCCGATCGGTCGCCGGCGTCACCGACCGCGACGACGCCCGGGCGCTGATGCTCGGCGCGATCGACCGGCTCCGCCGCCAGATCGCTGCGAGCGTGGGCTTCATCGGGCCCGACTGCCGCTTGGTGGTCCTGCCCGAGTACACGCTCACCGGTCACCCGGTCGGCGAGCCGGTCGAGGTCTGGCGCGATCGCGCCGCGATCGACCCCGAAGGTCCCGAGTACGAGGGCCTGGCCGCGATCGCGCGCGACTTGAACGTCTTCCTGGCCGGCAATGCCTACGAGACCGACAAGCATTTCCCCGAGCTGTACTTCCAGTCCTCGTTCGTGATCGACCCGGGCGGCGAAGTGGTGCTGCGGTACCGCCGGCTCAACTCACTGCTCACCCCGACGCCGCACGACGTCTGGGATCGCTACCTCGACCGCTACGGGCTGGACGGCGTCTTCCCGGTCGCGCGCACCGAGATCGGCGCCCTCGCGTGTATCGCCAGCGAGGAGATCCTGTTCCCCGAGCTGGCTCGGTGCCTTGCCGCGCGCGGTGCCGAGGTGTTCCTCCATCCGAGCAGCGAGGTCGGCAGCCCGCAGACGACGCACAAGGACATCGCCAAGCGCGCGCGGGCGCTCGAGAACCTCTGCTACGTCATCTCGGCCAACAGTGGCGGCATCGAAGGCTCCCCGATCCCCGCAGCTTCGACCGACGGCGGCTCGCAGATCGTGGACTTCGAGGGGCGCGTGCTCGTCGAAGCCGGGCCGGGCGAATCGATGGTCGCCAACGCCGAAGTCGATCTCGCGGCGCTGCGGCGCGCGCGCCGCCGGCCGGGCATGGCGAACCTGCGCGCGCGCAACCGCTTCGGCTTGTACGCCCAGAGCTACGCCGCCGCGGCGACTGACGAGCCCAACGGCCTCGACGATGGCGCCGCGCCGGGCAAGGGCTGGTTCCTTCAACGTCAGCGCGAGGCGATCGCGCGCCTCGAGGCCGACGGTCTGATCTAGATGATCGAGGTCCGCAACCCCCGCAGCGGCCGGATCGATCATCGCTTCGAGCCGCGCACGCCCGAGCAGATCGCCGGCACCGCCGCGACGATGCGCATCGCGCAGCACGCGTGGGAGGAGGCCGGGGTCGATGAACGTGCCCTCGCGATGCTCGCATGGGCGGAAGCGCTGCGCGCGCGCCGCGGCGACATCGTGGATGCGCTCATCGCAGACACGGGCCGACGCATCGAGTCCGAGCTCGAGGTGGACGCGGTGCTCGGCAGTATCGCGCGCTGGTGCGCTCAGGCGCCGGCGCTGCTCGAGGATCCCGAGCCGCGTCCCGCGTCGATCCCGTTCGTCAGTGTGCGCCAAGGGTTGCGGCCGTACCCGCTGGTCGGCGTGATCAGTCCATGGAACTTCCCGCTGCTGTTGTCGGTGATCGACGCGATCCCCGCGCTGCTCGCGGGATGCGCCGTGCTGGTCAAGCCCAGCGAGATCGCGCCGCGGTTCATCGACGCGGTGGGGGCGAGCATCGACGGCGTCGACGAGCTGCGGCCCGTGTTCGGCTACATCGCCGGTGACGGCTCGACCGGCGAGGCGTTGATCGACGTGGCGGATTGCGTCTGCTTCACCGGGAGCGTCGCGACGGGTCGCCGGGTGGCTGCGCACGCGGCGCGGCTGTTCATCCCGGCATTCCTGGAGCTCGGCGGCAAGGATCCGGCGATCGTGCTGGCGAGCGCCGATCTGGACCGCGCGAGCAGCGCGATCCTGTGGGGCGCGACCGCCAACGCCGGACAGTCCTGTCTGTCGATCGAGCGCGTCTACGTCGAGCAGCCGGTCTTCGAACCGTTCGTCGAGCAGCTCGTGGCCAAGGCACAGCAGGTCCGCCTCGCCGCCCCGGTCATCGACGCCGGCGAGCTGGGTCCGATCATCGCCGAACGCCAGATCGCGATCATCGCCGAGCATCTCGACGACGCGCTCGCCAAGGGCGCGAAGGCTCGTACCGGCGGATCGCTGGAGCGCATCGGCGGGGGAACGTATCTTCGACCAACGGTGCTGACCGACGTGGACCACTCGATGAAGGTCATGGTCGAGGAGACGTTCGGTCCGATCATCCCCGTGATGGCCGTCGCCGACGAGGAGGAGGCGATCGCGCTGGCCAACGACACCGCCTACGGCCTGAGCGCTGCGGTGTTCGCCGGCGACACAGACGAGGCGATCGCGGTGGGAAGGCGGATCGAGGCCGGAGGCATCAGCATCAACGACGCGGCACTGACCGCGCTGGTCTACGACGGCGAGAAGAACAGCTTCCGTTCCTCCGGGCTCGGCGGCTCGCGCATGGGTCCTGTGGCGCTGCGTCGATTCGGCCGCCGCCAGGCATTCCTGATCGCCGCCGGCGATCAACCCGATCCGTGGTGGTTCCCTCACCTGCGCGCGCCTTGACCCCGGCGTCACGATTGTGGAACGATGTTCCGCAAGCAGGAACAGCGGGTGGGAGACGCCATGGGGATCAGGGAAGAGATGCCGCTGCTCGCGCGTCATGAGGGCAAGTGGCACGGCACCTACACGGTGATCGATCGCGAGGGCAACGTCATCGACCGCCACCGCTCGGTGCTGAACTGCACCTTCCCCGCCGACGGCTCGGTCCCCTACCACCAGACCAACCACTACCACTGGGACGACGGACGCGAGGAGCACATCGAGTTCCCCGCCGCCTACGCCGACGGCAAGTTGGTCTTCGACACCGAGCGGATCGACGGCGTCTGCTGGGAGGTCGACGACCACTGCATCGTGCTGCACTGGGTCTACAAGGCCGATCGTTCCGTGTCCCTGTACGAGCTGATCCACCTCGACGACACGAGCAGCAACCGCACACGAACCTGGCACTGGTTGAAAGACGGGATCTGCTTCCAGCGCACGATCATCGACGAGAAGAAGGTCTCGGGCCCCGGCGCATGAACCTGGATGTCCCCGCCGACAACCTGCGCGCCCTGATCAAGGCCCGCGCGTCCACCGACGGCTCCGACGTGGTCAACTGGTTCGCCGGTGACGTGCACGCCTGGGAGCCGGGCGGTACGCACACGCATCTGTTCGGCCTCGAGGGATACAACATCGCGCGCGCGAACGAGGTTGACGGCGGCTTCGACCTGCTGACGCGCGAGGCGGTTTTCTACCTCGATCCGCGAACGCGTGAGGTGCTCGACCGCTGGACGAACCCGTGGACCGGCGAAGAGGTCGAGGTCGTGCACATCTGGAACGACCCGGTGAACATGCGCTTCCGCGAGCAGATGCCATGGGGACCGTTCCACACGCCGTACTTCAGGATGGGCGACGACGTGCTGTTCAAGATGGACGTCTTCCTGGCCTACCCGTCGCCCTTGCCGCGCGCCGAGTTCCCCCACAACAGCCAGGACGACCTCTACCAAGCCGTCGAGATGTTCGGCTTCGCGTGCGCGCGCGCAGACCTCGACAACGACGCGCTCGCCTCGGTCCCCACCCGCGTGTCGTGGACGCGCATCGCGCCGTGGCTGCCCTGGATGCGCAACGCCGACCGGTCCGGTCAACTCGTCTACCACGCCGAGGGGAACAAGCCCGCCGGCGGGTACGCCGACCTGCCTGCCTGGATCCGCGAGCACGTCGAAGCGACCAAGCCCGAGTACGCAACGGCGCCGACGTCGTGGTCCGAGCCGAACGAGACGTCCTGGACCTACTTCCGCAAGCTCGCGCAGGCGAGCGCGTCTAGCTGATCGTCGCGCCGACCAGCGAGCCGACGCCGTAGGTGATGCTCGCCGAGAGCGCGCCAACCAGCAACATCCGAAACGCCGACAGGGCCGCGCTTCGCCCGGTGAAAAGCGAGATCGACAGGCCGACGAGCGCCAGCACGATCGCCGAGAGCCCCGCCGCAGCCCACAGCGCGGCGGCGCCGGTGCCGATGAGGAACGGCAGCACCGGCATGAACGCGCCGATCCCGAACGCGAAGAACGACGAGAACGCGGCGACCCACGGCGACGAGAGATCGTTCGGATCGAGTCCGAGCTCCTCGCGCACCAGGGTGTCCAGCGCCGCGGTCGGCCGCAGCATGATCCGCTCCGCGAGCTTGTCGGCGGCCGCGGGCTCGATCCCCTTCGCGCGGTAGATCAGCGCCAGCTCTTCCTTCTCCTCTTCGGGGAAGGCCCTCAGCTCTTCCGCCTCGATCTCGATCTCCCGCTCGTACAGCTCGCGCTGCGACTTCACCGAGATCCACTCACCGGTCGCCATCGAGAAGGCGCCGGCGAGCAGACCCGCGATGCCGGCGAGCAACACGATGCTGCTGTTACCGGTCCCGCCCGCGACGCCCATCACCAGCGAGAGGTTCGACACCAAGCCGTCGTTGATGCCGAACGTGGCCGCGCGCAACGCACCCCCGGAGGACACGCGATGCCGAGACTCGAGGTCGGCGATCCGCGACGGCGTGCCCTTGCCCAGGGTCGCCAGCGTGCGGCCGTGCGCGACCTCCTCCTCGCTCATCGACTGAGGCGCCTCGGGCACGTCGAGGTACTTCCCCGCGTCTGCGGCTTCGAGCTTGATCAGCATCGGCAGCACTTTGTCGACGCCGAACCGACCGCCCACCCACGCCAGGAACCGTTCACGCCGCGGCGGTTTCCCGAAGCTCAGGTCATCGACCGACGTCGACTTCGCGAGCAGATCCTTCCAATGGCTCGCGTGGCGCTCCTCCGCCTCGGCGAGGAGCCGCAGGGTCGCCGCGTCACGCTCGCCCTCCGCGACATCGGCAAGCGCGCGGTACAACCACGCCGCAGCCTGCTCCTGCCTCCAGAAGTCCCGGTACTTCCTGGCGAACGGAGGCTCGCGCCGACGGTTCGGCTTCGGTAGCTCGTCGTCGTTGGCGAGATCCTTGGATGGCTGCATGTCAGGGTTCCCTTACAGGTAGGCTGCGCGACCTTCGCGGCCGCATCGTTCATCATGCCTGATGGGATGCATCAGCACCACCGGTTGGAACGAAGGGACGTCGTGACGCGATGGACGACCTAACGGTGGCGAACGGGATCACGATCCCTCGCCACGAGCTGACCGTGCGCTTCTCGCGCAGCGGCGGTCCCGGCGGGCAAAACGTCAACAAACGGGCGACGCGCGCCGAGGTCGTGTTCGACCTGCTCGGTTCACCGTCGATACCCGGCGAGCTGAAGCGACGCGCGAAGCGGAGGCTGCGCGCGCGGCTGGATACGCGCGGACGGCTGCGGGTCGTCGCCGACGACGAGCGCACGCAGCGCGCCAATCGTGAGATCGCGTTGGAACGTCTCACCGATCTTCTCCGAGCAGCGTTCGAACCTCCCCCGCCTCCGCGGCGCAAGACCAAGCCGACCCGATCGGCACGCGAACGGCGCCTGAGCGAGAAGAAGCGGCGCGGCGTGATCAAGCGCGCGCGCCGCACGCCAAGCGGGGAATGATCAGCGCGCGAAGGGATACACCGGCGTCATGATGCGCCCCTCGATGGGCGCGATCGCCTCGACGAAGCGATGACCGTCCGACTCGCTCCCCACGACGAACCCGTAGTGGTACGGCACGGCGAGACGCGGGCCCATCTCCTTGACCGCCGTGGCGGCTTCCGCCGCATCCATCGTGAACGTGCCGCCGACCGGGACCACGGCGACATCGGTCCGCACACCGGTCAGCTCCGGCGTGTGATCGGTGTCGCCGGCGAACAAGTACCGGGTCCCGTCGAGCGTCAGCACGTATCCGACCCAATCGTTGTCGCGCGGATGCTTGTCGAGCCGGCCCGGTTGCACGTTGTACGCGGGGATCGCCTCGACCCCCACGCCGGCGACCTCGAGCTGCTCGCCGGGACGGACCGCGCGGACGTCGCCGGCGAGCTGCTCGGCGATATCGTGCGGCGCGACGAAGATCGTGCCCTCCGATGACACCTTCTTGATGTCGTCGGGCGAGAAGTGGTCCGCGTGCGCGTGCGTGATGAACACGAAGTCGGCTCCTGGCTCACCGTCCGGGACGCCCCACGGATCGACGTAGACGGTGACCTCGCCCCGCCACAGGTACGAGGACTGCCTGTACCAGGTCAGCTGCTCGAGCATCCCGACCTCCTCACCTACGTAAGGAACCCGCGCCCACCCGCGGTGTCGAACTGTTCACACGGACGACACAACGGTGTCACGCGCAGGTCATCCTCCCGTTCTACCCTGTCCCGAGGAAACTTCCCCTCGGAGGTGCACGATGACGCTTGAGGCCCTCATCGAGCAAGCCCGGTCCATCGCCGAGCAGCGCGCCTTCCTCTACGACCACGGCGACTCCTTCCTCGGAGGCATCGAGGAGATCCTTCGCGCGCTCGGCCAAGTCACAGTCGAGGACGTCTCCGTCCCAGCCTGATCACCGCTCGCAGGGGTTCTGCGCTGGAGGACTCAGGCGCTGGAGGGCGCCGCGTGCGCGCCGCGCGCGCTCTCCATGCTCGAGAACGCATCTCGCAGCGCGTCCAGCGTCCGTCGATCCAGGGCGAGCAGCTCTTCGGGCGGCTCGAACATCTGGGCGTGCGCGCGCTCTTTCATGTCGATCCCCGCCGTCGTCAACGCGACCGTCTTCACGCGCCGGTCGCCGACCATCCCGCGTCGCTCGACCAGGCCACGCTCCTCCAGCCGGTCGACCAGCCAGGTCATGGTCGAGGCATCGCAGGAGAAATCCTGGGCCAGTGCGCCCATGGGACGAGGGTGACCGGGCTCGAGCAGCAGCAACAGCTTGAGGTGACCCGGGGTCAATCCGATCTTATGCAGTTCCTGGGAGGCACGGTGCCACTGGGCTTGACCGAATCCCATCACGAGCCGCCAGACGTCCCTGGCGGCGGCATCCTTCGCCGAGCTTCGTCGCTTGGTCACGCGTCCATGGTACCCCAAGCAGTCCGAAGATTCGAGCAGCTCGATGATAGGAGCTTCTCGAAACTTGACAGGCTCAAAATATCTGGGCATCCTTAGCCGCATGACATCGACAGCGGTTTCGGCTCGAGGTGTGGTGAAGCGCTTCGGTGACGTCCTCGCCCTCGACGGCGTCGACCTCGACGTTCCGCTCGGCACCGTCTTCGGCCTGCTCGGTCCGAACGGCGCGGGCAAGACGACCATGGTCCGCATCCTCTCGACCATCCTGTCCCCCGACGCCGGGCGCGCCACCGTGCTCGGGCACGACGTCGTCACCGAGGCGGCGGCGGTTCGCTACAACATCGGACTCGCCGGCCAATACGCGGCGATCGACCAGAACCTCACCGGTCGCGAGAACCTGCGACTGATCGGACGCCTGACCCACCTGCCGCGCGAGCAGATCGCGAGGCGGGGGGCTGAGCTGCTCGAGCGGTTCGATCTGACGCACGCGGCCGACCGGCCGAGCCGGACCTACTCGGGAGGCATGAAACGACGCCTGGACCTCGCGGCGGCGCTGGTGCATCAGCCGCCGGTGCTGTTCCTGGACGAGCCCACCACGGGCTTGGATCCACACAGCCGTCGGGAGCTGTGGGACATGATCCGGGAGCTGGTCGCCGACAAGACCACGGTGCTGCTCACCACGCAGTACCTGGAGGAGGCCGACATCCTCGCCTCGACGGTCGCGGTGATCGATCAAGGCCGGGTCATCGCGCTCGACACCCCCGCGGCGCTCAAGGCCCGGCTGGGCGGCACGGTCATCGAGCTGGGCTTCGCCGACCCGAAGACCGCGGCGGCGGCCTCCGGTGCGCTCGGCGGAACGTCGCACCGTCCCGAGCAAGAAGGCCCGCTCCTTCGGATCGCATCCGATGACGGCCCCAAAGGCCTCATGGACATCCTGCGACGCCTCGACAAGGCAAGCATGACGCCGGTGACGCTCACCGTCCGTCAGCCGAGCCTGGACGACGTTTTCCTGGCGCTGACCGGACACCATGCCGAAGAGGCGAAACACACAGAGGAAGTGGTCGCCTGATGGCCGTCACCGCCAGACCCGTGCCACGCCGGCCGGTCACCGGGGCGCTCTCGGACGCCACCGCGATCGCGATCCGCTACCTCATCGCCTACCGGCGGGTTCCGCAGTTGCTCGTGTTCTCGACCATCCAGCCCGTGATCTTCGTGCTGATGTTCCGCTACGTCTTCGGCGGCGCGGTGCGGGTTCCCGGCGTCGACTACGTCGATTACCTGATGCCGGGCATCTTCGTGCAGACGGTCGTGTTCGGCGCGATGGGCGCAGCGATCGGGCTCGCCACAGACTTGAAGAGCGGCTTGCTCGAGCGGTTCAGATCCCTGCCGATGGCCCCCTCAGCCGTCCTCGCCGGACGAACGTTCGCGGACACGGGACGCAACGTGTTCGTCGCGTTGCTGATGACCGCCGTCGGCTTCGGTGTCGGCTGGCGGATCCACACGAACCTGCTCGGATACCTCGCGGCGATCGGGCTCGTGCTGCTGTTCGGCTACGCGCTGTCGTGGGTGTTCGCAAGCCTCGGACTCGCCGTCGGCGATCCAGAAACGGCGCAAGCGGCGGCCTTCCCGTTGATGGCGCCCCTGGTGTTCGCATCCTCGGCGTTCGTGCCGGTCGCCTCGATGCCGGGGTGGCTGCAGGTCTTCGCCGAGCATCAGCCGGTCTCGGTGACCGCGTCGGCGGTGCGCGCGCTGACCCTCGGCGGTCCCACCGCCTGGTACGTGATCCAGGCGATCCTGTGGGTCGTGGTGATCGTCGCGGTGGCCGCGCCGCTGGCGGTACGGCGCTACCGGCGCGCGGTCTGAGCCTCGGCAGGCGCGCGGCCTGAGCCTCGGCAGGCGCGCGGTCTGAGCCTCGGCAGGCGCGAGGTTTGAGCCTCGGCCGCCTCGCGGTCTGAGCCCAGGGGCCATTCGCCCCGAGATGTCCGGGTCCTTCGCCGGTACCGGCTCCCGGGTCGGGAGTGTTGGATCGTCACAGACCCGCTGAACCGCGACGAGAGGCGCATATGGTCATGCGATGGTTCGACCTCCTGCTCGGCCACCACGACCAGCCATCGGGTATCGGGCAGGTCAGCCGAGCGGCGCCGACCCGAGGACGGGCAGAGCGCCGGTACGGGCGCCGGCTCGCCACCGAAGGAGGATCTGCCATGAAAGGACAGCGAAGAACCGCGGAACAAGCCTGGTCCGGGCGTGAAGCGATGCGCGTCCTGATCGAGGAGCCGGACGGGGCGATGGCATGGGCGAGCGAGCTTACGCTCGCCGCGCGCGGCTACGAGGTGGCCACCTGCCCGGGCCCCGAACAGATCCGCGGCGGGTGCCCGCTCCTGCGCGGGGCCCCTTGCACGCTGGCAGCCGAGGCGGATGCGATCGTGGTATCCGTGCCCCTGCGCGGTCGGTTCGGCGGCGCGCTGCTCGCCGCGCATCGGAGTGCGCGACCTGCGGGATCGCTGTGTGTCCAGGTGGCCGCACCCGACGAGCAGCGCTTCGCAGACCTGCTCGAAGGCTGTCAGATCCTGCCCTTGACCGCGGATGCAGCCGGTCTTGTCACGCGCGTCGAGCACGCGCTCCGCTGACGGGCCCTGCACCCGCAAGCCGACCACACATGCGGCCGCTTCCGCACGCTCGGGCCATTCGGCCTCAGGAAGTCGGGCCGTTCTCCGCTGGTGCGATCCGAGGTCACCGGCAACCCTGGACCTCGAGGAGGACCGCGTGAATCAAGACACGGTCGAGGTGCGACTGCACGGCCGGGGCGGCCAGGGGACGGTGACCCTGGCGGCGCTGCTGGTCGACGCAGCGTTCCGCGACGGATGGTACGCGCTCGGGTTCCCCGCCTTCGGCACCGAGCGGACCGGCGCGCCGGTCGCGGCCTTCGTTCGGCTCGCGCGCGCGCCGATCCTGGATCGGAGCGAGGTCCGGCACCCCTCGGTGATCGTGGTGCAGGACCCGACCCTGTTGCACGCGCTCGACGTGCCCACCGGAGCGACCCCCGACGCGACGTTCGTGCTCAACGCGACCGCCCCTCCTGATGAATTCCCGTCCTCGACCGCGGTCGTCCCCGCGAGCCAGATCGCGGTGCGCGCGCTCGGCAAGCCGATCACGAGCACCGCGATGCTCGGTGCGTTCGCCGCAGCCACGGGCCTGATCAGCATCGACGCGGTCGCCGCGGCGATCACGCAGCGATTCCCCGGCGAGATGGGCGCGCGCAACGTGTCGGCCGCGCGCGAGGCATTCGACGCGCTGCGCGGGCACGAGGCGGTGGCCTGATGAAGCCGACCCCCGGCCTGGTCACGACCCCCGGTTCGAGCATCTCCTACGAGACCGGCGGCTGGCGGACCCAACGTCCGAGGTTCCTCGGCGAGACGTGTACCGGCTGCAACCTTTGCGTCCTGTTCTGCCCCGAGGGAATCGTCTTCCAGGTCGCGGCGAAGACGTACGACTTCGATCTTGCCTTCTGCAAGGGCTGCGGGATCTGCGCGGCGGAGTGCCCGGTCAAGGACGTCGTGATGGAGGACGAGGCGCGATGAAGGTCATGGAGGGCAGCGCCGCGATCGCCGAGGCGGTCCGCCTGGCGCGGCCGCAGGTGATCGCGGCATACCCGATCACCCCGCAGACCCACATCGTGGAATACCTCGCCGACGCGGTCGCGAACGGCGAGCTCGACGCGGAGTTCATGACCGTTGAGAGCGAGCATTCCGCAGCGAGCGCGGTGCTCGGCGCGTCGGCGGCGGGCGTACGCACGTTCACCGCCACGTCGTCCCAGGGCCTGCTGTACATGGCCGAGGTGGTGTTCAACATCGCCGGCATGCGCCTGCCCGTGGTCATGACGGTCGCGAACCGCGCGATCTCGGGCCCGCTGTCGATCTGGAACGACCACCAGGATTCGATGATCGTGCGGGACGCCGGATGGATGCAGCTCTACGCACAGAACGCGCAAGAGGCACAGGATCTCCATCTGATCGCCTACCGGGTCGCGGAAGACCCGGCTGTCTCGCTGCCGGTGATGGTCTGCGTCGACGGCTTCGCGCTGACCCACGCCTTCGAATCCGTCGAGCCGCTGACCGCCGAGCAGGTCGCACAGCTGCTGCCGGCGTTCCAGCCGCTGCACACCCTCGATCCCGCCGATCCGGTGACCATGGGCGCGTACGCCGAGCCGAGCATCTACACGGAGGCGCGCTACGCAGTCGAGGCCGCGCTGCAGGAGTCGCGGAACGTGTACACGCGCGCGCTCGAGGATCTCGCCTCGGTCACCGGCCGGCGATACGACCCGTGGTTCGACTCTTACCGCGTGGACGACGCCGAGGTCGTGCTGGTGGTGATGGGAACCGCCGCGCAAACGGCGCGGGTCGCGGTCGACACCGCGCGCACCGAAGGGATCGCCGCCGGGCTGCTCGCGCCGCGCGCGTTCCGGCCCTTCCCCGCCGAGGAGATCCGGCGCGCGCTCGAGCACACGGGCCGGGTGGTCGTGCTCGACCGGGCGGTCTCGCTCGGCGCCGGCGGGGTCGTCGTACACGAGATCCGCTCGGCCCTCGCCCGAAGCTTCTACGCGCCCCAGGTCGTCGGCGTCATCGCGGGGCTTGGCGGCCGCGATATGTCCCCGGCGACGCTGGCGCGCGCCCTACGTGCCGAGGAAGACGCCTGGATCGACCTCCGAGAGGACGTGATGTCGTGATCAGCGCGCCGCTGCACCTGATCGCACCCGGGCACCGGGCATGCGCGGGCTGCGGGCTGCTGATCGGCGCCGGCATGGCCACCGATGCCGCCGGCTCGAACGTGGTGATCGCGAACGCGACCGGCTGCCTAGAGGTGACCACGACCGCATATCCCACCTCCGCCTGGCGCGTGCCGTGGATCCATTCGGTGTTCGGCAATGCGGCAGCCGTCGCCTCGGGCGTTCGAGCAGCGCTGCGCGCGCAAGGCCGTGACGTTCCCGTGATCGCGCAAGCGGGCGACGGCGGTACCGCCGACATCGGCTTGCAGGCGCTGTCCGGGATGCTGGAGCGGCGCGACGACGTGCTGTTCATCGCCTACGACAACGAGGGTTACATGAACACCGGCGTCCAACGCAGCGGCCTCACGCCGCGCGACGCCACCACGGCAACCACGCCGGCGGGCCTGCGTTCGTCCGGCAACCCGCACCTGAAGAAGGACCTCGTCTCGATCGTCCTCGCCCACCGCCCGACGTTCGTCGCGACGGCAACGCCCGCGTTCCACAAGGACCTCGAGCGCAAGATGCAGCGCGCGATCCAGGCGAAGGGGCCACGCTATCTGCACATGCTGGTCCCCTGCCCGCTTGGCTGGGGATTCGAGCCGGACCGAACCATCGAGATCGCACGGCTCGCGGTGCACTCGAACCTGTTCCCGCTCGCCGAATGGCACGACGGCGAGCTGAGCAAGGTCAAGCGGATCGCCGTGCCGGTCCCCGTCGATGATTACCTGCGGCCGCAGCGGCGGTTCAAGCACCTGTTCGCGAACGAGCGCGGGGCGGAGGAGCGCGCGCTCATCCAGCGGATCGCCGATGACACAGCACACCGGTACGGCTTGCCCGCCTACGACCCGCAGCGGACGACCGCCGGTGCCGGGAGGTGAAGAGCATGGACGGGACCCGGATGATCCTGGTGGTCTGCGAGGATCCGGGGCGCACAGGGACGTGGACCGGCTGGCTGGAAGGATCCGGGTACTCGACGATGCGCTGCAGCGGCCCGACCGAGGCCCCGTGTCCGCGTCTCGCTGGTTTGCCGTGCGCACTGCGCCAGATCGCCGACGCCGCGGTGGTCGAGGTCCAGGGACCCGACCAGCAGCAGCTTCACGGAGAAGTGGGCGAGCGTGGATGCACGACGCTGCCCGACGACGGCACAACTATCTTCGTCGCTGCGGGCGACATCGGGGCACGCGCCACCTTGCGGCACCCGGTCGCTCCCACGGATCTCCTCGGGGCGGTCGAGCGCGCGCTCGCGCGCCGCGCGCAGCTCGGCTGACGGTTGGTGCACATGCTCGCGCCACGCGTGCATCTCCTCTGAGCGTTGGAGGGCGCGCTCGCGCACTCCTCCACCTCGCTGAAAGCGGTGGGATCAGCCGCTCGGGTTTATGTTCTGGTTCAGGTGGAACAGGTTGTCGGGATCGTAGGTGCGCTTCACCTCGACGAGACGCTCGAAGTTGCCACGGTAGTTGTCCTTGAGGCGGCCCTGGTCGTCGTCGGCCATGAAGTTGATGTAGCCGCCGGGCTCGGAGTGCGGCTGGAGCGCATTGTAATAATCCCGCACCCACTGGATGCGCTCGGCGTCAACCGCGGGGTCCTGCCACGCCACGACGAACACCGGCGCGAATGTCGCGTGCCGATACGCGAACGCCGTGTCGTCGGCGCCGACATCATGTGCGGCGCCGTTGATCGGATACAGGTGCATCGTTGCGCTCACTTCGGGCACCTTCGGGCCGTGGATCACGTGCTGCTCGATCGCCTCGTCGGTCAGCTCGGTGACGAAGCTTCCCTTCCAATAGCTGCGGATCCCCTTCGGGAACAGGCCGTCGAAGGCCGCGTTGAGCGCCGGATACGGCATCGGGCCGACCATCTCGGCCACCACGGGGGCAACATCGCGGAAGGGCTTCAGCGCGACCTCGCCTTCATCCAGCGGACCCGACCAGTGAACGACCGCCGCCGCGAAGGTGTCGCCGTGTCGTTTCTCGGGGATGAAGGGCAGCGGCGGAGCGATCTGGAAGGCGGGGAACCCGCCGTACTCGCGCGGGGCGTCCTTGATGAACTCTCCGAAGAAGCGAAAGAGATCGCTCGCATGCTCGACCTCGTAGAAGAAGATGCCGACGTAAACGTCCTTGACCGGATGCAGCTGGAACTCCAGCGAGGTGCACACGCCGAAGTTGCCGCCGCCGCCGCGCAGCGCCCAGAACAGATCCGCGTTCTCGTCCTTGCTCGCACGCATCGGCCGTCCGTCGGCCGTCACGACGTCGGCGGAGATCAGGTTGTCGATCGACAGCCCGTAGCCGCGAGTCAGGTAGCCGATCCCGCCGCCGAGCGTCAGGCCGGCGATGCCGGTCGTCGAGACGATGCCGCCTGTCGTAGCCAGGCCGTAGGCATGCGTGGCGTAGTTGAAGTCACCCCAGGTCGCGCCGCCACCGGCGCGCGCCGTCCGCGCCTTGGGATCCACGTGGACGTGCCGCATCAGCGAGAGGTCGATCACGACGCCGTCGTCGTTGGTGCCGAACCCCGGGGCACTGTGCCCGCCGCCTCGGACGGACAGGTCGATGCTCGTGTCGCGTGCGAAGTTGACCGCTGCGATGACGTCCGCCACCTGCTCGGCGCGCACGATCACCTTCGGTCGCCGGTCGAACATGCCGTTGTGGACCGCGCGCGCTTCGTCGTATCCGGCGTCGTCCGCGGTGATGATCGGCGCGCGCACCTGCTCGCGCAACTGATCGATAGTCGGTGTGGCCATGGTGCGACCTCCCCTCCGAACTCTGCTCGGCCGCCGTAGGGTTACGGCGACGGCACCGGTTCCGCTTCGGGGGTCACTCTCCTGCGCCGCTCCGGACGTGTCAACCCCGCCACGCGGATGTTTCCGTGAGTGCGCAGATATGCGCAGAGCGAACTGCGCGGATCCCTGGATCACCAGTACCTCCGACCTCGACCGAACCCGACGTCGGGCCTCGCTCGACCAGGATGCGGGTGGCACACTGGACGCGGGTCGGCCGCTCTGTGTTCCCGGTCGCCGGGACATCCTGGGCTCTGCCCGCTGCCCGCAGCGGGGCGCGCCTGGCGTGAGGATGACGCGCGGCCCTAGGATCCGCTCGCGCGACCCAGGGGGCGTCTATGCAAGCCGTCGGCGATATCTCGATCCCGCTTTCGATCGATGCGATCCGCGTGATCGACGACATGCCCATGGCGCGCGCGGCGTACTGGGTCGTCGCGGCGCGCGCGCCCATCCCCGGGTGGAGCCTCGAAGTCGGCGGCCGAGCCGTCCCGGTGCTCGGGAACATGGGTGTCGTCTATCGTTCCACGACACCGGACGGACGTTTCACGCAGGACGAGATCGCGGCCTTGTTCGACCAGGTGGAGGACGACCCCACGCTGTCGATCGAGACCGAGGACTTGTGGCTGCCGCTCACCTGGTTCGACCCCGACCATGAGCCTCAGCGTGATGAGGTCTACCGCGTCCCGCTCGACCGGTTCCACGAGGCGTACCGCTACCGCTCGCATGAGATCACCGTGACGGTGCTGCTGGCGTTCCGCCCGGCGGATCCTCTCCCCCAGTCTCCGGGAGAGACCGAGGCGTTCGCCGCCTGGTCGCGCGCGCAGATCGACGCCGCGAGGGATCGGTACCCGAAGAACGCCGATCTGGCGCTGGCATGGGAGGAGGGAACCTAGTGGCCGAGCTGTCCGTGACATTGATCGACGTCGGATGGGGAGACTCGATCCTGGTCGAGTCCGTCGACGACGCTGGGACACGGCGGTTCGGCCTGGTGGATTGCAACGATTACGAGAACGAGCGATCGTCGCTGATCTTCGTCAAGCGGCGCCTCGACCGGCTGCGGATCGATTGGGAGGCGCAGCAGCACGTCTTCGAGTGGGTATTGCTGACCCACGGCCATGCAGACCACGCGCGCGGGCTCAAACGGATGATGACCACGTTCGGGACCCGCGCGTTCTGGTACCCGAAGTCCATCGGATCGACGACCTTCGGTACGCTGCTGCATTACGCGAACCGGTCCTCCAACGTCGCCCATCATCAAGCGATCGACGCGACGAAGGTGCTCGAGCCGAACTTCGGCCTGGTCTCGCTCGCTGCGCTGTGGCCGAACCACGATCAGGTCGACGCGGCGAATGAGAACAACAACTCGGTGGTGCTGACCCTGACGCTGGGGAACGTGAGCTTCGTGCTGACCGGCGATTCGGAGGCCGACAATTGGCCCGCGATCAACCAGCGGCTCCCCGCGACCGTGCGCGTGTTCCAGGTGCCTCATCACGGTGGCCGCAACGGCGTGTTCGACCACAGCAACGGAACCCCATGGGTGGACCACCTCGCTGCCACGGACCCATTGATCGCGCTGAGCAGCCACCTGCGGCCGCACGGGCACCCTCATCCCGATGTCGTGGCCGAGCTGGATGGTCGCGGACTGCAGACCTTCCGAACAGACCTGCACTACCATCTGACCTTCGCGACCGACGGCACCGACGTCGAGGTGCGGTACTCGCACTGATCACACGGCCCCATGGTTCACCGGTCCGAGCACCCGATAGGAGGAGACGCTCGTGGCCAGCCTCACGTCACCGGTTCGAGTGACTCCATAACGGCATGTGCTTCCACGACGCCTTCGGTCACCTGCCGAAGGGCCATCTTGATATCGAGGGTGCCCCACGACCGAACATACTGGAAATGAAGGTGATCATCATTACCGGTCGGGATCTTCTTCCAACCCTCCGCGTTGAACCCCACCTCCAACCCGGACAATACCGAGTGAAGGGGTTCGTTCATGTGGCGGGCCGTGTCCGTGTAACGAAGACGCCCGTCGGGAAGCAGCACGATGAGGGGTCGCTCTGATCGCAATGGGGTCGCGGCGCCATCCAGAGGATCAGCATCTGCTCCCATGTCGGCGCAGGCGATCTCGATCCTGGTCCGCAACGGCTGACCGAAATGGCATTCCGGCGGGTAGATCGCCTCGGTCGCCCAGATGCCCTCATGAGTGACAGGCACACCGGGATCTGTATCGGGCGCTCTCGCGGCAGTGAAGCACCCAGTCGTCAGCACCAAGATCAGGCCACCTGCGAGTGATGCAGCCGCTGCCTTGCCTCTCAATCGCTTGACGACGCAGTCACCCGTGATTCGCTGCTGCCAGGCTCCCATCTAGGCCCCCAGACCTCTAACAGGGTGCTGAAAAAGCGGGGCACGGTGGTTGCCTCGACTGTATCCGTGCTGATGGGAAGCTTGCCGTGAGCACGTCCCCAGGGCATTTCGGGACTTTTTCAGCACCCTGCTAAGGGATCGACCTCCGTACTCCCCAAGAAATGCCAATCGGTTAGCCTCGTGGCAGGAGATCGTTCGTGGATCCAAGCCTCACGTCACCGGTTCGAGTGACTCTATGACGGCATGCGCTTCCACGATGCCCTTGGCCACTTGCCGCAGAGCGATCTTGATATCGAGGGCTCCCCACGACCGAACATATTGGAAGTGCAAGTGATCTTCATCCCCCGTCGGGATCTTCTTCCAACCCTCCGCGTTGAATCTCACTTCCAACCCGGACAGCACCGAGTGAACCAGGTGGTTCCTATCGTGGCGGGCCGTGTCCGTGTAACGAAGGCGCCCGTCTGGAAGTAGCGTGATAACCGGCGGCGTTGAGCGCTTTGGGGTCGCGGCGCCATCGAGAGCATCGGCACGAGCTGCCATGTCGGCGCAGGCGATCTCGATCCGGGTTCGCAACGGTTGCCCACGATGGCACTCCGGCGGGTAGATCGCTTCGGTCGCCCATATACCCTCGTGAGTGACAGGGACACCAGGGCGGGTATCGGGAGATCTCCCGGCAGCGACACACCCAGCCGTCAACACTAGGACCAGACCGCCCACGAGTGATACAGCCGCGGCCTTGCCTCTCGATCGCTTGAGGACGCCGTCGCCCGTGATTCGCTGCTGCCAGGCTCTCATCTAGGCTCCCAGACCAAAGGGATCGACCTCGTACTCGCGAAGAAGGGAGTGGAAATACCAATCGGTTTGCCAGCCCGCGAGGTTGTGCGCGTACCATCGCGCGGATGGACCGTCCGAGAGGAAGGTATCGTAGAGGTTCGGCACGTAGTAAGTGGTGGTCCCCGGGTTGCTCAGGAAGCCATTACGCTGCTCTTCGGGGTTCTCATCGTATGAGAAGGCGATGAACTTGGGATCGAACGGCACCGGCTCATCGCTGTAGAACGGTTCGGGTGGATGCGCGTGAATGTTCGCCCCGAATGTGTTGGTCAGTTCTTCTCCATCCAGGTTGCATTTGCTCAATGACTGGTCGGAGTCGGTACCACAGTGTCCGCTTTCGACCTGCCACGCGTAGAAGCGTAAGCCAAGGGGTTTGTCGAGAGAGTAGTCCATCTCGTCGCCCGCCGTCTTCCACGTCCGCACGCAGCATCGTGCTTCTTGGTGAAGAGTGCTCGTAACGTTCGGGTTGTCGTCCCCGCTCAAGAAGACTTTGATGCTCCCGGTTCCATCGTTCCTTACCGCGAACAGGGGGAGAAGATCCCAGAGATCCCTGTCGATGTCGTCGAAGCCTGACGGGTAAGGACGCTTCGTAGTTCCATTCAGGCCAAGATTCGACTTCAATTGAGCGCTTCGCAATCCGTCGGCCTCCAGACGGACGCGAACGTTGTCGTAGGACGGGTTGGCAGTGATCCGCACGTCCATGCAGCCAACACCGCGGCCAGCGAAACTCCCGACGGCTGGGCACAACTGCTTAGCGTGTCCCTGGTCGAAGTCGATTGGCTTGTTGAGGAATTGCGCCACGTCATCGGGCACCGGGGCTTCGATCACGGCCTTCGTCACTACCTCTCGTGCAGCCCCATCCATGCGCGTGAGGAACGTTGCATCCCCGCTTCGCAACAACTCAGCCTTCTCAAAGCCGAGATGTGGCACATCGGCGATGTTGGCGGTGACCCTGCCGGCGAAGCAGCCTCGCGGAACGAAAAGATCCAATTCGAGGTCTAGTGTCGATGATGAGCCTTCGTAGCCGATCCGGCCAAGGCAGTTATCGTTCTCATTGGGGTTAGGTGGAGGGAACGTGTACTTGAGTTGCGTCAAGACCGCCGGCAGATCGGTCGCGCGAATCGTTCGCGTCGGTACGCCGTTACCGTCGAAGAACTCCAGATTGATTGCGCCGGAAGGGTTGGGTGCGTCGTTTCCGCTGGCGTCCGTGTTGTGGAGCACGGCGGAGAACGCAGTCTCGTGTCCGTTCTCGTCCTTGGTGTTGGTGTACTGAAGCGTAACGCCCGGCGGCAGGAAATCGTAGACAGCCTTCAGTCGGGATCCCGATGCCGAGATTGGAGGGACCGCTGCGCCAGCCTTTGCGACAATGCTGGCCTCAAGATCGGATCCGGTGTAGCTCAATGCCTGGAAAGCATCAGTGTCATGCCGTCCGGAACTCTGCAGCTGCACTTGCAGCGTATTCGGATCGCCCAAACTTCCCCCATAGCGGAGCGAGCCACTGAGGGTCGCTGAAAGACCCTTCAGGTAGAGTTCCTGGCGCTGGTTCGGACGATGTTGCCGCAGCCTCACGGTAGCTTCTGGCAGGTCGGCGCCATGGGTATCGACGGTCACGTTGGCATGCGCACCGTCATCGCTTTGCGAACGACCAACCGTAACATCGAAGTCTTGAGGAACCGATGACCAGACAAGGTCCATGTACGAAGCCGTCTCTGGCAGCACGGAGTCTGGCCGATTCTTCAAGGTGACCGCGAGACGCTGCGAGGTGTCCTGCTCGAGCACCATTTGCACGAGCTGATTTGGATTCGGATCAGATTGCCGCTGGCTGATGGTCGCCGTAGCCGGGTTATCGATGGGGCCGGTCACAGAGACGTCATAGCTGAACGTCTCCGTAAGGCCCTTCAGCAGAAGGTGCAGGCTACGGTATTTCGCCTCTAGCACCGCGTTGGCGTTCGCTGAGGACTGGCTGGTTGCGGCGAGCCGCATGAGCTTCGGATTCCCACCGGAATCGAAGTTCTCGGCGTGCACGACGTAGGAGAACGACTTCGGCAAGGCATGCTGGTGGAGCTGGATGCCCTTGCGGTTGTCGGAGAATACGACGTCCATGTTCGCTGCGGCGGCCGAGTTCGAGCCGGTAAGCGTGGCATCGGTTGGGTGGCCTTGGGCGTCTGTGGTCAAAGTCATGTCGTAGTCGTAGTCGTCCGGTACCGACGTGAAGATACCATCCACCTCGGTCCCTGCACCTGATTCCAGATCCTCGGTCGTCGCCTCGGGACCCATGAAACGCACCTGTGTTTCTAGCGTGGCCCCATCCTTCAAGTAGACCTGCAGCGCCTGATCGGATCTGGAACCGAAGTTGCTACGGGCAATCCGCGCCCGCTTGGGGTTCGTGAGGGTCCCCTGGAAAGTGCCCTCGAGACGAGTGCGCGCGTTGAACGCCTTGAGGATGAACCCAAGCGTACCATCGGGCTGCTTCTCGGTGACCTCTATGCGACCGTTGGGTGTTGCCGACGTGGACTGGATATCGATGGCAATCGTGGCGGGCATCCGGTTCGGTTGGCGCGTGAGGTCGGTCACGAAGTCGAACTTCCGTGGGATCGCGTCCCACCGTAGGTTGCGGCCGTCCACCGGGGCGTAGATCGCGCTCTGATCGGCCGATGGGCCTGCAAGGACGAATCGCTGAGGACTGGCGTTCACGGGGTACCGCAACACTTGGATCAGCTGGTTCGGCACGCCGGCCAAGTTTTCCAGTGAGATCTCGGTACCGGTCGGGTCATCGGGATCGCCATGGGCACGCACGCGGAACTCCGTCAACGTCGAGAAGTTCTCGAAGTCAAAGCGCGAGTCCAGGACGTCCGTCTGGCCGACGCGACGATAGCGGGAGAGTTGGAGGACGCCGCCAGCAGGAGGGCCTGCGGGGAACGACGCTGAGAGCGCACCACCGGTGTCCTTCAGCTGGGCGCCAAATTCATCCCGGAGGACGGTGATACCGATCTCGTATTCACTCGCGAAACTTGACGCGTCAAGGATGCTCAATAGCTGCGCACCGTTCCATTGCTGCAGTTGCATCATCTCGTTCACGGATGCGCTCTGAGTGCCGCGGATCGTCGCTTGTATTGGTGTGGCGGTTCTGACGTCGCCCTCGGGCTTGAGTATGCCATCGATGGTCATGTCAAAATCGCGGGGCACGTTCTGCATGTCTAGACGACCCGTGAGCCGACCACCGTCGGAAGAGTCGAGCCGCTCTACGAAGAGCTGCTCGCCCGGGTTCGGCGCGTTGTTCTCCAGCGCCAAGCGGAGCGAGATCGTCCGATCGGTATCGGTAGCCTCTTTGCCGGAGATGGTGTAACGGTGAGTCACCGCAGCGGGGATATTCGTGACGCGGACATGACCCTCGGCGGCCCGGCTTCCTGTCGGCGGGGTGGATGTGACCGTCAGATCAAGCGAGTCAAGTAGTGCAGTCGATGATGTGTCGAGAACATTCGAGCTGGTCGATGTAGCGGCATCGGTCGTCTGCGTCAAGGTCATTCCAAACGAGGTCGGGTGGTCCGAGGTGCGCGCATCCGTCGAAAAGGCCAGTTCCTTGGTAACGAGGTTCATGGTCACGCCCACCTTGACACGCACACCTGACCTGAGCGCGTTCAGGCGATAATCCAACCGCTGCGAGGGGAAAGCCGATATGTCCGGGCAAAGATAGATGCTGAGATCAGGCTCGAGGGTAAGTTCGCCATCAGCGCTGCTATAGCTGTGCGGTACACATGACGAGAAGTTGTCGGTGCGTGTCCGTGTGGTACCGTCAGGTTCGTAGCGAGTCGTCGTAACGGTATAGCCGGCGCCCGGCACTAGTTGGAAGATCAAAGGGAGCGAGGGCCCAGCCCTAACCGCGCCCAACGATCCAGACAAGCCATCACCAAGATTGCCCAAGGTGGCTTCGGGTAGGAACAATGATCCATAAGCGTCCGCCACAGCTTCCACGATGTTCCCATCAGGAACAACCGTTCCCCCGAAAAACGAGTCGCTGCCCAGAAGGCCGCCGATCGGGAAGAGGTTCCCGGGGCCCTGTAAGCCAGGCGACACGGTTGAGACTTCGTCGGCAAGCGCCGTCGGCGTAACCGAGACGCCAGGACCGCCCTGGTCTGGGGCAGACGCCGCTGAGGCATCCGCGAGTGGGAACATCATCACGTGAAAGTGCGCAGTATCACCCCACAGACCCTCACCCGCTGCGTCGTGGCTGCCGTTTTGGGCTCGGACATGGAACCAGTACTCGCCCCAATGCAGATCGGTGTAGGACATCGACGTGTCCGAACCTTCCGAGGTCGTGTCTGGGATGGTATCCGGCGAGTTGTCGAGGACGAAGCTGTACCCCGAGATACCGCTCAGCTCGCTGGGGGGGACCCAGTCAAACTGCGGACTGTCGCCCGTATATGCCCCATCCTCATTTGGGTGCGTCGGTGAGGAGATGACCGGCCCAACCGGTCCAGTTGCATCGACCCGGACTCGATAGTGACCAGTCGCGCCCCAGTTGTTCGCGGCATCCTTCCCGCGAACGTGGAGCCACCACTCCCCGTCTGCGATTCCGCTCTGGGTCCAACCCGTGGTCACGGTGTCGACAGTCTCGTCAGGGTCCGTAGATGCGTTCTGATCGAACAGCACCGAGTAGCCGTCGATCATCGAGCCGTCTAGAGGCGGAGCCCAAGCGAAGCTCGCATCCCGGTTCGACGACCAGTCGTCCTGACTGTGGGTCAGTGACGTGATCGTGGGTGCATTGGGGCCGGTACCATCGATCTTGATTGGCCCGTAGGTGGCATCGTTGCTTGGGTTTCCGGCCTGGTCGATTGCCTTCACGTGGAACCACCACGTGTCATCGGATAGCGAGGCCGACGTCGTGCTCGTCGTCGATTCATCCCCCTCGGCTGCGCCATCCGTTTCGGCC
>DASWIP010000047.1:0-11280 GCA_036397635.1 Actinomycetota bacterium | reverse complement strand
TCGCGCGCGGCGCGCGCTTCGCCCAGGTCGCCGTGGTCTTCGCGGTCTCGGGGATCTGCGCGCGCCCGATCCTGCGCCGCGCCTACGCCCCGATCGCGGTCGGCGCGCTGGCGTTGTTTGCCGTCGGTCTCGCACGCGTCGTCGGAGCATGGTCATGAGCGACCAGCCGCCTCGTTCGGGCCTGTTCGAGCCCGAGGAACGCATCCGGTTCTTCGACGGACCGACGCTGATGGCATCCGCGATCGTCTTCGCGATCGGCCTCGCTGGTTTCCTTACGGCGTTGTCGATGGCGAGTCCCTCGGGCGGGGCCAACATCGGCGCCGGCATCGCGATGTTCGTGATGATGGCAGCCGTGCTCTCCGGTGGCTTGAGCGTCTTCATCGCCGGTGTCTCGACGGAGCGAGCTCGCACGATCCTGCTCGTGATCGCCTGGATGATCCTGTTCAACGCCGGGAAGTGGACGCTGTTCCTGGGCTGGGGCATCTTCCTAGAGCTGAGCGGCCATGAGTAGCCGGTACGATGCCGCCGTGGCGCGCGACGACGATCTGCAGCGATGGACCGACGCCGGTCTGATCAGGTCCGAGCAGCGCGGCGCGATCCTCGAGCACGAGCGCGCGCGCACCGTCTCAGGATCGAGGATCCCCGCGGTGGTCGAGGTGCTGATCTACCTCGGCGCGGCGGCGGTCTCGGGCGCGGTCATCGCGCTGCTCTCTGACGTGTGGGAGGACCTGTCGACCCCGGGACGGTTCACGCTGCTCGCGCTGCTGTCGGTCGCGGCCGGCGTGGGGGGCGCGGTCTTGCGTGGTCCCGGCAACACGCCGATCACGCGCGCGGCGAGCGTGCTCTGGTTGCTGTCGGTCGGTTTCCTGGTGTTCGCGCTGATCGGCGTGGGGGCCGACGAGCCCGAGGAAGCGTGGCAGGGGTTACTGCTCGTCGGCGGTCCGTCGCTGGTGCTCGCTGCTGCCTACCAGCGGCTGCAGCCGCGCGCGCCCCAGATGTTCGCCGTGTTCGGTACCGCGATCACGGTCGCGCTGGGCCTCTCGGATCTGGTGACGCCGTTGGGGGAAACCAGCGGAGGGATCGCCGTGGCTCTGGTCGGCGCCGGTGCCGGCGCTTTGACCCGTGCGGGCAGGCTGACTCCGGAGGGGGTCGCCTACGCGCTCGCCGGCATCACGCTGCTCGCCGGCATGTGGATCCCGGGCTTCGAGGACGGCGGCGCCTGGGCCGAGGCTCTCGCGATCGCCTTCGCAGCCGCGCTGCTGGGCGCCTCGGTCGCGATCAGATCGACGCACCTGCTGATCGTGGGTGCGCTCGGCCTGTTCCTCTTCGTGACCACCAGCGTCATGCGGCACTTCGCCGACACGATCGGCGTCCCGGTCGCGCTCCTACTCGTGGGAGTCCTGCTGATCGGATCCGCGGTCATGGTCGCGCGGTTGCGCCCGATGACGCGAGCCGAATAGCGATTGGTGGCGCGGGTGGCCCCAAGGCAATGTGAGACGTTTCCTCGCTTCGTCCGTACTTCGGTAGCGGGGCGCGATCAACTTTGATGTCTCTCGCAACTTTCTGGGTGCTCGATGCGTATCTGTGGGGACGGATCGATTCCGCGTGCGCGCACGGGGATCGCGGGGACCCGTCAGGGGAATCCGTCGCGCCGCGCACCAGCATGCGTTCGGTCCCTTCCCGCTTCTCCTTACGTGATATGCCATGGAATGGAACTGTGAAATCCCGGACTCCGACACGCTAGCTAGATGCTCGATCTCCCCTCTCTCGTCGGGCGGAAGACCGATGTCTGGATGAGCACTCTCCTCTTACTCTTTCGGGGAGTCGAATCGGCATGTATGGTGGATATTGCCGGATGAGGAGGGAGCCGTGCCCGCGAGAAGACGCGGGACGTTGGTCATTGGTGGGCTAGCTGCCCTGGCTGTCATCGCCTTCGTGGCCAGTATGGCCAACTCAGGAGGCCGTCATCCAAGTGGTCTTGACTGCGACCCGTACAACGAGGCCGGAGACGTTGGAGTCCAGAGGCAAGCGGGGCATATCGTTGTCGATCCCGACCCCTCAGAAGGTGAATCGAGCCCGGAGCGTGCGGCCGCAAGAGGGGCAGGCAGGCCCCTAGATTCATACCACGTGGTGAGCACTGAGGAGGACGGCCCGAAGGTGGTCGAGTTTAGGAAGGGTGATGGGCGCGTGCAAGGGCGGTACACGGTGACGCAGGTCAATGGTCGCTGGTACAAGACGAGCACGACGATATGCGTCAAACCTGAACTCTAGCTGGTCCTCTGGGGGAGGGGCGGAATGAAATCAGGCGGGCTGTTGCTCAGCACTTTGGCTCTCTTCCTTGCCAGTGGAACCACCGTTCACGCTGACCACCCAGTAGCCCCTCTGCCCGACGATCAATTCGTGAACCTTGCGTGGCGTGAGCACCATGACTGGGACCCAGCGACCGTCGGTATTGAATCGGGACGGGTTTATCGGAGACTCCGGATTACCCGTCCCGATTCAGATGGTTACTTCCCCAACTGCCAGGATGACGTCCCGCCTTGCAACTGGGAGACTGCTGACTAAAGGCGCTTCTTGGACCCGCGCTGCGGGGAAAGTGAGGGGTCAGCCGGCTGATCTTGGGGATCTTTGACCTTGGCTTGGACCTAGTTGAGGTGCTGGAGATACGCCGGAGTTCGGGGAGGCAAGGCTTCGCGATGTTCCTGCTTGCCAAGGATCGGACGATCGCGGTGGGATGGTTCTCACGGGGCGATGTCGATGGATCTCTGATCGATTTGATAGCCGAACGGCTCGTCGAACGACTGACAGGGGATCGGCTGCACCCAACTCCGCCGGTCGCCAGATAACCGCCAGGTTTCCGCGAACGCCGGGCTCCGCAGCCGCCCTCGTCGCCGCTGCTAGGATGCCAAAATCGTGACCCCCATCGCTGAGATCCGCGCGCGCGAGGTGCTCGACTCGCGTGGTAACCCGACAGTCGAGGTCGACTGCTGGCTCGCCGACGGCTCATTCGGCCGGGCGATCGTCCCGAGCGGCGCCTCGACCGGCGCGCACGAGGCGCTCGAGATGCGCGACGGCGACGAGGCTCGGTTCGGCGGCAAAGGAGTCCTGCGAGCGGTTGCGAACGTGAACGAGCGCATCGCGCCCGAGGTGCTCGGCGCGGACGCGACCGATCAGCGCGGCCTCGACCGGCTGCTGCTCGACCTGGACGGTACCGACAACAAGCGCACGCTCGGCGCCAACGCGACTCTCGGCGTGTCGCTGGCGGCCGCCAAGGCCGCCGCGGACTCGCTCGACCTCCCGCTGTTCCGGTACCTGGGCGGGTCGAACGCGCACCTGCTCCCGGTCCCGTGCATGAATGTGCTCAACGGAGGCGCTCACGCCGATAACTCGGTGGATGTCCAGGAGTTCATGATCGCGCCGGTCGGCGCCGCCTCGTTCTCGGAAGCTGCGCGCTGGTGCGCCGAGACGTTCCACACGCTGCGCGCCGTGCTCAAGGGCAAGGGCCTGTCCACCGGCGTCGGCGACGAGGGCGGCTTCGCCCCCGATCTCGGCACCAACGACGAGGCGATCGAGCTGCTGCTCGAGGCGATCGAGCGGGCAGGGCTGCGGCCGGGCGAGGACGTCGCCTTGGCGCTGGACATCGCGGCGACCGAACTCTTGGTTGACAAGAGATACGAGTTCCCCGGTGAGGGCAAGAGCTTCACCGCCGAGCAGCTCGCCGAACGCTGCGGCGCCTGGGTCGATCGGTACCCGATCGTGAGCATCGAGGATCCGTTCTCGGAAGATGATTGGGACGGCTGGCGCGTCGGGACCGAGGCGCTGGGCGCGCGCACCCAACTGGTCGGCGACGACGTCTTCGTCACCAACCCCGAGCGCCTCGGCCGTGGGATCGAGACCGAGGTCGCCAACGCGATCCTGATCAAGGTCAACCAGATCGGCACGCTGACCGAGACCCTCGACGTGATCGACCTGGCGCGCCGCGCGGGCTACAACGCGATGATCAGCCATCGCTCGGGTGAGAGCGAGGACGCGACCATCGCCGACCTCGCGGTCGCGACCGGCGTCGGACAGATCAAGGCCGGCGCGCCCAACCGTTCGGATCGCACCGCCAAGTACAACCAGCTCTTGCGCATCGAGGAGACGCTCGGCGATGCCGCGCGCTACCCGGGCGGCGCCGCGTTCGGCCGGGGAGCCACATGACCGATCAGCAGCCTCGACCCCGCTCGCTGCTGTCGCCGCGCGGCTTCGTGCTGCTGCTGGTCATCGGCGGGCTGATGTTCTCCAGCGTCTATCCGCTTCGCCGCTACATCGCGGTCCGTCATGGGATCGAGCAGCTCACCGCCGAGGACCGCGCGCTGCGGGACCGGATCGACGAGCTGCTCGCAGAACGAGAAGAGTTGCTCAGCGACGCTGAGGTCGAACGGCTCGCTCGGTCCGGGCTGGGGATGGTGCGCCCAGGCGAGGTCCCGTTCGTGATCGCTGCTCCCAGAGATCCCGTCCCCGAGCCCGATGAGGTGGATCCCGCCGGGTTCGCGCCGCCGGTCGACGAGGGGTCTCCCGGCCTGCTGGAACGCTGGTGGGACGCGATGCGGGTCGCGGTCGGCACCTGAGGCCTCGAGCGCGCACCCAAGGCCTCGAGCCGGCACCCATTGACCGTTCGTGAACGCGCTGGCTAGCATGTTCTCCCCACCCGCATCCGGCGGGTTGACCACGGAAGGAGTCTGACCCGATACATGGCTGAGATAGGTGCCATCGTCGAGGGAGTCGTCTCACGCCTGGCCCCCTACGGGGCGTTCATAGAGCTCGAGTCCGGCGAGACGGGACTCGTGCACATCTCCGAGATCGACCGCAACTTCGTCCGAGACGTCTCGGACCACCTCCGCGAGAGCGACAAAGTGACCGTGAAGGTGGTGGGTATCAAGGACGGCGGCAAGATCGACCTCTCGATCAAGCAGGCGGCACCCGACTGGGAGCCGGAGCGTCCCCGCAAGCGCAGGGACATGGATCCCGAGTTCGAGCACAAGCTCAAGCGCTTCATGAAGCAGAGCGAGGAGAACCTGGTCGACTGGCGTCGTCAGCGCGAGTCGAAACGGAGCTAGATGCTTCGCGCGCGCAAGCGCGTGGAGGGAGGGAGAGGAGGCGACCCTTCGGGGGCGCCTCCCTCATTTCCGCCCGGCGAGCGCCAGCCGATTGGGTAGCCTGACGCACTGATGGACCGTATCCCGTTCCCTGGGGAGACCGCCGACGCGCGCGCGCGCGCGATCGTCGCGCTGCAGCTCGGCCGCGATCCGCGCGGCGAGATCGCGATCGCCGGCCGCTGCCGCTACGGCCTGCCGGGCGTGATCCGTACCTCGCCGAGGCTGGCGGACGGCACGCCGTTCCCGACGTTGTTCTACCTGTCGTGCCCGGTCGCGGTCCGCAGCGCCGGGGCGTTGGAGGCCGAGGGGCGCATGCGCGCGCTCGAGCAGCTGCTCGCCGAGAACCCTTCGTTGCGCGAGGCCTATCAGGACGCGCACCGGCGTTACATCGCGCGCCGCGATTCGCTCGAGCAGCTCGACGAACCCATGTCCGCCGGCGGTATGCCCGAGCGGGTCAAGTGCCTGCACGCCCTGTACGCGCACGAGGTCGCCGATGCGAACCCGGTCGGTGCGCTGGTCCGCGAGCAGATCGACCCTGATGCGTGTCCGGGGCCGTGTGTGGCAGAGGACGCCGACGGCGCGCCGGCGCGGGTGGCGGGGCATCCGGGCTTCGCAGGGAAGAAGCGGCGCCGGTGAGCAGGGTCGCCGTGATCGACGTTGGCACCAACTCGGTGCGCCTGCTGGTCGCCGACGTGACCGAGGCAGGGCTGCGCGAGGTCGAGCGCGATCTGGTCATCACCCGGCTGGGGGAGAGGGTCGACAGGGACCGGCGCCTCGGCCCCGAGCCCCTGCGCCGTACTGTCGCGGCGATCGCCGGATACGCCGAGCGAGCATCCATCGCCGGCGCCGGGCCGATCCGGATCATCGCCACCAGCGCCGTCCGGGACGCGGCCAACCGGGCCGAGTTCGTCGCCGCCGTCTCGCGCGCGACCGACCTCGGCCCCGAGATCCTCAGCGGCGAGCAGGAGGCTGCGCTCGGGTTCCTGGGCGCGACGATCGATCTCGACGCGGACCCGCCCTATCTGGTCGTGGACATCGGCGGCGGCTCGACGGAGTTGGTCCGTGGCACGGGCAGCGCCGAGCGCTGGATCTCTCTGGATATAGGGTCGGTCCGGCTCACCGAACGCCACATCGTCTCCGACCCACCCACCGATCGCGAGGTCGCGGCCGTGCGGGACGATGCGGTGCGCGCGTTGACGGGGGCGATCGAATCGCTCGGTGCCGCATCGCCAGGGACGCTGGTCGGGCTCGCCGGCACGATCACCACCGCGGCCGCCATCGCCTTGGGCTTGACCGGCTACGACCGGGACGCCGTGCACCGCAGCAGGCTGTCCCGGGAAACGGTCGGCCGGGTCCTGGGGGACCTGATCGCCATGACCTCCGAGCAGCGTCGCGCGCTCCCCGCCATGCCGCGCGGCCGCGAGGACGTGATCGTCGCCGGGATCGTCATCCTCGAGCAGGTCATGGGGGTATGGGATGTGGAAGAGGTGCTCGTGAGCGAAACCGACATCCTGGACGGCGCGGCGCTTGCAGCGTTCCCGGCCGGGGACGGGGACACCCGATAGGCTGCTCGTCCGTTGTCAGGATGATGAGGCGTATGCGTATCTTCAGACCGGTCCGGGGCGGGAGCGTTCTCGTGACGCTGAGTCTCGTGGTCGCCGTCGTCGCGGGCGCGGGGGCGGTCGTGATGCTCACGCGGCCGTCGCCCAGGGTCCCGCAGGCCCAGGCGACGTCGTCTCCGGAACCCAGCCCGGCGTTCCCGTCTCCCACCCCGACGCCGTCGCCGACCGCGTCGGCCGAGCCCACCCCGACGCCGAGCATCACTCCCTCGTCACCTACGCCGTCGCCGGAGCCGGCACCGAGGAAGAAGAAGGTAGTGCGGCCGCGGCTCGTGCCTTTCCGCGGCCTGGGCGCTTGGGTCGATCTGTGGGACTACGGCGACCTGGATCCGGCCGCGACCGTCGCCGATCTGAAGCGCCACGGGGTACGGACGATGTACGTGCAAACGGGGCGGTTCAATACCGAGGACGCCGTCTCGCCGGAGGTCGGGCCTTGGCTCGTCGCGGCGCACGGCGCCGGCATGGACGTGGTCGGCTGGTACCTGCCCGCGTACAAGCACATGAAACGCGACGTGCGGCGCGGCGTTGCCGTCGGGACCTACCGGTACCAGGGCCACGCCTTCGATGGCGTTGGGATCGACATCGAGTGGAAGAACGACGTCCCGAACCCCGAGTGGAACGATCGCGTGGTCGAGCACCTTCAGCAGGTGCGAGCAGCGGTCCGCCGCCGGGTCGCGGTTGCCGCGATCGTCCCCCCGCCGCTGCAGATGGAGGTCGCGCCGGTCCGCTGGGCGGGGTTCCCATGGCGCGGTATCGCACGACACTCGGACGTGATCATGCTGATGAGCTACTGGTCCTACCGCGACTGCGAGAACATCCCCGATCATTGCGCGTATCCGTTCACGAGCAAGAACCTCGAGGAGACGCGGCGCCTGATCGGGGATGCGGGGATGCCGATCCACTCGATCGGCGGGGTCGGCGACCGGATCACACGTGACGAGGTGGAAGACTTCGTTCGCGGGGCCCAGGACGGACGGGCATACGGGGCCAGCCTGTATGACGTTCGAACCACGTCGGAGGACTTCTGGCCCGTTCTCGCGCGACTCCGGAGCCTTTGATCCTTTCCTGAAGGAATCCTCGCGCGACTTCGGACCCTTTGATCCGTTTCTGCAGGGAAATCTTCAGATGCCTGTTGATACTGGGCGGGGTCTTGGCTAGCGTGCGCCGCACCTGGGGGCTTTTATTCTTACCCGCTGCCCGGCTGGCTCAAACCATGTGGAACGACTTTCTTTCATCCTGGTGGAAACTGCGCGCCTCGATCGCGATCGCCACGCTGGCGGCCGCGATCGCGGGGGGCTGGAGCGCGGCGCCCAGTGGCGATGTGGCTGAGGACGCGGTGGTAGCGCCTCCGACGAGCGGCGCGTCAAGCGAAATGGCAGAGGGAGCGGTCGTGACGGGGCGGCCGCACCCCTCTGCGCGAAAGGCTGCGGTCGAGCCCAGCGCCATCCACTCCCCTCCGGCCAAGGGCGATGCTGGAGCCGTGTTCAAGGGGCTCGGCGCGTGGATCGACCTGTACGACTTCGGTCTGGATCCGCGTCGCACGATGCGAACCCTGGCCGCCAACGGCGTCAGGACGCTCTACATGCAGACCGGCCATACCTACACTCGCGAGGCCGTCGACGATCGCGTCGGCCGGTGGCTCGTCGCCGCGCACGCCAGTGACGTCAAGGTCGTCGGCTGGTACCTGCCAGCGTACGAGCGCTGGCGATGGGACGCCGAACGGATCACCCGCATCAAGCGCTACAGCTACCGAGGGCATCGGTTCGACGGCATCGGCATCGACATCGAGAACCGTAAGGCGGTACCGCGCGCGCGGGTCTGGAGCAAGCGCGTGGCCGCCAACTTCCGCTACGTCCGCAGCAAGGTGGGTGACGAGTATCCGCTGGCGGCGATCCCGCCCACGCCGCTTCAGATGCGCTTGATCCCGAGCCACTGGGCGGGGTTCCCATGGAAGTCCCTGGCCCACGACAGCGATGCATTCCTGCTGATGAGCTATTGGTCCGACCGCCGCGGATGCCCAAAGATCCGGCGTCACTGTGCGTACGAGTTCACCAGGGACAACGTCCTTCTGACGCGCCGGCTCACCGGTGATCCGGACGCCGTCGTCCACATCATCGGCGGCGTCGGTGACCGCATCGATGAGCGGCAGCTGTGGTCGTTCGCCCGTGCCGCGCTCGATGCCGGGGCCAACGGCGCGAGCATCTACGACGTGGCGACGACGCGTTCGGCATGGTGGCCGATCCTGCGGAACCTGCGCGCCCTCGACTAGAAAGCGACGGGGTCAGGCGCCGGTGGTCGTCAGCCGCGCGCGCATCCACGTCGGATGGAAGCGGCAGAAGATGATCCACTCGTCCTCGTGCCCCTCGAACAGGCTGTTCAGCAGGTCGATCTCCGCGCCGGTCGCCGAGCTGCTCGGGGCGATGGTGATGTCGAATCGTGCCCCTTCCGCGCTCGGGGCCCCCGTGTCGCATCCGGCGGTGCACTCGGTGAAGGAATGGTTCACGGGGTCCCGGTTCGCGATCGAACCGATGCCGTCATCGACGATGCCCTCGGTGATCGGGGTCGGCCCGGCGGGCGAGTTCAGGTAGCCGCCGCTCGCGACACCATCCGTGCCGGCCGCAACGTACTGGTACCCGACGATGTGCCACGCGTTGTGGGCCGACGCGGATCCGGGGATGAGTACCGGCATGACGGCACCGAGCAGCACGAGCGTCACCGTGATCCTTCGCATCAGCTTCCCTCCACGTCTCCGGATATGTCGGTTTCTTTCCCATTCGTCCCACTGGGCACGAATCCTCCTACTCGATAGGCTCGGTCAGTGGGTCAGGATGCGTCGCTGCGAACCGTGTACCTCGGTCAGTTCGAGCACGACACCGCTGAGCGGATCGCAGCGGCGCTCGAGCAGGCAGGGGTCGCCTGGACGTACAAGCAGTTCGGCGGGCTAACAAAGCTGCTCTTCGCCGGGGACTGGGGGGTCCGGTTATACGTAGATTCTTCCCGTGTCGATGAGGCGCGCCGGCTCGTTGAACGAGTACAGAAGCCACCAGCCGACTGAGATTTGAGAGGTCCTCGATGGCACGCGCGACGAAGGTTTACTGCATGTATTGCGAGTCCAAGATGGCAGCCGGCATCTCCCATTGCCCTTCCTGCAGCCGGCCCACCGACTGGGCGAGCTACGACGAGCGCGTCGCGTACGAGGTCCAGCAGTGGCGGAGCATCCGCGCGAACGGCAGCGAGAACGGTAACGGCAGCGCGAAAGTTAGCGGCAGCGCGAAAGTTAGCGGCAGCGCGAAAGTTAGCGGCAGCGCGAAAGTTAGCGGCAGCGCGAAAGTTGGCGGCAGCGCGAAAGTTAGCGGCAGCGGCAAGCCGGGCGTGCACGCGCCGCCCCCGCCCCGCCCGCGCAAGCGTCAAACCCCGTCCTCGACTGCGGCTGCCTCATCGGTCGAGCGTGTCGGCGATCTGACCGTCCGCCGCGAGATCTTGCCGGGGACCCCGCACGCGCACCCGACAATCGCATCGGATCCTTCGGCGGCTTCGACCACCTCTGATCCCTCCGCAGCTTCGAGCCGTTCTGACAAGAAGGGCAGCAAGCTATTCGGACGGAAGAAGCACCACGCTGACGAGCCGCAGCATGCAGTGGCCCCGGATGCTCCGAAGGCAACTCCGCCATCGGCGGCCGACCCCGCGGTGCCCGCGCCTCCGCGTCCCGCGACTTCGGCGCCCTCTTCGCCGGCTCCTTCCGCGGTCGCGTCGTCGACTGGGCATGCGGCGCCATCGGACGGGCTCGCGGCGTCGGCGGATGGATCATGGTCGCGGTTGCTGTCGCGTGATGATCGGCCATCGAGGGAAGCCACGCCGAAGAAGCCTGCGGCCGTACAGAAGACGCCGGCCAAGAAACCGGTGGCGAGGAAGGCGAGCGCGAAGGAACCTGCGGCCACGAAGGCACCCGCCAAGAAGGCGAGCGCGAAGAAGCCTTCAGGCACGAAGGCACCCGCCAAGAAGGCACCCGCCAAGAAGGCACCCGCCAAGAAGGCGCTCGCCAAGAGGACACCCGCCAAGAGCCCGGCGGTGAAGAAGCCGGCGAATCCCGAGGACGCTGCCGGCCACAACAACGGGCAGAGCAACGCCGCCGGCGACACCGAGCTCATGCGTGAGACGGTCGAGGTCTTGCGCGGGCTCGGGCGGCAGATGGGTTCGCTGAACGATCGCATCTCGGGCATCGAGAAGCTGCTCGAGCCGAAGCCGGCAAGGCGCCTGTTCCGCCGGCCCTGACTCGACTCTTTACACGGCGAATCGCGTATGTCACCGTGGCGCATGCGGAGTGACGGTGCGACCGCAGCCGACCAAGACGTCGACCCTCTCAGCCGGCTCGAGCTCCGGCCTCTTTACGCCTACGCCTACCTGCTGACGGGTGATCGGACGCGCGCCGCCTCCATCGCTCGGCGTGCCATCGCAGAGTCCATCCGCGAACCGAACGACCACCGGCCGGCGCTCGTGATCCGCGCGCGCGCGGCCCGTCTCGC
>DASWIP010000046.1:0-30441 GCA_036397635.1 Actinomycetota bacterium | reverse complement strand
TTACCGTCAGAACGCGCCTGCATCCCCGATTGCTGCGTTGCTCGTCGGTTGCATATTCCCTGAATATGCGCCCTCCTCGCGCCTTGCACTCGGGGCGCAGATCGCGCCCTGAACGGCAAGAAATCTCCCTAACGAGACACTAGGAACCAGGCACGCCGTTCGCTTGGGGCTCGACGATGGTGACGCGGCGGATCACGACGTCCTCAAGCGGTCGCGTCCCCTCGGTGGGAACGGCGGCGATCCGGTCGAGCGTCGCCAGGCTCTCGGGATCGTCCACCGCGCCGAACCAGGTGTAGTTCGGCGTCGCCTCGGGCGGGCCCAGCTCATCCCAGTCGTGCACAACGATGAAGAATTGGCTCGAGTTCGACGACGGGTCGCCGGTGTTGGCCATGGCGACGCTGCCGCGGATGTACAGCGTGATCGGCGACGGGGTCTCGCCCTCGTACGTGTAGCCGGCGTTCCCTTTCCCTCCGCCGGTCGGATCGCCGGTCTGGACGTAGGCGTACGTGTCGGTGCTCTCGATGCGGTGGAACCGCAGGCCGTCGTAGAACCCGTTCCGTGCGAGGAAGACGAAGTTGTTGACCGTGTCGGCCGCGATCTGGGGGAGCAGCTCGAAGCGGATCGTGCCCATGGTCGTCTCGATCACGGCGACGTATCGCGTCGAGGGATCGATGACTCCGGGACATGGTGGAGCCTCGAGGGCCCGCTCGCCCTGAAGAGCGGGATCGGGGGTGAGACAGGGTGGCGGCGGCGCACGGGTGGCTCCGTAGATGATGCCGGCCACGGCGACCCCGATGGGGAACAGGGCACCGAGAACGATCGTGCGCACCGGCACGCGTGACAGCCATCGGGTCGCGCTCTGGCGCGCCACTGCCGGTCCTCCGGGACTATGTCTCGTCGATCGTGATCGTCGTGATCACGATGTCCACCAGCGGCCGGTCGGCCGACGTCTGAACGCCGATGATCCGCTGCAGCACGTCTAAGCCGTCGGTGACCTTGCCGAAGATCGAATGGCATCCCTGCGGTCCGGGGCACTGGCCCGCCGCGTTGAGATGCTGGATCGGCACCTCGGTGATGAAGAACTGTGAGCCGTTGGTGCCGGGGCCGCTGTTGGCCATGGCCAGCAAGCCGGGCTCGTCGAACTGCCGCTCGGTGTTCTCGTCCTCGAACTGGTAACCGGGACCGCCACTGCCGGTGCCTTGCGGGTCGCCGCCCTGGATCATGAAGTCGTCGATCACCCGGTGGAACAGAACGCCGTCGTAGAACCCTTCGCGCGCGAGGAACGCGAAGCTGTTCACCGTCGTCGGTGCCTCCGCCGCGAATAGATCGAGCGTCATCGTTCCGCAGTTCGTCTGGATCATCGCGGTGTAGGTCTTGTCGGGATCGATCGTCATGGGCGGCGGTTC
Organism: Actinomycetota bacterium; assembly: GCA_036397635.1. GTDB lineage: Bacteria > Actinomycetota > AC-67 > AC-67 > AC-67 > DASWIP01. Next base: position 29,035 of record DASWIP010000046.1, on the reverse strand, counting down.
ATCGAACGAGGGATGCTCCGCAGCCGGCGAGGCCTCCGTGCAGCCTTCCGGCAGGGCCGCGGTCGGCGACGGGCTCGGAGTGGGGGAGCCGTCGGCGGCCAGGTCGCCGTCGTCGCCGGTGAACAGCATGATCGCTACGACGACGATCAACGCGAAGACCGCGATGGTCGAGCCCCAGATCAGGATCTGACGCCTGCGGCGCGCGCGTCGTCGCGCCTGCTTCGCGCGATCTTTCTTCTGCTGCAGTCGCTTCTGCTGGTATCCGCCCTTCCCCACCCTACGACTCCTCCTTACGACGCGGAAGCCCGGCCAAGCCTCGCCACGCGAGCGTGGTCAGGTCGGCGACCAGCTCGCTCTTGTCGATCCGCCGTTGCTCGATCCACCACAGCGCGGCCGCTTCGCTCATCCCCATCACTCCGCGCGCGAGCAGCTCGGACTCCTCTCGCGGCAGTCGCGTCTCCTCGGCGATGATCGTCCCGATGGTACCGGCGATCGCGTCGCGGAACCGGTCGATCGCTTCGCGGAACTCCGGATCGGCGCCCAAGGTCTCGCGGAACATCAATCGGAACGTGTCGGTGTTCTCGTCGATGTAGCTGAAATAGGTCTCCAGGCCACGGCGGATGCGCTCGTGGTTCGTTTCCGCCGAGTCCAGCGCCGCGGAAACCTCGATCTGCAGCTCGGTCATGTCGCTGTCGAGCAGCGCGAGGTACAGCTCCTTCTTCCCTGAGAAGTGCTGGTAGAGCACCGGTTTGGTCACCCCGGCGCGCTGCGCGATCTCCTCCATGCCGGCGCCGTGGTAGCCCTGATCGGCGAAGACCTCGCGCGCGACGTTGAGCAATTGCGCGCGCCGCGCTTCGGCGGTCAGGCGTCGGGTAGCCAGAGCCGTCTCCTTCTCGGGTGTGCCGCGCTTGCTGAGGGACGCTTCGTGAGCACGCTGCGCTTGACGAGTCGCAGAACGGCGCCTATATTACCCAAAGGTAAGTTACCGTCAAGTAACATATGCGTTTTTGATGCGTGCTTGATGCGTGCGGCGCTGACGTCGGCGCCGTCGGGGAAGGGGAGGACATGCCCGACTTCGGCTTCAGCCAGGAGCAGCAAGAGTTCCAGAAGTGGATCCACGAGTTCGCGGAGAACCAGATCCGGCCCGTGGCGCCGCAGTACGACGAGACCGAGGACTTCCCGTGGGACGTGGTCAAGAAGGCGGCCGAGGTCGGCATCTATGCGTTCGACTTCTACGTCCAGGTCAGTCAGGACGAGGCCGGTTTGATGATGGCCATCGCGCTCGAGGAGCTCGCGTGGGGCTGTGCGGGCATCACGCTCGGCATCATGGGCACGGGCCTGCCGCTCGCGGCGCTCGCCGCAGCCGGCACGCCGGAGCAGACCATGGAGTGGGCGCCGAGGATGTTCGGCACGCCCGATGACCCGAAGCTCGCTGCGTTCGCCGTGACCGAGCCCAACGCGGGCTCCGACGTCTCCGCGCTGCGCACCACCGCGAAGCGCGAGCGCGACGGCTGGCTCCTCAACGGACAGAAGGTGTTCATCACCAACGGGGGCATCGCCGACGTGCACTTGGTCGTCGCGACCGTCGATCCCGACCTGGGTCACCGCGGCCAGGCGACGTTCATCGTCGAGCCGGGTAACACGGGACTCACGCAGGGCAAGAAGGAGAAGAAGATGGGGATCCGCGCGTCGCACACCGCGGAGATCCTTCTCCAGGATTGCTGGGTGCCCGACAGCCAGGTCGTCGGCGGGATGGACAGGCTCGAGTCCAAGCTCGAGCGCGCGCGCAAGGGCGAGAGCACCCGCAAGTCCGGCGCGCTGGCGACGTTTGAGGCTACGCGTCCAAGCGTCGCCGCCCAGGCCGTGGGGATCGCGCGCGCGGCCTGGGAGTTCGCGCGCGACTACGCCAAGGAGCGCAAGACCTTCGGCCGGCCGATCATCGAGCACCAGGGTGTCGCGTTCCAGCTCGCCGACATGGTGATGGAGACCGACGCGGCCCGCCTGCTGACCCACCGGGCAGCGTGGATGGCCCGGACCGGCCAGCCGTTCACGCACGCGGAGGGCTCGATGTCCAAGCTCAAGGCCGGCGAGGTCGCCGTCAAGGTGACCGACCAGGCCATCCAGGTGCTCGGCGGGTACGGCTACATCAAGGACTTCCCGGTCGAGAAGTGGCACCGGGACGCCAAGATCTACTGCCTGTTCGAGGGCACCAGCGAGATCCAGCGTCTGGTCATCTCGCGCGCGCTCGCAGCCGAGTAACCGGCGGTAGAGTAGGCGCGCCATGTACATGCGCGTGCGGGGAGAAGGGGGCACCCTGTTCCCCAAGGACCGGTGCGTCGTCTCGTTCGACGGGACGCACATCGCGTATGGGTTCATGGGAAGGGGTCCGGAAACCATCGTGCTGTGCGCCGGATATTGCTGCCCGGACAACTTCTGGAAGTACCTCGCTCCCGCGCTCGCGAAGCGCTACCGGGTGCTGATCTGGAACTACCGCGGGACCGGCCTGTCGGGCATGCCTCGCGAGCCCGGCTACCGCGCCCGCAACTGGGACATCGAGGATTTCATGCTCGACCGGTACGCGCGCGATCTCAAGGAGGTGCTCGATCGCGAGGGCATCGGCGAGGTCGTGCTGCTCGGCCATTCCATGGGTGTGCAGGTGTGCCTTGAGGTCTACCGGGTGATGCCCAAGCGCGTGCGCGCACTGGTGTCGATCACCGGCCCGTACGCGAGCGCGATCCACACGTTCTACAACACGACGCTCGCTCCGCGGATCTACCCGATCGCGCGTGAAGTTCTGCGGCTGGTCCCTCCAGCCAGGCCGGTGTGGCGCGCGCTGTTCCGCTCGCCGATTCCTCACCCGCTGGCGGTCCAGTTCGGCGCACTGGGTCCCGACACCAAGGCGGAGGACATGCGGATCTACTACGACCACATGGCCGACATGGATCCCTCGGTGATGCTGAAGATGGCCGAGGCGATGCACCGGCACTCGGCTGAGGATCTGCTGCGCAAGGTCAAGGTGCCGTCCCTGGTCATCGTCGGCGAGCGCGACAACCTCGTGCCGCCGTGGCTCGGTCACGTGATGGCATCGCGCCTCCCGGTCGCCGAGCTGATCACGGTCGCCGGGGGAACGCACGGGACCATCATCGAGCAACCGCGCCAGGTCAACGCCGCGGTCCTGGACTTCCTGGGCCGGCGTCTGGGCAAGGAAGGGGCCGTCTCGTTGGACGAGAAGCGCCGCGAGCGCGCTGCGCCCGCGCGGCGCCCGCCCGCGGCGCAGGAAGATCCCAGCGGCTGACACGGTCCACGAGGTCTCCGTCGAGCCGCTAGCATGGGCCCGATGACCAACTCTGTCTCCAAGGTTCTCCTCGCGGCCCCGCGCGGGTACTGCGCCGGAGTCGACCGGGCGGTCGAGATCGTCGAGCGCGCGCTGCGTCTGCACGGTGCTCCGGTGTACGTCCGCAAGCAGATCGTGCACAACATCTCGGTCGTCCGGGACCTGGAAGCCAAGGGCGCCGTCTTCGTCGAGGAGCTCGAGGAGGTCCCCGAAGGCGCGGTGGCGATCCTGAGCGCGCACGGCGTGGCGCCCGAGGTCTACGAGCAGGGTCGCGCGCGCAGCCTGAGGGTCGTGGACGCCACCTGCCCGCTGGTCACCAAGGTGCATCACGAGGCACGCCGGTTCGCTCGCGACGGCTATCACATCGTGCTGATCGGTCACGAGGGCCACGAGGAGGTCATCGGCACCATGGGCGAGGCGCCCTCGTCGATCACGCTGATCGGCACGCCCGAGGAGGTCGCCCAGCTCGAGCTCCCCGCCGACGCTCCGGTCGCCTACCTCTCTCAGACCACGCTGTCGGTGGACGAGACCAACCAGGTGATCGACCGGCTCCGCGAGCGCTACCCCGAGATCCAGGGGCCGCCGCGCGAGGACATCTGCTACGCGACCCAGAACCGTCAGACCGCGGTCAAGGTGCTCGCCGAGAAGGCCGACGTGGTGCTGGTGATCGGCTCGATCAACTCCTCCAACTCCAACCGGCTCGCCGAGGTCGCGCGCGCGCGGGGCGCGCGCGCGTACCTGATCGACGACGAGACCGAGATCGACCCGGCCTGGCTCGACGGCGCGACCGCCGTCGGTGTGACCTCGGGTGCGTCGGCGCCCGAGTGGCTGGTCGAGCGCGTGGTGGGCTGGTTCCGCGCGCGCGGCATCGACGACGTCGAAGAGGTCCGTGTGGTCGAGGAGAGCGTGCATTTCGGGCTCCCGCGCGAGCTCGAGGACGCCTGACCACCCGTTTCCGAGGTCGGGGCGCCGGGAACAAATCCTCCTGGGACTGCGTTGTCATGGTGCTATGGCATATGTGATGGAACGGTCCGACGAGGTGCGCGAATATCTGGAGCAGATCGCGCGCGTCCCGTTGCTGACCAAAGAAGAAGAGATCGAGCTCGCGCTCGCGATCGAGCACGGCCGCGAGGCGGAGGAGGCTCTGCGCGCCGGCGTGCGCGGAGCCAAGCGCCGTGTCGCGCTGCAGGCCAAGGCGAAGGCGGGGGTCGAGGCACGGAGGCATTTCATCGCCTCGAACCTCCGGCTGGTCGTCAGCATCGCCAAGCGTTATCAGGGCCAAGGGCTGCCTCTGATGGACCTGATCCAGGAGGGCAACCTCGGCCTGATCCGCGCGGTCGAGAAGTTCGACTGGAAGCGGGGCTACAAGTTCTCGACCTACGCCACGTGGTGGATCAAGCAGGCCGTGCAGCGAGGCATCGGGAACAGGGCCCGAACGATCCGGCTCCCCGTGCACGTCGAAGGGGAGTTCCGCAAGGTGCGGCGGGCGTTCTCGGAGCTGCTGCAGAAAACCGGCGAGCCGCCGACGGCGGAAGAGCTGGCGGGCAAGGTCAAGATGTCCGAGCAGCGAGTCACCGAGCTGCTCGACCTGGCAGGGATGGCACAGCCCATGTCGCTGAACGCGCAGGCGGGCGCGGGCGAGGAGACAGAGCTGCACGAGCTGCTCCAGGATGCCAACGCGGGCGCGCTGTACGACGCGGTGGAGGGCAGCCTGATGCAGGAGGAGATCGTCGGTGCGCTCCAGTCCGAGCTGGACGAGCGCGAGGCGACCGTCATCACGCTGCGTTTCGGGTTCGACAGCGGCCGGCCTCGTTCGCTGCAGGAGATCGGCGACAGCCTGAACATCTCCCGCGAGCGCGTGCGCCAGATCGAGCGTGGGGCGCTCGCGAAGTTGCGGGCCTCGGGTCGCTTGTCCGCCTGACGGTCTTCCCCTCGGAAACGGCGACCGCTTAGCCCGGATGGCCGGGCGGCGGCCCGCTCAACTCGTTCAGCCCAAGAGGCACGCTGCGCTGATGCTCACCGTCGATCAGGATCTCGAGGGAGTAGTCACCCGGGCGCTCGAACCGCGTGTTCACCATGTTGATGACCATGTTCATCGCGATGTCCCGGCCGGTTGCGGGGGTTCCGCGCGCCGAGAGGTTGCCGTTGATCCGCGCCAGCTCGCCTCCGTCGGAGTCGATCAAGCGGATCTCGATGGCGTGGTCCTCCTGCGCTTCCATCGGGTGGACCAGCACGCGCATCACCAGCGACATGTGGGGGTGCACCGCGGGGAAGGCGCGCGCGTTGATCGAGTCGATCCCTCCGCCGAGCACGTAGAACTTCCGTCCCGGCTCGGCCTCGGCGGAGTCGGCGAGGAACGCGAAATCGATCGTCGGCATCAGTCCTCCGTCATCTCGTCGATGGTGCGGGCGAGCCGGAAGTCGCGCTCTGTCAGGCCGCCGCTGGCATGCGTCCACAGCGACAAGGTCACCAGGTTCCAGTGGATCGTGACGTCGGGGTGATGGTTCTGCTGCTCGGCGGGCTCAGCGATGCGGTTGACGAAGGCCAATGCCCCGGCGAAGTCGGAGAGATGGAACGTCTTCGCGATGGCCTGACCCCGGCGTTCCCAGCCTCGCAGCTCTGCGAGGCTGGCCGCGATCTCGGCGTCGTGCAGGAGAGGGGCTTCGGGCACGTGGGCCATCCTAGTCCGGCTTCCTTGAACCGGAGCATGCAGCGTGGAAGACTCGGGGCTGCGGCGGAAGGCGGGGGTCCCTATGGAGTTCACAGACGATCAGACCTGGTTCACGATCCTGCTGACGATCCACGTCTTCAGCGCCATCGTAGGACTCGGCCCCTCGTTCGCGTTCGCCGTCCTCGGGCCGTTCGCGAGCAAGAACCCCGAGTACGCGTTGGGGATCGTGCGCGCGATGATCAGGATCGAGAACATCTTCGTCGCGCCGGCCGGCTGGGTCGTGCAATGGCTCAGCGGTCTCCTGCTGATCCTCAACCGGTCGTCGATCCGCTCGAACTTCTTCAAGGAAGAGTGGCTCATCGTCTCGATCGGCCTCTACATCCTCGTCATCGGGATCTCGATCGTGAACTACAAGGCCACCCACCAGATGGAAGAGATGATGGCAAGCGGGCAGGCGGGAACGCCCGAGTTCGGGGCCGTCGCGAAGAAGACGGCGACGTTCGGGCAGTCGATGACGCTGATGACGGTCATCATCATCCTCCTGATGGTCTGGAAGCCGCTGTCCGAGTGCGCCGGCGCGTTGCTGCGCTGCTGACGTGTCCACGGTTCGGGTCGGCTCGCTCGACATCGCGTATCACGACCTTGGGGCGGGCGAGCCGGTCCTCCTGATCAACGGCACGGGTGAGAGCGGCGAGACCTGGCTTCCGCTGGTCGAGCCGCTCGCTGCTCGACGGCGGTTCATCGCGATCGACCAACGCGACACGGGCGCCTCGACCTATGTTACCGAGCCTTACCGGCCCGCCGACCTCGCGGCCGACGCGCTCGGCGTGCTCGACGGCCTCGGGATCGAGGCGGCCGACGTCGTGGGGTTCTCACTCGGCGGCGCGGTGGCGATGGAGATGGCCCTCGCGGCGCCCGCGCGGGTCCGATCGCTCGGGCTGCTGTCGACCTGGGCGCGTTCGGACGCATGGTTCGTCGCTCAGATGCGCTCGTGGCAAGCGATCCGGCTCGCCCATCCCGACGACGATGCCGCGTTCCTGCGCGCCCTCGATGCGTGGTTGTTCTCGCCGGTGACGTTCGAGCAGCGCGATCGCTACGACGCCATCTATCGAATGTGGGATGCCGAGACGTACAGTCAGCGCGCCGACGGCTGGTTGCGCCAGTGCGAGGCGGATATCGCGCACGACGTGGCAGACCGGCTGAGCGGGGTGCGCGCGCCGGCGCTGGTGCTGGTCGGGGAAGATGACATCTGCACGCCGGCGCGCTATTCGGACGAGCTCGTGAGGCTGCTGCCATCGGCTCGCCGCGTGACGGTGCCCGAAGCGGGACACTGCGCGCTGTTCGAGCGTCCGGACGAGGTGCGGGCAGCGATCGTCGCGCTGCTCGAGGAAGCCTAGGTTTCCTGGTCGGGGATCGACGCGATTCGCCGTGTCCCGGTTTCCCCCTCGGACCGGCCTGAGGGTACCTTGAGGCTCGACCCGTGGGAGGGATCATGGCTGACACGTCGACCAAGACGACGGCCGAGCTCGTCTCGGAGACGCTCGAGGACGCGCTCTTGCTGGTTCGCAAGGAGATGGAACTGGTGCGGACTGGGCTCATAGAGGCGCTCGCGAGCAAGCTGAAGGCAGCCGGCCTCGTTGCCGGAGCGGCGGTGCTGCTGCTGCCCGGCCTGTCGTTCATCTTGCTGGGGACGGCGCTGTGGCTTCCGTTCTCACCGCAGGTCGACTTCCTGGTCTTCGGTGGTGTCCTGCTGGCCCTCGCCGCGCTCGGCGTCATGCTGGGCGTGCGCAAGATGCGAGGCAAGGTCGAGAGCTCCGAGACGCTCGGACGGGTGAAGGAGGATGCGCGATGGGTGCGCGAACGTCTGACACGCTGAAGGAGATCGAGCAGATCCGCGCGCGCCTGGACGTCCGGTTCGCCGAGTTGGAGCGTCGCCTACCGCCGATCGCCCGACGCGGACGCCAGGCCGTCAGGTTACTCGGCGGCGGGGTGGGAGCCGGCGTGGCGCTGTTCGTCGCCCGGCGCATCGCCGGCCGGACGCGGCGCACGACGAAGCGTCGCGCCGAGGGCCAGGTGACGCCGCCCGCGATCGTCGTCCACTCGGGCATCGGTGCGCCGGCGGCCATCGCGGTTGCGGCGGTGTGGGCCGGCGTCCGGATCTACGAAGCTCGGCGTGCCCCGGGCGCCGCCGCCGGCGCGGACGTCGTGCCCTTGCCCGGCCGGCGCCGGGCTTGATGCGCGCGGTCCTGTTCGACGACGTCGGGTCGTTACGGGTCGGCGACTACCCTGAGCCGTCGCTGCTCGAGCCGCGAGACGCGATCGTTCGCGTCACCACCGCGGCGATCTGCGGGTCGGATCTGCACCTGCTTCACGGCCGGATCCCGGGTGTGAGAGCGGGCAGCGTGATCGGACACGAATTCGTCGGCATCGTCGAGCAGGTCGGGGACGGCGTGACCGGGGTCGCGCCGGGGGATCGCGTGGTCGGCTCCTTCGTCATCGCCTGCGGCGAGTGCTGGGCGTGCGCGCGCGGCTCCTACAACCACTGCGACGACATGCGGGTGCTGGGGTACGGGATCTTCACAGGCGATCTCGACGGGGCGCAGGCCGAGCGCGTCCGGGTGCCCGGCGCGGACCTGAACCTGCACAAGGTTCCCGGAGCGCTGACCGACGAGCACGCGATCTTCGCCGGGGACATCCTGACGACGGGTGATTACATCTGCGTGCGGACCGGACTGTCCGAAGGCGACATCGTTGCGATCATCGGCGCCGGGCCGGTGGGCATCTTCACGTTGATGCACGTGTTGGCGGCCAAGCCGGCCGAGGTCTTCATCGTCGACATGGCGGCCGACCGGCTGGCGCTGGCCGCCTCGCTCGGCGCGACACCGGTGGATGGGACGAAGGTGAATCCGGTGGTCGAGATCCAGCGGCGCACCGGCGAGCGCGGCGCCGACGTCGTGATCGACTGCGTCGGGCAGCCGAGCGCGTTCACGTCCGCGCTGGACGCCGTGCGGCCGGGCGGCACGATCGGCGTCATCGGTGTGTACACCGACCTCGCCTACGACTTCCCGCTCGGGGAGGTTTGGCGCCGGGGGATCACGTTGGTGATGGGTGGCACCACCAATGTCCAGGCTCATTGGGATCGATCGCTGGAGTTGGTGGAGCGGGGCGAGATCGATCCCACGATCATCATCTCCCACACCCTGCCCCTGGAAGAGGCGATACGAGGCTACGAGCTCTTCGATTCGCGCGAAGCGATGAAGGTGGTCCTGAAGCCGTAGTGCGGCTTGGCGCGCCGGCAGCGACGCCTAGGGCATATCCACGCAGACGAGCTGGGTTCGCACTTCGGTCGGGTACGTCGTCCAGAACGCGGCGCACATCCGATCGGCGCTCGCCGTGCCGGACGATCCGAGTATCGCGCCGACCAAGGCCGCCGCCGCCAGGAGTCGCTTGAATGTCCGTGTCATCTGCTGATTCACTCCTCGCATGCCGTCGCCGTATCGCACGTGAACTCTGTCACCGAATCGAGCATCGGTCCGGCGACCCCACGGTCGGCTTCGTCGCGCTCGTGGATCAGATCCAGGCCGAACTCCTCGTCCTGGCCGGTGGCCGGATCCTTGAAGCCGGCGCCCGTGTGTACCTCATGGCCCTGCACGTCGATGTCGGTTCTCGGGCTCACTCCTGCCGTGCGCGTGGGCTCTACGACATCTTTCTCGGGGGTGATGGTCGCGGGCGCTTCGACCGATGCGATGTCCGCCCCAGCGCTCACAGGTGCCTCGACCGCGATGGGCGGCACTGCCGCATCCGCCTCGGTCGATGCCGGCAGTGTCAGGACGAGCAGCGTGCCCAGCGTAGCTGCGGCGATCCCCAGGACGGCCTGTCCGGCGAATGCGGCGTCGGACAGCGTCGTCGCTTCCGGTCGGCGAGCGAGGGCGCGCAGCCGTAGCGCGATGATCACGGCGAGGCCGCGGATCAGCCCGCCGAGGGTGCTGAGGTGTTTGGCGAGGCTGCGGCGCGCGCGATACAGCAGTGCGTCGGCGGCGTTGCGCCGGATACCCAGATGGGTCGCGATCTCAGCCGGGGTCAGTCCTTCGAGCGATAGAAGCATGGCGGTACGGTGTCTGCTCGAGAGATCGCCGATGGCGCGATGGACTTGAGCGCGCTGCTGTCGTCGCGCGACCTCGTCGCTGGGATCCAGACCGGGTTGGGCGATCTCTTCCGCGCCGTCGATCGGAAGCATCTTCGGCGCCGCGGCGCGCGCGCGGTCGATCAGGAGGTTGATCGCGATCCGCTTGATGAGCGGCTCGATGCCCGCGTCGGCCGGCAGTTCCAGTCGGCGCGCGCCGTTGCCGTTAGTGCCGTTGCCGTTGGTGCCGTTGCCGTTGCCGTTGGCCGCATGCCCGTTGCTGCGACCCGGGTCCATCAAGCCTCTCCGTCTCAGGTGCAGGAGCGTTCGGGCGATCGTCTCCTGGGCGAGGTCGGCAGTCTCGCTCGGGGGCACGCCGCGCGCGCGGAACATCCGGCACAGCCGCGCGAACGTGGCGTGGTAACCCTCGCCGAGCTCGGAGGGAACGGTGAGATCGCCTTCGGTCTTCACGTCTTTACGCTCATTCGCGGCCGCCTAGAGTGAATCCTTCTACCCCGTCCGAAGCCATCCCGCCGATTTGTCAGGATTCGACCGTAAGACCCATAGATGGACCTCGTACCTACTGGAGCAAGGATGACGCATATGGGATGGAGTTGGCAAGCGTGCGGACGAGGGCGGCGATGATCGCAGCGTTGATCGGTGTTGGAGCCTTCGGTGGCGCGGTCGCGAGCGCTCAGTCGGTAACGGTATGCGCCGAGGCCCACGTCACCATCGCGGGCGAGACCGTGGTCGACCAAGATCAGACCTGTCAGACGATCTCGCCGGAGAGTCTGCCAACGCCTTAGGACACACTCGCAGCCCGCCGCGTCTCCGGGGGGAGGCATGCGGCAGGCGCGACCCGGTTCCGGGGCGCCGTCTCGGGGGACGGCGCCCTGGACCATTTTGCCGGCGCTCCGCCTCAGCGTGGTTCCCGGCGCTCCGCGTTCAGCCTGTTTCCCGGCGCGCGCGTTCAGCGTGACCTGATCTCCGGACCCCCGGGCGTGTCCTCGACGTCGAAGCCCTGCGCGCGGATCGCCTCACGCAAACGGTCGGCTTCCGCGTAATCCTTCGTCTCGCGCGCGCGCTCGCGCTGCTCGAGCAACTCCGCCACCTCCGAAGGGACGTCCACCGATGCGCCGGCATCCCGCGCGAGGTCCAGGCCCAGCACTCGGTCCCATCGGCGCGCCAGCGCCGTCCGGTCGCCGTGTGAGAGCGCGTCCGACGACATCACCTCGGCGAGCAGCGCGACCGCCGCCGGCGTGTCGAGGTCGTCGGTGATGGCTTCGACGAAGCGCTGCTCGTACTTGCCGGCCAAGTCATCGTTCCCGGTAGTCCCGGCGTCCCAGTCGGCGACGTGCCGGCGCCAGCGCGCGAGGGTGGTATCGGCGCCGGCGAGCGCGTCCAGGGTGAAGTTCATCTGCGCGCGGTAGCGCGATTGCAGGAACAGCAGCCGAGCCGCGAGCGGGTCACGGTGACCGCGCTGCTCGAGATCGCGCAGGTCGTAGACGTTCTGCACGCTCTTGGACATCTTGCGGCCCTCTGACAACAGGTGCGCGCCGTGAGTCCAGTGGCGGACCACCTGATGTCCCACCGCTCCTTCGGACTGTGCGATCTCGTCCTCGTGATGGGGGAAGACGTTGTCCTCGCCGCCGGTGTGCAGGTCGAATCCCTCGCCGAAGGCGGCCATCGACATCGCCGAGCACTCGATGTGCCAGCCCGGATACCCCTCGCCCCATGGGGACTGGAACCGCATCTGACGCGCCGGCCCTGCCGCCTTCCACAGGACGAAGTCCGCATGGTGCCGCTTTTTGGTGTCCCCGATGACCTTGCGATGGTCGGCGTGCAATGCATCGAGCGTGTTGCCGGATAACGCGCCGTACCGAGTGAACGTCGTGACGTCGAAGTACACCGTTCCGTCCACCTCGTACGCGTGTTCCCGCTCGAGCAGCTTCACGATCAGCTCGAGCATGTGGGGGATGTGCTCGGACGCCCGGGGGTAGTCGCGCGCGCGCCGGATGTTGAACGCGTCTATGTCGACCAGGAACGCTTCGGTGTAGAAGCCGGCGATCTCCTCGGGCGAGCGCCCTTCGACCTCGGCCGCCAGCTCCATCCGATCGCGCCCCGAGTCGGTCAGTTCGTCGGTCATGTGTCCGACGTCGGTGATGTTCTGGATCTGATGCACCTCGACGCCGGTGTACTCGAAGGTGCGTCGGATCAGATCGGCCATCAGGAACGTGCGCAGGTTCCCGATGTGCGCGTAGCGGTAGACGGTGGGGCCGCAGGAGTAGACGGTCAGCGCCCGTCCATCGGCCGGGGTCACGTCGACGCGCGCACGTGCGAGCGTGTCGTACAGGACGACCATCGCCCCATCATAGGGTCGGCCGGCCGGTGACGTAACCCAGTTACTTGGGGAGGCCGGTCACCTGGGTGTGGGGTTCTCGGGGTGCTCGAGCTGGGGTGTGGAACGGACCACGCGAACGGCCACGATGTCGGCGCGGCCGATCACGCGGCGCTCGCCGCCCTTGTCGCGCACCGTCACCGAGACCGCGTCGACGTGTTCGAGGATGCCGAGCACGTCGCTGCTGCCGCCCTCATCCAAGCGGTGTCTTATCGTCACGCGCCGGCCGAGGTGCTCGGCGCCGATCTGGTCCACGGATCGATACTTCATCTCAGCCATCACCCAAGAAATCTGCCACGGTTCGGGCGAGCTCAACCTTGGCCTCGGAGAAGAAATGATCGGCGCCGTCGAAGATCTGCATCCGCCCTCCGGGGATCGCGGCGATCCAGCGCTCGAGCGCGTGGGGGCGGCAGAACGGATCCTCGGTGCCGCACACGGCTAGCGCGCGGCCGCGCCAGGCCTGGAGACGCTCTTCGGGCGGGAGTGGGGGCAGGTCGATCTCGTGGCTGACCACGATCGGGGGAGCGACGCCCACGTATGCGCCGACGCGTTCGTCGGCGACCACGCCGGCCAGTGCGACCAGGGCGCCGAAGGACCAGCCGACCGCCGCCACCGGCGCCTTGCCGGCTTCGGAGGCGACCAGGTCGAAGGCGGCCGCCACGTCCTTGAGCTCACCGACGCCTCGCTCGTATCGGCCCTCGCTGCGTCCGGCTCCCCGGAAGTTGAAGCGCAGTGCCACCCAGTCTCGAGCGGCCAGCTCGCGCCAGATCGCGGCGACCAGAGACGAGGACATGGTTCCCCCGTACTGGGGATGCGGATGACAGACGACGACCCCGCCGCGCGCGGGACCCACCGGGACGCTCAGCCGGCCCTCGAGACGCAGCTCGTCGGGGGTCGTGATCGTCACCGTAAGCGTCGGCATGGGTCGAGCATATCGGTGCTGCTCGCGCCGTTGGATACGTCCGGCGAGCATGGGTAAGGTACTATCCGAGCCCGTCAGAAGGGACCTCAGTACACGAGGGGGTACCAGCGAAGTGACGTACACGATCGCAGAGCCGTGCATCGACGTCAAAGACAAGGCGTGTGTCGAGGAGTGTCCGGTCGATTGCATCTACGAGGGGCCGCGGCTCCTGTACATCCACCCCGACGAGTGCGTCGACTGCGGAGCCTGCGAACCGGTTTGCCCCGTGGAGGCGATCTTCTACGAAGACGACGTCCCGGACAACTGGAAAGAGTTCACCCCGATCAACGCAGACTGGTTCACGATGGAGAACGGCATCGGCTCCCCCGGCGGCGCGGCGAAGGTGGGTCCCGTCGATTTCGACCATCCCAAGGTCGCGGCCTGGGAGACGACCACCTGACGTCTATCATCCTTTGAGGAACTCGATCATCGCCTTGTTCGCCGCGTCCGGATTCTCCAGCGGCGCCATGTGGCCGCCGTTCGGGATCGGCACGAAGCGCGAGCCCGGGATCTTGTCCGCGTTCGTGCGCGCGGCATCGATCGGCATGATCTGATCGTCCTCCCCGTGGAGCCAGAGCGTCGGGACGTCGATCGCACCCAGATCGCCCGTAGCGTCGGGCCGGTCTCGCATCGCCTTGAGGTCGGCGGCGGCCACCTCGGGCGCGGTGTTGTTGAACATCGCGCGGATCTTCGCGTTGACCTCGGCCGAAGTCGAGGGGGCCACCATCTTGGGTCCGAGCCCTTCGTAGAAGTTGTCCAGGCCGTCGGCCAGCACCGCCGCAGCGGCCTTGTCCCGGCCCTCCTTCGCCTCGTTAGAGTCGGCCTCGGCCTTCGTGTCGCAGAAGATCAGGGAGCGGACGCGCGCGCGGTGGCGGCGCCAGAAGGCGAACAGCACGTAGCCGCCCATCGAGAGGCCGCACAGGTCGATCTGATCGACGTTGATCGAGTCGAGGGTCGCCGCGATGTCGTCGGCGAAGAGGTCCATCGAGTAATCGCGCGGCGCCTCGTCGACGGACAGGCCGTGCCCTCGCAGGTCGACGGCGATGCAGGTGCGGACCTTCGCGAGTCCGGCGAGCTGGGGGATCCACATCGTCCGGTCCAGAGGGAACCCGTGGACGAACAGCAGTGCTGGTCCCGAGCCTCGCTCTTCGTACGCAAGCTCCATCGGTTCGGACATCGGTGAGCCCTCCTGGTTGATGCGGCGATCGCCAGGCTAGCCGACCCCGACCGTGTCTCCCAACCTCGCCGGAAGGTCCGAGCCCCGCTCGCGCGTTAGGCCTTCGGCTTCGGGATCAAGTCGACCGGGACGGCACGCGGGGCGCCGTCGCCGTCGGCGAGCTGCTCGGGCCAACGGAGGCGTTGGCGCGCGGCGAGCTTATTCATCAGGCTGATCGCACCGGGATCCTCGTCACCGGGCCGGACCGTGATCCATCCCGCCTCGAGCAGCTCGCGCATCCACTCGGCGCCGCGCTCGGTCCGCACGATCGTCAGCGTCCATCCATCCGATTGGCCGAGGCCGCCGGTGGAGATGTCGGCATGCTCGGCGGCGAAGTCGGGGCACTGCTTGCAGCCTTCGCGCGTGTACGCCTGGAGATCCTTGAGCGGGATGTCGATCTCCTCGCCCGTGCTGCGCCGCCAGATCTGGAACTTCCCTTTCACGTTGACCTTCGCGACGTCCTCCAGGGGGATGCCCATCTCGTCGCGGATCTTCTCCTCCATCAAGCCCTCGTAGGTGAACGACTTCGAGCACAGCAGGCCGATCACCAGTTGGATGCGTTTGCGGTACTTGGCGACGTTGCGCGCGCTCAGCGTCCCGTTGATCGACGCCTGACAGCTCATGCCGACCAGCGCGAGGTCCTTGAGCTTGCGCGCCTCGGCCTCTTTCATGGCGAGCGGGTTGGCGGCATAGGTGTAGCGGCTGCCGGCCGATGCGAGCACTTCCTCGCGCGTGGTAGCGAGGAACGGCTCGGCGTCGAAGATGCGTTCGTCGGAGATCTTCGAGGTCAGTGCGCCCTCGATCTTGCCCTCCTGCAATCCCCAGATCAGCAACGCCGACACGAGTCCGCCGTCCTGACCGGCCTCGAAGATCCCCTGATCGGTCGCGCGGACCAGGTAGATGTCCCGATAGACGCCGATGACCTCGTCTGGGCGGCGCGCGCGTCCGAACAGCGCTTCGTCTGCCTCGAACTCCCACGCGCGGAACCGCGGACACGCCTTGGTGCAGATGTCGCAGCCTCGCTGACCGTGGATGCAGTCGTCGGTCGGGGTCGAGTCCTCGGTATTGAAGGGGTGATACGACGCGAGTTCGTAGTCGAGGACGTGGCGCGGGCACGCCATGATGCATGCTGCGCAGCCGGTGCACAGGCTGGTCTGGACGACCTCGTGGAACAGCTCCTTCCACTGGCCGTACGCGCGTTCACCGTTGCTCGAGGGCATGGCACCTCCGAGTCCGAATCCTACGCGCCGGGACGCAGCTTCTCGAACCGGAAACCCACGGCGGACCTGATGCCTCGGCGGGTAGCCTGAGCCAATGGCTCGTGTGCCGTTCAGGGCGAAGGTGTGGCTCGCCCTGCTGTCCATCTACATCCTCTGGGGCTCGACCTACCTGGCGATCCGGATCGCGATCGAGACACTGCCCGGCCTGCTGATGGCCGGCGTGCGGTTCACCCTCGCGGGGCTGGCCATGTATGCCATCGGGATCTCGCGTGGTGACAGGGCGGGGGACCGTCCGACGCCTGCGCAGTGGCGAGCAGCGTTCGTCATCGGTGCCGCGCTGGCTGCCGGGGGGAACGGTTTCGTGGTGCTCGCGGAAGAGCGCATCGCTTCGGGTGCGGCCGCATTGATCGTCGCGACGGTCCCCCTATGGGTGGCCCTGTTCGAATGGGTGCGCCACGGCGCGCGCTTGTCCAAGCCCGTGATCGGCGCGATGCTCGCCGGCTTCGGCGGCGTCGCGATCCTCGCACGACCAGGAGAGGGGTCCATCGACAGCGTCGGCGCGCTGATGGTGGTGGCGGCGACGGTGTTCTGGGCCGCAGGATCGGTCTACGCGCGACGCGCCGACCTGCCGCGCCGCCCGGTTGTCTCCACGGGCATGGAGATGATCGGCGGCGGGCTGACGCTGCTGCTCGCAGGGACACTGATCGGCGAGTGGGGAGAGGTCGAAGTCGCCGCATTCTCTCGGTCGTCGCTGCTCGCGATGGGGTACCTGACCGTCTTCGGATCGATCGTGGGTTTCAGTGCGTACGTGTGGTTGCTGCGCAATGTCGAATCCTCGCTCGCGACGACCTACGCGTACGTGAATCCCTTCATCGCGGTCATGCTCGGCGCCGTCATCGCCGACGAGGTGATCACGGGGACGATCCTTCTCGCCGGCGCGATCATCGTCGTGTCGGTCGCGATCATCGTGAGCCGCACGAGCAGGCGCGCACGGGCCGCGGAGGAGCTTCCCCCGGAGGCCGGCATGGGGGCCGAGGAAGTGGTGGTCTAGGTCAGACCGCTGGGCGGCGCTTCTTTCGGGCCTCGCTGAGACCGCTCCCAGTCGTCCTCGTCCAGGATCAGGAACTCGACCGGGGACCCACCCACCAGGTGCTCCTCGATGATCCGTTCGACGTCGTCGACGGTGACGCCTCCGTACCAGACGTCGTCCGGCGCGACGTACACAGACGGGCCCGCGAGGCACGGCTCGAGGCACCCGGTGGCGACCACCTTGAACGTGATCAGACCCCTCTCGCCCTGCAAGTCCCGGAACAGCTGCAGGACGTCGACGGATCCCTTGTCCACGCACGAGCCGCGGGGATGACCGGGCGGCCGCTGGTTGGTGCACACGAACACGTAGCGTTCAGGTTTGGACATCGAAGTCATCCTATCCAGCTCGACCCGACGGCCGGAACGCCGCCTGCGTTAGCATCGATGTATGGACCTGGGACTGGAAGGACGTGTCGCCGTTGTCGCTGCTGCCAGCAAAGGCCTCGGCCGCGCGTGCGCGGAAGCGTTGGCTCGGGAGGGCGCCAGCGTGGCGATCTGCGCGCGCGGCGAGGAGGCGTTGCGCGCGACCGAGAAGCATCTCGGCGAGCTGGGCGTGCGCGTGCACGCCAGCATCTGCGACCTGACCGAGCCGGGTGCGTGCGAACGCTTCGTGTCCGAAGCAGCGGAGGTCTTCGGCCGCGTCGACGTGCTCGTCGCGAACAACGGGGGCCCTCCGCCGGGGCGCGCGGACGCGATCGAGCTCGACGAATGGCGCGTCGCGCTCGAGCAGAACCTGCTGGCCACGGTGCGGCTGGTGCGCGCGGCACTGCCACACATGCGCGCCGGCGCCTGGGGTCGGATCATCGCCATCACGTCGCAAGCGGCCAAACAGCCCATGGAGGGTCTGGTGCTTTCCAACGCCGCGCGCGCCGGGGTGCATGGGTTCCTCAAGACCCTCGCCGCCGAGGTCGCCGCCGAGGGCATCACGATCAACGCGGTGATGCCGGGCCCGTTCGCGACGGACCGGATGCGTTCCCTCGCCGAGCAGCGCGCGCACCGCGAGGGCATCACGGTCGATCAAGCGTTACACGGCCTGAGCCACGGCGTGCCTGCCGATCGCATCGGAAGGCCCGATGAGTTCGGCGCGCTGGTCGCGTTCCTGGCCGGCGAGCAAGCGGCGTTCATCACCGGCACGTCGATCCAGATCGACGGCGGCAGCCTCCGTACGACGTTCTAGAGCCGCCGGTCCCCCGAGCACGGCGCGTCCGATGGGGTCCTCATCGCATCCCCCGTCAGGGCTCGAGCAGCGCGATCGGTGCTCCAGTGCAGGGGTCGCCCGAAGCGAACAAGTCCTGATCGCCCGGCGGCCACTCATCCAGGCTGGCTCGATGGCCTTCGTTGATCACCCGCATGCATCCCGAACTCTGCTGTCCGCCGGGTTCGGTCCCGCTGGGATCCCACCACCAACCCATCGCGGTGTCGATGAACGAGTACGGATTCGTCTTCGATTTCTCGTATCCGCCGATGGGCACGAAGGGATACGACGGGGTTCGGATCGCGATCTGGCTCATGCCCGTCAGAACGTGTGAGGGATCGAGCGTCGGCCCCGCCATCTGGATGGCAGTGAACAGTTGGAGTAACGAGTGGTAGATGTCGAAGCTCCACCGAACGTTGGGCGTTCCTTCGGGGTCGGTCTGCCCGAAAGCGCGGTAATGGAATTGCTCGCGCAAAGGAGGCTGCCGCCAGTACCAGGTGTTTCCGAATCCTCGGTGAACCGGGCTGCCGTGGAGCCGCTGCCAGATCACTTTGTCCATCCCGCTGGTCGGATCCCAGAACCATTCAGGCTGATAGCCAAGCGCTGTGGCCACCCCCTGCGCAGCCGGGACATCGAACTCGCTCTGTTGGGGGATGCAGTAACAAACGAGCGTGGTGATCCCTTCTAACTTCATCGCGGCGACCGACGCTGCGAGTTCCTGCTTCCCGACGAATGGGCGCACGAGATCGAACGGCCTGCCGCATCGATCTTCGAACTCCTGTTGGAGGAGCGCAGCGAGCTGCTCGCTCTGCGGCCCTCGTTGCGAGCGCTGCTCGTACATAAGGCCGAAGGTTCGTGACCTTCCGGCGAGCAGCGGGTCGTTCGCGAAGCGCGCGGTCCCACTGTCTAGCTTGCTGCAGATGAAGTCGGCGCTCAGGCTTGCCTGGGTCTCCTGATCTGGGAGCATGGACCAGATGAATGGGGCGCCGTCGATGAAGATCTCACGAGGAACCTCGGACAGCGTCCCGAACGAAGAGATTCCCCGATCCGCTGCGAGCGTGAAGGCACTTTGGGCGTTGCCGCCGATGAACACGACGGCGAATGGGTTGTACTGGTGGTCGATGATCAGCATCTCGCCCCTTCGTTGATCGGGAACCGTGGCGAGACCGCCCCCGGAGGGAACCGCGACCACGCGAACCTCACGCGAGTAGGTTTCGAACCGGCTAGCGAAGTACCGTAACTGCGCCTTAACGGTTCGGGTGAGATTCCGATACTGGAATTGAGTCTGCAGGACCGGATCCTCGTCGCCGGCGTCGTAGGCGGCGTTCATGTCGCCCGAGATCCCCAGATCGTTGTACAGGACAACCGTTATGGTGTCGCCGGAGACGCCCTTCCAGGTCGATCCGCCGTTGTCGTCGCCGAACCATGCGGTACACGGAGGGCCGAGCGGATCTTCGATCTGCCGCGGTGGATTGCCGACGCACGCCATCGGTCCGGGCGGTGTCTCAGCAGCGCTGATAGGCATCGCGGCTGCGATCCCCGCGAGCAGCACGACCGCTGCGGGGATTCGCGAGAGACCTCTCATGGGGTGAGCCCGGCGCGGTGCGGTCCTGCCCAGCATTCCGCACCCTCGGAGTACAGGTGCTGATCGCCGTAGGGCCAGGCGCCGTCGTAGATGCGCGCGCCTTGCGCGCGACTGCACCCGATGGGCAGGTCGATGCCAGGTTCCTCACCCAGGGGATCGAACCACCATGCCATCGAACCGTCGAGGAACGTATACGGGTTGTCGCCGGTGAACCCTCCCGACGCGCGCGTCGGATCGTTGGAACGCACCTCGTACCCGAGCATCCCCTCGCTGACGCCATCGGGGGTGAAGTCGCCCCCCGAGCGCTCGATCGCTGTGAACAGCGTCCAGAAGCTCCAGTAGATGTCGAACGAGAACCGCTCGTTCGGTTCCGTCCCCGGCTCCTGCGACAGGTAGGCCTGGTAGTGCTCCTGCTGCTCGAGCGCCGGCATCATCCAGTACTTCGTGACGCCGAACGAGGCCTCCGGCATCCGTGGGCCGTAGTAGCGTTGCCAGACCGGCTTGTCCATCCGGCTGGTGTGATCCCAGAAGTATTCGGGGTGATAGTTGATCGCGCGCGCGGCCGCAACCATCTTGGTCGTCGTCAGTTCACTCATCACGGGAACGCAGTAGCAGATGACGGTTGTGACACCGTTCGCTTTGAATCGAGTCATGATGGCGGGGTCCCATCCATCGGATTCGCGGAACGAGGCGGCGTAGTTCGGTCCGTTGTTGCCCCAAAGCAGGCCGCATCGTTCTCGTGTGAGAGCTTGAACGAGCCGGGCGTATTCCTCGGCTTGTGGCCCGCGCGACACGCTGCCCAGGGAAGGCTCGGGGTAGATCAAGCCGAATCGCCGCGGCGCGTCGAGCAGGTCGGGGTCTGACGCGAACGACGCGCTTCCACCGCCGAAGCTCCCGGTTTCATCGGAGTAGAGGGATCGGCAGATGAACGCTGCCGTCTCACTCGCGCGCTCTTCGCGGTCCGCCTCGAAGGACCAAACGAGACCGGCCCGGTCGAGGTATTGCTCGCGAGCCGCATCCTCGATCATGCCGAAGCTCATCACTCCGTACCGGTCGGCCATCGATTCCACGAAGCACTCCTGGTTCGACCCGAGAGGCACCACGGCATCGACCGAACCGCCGGCCCCGATGATGGAGGCTTCGCCTCTCCGCTGCTCGCAGGGGCTGGATAGGCCGCCCCCGGACGCCACGGCAGTGACGCGAACCGCCGACCCGTTGAGGTCGGTGTTTTCCAAGAAGTGGCGGAGGTGTGCCTTGATCGTGCGGACCAGATAGGTGCTTTGCCCGTTGGAGCTGGCGAGGTGGTCCGGGCTTTCGTCGGCCTCGGTCCAGGGCGCATTCATGTCCCCCTGGATCCCGAGGTCGTTGTACAGCACCACGACCAGCTCATCAGCCTGAGCGCCGGTCATCGATATCGGCGCGAGCAGCGCGATGATCAGCACCAGCAACCATCTCCGCATCAGCATCCCCCTGAAGAGTCTCGAGCGATCCCCCGAAGAGTCTCGGTCACTTTCGTCACGTTTGTGCCGAACTCCTCCCCGGCCCGACGACCGGTAGCATCTCTGCTCATGGATGCCGTCCTGGGCGCCGCCGCGCCTCTGAGCGTTCAGCGCGCGCGCGCGATCACCGACGCCCTCGCTGCGCATCATCCTCGCAGCGTGGACCATCCAGGGCGTCGGCAAGCGGCGGTGCTGATCGTGCTATACGAGCGCGATCACGAGCCCTGGGTCGTGCTGACCAAACGCACGGAGTCGGTCGCGACGCACAAGGGCCAGATATCGTTCCCCGGAGGCGCGAAGGATCCCGAGGACGCCGATCTGTGGGCGACGGCGGTCCGCGAGACGGTGGAGGAGCTTGGCGTCGAGCCGGCCACGGTGGTCAACCTGGGGCGCCTCGACGACTACCCTACGTTCTCATCGGGTTTCGTGGTGACGCCGCACATCGCGACGATGCACCCCCCTGAGGCGTGGAACCCGAACCCCTTCGAGATCGCGGAGGTGATCGAGCTTCCGCTGCGCGTTCTCGCCGACATCGCGCGCGTCGAATGGTGGGAGCGTGACGGTATCCGGTTCCCGATGCATATCTTCGAGGTGGAGCACCACTACGTCTGGGGCGTGACCGCGTTCATCCTGCATCGGTTCTTCGAGGTGGTCGGCCCGGTGATCGGTCACACGGTGGAACAGGCATGACCGAGGCGTGGCGGACGCTGAGATCGAGCCGGCTCGCGCGAGCGCTTCCGGGCCACATCGCATGCGACCTGAACGCTCGGTCGGAAAACGGTGGGCATCCAGGCGATCTGCGGCAGGATCGCGGCGGCGGAAGGGGAGGATCCGGAAGATGGCGAACCCTGAACCCGTGGCTGACGTCGAACACGGGTAGGATGACCGTCTTAGATCGTGCGTCCATTGCGTGCCGAAAGGCACTGAGCGTAGACTTTCGAACACCTTGAGCGCGTCCCCCGACCCCCGGGACCGGCGGAGCACACCCGTCGGGAACCGCGCGCGCGCCCTGCGGGCCTCCGCCGGCGCCGTCCTGGCGATCGTCGCCGGTCTCCTCGTGGGCCCTGCGACTAGTGCCGGGGCTGAAGAAGCCGAGGTGTTCGCGGCTCAAGGGGCATGGTTCTGGTCCTCGAACAGCAAGGTCACCACCTGCGCGAGCGTGAACCCTTCGACCGGGGTTTGCACCGCAGCTTCGGTGGACGATGGCGCGAACTTCTCGGGCATCGGCGCGACGCCGTCGGGGGCCTTGAGCCCGATCTCGACCGGACACCTCGCGGTCTCGCTCAAGAACGGAAGCTCCGATATGCGGTCGTATCTGAAGTTCGATCTCGGTGAGTTGCCCTTCGGGATCGAGTTCGGCAAGTTCGAGATGATCCTGACCATGTCGCAGCCGACGGATACCCCTCACGCCGAGCAGCACACGACCTTTGAGGGGAAGGCTCCCGCGACCAGCAATCCCGGTTCGGCTTCCATCGTTGCGTGCTCGGTCACGATCCCGTGGGGACCTGCGGAGGGCGACCCGACCGCGTCGACGACGATCCTGCCGCCCGATCCCGAACAGGGGCGCGAGGACTTCGAGATTACGACCAGCCGCGACGAGCCGTTGTACGACTGCAGCAACCAAGCGCTCGGCGTCTCGTCCGTCGACGGTACATCCTGGCGCTTCGATCTCACGGCCATGGCGAACAAGTGGGCGAGCCTCGAGCTGTTCAACGAGGGCATCGCGTTGCTGCCCGTCAACCAGAACGTTTTGTCGACGTGGACGGTCGAGTTCCACGGTCCGCCGCTGACGGTCCGCACGGATGACGCCTCGACCGTCGTTGTGCCGAAGGAGTTGGGCGCCCGCGCCGATGTCAGCTTCGCCGAGGTCCCACCCGACGAAACGCCGACCCAAGGGCCTTCGGGTCCCGAGGGGCCTGCAGGTCCGTCGGGTCCGACGATCATCCAGCCCGGCGATGGAGGAACAACAACGCCGCCTGCCGACGGCCAGCCGACGCTGGGCGGTGCGATCACCCGGGTCGGGAAGGCCGGATCGCCTGAGACGCCCGCTTGGCTCTACGGTTTGATCCCGCTCGGATTGCTCGGGCTCGGCTTGACGTCGAGCGCCGTCGGGGCCGAGGCTGGGGGAGCGGGGGCCCCCAACCGCGTCGCACAGGTGCTGCGCCAGCGTCGGTTGCTGGATGATGGATCTCCGAGCAGCACCGAGCCCACCGCGTAGGAGAGCGAGGTATATGAACCGCATGAGCAGTCGCCTGGTCGCGTCGGTTCTTCTTATGGCTTTCGTCCTGGTTTCGTGCGGCCAGAAACCCGGCGTGCACGAGGACGACTCTTTCGTCGTCGGCGCGGGCGGTGAAGGTGGCGGCGGCACGATCCTTCCGGGTGAGGACGGGACCGGCACGGGCGATGACACGGGCGGAATCATCGACGTTCCCGGCGCGGGCGGTTCCGACGGCGGGGACGGCGGCGGCGGTGGTGGCGGCGGCGGCGGCGGAACGGTCGCCGGAGACCGCACCGGCATCAGCGCCGACAAGATCGTCATCGGCCTGCATGCTCCCACGAGCGGCGCGGCGCCGATCGAGGCGAAAGCCTTCCAGGCCGGGACCAAGCTGTACTGGCAATGGCTGCACAACGACCTCAAACAGAAGGTGTTCGGCAAGACCGTCGAGGTCATCTTCGAGAACGACGCCTACACACCATCCACAGCCGTGCAGAAGTGCAACGAGATGTCCCGGAAGTCCTTCCTTTTGATCGGCGGTGCTGGGACAGACCAGATCAACGCCTGCGCGAACTTCTCGGACCCGCGCGGCATCCCGTACCTCTCGCCCGGCGTTCAGGAGACGGGCCTCTCCAGCCGCAGAACTTATTTCGCGGTCACGATGAGCTACAAAGCCCAGATGAAGCCGCTGGTACAGCTGCTCAAGAAGGAGAACGCCACCGAGAACTTCGGGGCCATCGCGGGGGCGCCGACGGTCACGGTCGGACACATCCGGCCGAACACCCCGAACTTCGATGACGCCGACGATGCACTTCGCGCAGCGGTTGAAGCGCAGGGATGGTCCTACAAGGTCTACACCGTGATCAAGGAAGGGAACTCGACGGAGGCCCAGCAGGTCGCGAACAGGATGCAGCAGGACGGCGTCGATATCGCGATCCCGATCACGGCGCCTGTTTTCACGATCACTCTGGCGATCAACACGGGTGGCAACGGCTACTTCCCACGCTACGCGGGCGTCGGCATCACCAACAACGTGAACCAGATGATCAACCAGGGGTGCCAGCGCAACGCCTTCGACAAGGCGCTGTTCTTCTCGCCGTGGCCGGGTTGGAAGAACGTGATGCTCGGCGAAGGCGACGCCGATTTCAAGAAGGCGGCACAGAAGTATGCGAGCAGCGTCAATACGCGCGACGGTGGCGGCGACTTGCTGCTCGCGCTCTGGGGCATCATGAAGGCGGTTCACCAGATGTTCCTCGCCGCCGGTGAGGACATGACACGAGCGAGCTTCGTCGAGGAGATGAAGAGCTTCTCCTACAAGAGCAACTTCTTCCCCTCGCTGAGTTACTCCGGGAAGGCGCCGTTCGGTGCGAGCGACGTCAACGTCCTGATCGGGAGCTGCGGTGATCCGGGCGCCCCATCGCAGGGTGTGCAGGCTGGCCATCAGTGGATCACCTACAGTAAATACAAGGGCCTCAGAAGCAGCTTCTAGGGCCGGCACGCCGGCGAGGGGGGTGGGCTCGTGATCTCGGCGCTGTTGTCGGCCATCATCCTGGGCCTGATCCAGGGAGCCGTCATCGGCCTCGTTGCCCTGGGGATCGTGCTGGTCTACAAGGGCTCTCGCGTGTTCAACTTCGCCCAGGCCGAGCTCGGCACGGTGGCGGCGTTCTTCCTGTACTTCCTGATCGACGTCGTCAATGTCAACTACTTCGTCGCGCTGCCGCTCGCGCTGATAGGGATCGGCATCGTCGGGTTCCTGTTGGAGCGGCTCATCGTCCGGCCGCTGTTCGACGCGCCTCGCGTCACGATGCTCGTGGCGACAGCGGGAGTGACGCTGCTGTTCATCGCGCTCGAGCTGATCATCGGCCACACCCAGACCAGGATCCTGGCGAAGGCGGCCGACGGCACGGCCTTCACGATCCTCACTGTTTCTTTCACGTATCAGCGCATGATCGTGATCGCGGCGGTGGTTGGCCTGGCGATCGCGTCGGCGTGGTTCTTCAACAAGACCGACCTCGGGCTTGCGGTGCTGGCGACCTCGCAGGAGCCGGTCGCGACCGAGCTGGTCGGCATCGGCACCCGGCGGATCTCGAGCTTCGTGTGGGTCTCCGCGGCGGTCCTGGGAGGGATCGCGGGCGTTCTGCAAGGACCCGACACGCTCTTGTATCCGGGGATGATGACCAGGGAGTTCCTGTTGTTAGGCCTGACCGCGGCCGTTCTCGGGGGCATCACCAGCCTGTCCGGCGCGTTCATCGGCGGGTTGTTGATCGGCGGGCTGAACGGTCTTGGATCGTGGGCGCAGGGACAGTTCACCGCCTCGATCGGTGCCATACCGGCGTTCCCGGAGGTGCTGGTATTCGTGGTCCTGCTGGCGGTCCTGTCGGTTCGACCGCAGGGGCTGTTCGGAGCGGAGGCGTAGCGTGGCGACCATCGAGATGACCCCGGTTCCGGCGGCGGCCCCCGACGAGCGTTCTCTGCTGCCGCTGCTCGACGAGGGGAAGCCGAGCGCACGCGGCTGGCTCGCGCGCCGGATCGTGCAGGCGGGAGTGATCGGTGCCGGCCTCGCACTTATCGCCGTCAATCCACCCGTGTTGCAGACCGACCGGGTTACGAAGGGACTTATCTTCGTCATCATCGGGTTCTCCCTGCACATCCTGCTGGGATACGCGGGCCAGATCTCGTTAGGACATCAGGCGTTCGTCGGTGTCGGCGCGTTCACATCGGCGCTGCTCGTCAGCAAGGGGCTGACCTTCTGGGTCGCCATCTTCGTTTCCGGCGCCACGGGGGCGCTCACCGCCCTCATCCTCGGATTCGTCGCGCTGCGACTGAAAGGACTGGTGCTCGCGCTGGTCACCTTCGCCTACGGTCAGGTCGCCGTGAATTCGATCTTCGCGATCCCGCAACTGACCGGCGGAGGAGCCGGCGTTGATGCGCTCCGGCCCGCCGGGTTCGAGGGAGACAAGGCCTGGGCTTATCTCGTGGCCGGATTCCTCGCCCTGATCTGGCTCTTAGATTGGCGGCTGGTCAAGTCGAAGGCCGGGCGCGCGATCATGACCATCCGCGAGAACGAGGTCGCGGCCGCATCCTTCGGGATCAACGTGGTCGGCTACAAGATCCTCGCGTTCGTGCTCTCCGGCGCGATCGCCGGCATCGGAGGAGCGCTGTTCGCGCACCACACCAGGCAGGTCGCCCCGAACGACTTCAATTTCCAGCTTGCGTTGGTCTTCGTCCTGATGGTCGTCGTCGGCGGCCTCGGATCGCGGCCGGGAGTGTTCGTCGGGTCGATGTTCTTCGGCATCTTCCCGCTCGCGGTTCCAAGCGATTTCGTGCATTACGGCGAACTGATCGGTGCCCTGCTGCTGCTGCTGACGCTCACGATGTTCCCCGGCGGCATCGGTCAGCAGCTGAAGCCGTTCACGGACTGGATCGCCGGACACCCCTTCCACTTCAGCCTGAAGCCGCAACGTGAGTCGGGGATCTCATCGGGAGGTGCCGGTGTCCGTCCTTGAGTGCAACGACCTCTCGATCCAGTTCGGCGGCCTGAAGGCTCTCGACGCGGTCGACCTGAGCGTGAACGAGTGGGAGATCGTCGGCCTGATCGGTCCGAACGGCGCAGGGAAGACGACGTTCTTCAACTGCGTCATGAACGTCTACAACCCAACCCGTGGTTCCGTCGTGTACCGGGGGGAGAACATCACGGCTCTCCCAACGCACGAGCGCGTTCCGCGCGGCTTCGGGCGAACGTTCCAGAACGTCGGCTTGGTGAAGAGCCTGACCGTGATGGACAACATGCTGATCGCCCAGCACTCCAAGGTGCGCTACGGCGCGATGGCCGGGATCGGCGGGATGCCGGGCAGCTTCCGCGAGGAGACGGCCCTTCGTGAGAACGCCCTTGAGATCCTCAGCTTCATGGGCCTTGTCGAGCACCGCGATGCGCGCGTCGGCAGCCTCCCGTACGGCTTGCAGAAGCTCTCCGAGATCGCGGCGGTGCTGGGGACCGATCCCGAGTTCTTGATGCTCGACGAGCCGACGTCGGGGATGAGCCCCGAGGAGGCGCACGAGTTCGGAGACCTGCTGCTGAAGCTGCGTACTGAGCTGAACCTCACCGTGCTGATGATCGAGCATCACGTCCCGCTGGTCGTACGGGTCTGCGACCACGTGTACGTGCTGAACTTCGGACGGCTGCTCGCCGAAGGGAAGCCACACGAGATCCAGCGTCATCCCGAGGTGGTCGCCGCGTACCTGGGGGAGGAGGAGTAGTGGCGCTGCTCGAGGTCCAGGACCTTCGCACGGGTTACGGCGCGCTCCCGGTCGTGCACGGCATCAACTTCGAGATCGAGGAGGGCGAGTTCGGCGTCATGCTCGGCCTCAACGGGGCGGGCAAGTCGACCACGATGATGGCGCTGACCGGGCTGCTCAAGACCTGGTCGGGCGAGATCACCTTCGACGGTCGGCCAATCTCGAAACTGACCCCCGGCAAGCGGGTGGAGGCCGGTATCTCGCTCTCGCCCGAAGGCCGGCGTGTCTTCCCAGCGCTCAGCGTCGCGGTGAATCTGCGGCTCGGCGCATGGACGCGGCGCAACGACGACAAGCTGTACAAGGAATCGCTGGATCTGGTCTACGACCTGTTCCCGCGGCTTCGCGAGCGCCGGGATCAGGCCGCCGGCACGATGTCCGGCGGCGAGCAGCAGATGCTCGCGGTCGCGCGCGCGATGATGGCACGGCCGCGGCTGCTGCTGATCGACGAGGCCTCGCTGGGGCTCGCGCCCAAGTTCGCCCAAGAGATGTTCGCCTCGATCAAGCGGATCGCCGAGACCGGTGTCACTGTGATCATGGTCGAGCAGAACGCGAGCGCCCTCAAGCTCGCCGACCGCGCCTGGATCATGCAGAAGGGGACGCTGATCTTCTCGGGCCGGGGAGACGAGGAGTTGCGCGGCACCGATCTGCGCGCGGCCTACCTCGGTTAACAGGGGGCGCGGCGTCTCAGCGGCGCCGGGAGCGTTCCGCAGGCTTCTCGAGCGCCTTCAGCGGTTCGCAGACGCGGCAGGGAGCAAGCCCACGACCCTGAGCCTCGTCCGGCGGCAGGGCTTCCATGTCACCCTTGCCCAAGACCAGACGGCAGTCGGCCATGTGGAACGAAGAACGGCCGACCACGACCATGCCGTCCTCGACCGCCGGGGCCTTGCCGTTCGACGGGGCGGGCTCCGCCGGCGCGCCGGCCGCGTGTCCCGCCAACGCCTCGATCATCTGGTCGTACTTGACCTCGAGCCGGGTCACCATGCGCTTGCCGGCGATGAACAGCAGTAACGACGCGCCGATGCCGACGAGTGCGAGGCCGCCGAGACCGCCGGAGAGGATGTATGGGATCTGCTGCTCGGGGGTGTCGACGCTCGCGGCGCCGTTCCAGGCCACGCCGACCATGATCAGGCCGAGCGAGATGAACCCGAGGGAAAGCCAGACCTCCCAGCTGAGACGCTTGAGCATAGTCTTTGGATGCTACCGTGCGAGCAGGGTCGGCGCCAAGAGTGACCG
>DASWIP010000045.1:0-5483 GCA_036397635.1 Actinomycetota bacterium | reverse complement strand
GGATCGAACCGCGTGGGGAAGACGAGCACGTCGGCCGCGGAGTAGGCGGCTCGCATGTCCTCGATGAACCCGATCGCCCGCACGCCGGCCTGCACCTTGTGCTGCACCGCCAGCGCGCGCACATCCTCGGCCGGCGTGCGGCCACCGACGACCAGCACGGCGTTCGGCAGCTCGGCGCGGACGAGCCGGAACGCGGCGAACAGTGAGTCGAGGCCTTTGCGTCGCAGCTCGGTCGCGACGGTGAACAGCAGCGGTCCCTCCTCCACGTTCCACTCGTCTCGGTATCGCTTGCCCCCGGACGGATCGGGGGAGAACTCGTCGAGGTTCACGCCGTCGGGGAGGATCGAAACCTTCTCGGCGACGGCCGGATAGAACCGCTGGATGTCCCCCGCAGCCCAACCACCCGCTGCGAGCACCGCGCGCGGAAGCCCTGCGCCCAGCACGCGCGCGTCGTTGCGCAACGTCGCGTAGTGATGCGGGTTCAGGCGGCGCCGGATACCGTCGACGGTGGTGACCGGCCACTCGCTGGTCGCGACCTCCCACCATGATCGATGGCAGCCGGGCAGTCGCATCACCGCCGGCCCGAACACCGATGAGCCGAACGACAGCAGGTTGTCCAGCCGCGCGCGTCGCACCGCGCGCGTCGCGAGCCGCGGGAACGTGACTGCGCGCAGCGCCTTGTTGCCGCGGAAGCCGCCGACGTGCTCGAACGCGATGCCGTGATCGTCCTCGGTCGAGAAGACCTCCTGCGCATACACCGTGATCTGATGTCCTCGGTCGCGCAGGCCGCGCGCGTACTCGACCGCGACGCGCTCGAGCCCGCCATGGGTCGCGTAGGTCGAGATGACGATGCCCAGCTTCACCGCTTCCTCCCCGCCAGGTCCTCAACCAATCCGGTGATCTCTTCGACGTAGCGCGCGATGTCGAAGCGCTCGAAGGCGCGCGCCCGTCCTGCCTTCGCGATGGTACCCGCGAACGCGGGGCCGGCGAGCAGGCGGCCCACCGCTGCCGCGATCGCCGCGTCGTCTTCGACCGGGACCAGGAGCCCGGTCTCACCATCGTCGACGATCTCGGGCACGCCCCCGGCGCGCGTGGCCACCACGGGCACGCCGGCGGCCATCGCCTCCACGTTGACCAGTCCGAAGGGCTCGTCGAACGAAGCGAGCACGAACACGTCCAACCCAGGCAACAGGGCTGGGATATCGGCGCGGTGGCCGGTGAATGTGACGGCCTCGGCGATTCCGAGCTCGCCGGCCAGGCGGCGCAGCTCGGCCGGGTACTCGGCGCTGAACCCGCCGACGGCGTCGCCTATCACGAAGAAACGCGCCGCCGGATGCGTCGCAAGGATGCGAGCAGCTGCTCGGAGGAAGACGTGCTGGCCCTTCCAGGGTTGCAGCCGGCCGACGATGCCGATCGCGGGCACGCCGTCATCGAGCCCCAGCAGCGTGCGCGCCGCCGCCCGGTCCGGCGACGCGTACGGCTCCAGCGGGATGCCCGGCAGGATCACGCGCGAGGGATGGTGGCGCGCGGCCGACGCGGCCGAGGAGGTCACGACCAGATCGGCTCGCACGGAGCGCGGTAGCCGGTTGTCGATCAGGTATCGCGCTTCGCCGCGCGCCGGCCGGATACCGTGGTCCCACCACGCGCACGGGCGCCCGGCAAGGCGCGCGGCAGGCGTCCCGTAGTAATTGCCCTTCACCTGCCAGCTCAGCACCACATCGGCGTCGCGCGCGAGGCGAGAGATCCGGCGCACCGTCAGCGCCCACATCCACAGGTACCGCAGACGCTGGGCGCGCAGCCGAGTGACGCGCACGCCCGCGGCTTCCAGATCGTCCACGTAAGGCCCGTCGGCCAGGCACGCGACCAGTGGATCGACGCGGGATGTGTCGCAGCGGGTCAGGAACTCGAGCAGCGATTCTTCGGCGCCGCCGCGGACGCCGGAGGGATTGACCAGCAGCAGCCGGACCGGTCCGGCCGCGGGCCCCTTCTCGCTCAGCCTTGCGCCCACGGCCCGCCGGGCAGCGGGTCGTCGGTCCGACGGGGCTCGAGCGCCCCGCGGATGTTGTACGCGAAGATCTGCAGCAGCTGCAGGTCCGACGCGTCCACCTCGCGGTTCGCGCGCGTGTACGCACCCACTAGCAGGCCGACGCTGTGATCGTCGCGCACGATCGGCGCCACCGCGTAGCTCGAGACGTCCTTGTAGGCCTTCAGCCAGACCGGCGAGCGCCCGTTCGCGGTGGGGACGGCGATCGCGTGCCGGTCGCGGAACGCCTCGCACTCGAACAGGTCGGCCTCGACGTCGATGCTCTCGCCGGTCGGCAGCGTCGTCGGGTACGCCGCGAGTAGCTTCAGCGACGTGTCCTCGGCCACGAACAGCATCGACCGGTCGAAGCCGATCGTGCGTCGGACCTGGTCGGGGATCATGCGCAGGCGGCGCTCGCGCGACGGCTCGGTCATCAGCTGCTGCCGCGCGTAGTAGATGCGGCGCACGCGCTCCTGCACCTCGTCGCCCTGACCGGTCGTAACCAGGCTGGTGTCGGCGCGCGCACGATCCTGCAGAGCGTTGGTGATCACGTGGCACAACAGCAGGTGCACGTCCTCGATGTGCTGATAGCTGCTCGACTGGATGTGCAGCACGTTCTGCGCGATCGCGCCGACCGTGCCGCCGTCGAAACCGACGAAGGCGATCGTCTGGCAGCCCATCTCGTTGGCAAGCGCGATCGCGTTGACGATGTTGACGCTCATGCCCGAGGCCGTGAATCCGATCACCAGGTCACCCGGGCGGGCCCAGTTGACGAGCTGCTCGCCGAAGATGTTGGTGTAGTTGGTGTCGTTCGCCCACGCCGTGACCAGCGAGGTGTTGTCCGACAAGGACATCGCGCGCATGCGCCGGCGGCCGGGCACGATCGCGGTCTTGTTCAGGTCGCACGTGAAATGCATCGAGGTGGCGGCGCCGCCGCCGTTGCCCATCAGGAAGATCTGCCGGTCCTCGGAGTAGGCATGGTAGATGACGTCGATGATCTGCTCGAGCTTCGGCGGATCGATATCCCGCAGGATGCCCTCGACCGAGGCTAGGTAGGCCATGATGAAGTTGCGCGTCGTCATCGGCGCTGCGCCTCCTCCGCGTTGAAGGACCCCAGCCGCAACGCCTGCCGGCCGAGCACCCAGATCGCGGCGTCGATCAGATCATCGGCGACGAACGTCGGCTGGTACCGCCAGGCGTCGCGCGCGGCGAGGGACTTCTCCCCGCGCCCGGTTCGCACCAGCACGGTCTCGAGTCCGGCGCGCGCGCCCGCTTCGATGTCGGTGTGGTGGTCGCCGATCAAGAACGAGCGCGACAGGTTGACCTTGTGTCGCTCGCTCGCCTCATGCAGCAGTCCGGGCTCGGGCTTGCGGCACGCACATCGGTCATCCGGGTGATGCGGGCAGATCAGGATCGCGTCGACCCGTCCGCCCGATCCACCGATGTAATCGAGCATCCGCTCGTGGATCAGATCGAGCTGCCGGCGACTCATCAGGCCCCGTCCGACCGCCGACTGGTTGGTCACGATGAACAGGCGCGCCTTCGAGCGGGTGAGGGAGGCGAGCGCCTCCACCGCGCCGTCGACGAAGACGAACTCCGACCAATCCTTGATGTAGTCGGCGCGGTTCTCGCAGATCACACCGTCGCGATCGACGAACACCGCCGACGCCTTACCGTCGCGCGAGGTCATGATCCTCCACCTCGACCGAGCCGCGCAGCGTCACGCCTTCGGCGTCGATGCCGTACTGACGCTCCCGCCAGCCCTGGCTGGCCATGACCATGCGCACCTCGTCCTGACGCTCCTCCGAGCAATACAGCACCAGGGTACCTGCCCGGCCGGCACCGGCGAGCTTGCCGCCCGCCGCGCCCGCCGTGCGAGCCAGAGCATAGACGCGCGCAATCTCGGGGGTCGAGACCTGCGAATTCAAGTGCTGCTTGGCCTCCCAGGCCTCGTGGAGCATCGGGCCCACAGCCTCGACGTCGCCGCGTTCGAGCACCTCGCGCATCTCGTAGGCCATCGCCTTCAGCCGGTTCAGCGCCGCCACCGTGTCGGGGTCCGAGATGCTGCGGCGGGCCTGCTCCTGCAGGGGCCCTACTGCGCTGCGCCGGCCCCCGTTGCCGAACAGCATGATCCGGCCGGCGAGAGATGCTCGCGTCTGGTTCGAGACCTCCAGCGGCGTCACGTCCACCGAGCCGTCACGGAAGAACTCGATCAGGTTCACGCCACCGAACGCCGAGGCGTAGTGGTCCTGCTTGCCGCAGCCGCGGCGCAGCACGCCGGTCTCGATGCGGAACGCGATCTCGGCGATCAGCCCGTCATCGACCTCCTCGCCGGCTGCGTGCGCGGCCGCCCGCACCAAGGCGACGCAGATCGCCGCGGACGAGGCGAGGCCGGTACCGGCGGGGACCTCGCTGCCTGCCGCGATGCGCGCGCGGTCGATCCCGTAGTGCCAGGCGACGGCCTTCTGGTAGACCAGGAACTCTTGCGCCAGAACCGGCGGACGCACGCGCCGCGAGAACTGGGCGGCTGGGATGAACTCGCGTGATCCCGCGTCCAGGCTGATCAGCTCGAGGCCGTCCTCTCGGGGCGAGACCTGCGCCGTGGCGTAGGCGTCGATCGAGAATGAGACGACCGCGCCACCCGCGCGCTCGTAGTAGGCGGGCAGATCGGTCCCACCGCCTGCGAGCGACACGCGGCCGGGAGCCCGGGCCACGATCGTGGTCACGCTGGTCACCTCCTTCTGGAGTCTTCCCCGAGCGCGGCGGCGCGACGCGCCGACACGCTTCTGTCTCTATCGTCAACGAACGCGCCAGACCCCAGGGCGTGACCCCTGGATGGTGCGTTCAGGAACTTACGGAACGGACGACCCCCTGCGCCCGCATGCGCGCGAAGGCCTCGTCCACGATCCCGGACGGCAGATCCAGGTTCTGGAGCCATTCCCAGTATGCCCGCCAGGTCCGGCGCAGGTCGGTCGACGGTTCCCAGCCCAGCGCTCGCAGCCTCGTGAGGTCCCCGATCGTGTGCCGCACGTCCCCGACCCGGTACGAACCGGACATCTCCGGCGCGCGCGGCGCGGCTACGATCTCGGAGAGCGCTTCGAGCACTTCGAGCACCGTCCACGAACGGGCGCCACCTACGTTGTACGCCGCGCCCGGAGCGTCCGGATGATCCAGCGCGACCAGATTCGCCGCGACGACATCGTCGATCGCGATGTAGTCGCGAAGCTGGCGTCCGTCCTCGAACACGACCGGCGCGCGCCCCGCCAGCAGGCTCAGGCACGCCGAGCGCAGCAGCCCCGAGTAGGCGTTGCGCGGCGATTGCTGGGGCCCGTGCACGATGGCGTAGCGAAGAGCGGCGGTGGGGATGCCGTGCTGGCGCCCCAGCGCCAGGCCCGCCTGCTCGGCCGCGAGCTTGGAGATGCCGTACGCGTTGCGGGGATCGGCGAGCTGCTCGGGCGTG
>DASWIP010000044.1:0-37036 GCA_036397635.1 Actinomycetota bacterium | reverse complement strand
GCGCGTGCCGATCGCGTTCGTGGTCAGGACGCAATCCCCCAGGGTCGACGCGCGCACGCTACCCCCGCGCGCAAGTCCGTACATCCTGCACCCGTCGTAGGCCTCCCTACGTGGCGCGGATCTCGATGGGGTCGTCTGCGGCCGTTCCGGTCCGGCAGCGTAGGAAAGATACGCACGCCGATGCAGGCCACCGCATGCCGCGCTCCCGCACACTGCTGACCTACCGCGCGACCGTGGCGGCGCGATCACGCGCCGTGTCTGTGGCGACCGAGGAGGCCATGGAGGCGATCGGAACGCCGAGCCCCGCCGGCTCGGTCTCGAAGACCACTCCGCCGGCCTTCCCGTTCTTCGTCGGCCGGGGCAGGTCGGGGACGACGTTGCTGCTCGCGATGTTCGATTCCCGGTCCGACATGGCCGTGCCCTACGAATCGCGGTTCGCCGTCAGCCTGGGCCGGACTCGGGGACGGTACGAGCGCGGCGGCCTGGACGTCGAGCGCTTCCTGGCGGACCTCGCGATCGTCGACGGCTTCCGGGGTTGGAACCTTCCCATCGAACAGGTCCGCGACCACCTGACCGTGGACGCGCCGCGCGATCTCCCCGCGGCGATCCGGGCCGTGTACGCGGCGTACGCGGCGGCGCACGGCAAGCCGCGGTACGCGGAGAAGAGCCCCGGCTTCGTCATGCACGTCCCGCTGCTCGCCGGACTGTTCCCGGAGGCGCGCTTCGTGCACATCATCCGTGACGGCCGCGACGTCGCGCTGTCGTACCGCGCGTCGTCGTGGGGGACCAAGGATATCGCCGAGTCTGCCTACTACTGGCGCCGATTCGTGACTCGCGGCCGGGAGACGGGCAGGCGGCTCGGTCCTGAGCGGTACCGCGAGGTCCGCTACGAGCAGCTCGTCGACGACCCTGAGCTGATCGTTCGAGACCTGTGCGTGTTCATGGACCTGTCGTTCGAGCCTGAGATGCTGCGGTACTTCGAGCGGGCCGGCTCTGTGCTCGGCAAGATCGACGGGCCGTGGCAGGGTGCGCATGGCAACCTCAGCCGGCCGCCGACCAGTGGCATGCGGGATTGGCGGCGGGAGATGCCTCGCGACGAGCAGTTGCTGTTCGACGCACTCGCGGGAGATCTGCTCCACGACCTGGGGTATCCGCGAGCCGCCGAGCGGATCCCGGCTCGGGTCCGGCTCGAGGCGCACCGCCGATCGTCGATCGTTCATGCACGGCGCGCGCGCGGACGGCTCGGGTCCCGACGATGATCAAGCGCCGGAGCCGGCGATGAGCGTCGGCGTTCCCCCGGTCGCGCAAGCGGCCGCTCCCCACGACGAGCGAGCCGATTTCGTCAAGGTAAGCCAGGGCGCGGTCACCTCGCTGATCCGGACGGCCCTGGCGACGGCATCCGGCCTCATCGTCACGATGCTGATGACCCGGGCGCTCGGCACCGGCCGCTACGGGGCGGTGGCGCTTGCGACATCGATCGCGGCGATGGCGCAGATGGTGACCGGGCTCGGCCTGTCCAACGGAGTGGCTCGCATGATGAGCTTCGCCGAGGCCCGGGGCGAGCACGACCGCGTGATGCGCCTGCTGAAGGGATCGCTGATCCTGGGGCTGCCGACCGGCATGGTCGGAGCGGTCATCGTCCTCGGCCTGGGTGTCACGGGCGCGATCGATGGGTTCGGGACCTCCACCGCGCTGGTCCTTATCGCACCACTGGTTCTGACCACAGGCGTGCGAGCATCGCTCTGGGCGGGCCTGCGCGCGTGGAGGGACCTCACGGGGATCTTCGTGATAGGCGTAGCGACGCCGCTGTTCGACATCGCGATCATCGGCGGCCTGTTCATTACCGGTGTCGACACGCTCCCCCCCTATGTGATCGGTCTGGTCGTCTCCACGTATCTGGATGTTGCCATCACCGCCTCGTTCGTCCGGCGGGGACGCACGATCGGCCGTCTGACCGACACCACCTGGGTCGACGTGAAGGCCCTGCTCTCCTTCTCGGTGCCACTGATCGTGACGGAGCTGCTGTACTTCGCGATGCGAAGCGCGGACGTGGTCCTCCTCGGCATCCTGCGGTCGCCCGAGGAGACCGGCTTGTACGCCCCGGTCATGCGGATCTCGGAGGCCGCTTCGAGGGGGCTCTCCGCGTTCCCCGTGCTCTTCGTGCCGATCGCCACCGCCTACATCGTCCACAAGCGGAGGGAAAGCCTCAACGAGCTGTACCAGTCGGTGACCAAGTGGGGATACGCGTTGGGCTTCCCGGTGATCCTGCTGTTCGTGGCCGCTCCGCGTCAGATCCTGCCCCTTCTGTTCGGCGAGCCGTACGGGAGCATGGATGCGGTCGCCCGGATCCTGGCGATCGGTTACTGGGTTACCTTGGTGACCGGCCTGAACGGGGTCACCCTGGCTGCCCTCGGTGCGGTCCGGCGGATGGCCGTCTACTCCACCATCGGGATGGTGTTGAACCTGTCGCTGGCGTTCGTGCTGATCCGCCGCTTCGGTCCGGCCGGGGCGGCGTGGTCAACCACGATCGCGTACACGTTCGTCAACCTGGCGTGGAGCAACCTGCTCAAGAGGATGGCGGGGATCGTGCCGCTCCGTCGTGACGTGGTGAAGCTGCTCGCGTATTCGTGGGCCATCCTGGGGGTGTGCACGGCTCTGGTGGCGATGCCCGCCCTCAACGGAACGGGTCCCGCAGTCGTTGTGGTGAGTGCCGGATCGGCCGCGTGGCTTGCCGGGTTGTTGTGGTGGCGGCCGTTCGGGATGCGCTGGAGCGAGATCAGGTCGATGGCGCGCCGGCGCGCAGCGGCAGCGCCGGCCGAGGTGCCGCAGGACGAACGGCTCGACTGACTTGCGGTGGATCCAGCGCCGGACCGGGCGTGGGCCGTTCACCGTAGCGGGGATACGTCAGGGCGCCGTGCACCCGCGCTTGCACCCGCG
The DNA here is from genome assembly GCA_036397635.1 of Actinomycetota bacterium. Lineage (GTDB taxonomy): Bacteria > Actinomycetota > AC-67 > AC-67 > AC-67 > DASWIP01. The sequence goes on along the minus strand of DASWIP010000044.1, from coordinate 34,099 downwards.
GGTAGCCTGACGCTGCTTCCCGCTGCGAGGAGACGAGTGTCCGTCGACGAGCAAGTCCTCCAGGCTCACGCAACCCGCCGCGATCTCGATCTCGGGATCGCGGAATCGTTCGTCTCGTTCCGTGCAGGGACGGGGACGACGCTAGGGGTGCTGGCGGCGCCGCTTTCCGACCCTTCGCCGACGGCCTGGGTCCTGTGCCACTCATTCGGGTCCGAGCAGCTCGATCTCCATCTCACCGACACGGCTCTCTCGCGCGCGCTTGCCGCGGGCGGTTCGCCTGCCCTGCGATTCCACTGCCAGGGCTACGGCGACAGCGAACACGCCGGATCGCCCTCGAGCCTGTCAGGCCATCTTGCCGATACTCTCGACGCGATCGCGCACCTGCGCAGCACCACAGGTGCGCGATCGATCGGGGTCCTGGGCACAAGGTTCGGCGCGCTGGTGGCCGCCCGTGCAGCGCGTGAGCTGTCGCTGCCGTACCTCGTCCTGATCGACCCGGTGGTCGACGGCGCGCGCTATCTCCGTGACCTCCTCAGGTACAGCGTGATGAGCGGCATCGTCCGCGCGGATGCCGTCGCGGACATGGCTTCTGCGCGCGCAGCCCTTGACGACGGGAGAAGCGTGAACGTCAACGGCTTCTCGTTGACGCGAGCAGCCGTCGAACAGCTCTCGGCCGCGCGCATCGACGAGGAACTCCCGTCGCTGGTTCGCGGCTTGATCGTGCAGGTCTCGCGGGAGGATCAGGCGAAACGTTCGCTGGGCACGCTGCGGTCCCGCATGGGGACGGCTGCCGATCTCGCGGTCGTGACCGATCGCTCCGCCGGGGTCTTCGGGCATCACCGGTTCCACGAGATCGGCGACGAGGTCTACAGTGACGCGCTCGCGCAGCTCACCGCCGGCATCGCGAGCGCGATCACCGGATGGGTCGATGTGCACGTCGAGGGGGCGAGCCGGCCATCATGACCGAGTATCCCGTGTGGGTGCCGTCGGGCGATCACCAGTGCGCCGCCGTCATCACCGTCCCAGATGGCGACGCGCGTGCGCTAGTCGTGCTGGTTCCCGGCGGCGGCGGCGCGCCGCGCAGTCACCGGTTCGCGCTGTGGACCAGGCTCGCGCGGGCGCTGACCGGCAAGGGATTCGCGACCGTGCGACTCGAATGGGAGGGCATCGGCGACAGCACCGGTGATCCGACGTTCAGCTTCCGCACGCCGAACGTCGGCGACCTGATGGCCGTCACGACGTTCGCGTCCGAGGTGCTGGGGGTGGAGCGGATCGGTTTGGCCGGGAACTGCTTCGGGGCGCGCACCATCCTGTATTCGTTCGACCGCCTGCCGTCCGCGAGCAGCGTGGCGATCCTGCTCGTCAAGCCGCTCGCTCGCGTCGGGACGGCCGGCCGGGGAGCCCTCGCGATGCGCCGCCTGGTTCGGCTGGTTCCGGGGCTCCGCCGGCCTGCCCGGCTGCTGTACTGGCGCGTGAAGGGACGGGGGCGCGGCGGGCCGCTGGCCGAGAAGCTGCGCGCCGTCGCGGCTCGGGCGAACGTTCTGTTGCTGGAGTCCGATAGCGGGGTGGCGGGCAGCCTGCCTCGCCTGATCCAAGCCCTGCGCGGAGCGGGCGGGGCGCCGCTGATCGAGATGAGATCGCTCCCCGGGGACTCGCTCCAAGACCTGCGAGCCTCCGAGGATCAGCAGGCCTTGATCGACACGCTTGCCGCGTGGTTCGACCGCTCGCTCGCGCCCCACGAAGCGGCGCTTCAAGCCGGTTCCTGAGGCTCGGAACGGGTCGGCGCTGGGCTGTACGAAATATACGCAAGGCGCTGCAGGGGAGGCGCAGGCCGTCCCCCTAGACTCCGTCACCTACCACGAGGAGGGGCGTGGTCGTTCGCATGGACAATGGCACTGCACCTCGCGTCCGTCGGGGGCTTCCGCTTCGGGTCGTTGCGACGGTGCGCCGCGACATCCCGCTCGCGATCCTCGATGTCGCCGTCGTTCTTGTCGCATATCTGGCGCCCCTGGTGCTTCGCTTCGATGGTGCCGTTCCGGGCCAGTACTGGGATCGGTTCTGGGTGTTCATCCCCGCCGCGGCACTGCTGCACCTCCTGACGAACTTCTTCAGCGGTCTCTACGGACAGATGTGGCGCTACGCAAGCGTCCAGGAGGCTCGGCGCGTGGTCATCGCCGGGGTGAGCGCCGGCGGACTCGTGGCCGGGGCGGGTGCGCTGATCGGTCGCTCGCGCCCTCTTCCGCTCTCGGTGATGATGCTGGGTGCGACCTTGTCGTTGATGGCGTTCGGCGCGATCCGCTTCCAGAACCGCCTCTTCGCGTTCCGTCGCCGGAGCCTGCCGGATGAGCCGACGCGAGTGCTGCTCGTCGGAGCCGGCGATGCTGCCGCGATCGTGCTGAAGGACATCATCCGGAACTCTCAGCTCGGCCTGGAGCCCGTCGCGATCGTCGACGACGATCCCCGCAAGATCGGGCGATCGCTGCACGGTGTGCCCGTGCTCGGTCCGCGGTCGTCGATCCCACCGCTGGTCGCGAAGCTGCACGTGTCCCAAGTGCTGCTCGCGATGGCGTCGGCGACGGGGGACCTGGTCAGCGACGTCGCAGCCCTGTGCGAGGAAGCCGACGTGCCGTTGCGAGTGCTTCCGTCCGTACATGAGATCGTCGGCGGTCGGCGTGTCACCGCGCGCGACATCCGTGACCTCCGGATCGAGGACCTCCTGGGACGCAAGCAGGTCGAGACCGACCTGGAAGCCGTCGCCGGGATGCTGCAGGGGCGACGCGTCCTGGTGACCGGCGCCGGCGGCTCGATCGGATCCGAGATCGCGCGCCAGGTGCTCGCGTTCCGGCCGGCCTCGCTGCTGCTGCTGGATCACGACGAAACGCACCTTTTCGACCTCGAGGCTTCCCTGCGCGCCGATATCGTCGACCTGGACGTGGACGTGCGGTCATTGCTCGCCGACATCCGCGACCGCGAGCGGATCCTGGAGGAGTTCAACCGCCACGAGCCCGATGTCGTGTTCCATGCCGCCGCGCACAAGCACGTCCCCATCCTGGAGGTGCATCCCGAGGAAGCCGTGAAGACGAACGTGCTCGGTGCGACCAATGTGGTCGAGGCCGCCGTCGTCACCGGTGTGGAGCGGCTGGTATTCATCTCCACTGACAAGGCCGTGAACCCCGTCAGCGTCATGGGGATCTCGAAACGACTGGCCGAGCGGATCGTGCTCGGCTTCCATGGGTTCGGCACCGTCCTGTGCGCGGTGCGCTTCGGCAACGTCCTGGGAAGCCGCGGCAGCGTTATCCCAACCTTCCTGCGTCAGATCGGGGCCGGCGGCCCGGTCACCGTCACGGACCCCACGATGACGCGCTACTTCATGAGCGTGCAGGAGGCAGTGCAGCTGGTCTTGCAAGCAGGTGCGCTGTCCTCCGGCGGTGAGGTGTTCACCCTTGACATGGGCGAGCCGGTGAACATCCTCAGCCTCGCCAAGAAGCTCATCCGGCTCTCCGGCCACGTTCCCGAGCGCGACATCAGGATCGTGGTCACCGGGCCCCGTCCCGGCGAGAAGCTCGCCGAGGAGCTCGTCGTACCCGACGAGGAGTCTGTTCCGAGCGCACACCCGTCCATCGTGGTCTCGCGTCCTCCACGCCCGGAGCTCGTGAGGCTGCGCGCGACCTTCCGTGAGCTGGAAACGCTGGCACGGGACGGGCGGCGCGAGGAGCTGACCGAGCGGATGCGAGAGCTCGCGGGGCAACGCGTGGACGATGGTGTCGTGGCGGATCTGCGATGACCTCGCGGACCATCGTCGGCGCACATCGGGAGGCTATCGGTGTCACCCACCAGAAGGCCGCCGCCTCCGTCGCCTACAGCGAGGGGTTCGGGGTCACCGGGGTCGGCGGGAAGGCGATCAGCGCGTGAGCCTGCTCGAGTACCTCCGGATCATCCGTCGACGGTGGTTCGTCATCGTCATCGCCGCGGTGCTCGCGGTGGCGGCCGGCGGCCTGACCAAGACCAAGCCGACGGCGAACACCGTTACCTCTTACGACGCCACCACCGTGTTGCTGCAGACTCGCGCCCTGACCCAAGAGCAGGCTCAATCGCGTCCCGGGGCCGTCGGCTACCTCGAGACCATCGCGACACTGGTGACCATCGGTGAGATCCCGAAACGGACGGCGGAAGAGATCGGCTACGAGGGAACCCCCCAGGAGCTGGCCGCTCGTATCCGTACCGACTCGGACACCGCCACGGGCATCCTGAGGATCACGGCGACGGCGCGGGACCCGGAGCAGGCCATCATCATCTCGAAGGCATTCGTGACGCAGACCCGGGCCTACCTCGAAGAACGAGAGAGCGATCTCGCGGGCGAGACGATCAAGGGCCTCGACGCCAGGATCGCCGATATCAATGCGCAGATCGCCGCTCTGGGAGATGGTGCGCTGTCCAACTCACGCCGGGAGGCCAAGGTCCTGCAGCTCGAGCAGCTCCTGACTCAGCGCGACCTGCTGCTCGCTCCCCAGCCGGCCCCGCTGACCGTCGTCGAGGAGCCGTACGCCACGCCGAGCCGGGAGATCGCCTACAACCTCGCGGTCCCCTCGGGGGCGCTGCGGATGGGGATCTCCGGCTTCCTCGGCCTGGTTCTCGGTGTCGGGATCGTGCTGCTCGGGGAGCGTCTTAACACGCGGGTCAGGACCCGGGAGGAAGCCGAGCATCATTTCGGAGCGCCGGTCCTTGCGGAGATCCCCGTGCTACCGAAGCGAGATCGCGATACGGTCGTGTCGGCCGTGCGGCCCCAGTCCGCCGCGGCCGATGCGTTCGGGCTGCTCGCTGTGGCGATCTCGCGCCGTGAGTTCATGAACGGAAACGGCAACGGCAGCGACTCGTCGTCGACCGATGCGTCCGACCCGATCCTGGTCACGAGCGCATCACACGGCGAGGGGAAGACAACCGTGGCGGTCAACCTCGCCGCCGGTCTCGCCGAGATGGGCAAGAGGGTGTTGCTGATCTCCGCGGACTACCGCAGCACCGCGCTGCACCCGACGTTCGATCTCCCGGACCAGCCCGGGCTCAGCGAGGCGCTCCACGATGCCCAGCGCGGCCGTCCGACGCTCGACCCGGTGGTGCGAGACACGGCCATCCCGGGGCTGCGTATCGTCACCAGCGGCGCGAAGCCCGAGCGAGTCTCCGAGCTGCTGTCTTCAGCTGCGATGAGTCGCGCCATGCGAGAAGCGCAGCTGCGCTCGGATTTCGTGATCATCGACGCTGCGCCGATCCTCGCAGCCCGCGATTCGGCGTACTTGCTGAACGATGTGGGCTCCGTGCTGATCGTCGCCGGCGCCGGGAAGGTTTCCTCCGAGCTCGCGGAACGGGCGAGCGAGCTGCTCGCCAACGTCGGGGCACCGATCGCAGGAGTCGTGCTCAACGGATCCCTCGATTCTCCGACCCAGCGCGCGGCCGGGCGACTTCGTCGGCGCGGCCGTCGTCCAGAGCGGAACGGAGCGGAAGCGGGCGATGGCTCGCATGAGGCTCCGCATGAAAGCGTCGACGGCGGAGAGGACCCGCCGGCGAGCGACCACGCACCGTCCGCGACCGCGGAGCAGACAGACCGGCAAACGGAACGACCGGACGGAGACCCAAGGGTTTTCCCCGCCTAGCGTAATCCCAGGAGGCTCCCATCAGAACGACGGCTCTCCTCCGTCGCCGCATCCTGCGACGGCAGGCACACGTTGCGATCATCGACCAAGGCGCTCTTGGTCTGTCGCTGGCGTGCGCCGTGGTGGAGGCCGGGTTCACGGTGACGGGGTACGACCGGTCCCGAACGCGCATCGAGCAGCTTGCCGCGGGTTCTGCGAACGGCGCGGGTATCCAGGAGGAGCGTTTCCTCTCCATCAGGGAGACCGGCCGGTTGTCGTTCACGTCGGACCCCGAACTCCTCGCCGACGCCGAGGTCCTGGTGGTCTGCGTCCCCGTGCCTCTCCGCGATGAGCTGCCCGACCTCGTGCCACTGATCGACGGATGCCGGCAGATAGGTAAGTTCCTCGGCCGGGGACGACTCGTTGTGGTTGAGTCGGCGCCGTTCCCGGGTGCCACCGAAGAAGTGGTGCTGCCGCTGCTCGAAGGCAACGGCTGCGTCGGGGGACGCGACTTCCTGCTGGCGTGTTCCCCGCCCCGGCCTGCCGCCGAGGCGGATGATCCGCGTGGCGGTCCGCCTTCACCGAAGGTGGTCGGTGGCGTGACGCCCGAGGCCACCGGTGTTGCGGGGCTGTTCTACGGTCAGTTGTGGGACGACGTGATCGCCGTGTCATCGAGCCGCGCCGCTGAGTTGGCGAAGCTGCTGGATGGTGCTTTCCACAACGTGAACACGGCGCTGGTCAACGAGCTTGCTGTGGTGTGCCACGAGGCCGGGATCGATGTGTGGGAGGTCTTGCAGGCCGCATCCACTCGGTCGCTCGGCTTCGAGCCGTTCCAGCGTGGCGCGCCGGTCGCCGGGTATCGCCCGCCGCCGGGTATCGGCGCGCCGAACGTCGAGGTCGAGCTCAACGGACGCCGTCCGCTGCGGATCCTCGATCAGGCGCTGGAGATCAACGCCGAGATGCCCAACTACGTCGCATCCCGGATCGCCGACGCGCTCAACGATGCGCGCAAGGCGGTGAAGGGCGCGCAGATATTGGTCTTGGGTGTTTCCGGTGAGGGCGGAGACCTGGAGGTGCGAGACGCGCCGGCGTTGCGAGTCATCGCGAACCTCGTTCGGCGCGGCGCGCGCATGAGCTTCCACGATCCCTCGGTGTCCTCGCTCCCGTTCGACGGCGCGCACCTGATGCGGATCGACCTGACCGAGCGAGCGGTCCAGGCGGCGGATTGCGTCGCGCTGCTCGCGCCCCAGGGGGCCTACGACCTCGGCTGGGTGGAAGAGCATGCGCAGTTGCTGTTCGACGCGCGCAATGCCTTCGGGTCTGACCGGCGGCGGCGGGTGATACGGCTGTGAGCGCGCCGCCGCGGCTCCAACGAGCGGCCGCCGGAGCGGGCCCGTTCCGCGGCGGGAGGATGCGCGTGCTCTGGTTGATCAAAGGCCTGGGCCCCGGCGGCGCCGAGCGGTTGCTCAGCCTGGCAGCGGGGATCCGCGATCGCGATGCGTTCGAGTACGAAGCGGCGTATCTGCTGCCGTGGAAATCACACCTGCGAGGAGACCTCGAGCGGGAGGGGATGAAGGTTCATTGCCTGGATGCGGGCAGCGAGTGGAACCTCTCGTGGGCACGCCGGCTGCGAGGTCTATTGGTGCGGGGCCGGTTCGATGTCCTGCACGTTCACTCACCCTACGTCGCCGCGATCGCGAGGATCGTCGTGCGTACGATGCCGCGGCGCGCGCGCCCGCACGTGGTCTCGACCGAGCACGTCCCCTGGTCCGGCTACGCGCTGCCGACGCGGATCCTCAACGCCGTGACCTTCTCACTCGACGATGCCCACATCGCGGTGTCGCGGACCGTCCGGGAATCGATCCCGGGTCGGCTCGCGCGCACGGTCGATGTGGTCGTGCACGGGGTTCGGCCGGACGCGGTACGCCGCGCGCTGCTCGAGAGAGACCAGATCCGCGCCGAGCTTGGCATCGCGCCGGACGAGATCGTGGTGGGCACGGTCGCCAACCTCCGCGCGCAGAAGGACTACCCGACGCTGCTGGCCGCCGCGCGCCGCGTCTTGGATGCGGGGTTCCGTGCTCGTTTCGTGGCGGTCGGTCAGGGTCCGCTCGAGAACGAGATCCGCGACCTACACGAGTCCCTCGGGCTGGGCGACGCGTTCATGTTGCTGGGGTACCGCGAGGATGCCGCGCAGACCATGGCCGGGTACGACGTGTTCGTGCTGTCGTCTCTCTACGAAGGGCTGCCCGTGGCGCTGATGGAGGCGGTCTGCCTGGGACTGCCGATCGTAGGTACCCGCGTGCCGGGGATCGTCGACGCGATCGACGACGGGGTCGAAGGGCTGCTGGTGCCACCGGAGCGCCCCGACCTGCTCGCCGACGCCATCGGACGGCTGCTCGGTGACGAGCAGCTGCGTCGCGAGATGGCGGGCGCGGCGACTGCTCGCGCAGCCGACTTCGACCTGACGCCGGCGGTCCGGCGGACCGAGCAGCTGTATCGCACCGTCGCCGGTGGGGGTTCCTGAGATGCGCGTGCTCCACGTGGTCGCAAGCGCGCAACGACGCGGCGCCGAGGTCTTCGCGTCCGATCTGGTCGGCGCGCTCGACGGGGTCGAGCAGCGGGTCGCGATCCTCCGCGAGGCCGTAGGTCCGACGGTTCATTTCTCGGCGCCTATCGACCTACTGGGAGCGAACGGCGGCCGCGGCCCGTTGAGCATGCCGGCCGTGCGCGCGCTCCGGCGCCTGTTCCGGTCGTGGCGACCGGATGTCGTACAGGCACATGGCGGAGAGCCGCTGAAGTACGCGATCGCGGCACGCGGGATCAGCGGAGGTGCCCTGGTCTACCGCAGGATCGGATCCGCGCACGGCTACAGCGATCGCCCGCTGGCTCGCATCGGATACGGCCGCCTGATGCGTCTCGCGACCGTGACCGTCGCCGTCGCCGACGCGGTTCGGCTCCAGACCATCGAGACGTTCGGCCTGCCGGCCTCGAGCATCGTCGCCATCCCCAACGCGGTTGACGGCGCGCGACTCCGTCCTACCGTAGGACGCGTGGTCACCCGGAAAGGGCTCGGCGTCGCGCCGGGCGCGCGGGTGATCCTGTCGCTCGGCGCGTTCACGTGGGAGAAGGACCCGGTCGGGCTGCTCGGCATCGCGGAGCGCGTCATGCGCGACCGTCCCGACGTGGTCTGCCTGCTGGCCGGCGACGGCCCGTTACGCGGGGACGTCGAGACGTTCGTGCAGGAACGGAACTTGCGGGACCGGGTGCTGCTGCTCGGGAGCCGTTCCGACGTCGCCGACCTGCTGTCGGCATCCGACGTGGTGCTGCTCGCGAGCGCGACGGAGGGGATGCCCGCTGCGCTGATCGAGGCGGGCATGGCCGGCGTGCCGGTCGCGTCCTACGACCTCGGCGGCATCGGCGAGGTCGTGGTCGACGGTGACACCGGCGTGCTGGCTCGTGCCTTCGACGCCGAGCAGCTGAGCGCGGGGCTCGCGGCGCTGCTCGACGATGAGGCCGCGCGCGAGCGGATGGGCATCGCCGCCAAGACGCGCTGCCTGGAGACCTTCGACGTCGCCGTGGTGGCTTCCCGGTACCGGTCCCTGTACGAGGACGTGATCGCGCGATGAGCGGATCGCTGGAAGCGCCGGCCTATACGTTCCGGCGGTACGAGCCGGCCGACGAGGATGCGGTTCTGGAGATGCTGCGCGTGTCTCTGGGCGATGCGCCGGTCGAGGGCTTCCCCGTCGACTTCTTCCGGTGGAAGCACCACGCGAACCCGTTCGGGCGGTCGTTCATGCTGCTCGCCGAGACCGGCGGCGAGATCGCCGGGCTGCGCGCATTCCTGCGCTGGCGGTTCCTGGTCGGTGACCGCCCGGTGTTGGGCGTGCGAGCCGTCGATACGGCGACCCATCCGGACCACCAGGGCCGCGGCGTCTTCTCGCGGCTCACGCGGGCGGCGCTGGACGCGCTCCGCGACGAGGTCGATCTGGTCTTCAACACGCCGAACTCGAAGAGCCTCCCCGGGTACCTGAAGCTGGGGTGGCAGATGGTCGGAAGCGTCCCCATCGCCGTCCGCGTGCGGCGCCCGATCAGGTTCGCGGCGAGATATCGGAAGGACGGTGGGGAGTCACCGCCGGCGCCCGCGGTGGATGCGGCGCTTGCGCGCGACGGGCTGGGGGACGAGGCGCCGATCGGATCGCTGCTTGAAGCGGTTGCATCCGAGGCCGGCGGACGGACCGGGCTACGCACCGACCGGAGCGCGGCCTATCTCCGGTGGCGCTATGCAGACGTCCCGGGCATCGATTACCACGTGGTGCGGCACGAGGACGCCGGCTCTCTCCGCGGGCTGGCGATCTTCCGGGTCCGGCCGCGACGTGGACTCGTCGAAGCCACCGTGACCGAAGTGCTCGTTCCGCCGGGCGACCGGCACGCCGCGGCAACCCTGTTGCGCGCGGTGGCGCGCGCAGCTCGGGTCGATCACGTGACGGGACACTTCTGGGATGGATCGACGGGCGCGCGCGCCGCGCGGCGCTCGATGTTCGTCCGGCCACCCGGCGGGCTCACCTTGGTCGTGAACCCTTTGCGTCCTGTGACCCCGGATCCGACAGATCTCGCCAGTTGGCGGCTGTCGGTCGGCGACCTGGAGCTGTTCTGACGTGTCGGATCCCTTCTTCTTCCTCAGCCAGCCCGGGTTCCACCGTGGTGTCCTGCTGGGCGTGGGCGCGGCATCGATCGCGGCTCTGCTGGCCGTCGCGATGCGGCGCCGGGCGCGGCCTGCCCCGCTCGCGGGGATCGCGTTCGCGGCCGCAGGGACCGCCGGCCTTTTCTGGGTCGAGCATCCCTCGGCATGGCTCGCGATCGGGATCGGCGCCCTGCTCGCAGGGTCTCTCTTGGGCCGGGAGCTGCCGCGAGCGGTGCGTCCCCTGTGGCCGCTGCTCACGATCCCCGGCGCGTGGATGATCGCGGAACGGGCGATCCCGTTCGCAGAACCCTGGGCGCGCGCGCTGATCGGTGTCGGCATCGTGGTGGGAGGCGCCCTCGTCGGGGATCTGGATCGGAGAAGGGGAGCCGGCGGCATCACGGTCACGATGCTCGCCGCCACGATGCTCGGGATCTATGCGACCGTGCCGGATACCGAAGAGGCGCTGGTGCTGCTCGGCGTGATGGTGCCCGTCGCACTGCTGGGGTTCCCGTTCGCCGTCGCCCGGTTGGGATCGGCAGGCGCGTCCGCGAGCGTCGGCTTGCTCGCATGGATCATCGCCCATGGTGGCCGGTCGCGCGAGAGCGCCATCATCGGTGGCGTCGCGTGCTTGGGGATCTTCGTCGTCGAACCTCTGGCCGCGCTCCTGATGCGGCGACGGGAACATCCCGCCTCCCTCGGATCCACCCTATGGCTCATCGGAGCCCATCTTGCCGTGGTCTTCGTCGCGTCGAGGATCGTCGGCATCAGGGATCGTTTGTCGGCGGCGGTGACCGGTGCGGTGCTCGTAGGAGTGGTCGCGCTGCTGGCGGCGACGACGGTTCTGCGTCGTCCTCTGCTTCCTGGGGTCGGAGCGGGTGATGGTTCGTGAGCGCCGGCCTTCGCACGTCGGCGCCCACCGCCGGGAGCGCGCGTGGGCATCGGCCGCGGCAACGTGTCCGATCGCGTGGCCTCTCAGAGGGCGTGGTCATCACCGGCGGCCTTCTCTTCGTCGCGTGCTACGCCGTGCTGGTCGCGCTGCTGATGGCTCGGGGAACGTACGACGAGTGGGGAGGCGCGCTGTTCGGCCCGATCCTGCTCATGATCTCGCTCCCGGCGCTGCACCGGCAGGCGAAGCGAGAGGGCGACATGCGCTTGTTCTGGCTCTTGGCGGGTGCGTTGCTGGTCAAGCTGCTTGGGTCGATCGCGCGACAGTATGTGTCCTTCGGGATCTACGGCGCCGCCGGCGCCGATGCCAGCGGCTATCACAATGGGGGCGCGAAGATCGCCGCGGGGTTCCGAGCCGGGGACTTCGATCCGGGCTTGCCCTTCTACACCGACACGATGTTCATCCGGTTGCTCACGGGGATCATCTACACGTTCACCGGACCGACTTTGCTCGGGGGATACCTGATCTATTCATGGCTGGCGTTCTGGGGCCTGTTCGGCTTCTACCGCGCGTTCGTCATGACGGTGCCGGGCGGGCGCTCGCGCTCGTACGCCAGGCTGCTGTTCTTCCTCCCCTCGATGCTCTTCTGGCCCTCGGGCATCGGCAAGGAGTCCTGGATGGTGTTCGTGCTTGGGATCGCCTCCCTCGGTGTTGCGCATCTGTTCACCGGGCGCATCGTTCGCGGCTTGGCGATCACGAGCACCGGGCTCGCAGGTGTTCTGGTCGTGCGTCCTCACATGGCCGGGATCGTGGGGATCGCGATCGCGATCGCCTATGTCGTCGGCGGCGCGAAGGCAGGCGATCGGCGTGTTTCCCCGGTGGCCCGCGGCGCGGTCATCGTCACCGTCGTCGTCGGAGCCGCGTTCCTGCTGTCCCAGGCGACGACCTTCATCTCCGACGCGTTGAAGACCGAGGATGGTCTCACCTCCCTGACGGGCATCCAATCGGCGCTCGAAGCGACGGCGGATCGCACTGCCACCGGCGGTTCCACCTTCTTCGTCCCCTCGATCATCGAGTCACCCGCGAGCGCTCCGCTCGCCATCGTCACCGTGCTGTTCCGGCCGTTCCTGTTCGAGGCAACGAGTATCGGCCTGCTCGTCGCCTCGATCGAGGGAGCCTTCCTGCTGATGCTGACCCTCACGCGCTTCCGCGGGATCGCGAGTGCGTTCCGCAATCTGAGGCGGCTCCCCTACGCGACCTACGCGCTCGCCTATTCGGGGATGTTCATCATCGCGTATTCGTCGCTGGCGAACTTCGGCCTGCTGACCCGGCAGCGCGTTCAGCTCCTGCCGTTCTTCCTGATGATCTTGTGCATGCCGCGACCGGCGAAGCGAGGTGAGCATGGTGGGTCTCGCGCGTAAGGCCGCGAAGGCGATGGTGCTCCCGGCCGGCCTGGTGACGCGGCGGCGTCCCGGAGACGTGGCGATCCTGCTCTATCACCGGCTCGGCGAGGGCGGCGCAGAGATCGAGATGCCGACGGGCGCGTTCGAGCGGCAGCTCGCTCATGTCGTTCGCAAGGATCATCCGATCACGCTGGACGACGCGCTCGACGGAGCCGGCGGGATCGTGATCACCGTCGATGACGGCTACCTGGATTTCTACGAGCAGCTGCTGCCGCTGCTCGTGCGTTACAGGGTTCCCGCGGTGCTGTACCTGGCGACCGGGCTGGTCGCCAACGGGAACGGGTCGGCGCCCGAAGGGCTGACCTGGGACCACCTGCGAGAGATCGTCGCGAGCGGCCTGGTGACCGTCGGATCCCACACGCACAGCCATATCGATCTTGCCCGCGCCTCCGAGCGGGAGGCCGAAGACGAGATGCGTCGCTCCAAGGATCTGATCGAGGATCGGCTGGGCGTCGAGTGCCGGCATTTCGCCTACCCCTTCGCGGTCGCGTCGGCTCCGGCGGAGCGGGCGGCGCGGCGGATCTTCGACAGCGCGGCGCTCGCATGGTCTACCAACCGGCGAGGGCGCCTGGACCCCTATCGCCTCGGCCGGCTGCCGGTGCTGCGAAGCGACGGCCAATGGTTGTTCCGCGCGAAGACCGCGGGGCTGCTCGACGGCGAGGCGTATCTGTACCGGGCCCTGCGCCGTGGCCCCTGGCGGGCACCGGAGTCGCGATGAGCGGCCCCGTTCGCGTCGCCCACGTCGCCACCACCGACGTGACGCATCGGTACCTGCTGCTGCCGCAACTGCGCGCGCTGCGCGACGCCGGGTACGACGTGACCGCGATCAGCGCGCCGGGACCGTTCGTGCCCGAGATCGAAGCCGAAGGCATCCGCCACATCGCATGGTCCGGTGCGACGCGCGGATGGGATCTTCGCGCCGACCTCCGCGCGCTCGGATCGCTGGTGCGGATCCTGCGGCGCGAGCGTTTCGACCTGGTACAGACGCACAACCCCAAGCCCGGCGTGCTCGGCAGGGTGGCCGCGCGCGTCGCGCGTACGCCCGCGATCGTCAACACTGTCCACGGGCTGTACGCGACGCCGCAGGATCGTTTCCCGCGTCGTGCGGCCGTGCTCGGCGCCGAGTGGCTGGCCGCGCGCTGCTCGCACCTGGAGCTGTATCAGAGCGAGGAGGACCTGGACTGGGCCCGGCGCGCGCGCATCGTCCCCGCGCATCGCAGTGCCTTGCTGGGCAACGGCATCGACCTTCGCGCCTTCGATCCCGCTGCCGTGTCCCAGCAGCGCGTCGCTGCTCTCCGTCGCGAGCTGGGTATCGCGCCGGAGGCGGTCGTCGTCGGCGCGGTCGGCCGGCTGGTCGCCGAGAAGGGATACCGGGAGCTGTTCGAAGCGACGCGCGCGGTGCGAGCAGCGCGTCCAGAAGTCGTGTTCCTCGTCGTCGGGGATCCCGACGACGAGAAATGGGATGCGATCACCGCTGAAGAGATGGCTGCATCCGGCGAACACGTCTTGTTCGCCGGATGGCGGAACGACGTGCGGGAGCTGCTCGCGCTGATGGAGGTGTTCGTGCTCGCGTCATGGCGCGAGGGGATGCCGCGCTCGGCGATCGAAGCCGCAGCGATGGGCAAGGCGATGGTGCTGACCGACATCCGGGGTTGCCGCGAAGTCGCGCGCGACCAGCGAGAGGCGCTGCTCGTGCCCCCGCGGGATCCGGCGCGTTTGGCGCAGGCGATCGAGCGCCTCGTCGAGGACGCCGGGTTGCGGTCGCACCTCGGCGCGGCGGCGCGCGCCCGCGCCTGCGAACGGTTCGACGAGCAGCGCGTGATTGGCGTGGTGCTGGATCGAACCGCGGCGCTCACCGGCGGCCGGGCTCTGACGATCGCGGAAGGCTCGAGAGGCATCAGGCTGCGACCGGCGCGGGCCACCGATACCCGCGCGATCGCGAGGTTGCATCGCGCGGTCTACACCGACGCGTTCCTGCCCAAGCTCGGTGAGGCGTTCCTGCGGCGTTTGTACCTCGCGCACATCGAAGATCCGGGTTCGGTCGTCCTTGTCCTCGAGCAGCAGGGAAGGGTGATCGGGTACACGGCGGGCGCGCTGTCGCTCGCTGCGCTGCGCGCGCGGTTCCTGCGGCGCTACGGCCTTTCTGCCGGGGTGGCGATCGCGCCGCGGCTGGCGCGGCCTGGTATCGCGCGCCGATTCTTCGAATCGGCGCGCTACCCCGAGGCCACGCGCGCGCTGCCCGATCCCGAGCTCGCGTTCATCGCGGTCGCGCCGGAGCACCGGTCGAAAGGCCTCGGCCGGGTGTTGGGGCGTGAGCTTGTTGCCGCGCTGGCGGAGCGCGGTGCTTCCGAAGTGAAAGCGTTCGTCGGCGCCGACAACGCGGCGAGCAACCGGATGTTCGAACGGATCGGATTCGAACGGCGCGGCGACGTGGTCGTCCACGACGCGCGCCCGAGCAATGTGTGGGTGATCAGATGCGCTTCGCTCTCGCGTTCGGCCTAGCGCTGGCGGCCACACCTGCCGTCAGGCGGGTGGGGGTGGCCGCCGGCCTGCTCGATCGGCCCGCATCCGGCGCGTTGAAGATCCACGACCGCCCGGTGCCCCTGGTCGGTGGACCGGCCGCGATCCTCGCCGCCGCGGCCGCGTTGTGGCTGGCCGGCACGCTGCCGTCCGGATGGCTGATGATCGCCGTCGGGCTCGCGTTGGCGGCCGGCCTGATCGACGACGCGGCGCCGCTGCCGCCCTGGCCGCGGCTCGCCGCGCAGATCGGTGCGGGCGTCGTCCTGGTCGCGAGCATCGACATCCCGCTCGTCGTGGCGCTCGTGGTCGTCATGATCACGGTTGCGTGCGCGAACGCGGTCAACATCATGGATGGGCAGGACGGGCTGGCGGGCGGCCTCGCCGCGATCGCCGGGCTCGGCCTCGCCGGTTCATCGGCGGTCTGGGATGCCCATGCCGGCGTGACTCTTGGGATGGCACTGGCCGGTGGTCTCGCGGGCTTCGTTGCTTGGAACCTGTCGACGGTGCGGATCTTCATGGGCAACGGAGGTGCGTACGCAATCGGAACGGCCCTTGCCGGCCTGGCCGGGATCGCGATCGCAGCAGAGGGCTGGCGGGGCGCGATGGCCGCGGGGGTCTGCCTCGGGCCCTTCGCCTTCGAGCTGGTCTTCACCATCGCGCGCCGGATGCTCGCGGGGGGATTGACCCGAGGTGACCGGCTGCACTCCTACGACCTGCTCGCGGCGCGACACGCGCGCAGCCGCGTGACGTTCGGGTTCTGGATCGGGGGCGCGGTATGTGCGGGTGCGGGCGTCCTCGTCGCGAGCATCCCGCCTGCGGCGGGGCTTGCCGTCGCGGCGGCCGCGTGCGCGGCGGCCTTTGCCGCGGCGATCCACCTGTGGACGCGGCATACCTCGAGCATCGAAGGAGGCTGAGCGCACCGTGTGTGGCATCTACGGCCAGCTGCGCTGGAACGGCGCGCCGATCCCTGCTGATGCGGCGGCCGGGGTCGACGTGCTCGCGCATCGCGGGCCGGACGATCGGGGTGTTTGGAGCAACGGCGACGTGCTGCTCGGCGCGCGCCGCCTGTCGATCATCGACCTGCAGGGTGGCCACCAGCCGATCGTCAACGACGACGGGTCACGGGTCATCGCCTACAACGGCGAGCTCTATAACTTCCGGGAGCTGCGTGCCGAGCTGGAGGCGAAAGGCCACCGATTCCGGACACGCACCGACACCGAGGTCGTCCTGCGCGCGTACGAGCAGTGGGGCACCGAGGCGCTGACTCACTTCAACGGCATGTTCGCCTTCGCGATCTGGGACGGGCGCGCCGGGACGTTGCTGCTCGCGCGGGACAGGATCGGCGAGAAGCCGCTGTACTACTACGTCGACCGCGAGCGGCTGGTGTTCGCCTCCGAGATCAAGGCGATCCTGGCCGATCCTTCCGTGCCGCGCGACCTCGACGTGCGCGGGCTGGCGAACTACCTGGCGTTCGGCCACAGCCTCGCGCCGCAGACGATCTACCGCGGGGTGCGGAAGCTTCTCCCCGGCCACGTGTTGCTGGCCGGTGACCGCGATGTTCGCGTCCGGCGCTACTGGGACGTCGGTGACGAGCCGCAGCTCGGTGAGGGCGAGCAGCTCGACGAGGACGGTTACGCCGAGCGGATCCGCGAGCTGCTGGACGATTCGGTGCAGCGCCGCATGGTCGCCGACGTCCCGGTCGGCGCGTTCCTGTCCGGCGGCGTCGATTCCAGCGCCGTCGTCGCGCTGATGCGCCGGCACGCGACCGGACCCGTCAAGACCTTCTCGCTCGGGTTCGACGTCGGTGGCGCCTACGACGAGCGGGAGGACGCGCGCGGGGTCGCGGCGTTCCTGGGGACCGAGCATCACGAGCTGCGCACCGAGCACGTCGATCTGGCGGGAGCGCTCGAGTCGCTCGTCTATCACTACGACGAGCCCTTCGCCGATCCGGCCGGGTTCCCGGTCTATCTGCTGAGCCGCTTCGCGCGTGAGCACGTGACCGTGGTGCTGACCGGCGACGGGGGAGACGAGCTGTTCGGCGGGTACCGCCGGTACGCCGCGGACGGTATGGGCTCGCTGTACCGGCGGCTGCCGCGCGTGCTGACGGGGACCGCGATCCCGGGTGCGCTCGAGCGGTTGCCTCGCCTCCGTCGCCTCAAGCGCGCCGCGCGCACCCTGCCGATCCACGATGCGGGACGCCGGTACGCCTCGTGGCTCGCGGTCTTCGACGAGGAGATGCGCGCGGAGCTGCTCCGGCCCGAGGTGCTCGGATCGTTGGACGGCCACGACCCGGCTGGGGCGTATCCGCAGCACTACGCGGGGCTCGGCGAGCATCTCGCGGCGGATCATCTGAACCGCCTGATGTACGTGGACCTGAAGACATGGCTGGCCGACGACTACATGGAGAAGACCGACAAGGCCACCATGGCGAGCAGCTTGGAGGCGCGCCTGCCGCTGCTGGATCACCGTCTGGTCGAGCTGGCGTTCCAGATCCCCGGTCGGTACAAGATCCGTGGCTGGTCCACGAAGCGGATCTTCAAGCGCGCCGTTCGCGAGCTGGTGCCGCCCGAGGTCTTGCGTCGGCCCAAGCACGGCTTCTCGGTTCCCATCGATCCGTGGTTCCGGGGTGAGCTGCGCTCGTTCGCCGCGGAGGTACTGCTGGACGGGCGCACCACACGTCGTGGCTACTTCGATGCTCGTGTCGTCGAACGGCTGCTCCGCGAGCACGCCGACGGCCGCCGGGTGTGGGATACGCATCTGTGGCTGTTGCTGAACTTCGAGTTGTGGCACCGGCGGTTCCTCGACGGAGCCGGTGTCTCAGGTCCCGACGCTACGACCGCGACGGGATCGCCGTCGTCTCGCATCGAACAAGGAGGACCAGGTCATGGTCTTGTCTGAATCAGCCGATCTCCCGGCGATCATGGGCGGTTCGCCCATCTTCCCCGGCGGCCTCCCGGTCGCCCGTCCCAGCGTCCCCGACGCCGGGAGGGTCACGGCCGACATCCAGCGCATCCTCGAAAGCGGGATGCTCACCAACGGTCCGTACGTGCGCGAGCTGGAGGCGCGCGCGGCCGACTACCTCGGGGTACGGCATTGCGTCGCCGTGGCGTCGTGCACGGCCGGGTTGATGCTGGTCCTTCGCGCATCCGATCTGACCGGCGATGTCGTGATCCCCTCGTTCACGTTCGCCGCTACGGCGCACGCTGTGGCATGGAACGGACTGCGGCCGGTCTTCGCCGATGTGGATCGCGAGAGCTTGACCCTGTCCGCGAGTGAGGCCGCGCGCGCGGCAGGGGTCAGAACCTCCGCGATCCTGGCGACGCATACGTTCGGGACGCCGTGCGATGTCGAGGGGCTGACACAGGCCGCGCGCGCGGCCGGCGTGAGGTTGTTCTTCGACGCCGCACACGCCTTCGGTACCCGCCGCGACGGCGTCTCGGCGGGTGGATGGGGCGACGCCGAGGTCTTCAGTCTGACGCCCACCAAGCTCGTCGTGGCCGGCGAGGGAGGGATCATCGCGACCAACGACGATCTGCTCGCGGAGCGCTGCCGCATCGGGCGCGACTACGCGAACCCGGGCGACTACGACTGCTTGTTCGTCGGCCTGAACGCGCGCATGTCCGAGTTCCACGCCGCGATCGGCCTCGCCTCCCTGGAGGGTCTCGAGGCGCGTGTTGGGTCCCGCAACGAGATCGCGCGCGCGTATCGCGACGGGCTCGGGCAGATCCCTGGGATCACGTTCCCTCTGGTCCGCGATCAGGATCGCAGCACCTTCAAGGACTTCGTCATCCTGGTCGAGCCGGAGTCGTTCGGCATGGACTCGATCAAGCTCGGGTCGGCTCTGAAGGTGGAGGGCATCGACACCCGGCGCTACTACACGCCTCCGATCCATAGGATGAAGGCGTATCGCGGGTTGAACGGGCACCGGCTGCCCGCCACCGAGTGGGCCGCCGATCGGGTGCTGACGCTTCCCCTGTGGTCGGAGATGAGCGCAGCCGATCAGCGGGGGGTGACCTCTGCGATCCATCGCATCCAGCGGACCGCACAGACCGGCCGATGACCTAGCAGCCCTTCGTTGAGATGACGTTGTTGCTCGCGAAGACTCCGCTCGTCGTCGCGTCGCGGTTGTACGCCCAGCATGCCCCGGTGAAGTCGTTGTCGAGGACTATCAGCGTCCCGAGAGCGCCTCGGAACTCCACGGCCTTGCGCGACTGCGTCGTGTGAACGGGCCAGGTGTTCCCGCGCACGATCACGCCGGTGACGTTCGAGAACAGCATCGTCGCCTGCGGTGATCCCCGGGGACGCAACGAGGTGTTGTACTCGATGCGCCAGTTGTACCGCCGGGTGCCGTCCGAGGCATTGACGTACACCAGCGGGATGCCGGACGCGTCGATCGTGTTGTGATGGATGTAGATGTTCGACACGTCTCCCCGGCCGGCGGATGCGAACGCGAGCAGGAATGAGTTGATGTAGGAGTTACGGATCTCGATGTTGCGGACGTAACTCGGCGGGGGCTCGAGATCGAAGCCTGCGCGACGCGAGTGCAGGATGCTGACATCATCGAACAGGATCGAATCAGCGCCGGATAGGGCGATGCCCTGCCGCCCGTTCAGGTCGATCTGGACGTTCGTGATCGTGGCGTTCTTCGTCGCGAGCCCCTGGTACGGGCCGAAGTAGAGGCCGTCCCCCCAGGTGGAAATGGTCTGAACGTTGTCGACACGGAGCCCTTGGATGCCGTGGAAGGACATGCCGTGTTCGAATTCCATGTTCACGACGTAACACGCATAACCCGGGGCGCCGTACTCGGCGCCGACGACGCCGCTGCAGTTCGGGTCGTCGATATTGGTGCCTTCGACGGCGATGTTGCGGACGGTGATGTCGCTCCCACCGTAGAATCGCCAATGGCGGTTCCCTCCGGTGTTCGGCTCCAGCCAAAGGCCGGTGGAAAGCTCGGTCCGTCGAAACAGCGAGCCTTGTCCGTCGATCAGAAGGGTTCTGCGGTCGGTGAGCGACAACCGGTCCTGGACCAAGTAGCAGCCGTCGGGCTCGAAGATGATCGTCGAGTTGTCCGGGATCGACGCCATCCAGGTGTTCAGTTGCGCACTCACGTCGATCGAGCAGTTAGACGCAACGTTCGGGGGTCCGTACACGCCCCCGGTCGGACTCGCGGGCAGGGGAGGGTCGCTGAACTCGGGTAGGGGATCGCGCAGCAACAGCGCTGCTCCGGGATCCGCCACGGCGCCGGAGGTTTCCCCGGTCCTGAGGATCTCCGCGCCGATCGCCGCCTCGACTCCGAGCAGGCGGGTCCTCACCGACATCGCTTCGACTCCGGCACTGAAGCTGTCGGTCGCCGAAGCTTCAGTAGGTTCGCTGGTCGTCGACGCCTCCCGCAGGGGAGCATCCTGATCCCAGGCGAGCGCCTGTATCGACCTCACGCGGTCGGCGCCGTCGCCGGCGAGCGCGAAGGTGCGGTCTTGGTCGCTGGCCGCTCGCGGGTCGGGTGTGCTGAGCCGCTCTAGGGGGCGGCGCTTGGCCACGGAACAGCCCTGTGGGCTCGCGCACCCATCTGGCGCGGCAGGTTGCCGACCGCCGGGGGCGATCGTCGAGACGAGGGCGACCGTCAGGAGGGCGATGAGAAACTTGCCGATGGTGACGCCCTTCCACCGCATCCGTCCGCCCTCCCCTGGTCCTGCGATCTGCGAACAGGGAGGAGGACGAGCAATCACGCCCTCCCCAAGAGGTTCGCCCGAAAGATCTGATTGAGGTATCGACCTGCCTCAGACGTGCCTTAAGGGTCCTTTCGTCGCGCGTAACTCGAACGGGACTAAGGTCACCCGGACGATCAGGACAGATCTATACCCTAGGCGCAGCGTCCCGACAGCCATCCGAGGATGGCCTGGATCACATCCATGACAGAGGATCGGAAACTGCCCTTGATCGGCGAGCGGCGACGGATCACCCTGAACGGCGCATCGATCGGCATCGCCTGGATCCGCCCCGAGCAGCTCGCGGCCTGGTCGTCCGGTCGTGTCGCCGATTCCTGGCTCGCTCCCGAGGAGATCGCCGGGCTCGAGGCCCTCTCCGAGCGGTCGGTGGCCGACCGGCTCGCATCCCGCCTGGCGCTGAAGCTGCTCGTGAGCGAAGAGGACGCGTTCGCCGACGTGGCTCCGGGCCGGATCGCTGCTCGTCCCGGCGAGCATGGTCGTCCCGATCTGGTCGTGGCCGGTGTGACCGCCCTGATGCCGCGCATCTCCCTGAGCCACTCGGCCGGATGGGGAGCCGCGGCCTTGTGCTGGGAGGGTGCCCTCGGGATCGACGTGCAGCATCCGCGCCGCGGCATGCGCCGCGTGCTTCCCCGTCTGCTGGCTCCGGGCGAGTTCGCGGAGGTCGACGATGACATCGTCGCGCTGTGGGTGTTGAAGGAGGCCGCTCTCAAGGCTTGGGGGTCCGGCCTCGACCTGCCGTTGCGAGATGTGGTGGTCGGGCCCCGGGACGATGCCGGGCAAGCGACGGTGCGGATGTCCCTTGCTGCGTCTGAGTGGGATGCCCACGCGAGCCTGGTCGGGGGCGGGATGTTCTGGCGGGATTCCGGTGTCGGCATGGGGATCGCTCACTTCCCGAGCGCGCGCGAGGATATCTAATGCGGATGCAGTATCCGCTCTGCTGGGTTCGGCCTAGGCTTGCGCCCGTGGGAATCCGGTGGGAGGGAGACCGTGATGCGACGAGGCGACGGTGTCCACGCTCTTCAGCGTGGGTGGGCCGGCAAGGTCGGAACGGCGGGGATGATGACGCTTGCGTTCGTCATGCTTCTTCCGGGCGGCATGGCTCAGGCGAACGTCCCGGCTGATCTGGACGTGAAGAAGACGGCCGTTTCGACGCCGATCGCCACCGGCGAGGCAGCAGACTTCCGCATCTCGGTGCAGAACATCGGGGGCGGTGTCGCCACGAACGTTATCGTCAACGACCTCCTCCCGGCCGGTTTCAACTGGTTTCAAGGCGCCCCGGTCCGGCCCGAATGCACATTCCTGACAACGACCGATGGGCGTCAGCGGCTGAAGTGCACCGTCGCGAGTATCGACCCGGACGGGAACTTCAACGTGCGCGTCAAAGCCTTCACCGAGGGTTTCTGCGGTGACATCACGAACACCGCGAACGCTCGCTCGAGCAAGGAACCCGCGGTCCTCCAGGGAAACAACACCTCCACCGCAACGATCACCGTGCTCTGCAACGGCCTCAGCCACTGACGCCACGACCGGCCTTCCGCTGGAGCGCATCGTCCATCGCGGCTTTCAGGTCTCCCTCGAGCCCTGCATCGGCGAGCAGGGCGATCCATTCACGCTCGATCCTTCCCATCTCGAGCAGCGCGCGGCGGACCATCCGGCGTCCCAGCGCCGTCAGGACGACCAGGCGTGCCCGCCGGTCTGAGGGATCGGGTTCCCTGGTGACGTAGCCGCGGGTCTGGAGGGTCTGGACCAGCTCGCTCATGGATTGGTGCGTCATCCCCGCGCGCCCCGCGAGCACGGTGAGTCGCGTCCCCTCAGGGTCGATGTTCTCGAACAATGGATGATGAGAGCCGGTGATCCCCGGGTACCCGGCCGCCTCGATCCTGCTCACCAGCTCGACCACCATCGCCTGGGTGACCCGCCGCAGCGACGCCGTCAGCGCCGGTTTTGCCACGCCCCCGGTCCAGGAGAAACGCCTTTCGCTCATCTATCCACCCTCGACGAGGATTGACAAAGCGCAGGGTCCCTGCGTATTCTCGCAGGAAGCCTGCATACATCCTACGCCGCTGGGCCGGTCAGGGGAGCACAGGGGAGGCGACCGGTTCGGTCGCTCGAGGGGGGATCGAGACATGGAAGGCGTGGCAACCATTTCCCGGCCGGCCGGTCAGGGCCGTCTGATGAACCTGATCGACGACCTGAACGGGCGGTATCACAAGATCGCGCTGCGGGTCTTCATGGCGCTCGTGTTCGCCCATCTCGCCGAGCACATCATCCAAGCGATCCAGATCTTCGCTTTCAACGGGGCGCGTCCCGACTCACGGGGCATCCTCGGGCAATGGTGGCCCTGGCTGGTGAAGTCCGAGGGGCTGCATTACGCCTACGCGATCATCATGCTGGTCGGCTTGATGCTGTTTCGGCCCGGATTCACCGGCAAGTCGCGCACCTGGTGGAACATCGCCCTCGGCATCCAGTTCTGGCATCACATCGAGCACGTGCTGCTGCTCGGGCAGGCGGTCGTCGGTGCCAACCTGTTCGGGAAGGCCGTCCCCACCAGCGTCGTGCAGGTGGTGGTCTCACGTGTCGAGCTACATCTGCTTTACAACACGCTCGTGCTGATCCCGATGGTCATTGCGATGGTCTACCACCTTTGGCCGCCGGAGAAAGATCGGGCGGAGATGACTTGCACCTGTGCGGTGAAGTCACGTCGGGGGGAGCCCGTACACGCCCACGCGTGATCTGCCAACGGATGGGCCGCGCGCGCGGCCACCCGCTGCAATAGGTAGGACCGCGATGGTGACGGGCGGTGCGCGTCGGTGAAACCATCGCCGTTCTCCTCCGCGGCCATCAGCGTTGCGAGCAGCGACGGCTCGACGACGACGAACGTGCAGTGTCGCCATCCCGGTCGAGCAGCGCGCGGCGATAGACCTGATGCGGCTCTCTAGAGGACCCGCGTGGGCGCGGCGGTCGCGCACATCGCCTCGCTTGATTCCGCGGCCGGCCGACGGAACCCTGCTGCGAGGATCGATGAGGGGCGGGGTCAACCCACCGCGGCCCTCGTGGGGCCAACACGAGCGTCTGATCATCCGTGATGACCCATCCTTGCTATTCCGCTCGCCCCCCGATGTAGGGATGCTGTTGGGACACACGTTCGGGGGTGAAGGGATCAACCAGGTCCAGGTCGAGGCGGCACGCGCGTCATCCGACGCCTTGGTCTGGCTCGACGAGTCTCGGGCGACGGATCCGCAGATCGTCGGAGGGAAGGCCGCGCACCTGGCGCGCGCCGCCGCGCTCGGCTTTCCTGTGCTCCCCGGCTTCACCATCACCACCGCGGCCTGCCGCGCCATCGAACAACACACCGCCTCGACTGGTGACCTCATCGCTCCCATCATCCAGGCCTGGACCCAACTCTCGTCCGGTGGCGCGCTCAGCACGATCATCCGATCCTCCTCGCCGCTGGAAGACGGTGAGCGGTCCTCGATGGCGGGGATGTTCACCTCGATCCCCGACATCCGCGACGTCGCAGGCCTGATCGGAGCCGTGAAGAGGATCGTGCGCTCGGGCGCGGCCGGACGCGACCTCGGGCTCCCGATGGCGGCGTTGGTGCAACCGATGCTGGCACCGGCGTGCAGCGGGGTGATGTTCGGCGCCGACCCGCTCACCGGGCGCTGGGACAGGATCGTCATCGACGCGGTGCCGCACCATCTGGCCGATCTGGTCGGCGGCCGCGTGGATGGGGAGCGCCTGGTCCTCTCGCCCCGAGGCCGTGTGATTGGGGGCGCGGGACGCACGCTGATCCGACGAGCCCATCGCAGAGCGCTCGCGGCGCTCGCCGGCCAAACGGCCGCGGCGTTCGGCGGTCCGCAGGACATCGAATGGGCGATCGACGCCGACGGTGAGCTGTGGCTGTTCCAGACCCGACGGATCACTGCGATCGACCAGACCGTCGAGGCGGAAGGTCCTACCTTCGGTCCCGGCCCGATCGCCGAGACTTTCCCTGAACCGCTGGCGCGACTCGAGGAGGATCTCTGGCTTCGACCGTTGCGCGATGGGCTCCGGGGGGCCCTGTCGCTGGCTGGGACGCCGCGACGCCGGCTGTCGCGCTCGCCCGTCGTGATCTCGGTCGGAGGTCGCGCCGCGGTCGATCTCTCGCTCCTCGGCGTAGATGGGCGACCGAGAGGGCTGCGCAGACTCGATCCGCGACCCGCCGCGCGCAAGCTGCGGATGGCGTGGCGCGTCGGTCATCTCCGAGCCATCCTGCCGGTACTGGGATCGAAGCTGTGCGCACGCATCGACGACGACCTCGCGTCCGTGCCGCGCGTCGATGAGCTCACGGACGAGGAGCTGCTCGCGGTTCTGCATGATCACGCGCGGCCGCTCGCCGCGCTGCACGCGCACGAGATCCTGCTGGGGCTGCTGCTGCGCGGTTCGCCGACCGGCCCCACAGCGGCGGGAGCAGCCCTGCGCGTGCTGGCGGGGAAGGGCGCCGTCGATGCCCAGGGGATGCTCGTCAGGCATCCTGTCTTGCTGAGCCTCACGCCACCGCGGATCGGACGCGCGCCCCTCATCCCTACCGTCGCCGAACCCCGAGGCGATCACGCGGAAGCTCACGACCGACTTGTGCTGGCGCGTGAGGATCTGCGCTTGCGCGCGCGCTGGGTTCAGGAGTTGCTCGCCCGAGCGTCTCACGCCGCCGGCGTCCGCTTGGCGAGACGCGGTGTGCTCCGGGATCCGCTCGACGTTCGCCGTCTCTCCCTGGAGCTGCTCGCCCGAACCATCGCCGACGGTTCCGTGGACGAGGTCCCGGCCATGCAGCAAGCAGCACCACCCCTGCCATCCGCCTTCCGGCTCTCGCACGAGGGGCGGGTCCTCCCGGTCTCCCGCGCGCTCGATCAGGAGCATGGACGAGGCGCGGGAGGCGGCCGCGCAGCCGGCCCCGTCCGGATCGACGTCGCCGAGCCGGGCGCCGTGCTCGTGGTGGGATCCCTCGATCCCGGTCTCGCGCCGTCCCTCCCATCGCTCGCGGCGCTGGTATCCGAGTCCGGCAGCCCGCTCTCACATCTCGCGATCCTCGCGCGCGAATACCGCGTTCCGACGGTCGTCGGCGTCCGTGACGCCCGGACCCGTTTCCAGGAGGGAGCCGTCGTCGTGGTCGACGGCTCCACCGGCGAGGTCTCGCCGGTGGAGGGAGGCATCGACCTGTGAACCTCCGCAAGCTTCCCTATCTGATGAGCTACCCCGTGCTGGGGGTTACAGGCTTCTGGGTGTTCGTCTACCTGTATCGATGGTCATGGAATCGCGCGATGATCGCCGGTCTGTTCTTCCTCGCGATCGAGATCGCGCTCATCGCGACCACCATCCTCGATCGCCTGCGCAAGATCGAGGATCGTTTGGGCCGGATCGAGGACGGCGAGGAGCCGTTGGAGAACGCCCAGGAGATCGTCCGCGTTGCCTTCACGCCCAAGGACCGCTTCGCCTGGCTCCGCGAGAGCGGCGACCGGCTGAGCGTTTTCGTGCCGGTGCTCCTCGGGCTCGGGGTCGTCATGGCCGCGCTCGCCTGGGTCGTCGAACGCGTCGCGCTCGCGACCGCACGCCCCGGGGTAGAGAGCCGAGTCGCCGCGCGCTTGTCGGCGCTCGCTCTGCCGGAGGATCTCGCCGCGAGGCGTATCGCGTACGCCAATCGCCGGGCGGCCCGGCAGGGGATCGGCTTGGTCATCGTGGCCATCGCCACGGCGGTCGGGATCGACGAACTCGGCGACCTGACGCAGACGAGGGTCGACCCGAGTCCCGTGGTGGGCTCCCAGACGACGATCACGCTGCACGTCGAAGCGAAGGACCCGAGGCCGGCAACCCATCTTCAAGCCGTTGAGAACATCTGGGCATCGTGCCAGGGCACCGGTTCGTTACGTCTGGCGGAGACCCCGCGGGCACTCGGCGGCGGTCGGTTCTCGCTGGTCCTGTCTCCTGCGGTCGGCACGTACGCGGAGCGGCAACTGCACGGCTGCCTCGAGGATGCGCGGTTGAACTATGTCCAGGCGCAGGTGCTCGATGTGCGATCTACCGGGCCCTAGAGTCCTCTTCCTAGAAACCGAGGGTGTGCCAGATCCGCCGCGGCCCGTCGAGCAGGCGGCTCAGCGCGGTCGTCACGACACCCGGTGGTGTGCTGTCCCCGGGCTCAAGCCCCTTGACCCAGGCGATCTGCTCTAGGGAGGGGGTTCCGACCGCGAGGTTGCGCATCATCGCCTCATCGGGCGACACCCGTCCCGTCTGGATCAGGTATGCCCCGACCATCGCGCCCGATCGCCCGACGCCGGCGCCGCAATGAACGAAGACGATGCCATCACTGGACGACACGATTGCGAGGAAGGCCTCCACCTGCGCCGGCGTCGGCACCTGCCCATCCCGGATCGGGATCGTATGCCGGACCAAGCCGAGGTCCGCCAGCGCGGTCTCGTTGACGCGGACCCACTCTTCCGCCCGGAGATCCACGATCGTGGTGACACCGGCGGCGGCGAGATCGCCGTACTCCCCGAGCGAGGATGGCGCGCCGCCGCGCCACAGCCCCTCATCGACGACTGCGAGGTTCCTGATGCCCTCGATCGCAGCGGGAGCCACCGGCGCGTGGCTCCGGCGGGCGAGGGCAGAAGCGGCGATGATCCCGAGGTTCCCCACCAGCAGCAGCAGCGCGAGCGCGATCGCGATCGTACGGATCGTCCTGAGCCCCCGCTTCGTCAATGACAGTGTCGATGGGGTGAGGATAGGCGCGGCGATGGTTGCGTCGGTATCGGTCATCATGATCACGTCTTACCCGAGAAAGTTGAGCTACCCATGAACGGGGAGTCGGCGCGCTCGCCGCTGTAGTTGAGGAAGCCGTTCAGCGCATGTGGTGCGATGTTGACCCAAAGCAGTCGAAGCGACCAGAGGCGTGTTGCTCAGCTTGCCTGGGATCGTCCGACCCGCGCCCACCGTCGCCGGTCTGCCCCGACTCAGATCGGTCGGCCGATCAGCCTTTCCGCTTCTTCACCTCTTCGGTGAGCGCGGGCACGACCTTCAGCGCGTCGCCGACGATGCCGAGGTCGGCGAGCTGGAAGATCGGCGCCTCCTCGTCCTTGTTGACCGCGACGATGCGGTCCGAGGACTTCATGCCCACGATGTGCTGGGTCGCGCCCGAGATGCCGATCGCAAGGTAGACCTTCGGCTTGACGGTCTTGCCCGTCTGCCCGACCTGCATCGCGTAGGGCACCCAGCCGGCGTCAACGACCGCGCGCGTCGCACCGACCGCGCAGTTCCCGATCGCCTTCGCCAGCTCCTCGAGCAGCTTGAAGTTCTCGGCTTGCTGCAAGCCGCGCCCGCCCGAGACGATCACCGGCGCGTCCTCGAGTGTCGGTCCGGTCGCCTCGACCTCATGCCTGGCGGTGACCTTGACCTTCTTCGCCTCGTCGGGGATGTCCACGTTGACCGCGACGACCTCGGCGCTGCCGCCGCTCGGCGAGGCGTCGAAGGCTTTCGGGCGGATCAGCACCAGTTTCGGATCCGGCCCTTCGAGCTGGACCTCCGCCATCTGCGCGCCGCCCAGCACGGGCGTCTGCGCCGCGTCGGCGCCGGTCACCTCGGTGGCGTTCGACATCACCGTCGAGCCGGTCTTCGCCGCCAGGCGGCCGGCGACGTCGCGGCCGTCGTAGGACATCGGGAACAGGATCATGTGGGGGCTGTGCTCCTGCGCGAGCGCGTGCAGCGCGTGCGCGTGCGGCCCGCCGATGTGGTCGGCATAGACCTGGTCGTCGCTCGCGTAGACCTTGCTCGCACCATGCTCGCCGAACACCTTGGCGGCATCGGACGCGCCGGGGCCGAGCACGACCGCGGCCACGTCGGCGCCCTGGATGTCGCGCGCGCGCGTCAGGATCTCGAGCGTGGTCTTGTATCCCTGGCTCCCGGGCGTCGGGTCGCCGTATACCCAGATCGTCGCCATCAGATGACCTTCGCTTCCTTCAGGAAATCGGCGATCTTCGCCGCACCCGATCCGTCGTCGGCGAACTTCTCGCCGGCGCCGCGCGCGGGAGCGGGGTTCATCGCGGCGACCTTCTGCGTCTGCGCAACGTCGTCGGTGCTGAGGCCGAGGTCGCCGAGCGCGAGCTGCTCGACCGGCTTCTGCTTGGCCTGCATGATCCCCTTGAAGGTCGGGTATCGCGGCTCGTTCACGCCCGCGGTCACCGTCACCAGCGCCGGAAGCGAGCTCTCGACGTCGTCGTGTCCTTTCTCGGTCTGCCGCCGGAGACGCAGCGTCTGACCGTCGATCTCGATGTGCTTGGCGAAGGTCGCGCTGGGGATCGCGAGCAGCTCGGCGACCATCTGCGGAACGACGCCCGAGTAACCGTCGGTCGACTCGACGCTGGTGATCACCAGATCGTAGGACTGCTTGCCGATCGCCGCGGCGAGCACCTTCGCCGTCGCGTGCGCGTCCGCGTTGGCGAGCGCGTCGTCGGTGACCAGGATGCCCTTGTGGGCGCCCATCGACAGCGCACGGCGGATCGCTTCCATCGCCGACGCAGGACCCATCGACAGCACGGTCACCTCGCCGCCATGGGCCTCGACGAGCTGCAGCGCCGCTTCGACACCGTACTCGTCGCCGGGGTCCAGGACGTTCTGCACACCTTCCCGCTTGAGGCGCCCATCGACGAACTCATACGGGTTGTTCGGGTCGGGGACCTGCTTAGCACACACGATGATGTTCATGGTGGGTCGTTTTATCGCACCACGAGCCCGAGGGCGAATCGGCAGGGGAAACCAAGGCTTTTCAGACCGCGAACCCCTCAGCGGCGTACGACAAGAGGCGCTCGGTGGTGACGGTGATGATCACGCCGACCCATGCCGGCATCGAGCCTTCTGCGTCACGGAATGGCTCGCGCCACTCCAGCGGCGCCTCCAGCGTCGGCACGATCGTGGCCGTTCCCTCGGCCAGCACGACCGCGTGGCGATCGCCTTCGGCTTCGGAGACCACGATCGACGCGTGTGGCGTGTGCTGGAGGTTGCGCACGCGCGCGGCGTCCGGGAGCGATGCGAAGACGAAGCGCGTGCCGACGAGCGCGTAGGCGATCGGGGCCGCATGCGGCCGGCCGTCGGGTCGCACGGTCGCCAGCACGCAGTACCGGCGCGTGGTCAGGAACGTGACCAGCGTCGCGCCGTCCATGCGCCGCTCTTTGGGGAACGCCTCGCGCGTCGCGCTGCTCGCGCGCGCGAAGCTTGCCTCTTGGACGCGAGGCAGCGCGTCGATCGGCTCGGTCGGGAAGCTCACCGCGGTCGCAGGTCGAGCAGCTCTTCGGTCAGCGAGGTGTGGAATCTGACGCCCTCGTAGGTGCCTTCGGAGCGCTGCTCGGACCGGACGACCAGCCGGTACACCGGCGACAGCCACGACGTCGAGGTGGTGGTCTGGGAGACGCCGTCGTCGGTCGCGGTGATGGTCGCGCGGAGCACCACCGTCTCGACGGTCCGGCCGCCGATCGTGCGGTTCTCGGTCCGCAGGACGCGCGCGCTGTACTCGATCGTCAGGTCCCCGCACGAGCTGCGTGCGTCGATGCGGTCGCCGAGGGTCATCGGCAACTCGATCACGATCAGTGCCGGCTCGAACCGGCACTCGTAGGGCTCCGCGAACGCGCCCGAGCCGAACGTCTGAGAAACCGCGAGCAGCAGCACGCCACCGTCGGTGAAGCGGAGGCGCTGCTCGGTGACCTCGTTGTCCGAGACGGTGCGGGTGTGGGTCTGGCGGCCGCGCGCATCGACGGCGCCGATCACCAGGGTGCCTTCGTCGGGCATCGGTCCGAACAGGCTCACGCCCTCCTGGCTGTACCGGTAGGTGCCGGCCGCGGGCGGGCGCGCGCGCGCGGCGACCACGCGCGGCTCCGTTGCGGCAGGAGCCGACCCGGTCGCGCCGCCGGTATCTGCGCCGCCGGCCGTGGTGGCGTCCGGCGTCCCGTCGCCGGGGCCGCCCGGCGTGGGGTTGCCCGCCAACGCGGACCCCACCGCCGCGGGCAGGCCGCGATCAGCGGCGGGGTCGCCGGTGCTCGAGCATGCCAGCGCGAGCACCGCGAGGGCAGCGGCGGTCAGGGTTCGTCTCAGGGGCATGGTTCGGAGACCGTAGCCGTGGAGCCGGCGCGCGGCAACCGGCCCCGCAGGAGTCAGGCGCTCCACGGCGAACCCCTGGCCGACGGAGGAGGGAGGATCTTGAGACGGACGATCTTGGTGGCTGCGGTCGCGCTGCTCGCAGCTTCGAGCAGCGGGGCGGCGCCGTTGCCGGACACGCCGCTGCTGTCGGGCAACCTGACGTTGCTGGGGACGATCCCCGAAACCGGTGCGATCGGCGGGCAGATCCGTGTCGTCGAGACGCTGTACGGGCCGCGCCAGTACTTCGTGCTCACGACCGTGCGCGGGGTCAGTGTCTACGACCTGCTGATGCCCGAGGCGCCGGTGCTCGTCGGACATCTGCCGCTGCCGCACTGGGAGAACGAGGACGTCAACTTCGGGGACGACACGCTGATCATCAGCCAGGACCCGCAGTGGTTCTTCGCGAGCATCTACGGCCAGCCGGAGCTGGCCGGCGGGCTGTACCTGATCGACATCTCGAACCTGCCGGCGTTGTCTTTCGCGTACGTGAACCCGGCGACGGGCAATCGTTGGACGGCGCCGGTCGGCAACTACTCCGGCCACACGACCACATGCACGGACGCCTCGTGTGACTACGCCTACGTGAACGGGACCTCCTCGGTCACGATCGCGGATCTTCGTGATCCCTCGGACCCGCGGGTCGCCGGCCAGTTCTCGTCCGGAGTGGGGAGCACGCACGACGCCCAGGTGGACGAAGCGGGGATCCTGTGGATGGTCGGCAGCGGCGGCATCGTCGGCTACGACGTGTCGAACCCGGTGCTGCCTTGGCGCGTCTCAACGACGTTCGGGCCGCTCAACTATCACCACAACTCGTGGCGGCCGCGCGCCGACGAGTGGACGCCGCGCGCGCCCGGCGACGGCGATCCGACCGTCCGGCCGGGTGAGCTGGCGCTGATCACCGAGGAGGAGTTCTACCCGCCGCCGCTCGGGCCGCAGACGCTGTGCCAGAACCAGGGACGGTTCGGCACGTACTGGATCCGTGACACCGACGCGCTCGCCGCCGGCACGGCGCTGGCATCGATCGAGCAGCTCGACGTCTGGCAGACCGAAGCAGCGGTTCTTGGGTACACGCCGACCGCCCCGGCCTGCTCGGCGCACTACCTCGACGAGCGGGACGGCATCGTTGCGATCGCGTGGTACGAGCAGGGTCTGCGGCTGCTCGACGTCAGCGACCCACGCGACATCCGGCAGATCGGCTACTACATCGGGCCGGCCACGGTCGCGTGGAACGTGCGCTGGGCAGGCGAGGGAGCGCTCGGCGGCGAGATCCTGTACACGATCGACGGCACGCGCGGCGTCGACATCCTGCGCTTCGAGCGCCCGCCCGACGCGCCGACGGTGACCGCGCCGATGCTCGAGCAGTGGTTCGCGCCCCGGCCCTTCGATCTGGATGCGATCGCGCCGCACCCGGTGTGGGGCTACGCCTGCCGCCTGCCTACGTTGTAGGCCGGAGGCCGTGACGCGCGGATGCCCTCGGAGGGAAGCATCACAACCAATGGATGCGATCGACGAAAGCCCGCAGCTGGGCGTTGTCTTTCAACAGCTCACCGAGGGCATCGACGAAGCGCCCGATAGTGTCGCGGCTCCGAGGCATGCTCGCGTCCGAGGTGAAGACCAGTCCATAGTGTTGACGACCTTCGACAGTCCAACGCCGAGCGATCTCGGTGAAGTCGCCGACGTTGTTCGTCATCAGGGCGCGCTGCTCGCCGAAACACGAAACGAGCAAGGTTTCGTCGTCCATCGTCTCCCATTCCCGCTCGCGGATCGCGATGGCGTCATGGGCGCGCGCGCGCAGCGTGAGCGCGATCTGGGGAGAGTAGTGGTGGTCGAGGGCCAGTCTCACGCGAGGGCACGCTGCTGCCGTTCCCAGCGACCCCGCTCGTCTTGCTCGATCTCAGCGGCCACGCGCGCGTCCTCGTCGACCTCGTCGGTGAACTCCGAGTAGTACTCGATGGCAGCGCGCACCAACCGAGGGGACAGATCGAGGTAGGCGGCGGTTCCATCCACATCGCCGCGGTGTGCGCGCAGAGTTGCTACGACCTGATGGACGTAGAGCCGCGTGCCCACGACCAGGGGTTGTCTGCGCCCCCGGGCGCCGGAGTGGAAGCGGATGAGAGGGTGGCGCTCGAGGCGGAGGGCCTCGCCGAGCAGCCGGTCGGCCATGGCATTGCGAGACTCGGCGCCCGTGGCGACGGCAGCCTCGAGCAGCTCCATGGTTCGCCGGGACAGCCGGAAGGAGCGTTGAACCGACTTCGACCCCTCCTTCATGTGATGCAGTGTATCACAATCGGTTACACATGGGAGGCGGCCGTGAGTTCTCCCTAGTCCCGCGCGCGCGCGAACGGATCGCCCAGGTTCGAGTTCCCCTCGAGGAAGCCGATCCCGGCGACCTCCTCGGCGAAGGGAGCGTCGAGGGCCGGCCGCAGGATGTACAGGCCGTTGCGCACATCGGTCACGTAGATCAGCCCGTCTCGGATGACCGGATACGACCACATCGACACCCACCAGTCGTTATCCGGATCGGCGTCGCGGCCGTACGTGGGAGCCGGTGTGTTCGGGATCGTCGCGGTCGTCGTCACGGGGACCGGAACGAACGCTCCCACCTGTGCGGGCTGCGTCGGGTCGGAAACATCGATCACGCGCAGGCCCCCGCCGTACCAGGACGTGTAGACGAAGTTGTCGCTGACGGTCTGGTTGTGCATCGAGAACGTGCCGTCGATCAGCGCGCCGGCGCTGTTGCGCACGTTCGCCGCCCGGTGCGCGCCCCCAAGCACCGGATCCCCGGGAT
Source organism: Actinomycetota bacterium (assembly GCA_036397635.1). Classification (GTDB taxonomy): domain Bacteria; phylum Actinomycetota; class AC-67; order AC-67; family AC-67; genus DASWIP01. The sequence goes on along the minus strand of DASWIP010000044.1, from coordinate 259 downwards.
CGACGGTCACGCAGTTCTCGGGCTCGTTCTCGGCGAGGCGGAACTCGCCGATCTGGCTGGGCGGCGTGGTTGCATCACCGACGTCGAGCACGCGCATCCAGCCGAACGGACACCCGTCGGTCGTGATGTAGATCTCGTCGCCGGTGACCACCGCGTTCTTCCCTGGGATCGCGACCGTCGAGTGGGTGTTGCCGTAGGCGTCGCCCTCGGGGCCCGAGTAGTCGTAGGGGATGCTCGCGGCGCCGCGAGGCAAGAGGGT
>DASWIP010000043.1:0-2663 GCA_036397635.1 Actinomycetota bacterium | reverse complement strand
ATGTCCTGGTAGGCGCGGCTGACCGACGGGACGTAGAAGAACATCAGATAGACCCCCGTGACGGTCAGCGCCAGGAACAGGAAGAAGCTGATGCCCCCGAGGCAGAACGTGTACGTGTAGCGCACCGCGTGACGCTTCACGCGCACCGGGTGCAGGTGCAGGAAGACGTTGTTCATGACGGCCAGCGCGCGGGTGCGGCTGGTGGTCGGGTACGGCTGCCGGAAGAGCGAGCGCCAGACGTTCGACTCCTTGACCCCGCGCATCACGGCGTTCAGCAGCTCGCTCATCGCTCCACCATGGGACCGGCCTGCTGGCCGGCCTGTCCGAGGACGTTGTCCTTGTAGCTCTCCAAGAGCACCTTCCCGTCAGGCGTGAACCGCTCGAGTTCGAGGCGGTCCATGGTGATGCAGTTGGTCGGGCAGCGCTCGACGCACAGGTTGCAGCGGATGCAGCGCTCCTCGTCGATGACCATCGCGATCCCGCGTGGCCACGACTGGAAGAGGTCGACCTCCGGGTCGTCGCCGCCTACCGCCGCCTTGTCGATCATGTAGATCACGCCCTCGGGGCAGACGTCGGCGCAGAGCCCGCATAGGATGCAGCGGGGCCCGTCGATGTTGATGTTGTGGTTGCACTGGAGGCAGCGCGTGCCCTCGGCGATGGCGCCGCGCGTGTCGTAGCCGACCTCGACCAGGCTTACGAAGTCACGCCGCAGCTCCGGCGGCGCCATCGGGATGTGCTGCCGCTCGGTCGCCTCGTAGAAGCGCGGCATGTCGTGCTCGAGGGTCTGGGTGATGATGGCGCGGTTGATGACGGGGAGCTCCTCGAGCTCCTCCCCGCGCAGTCCGGACAGCCAGCGGTCGACGGCGCGTGCGGCGCGCCGCGCGAGGCCCGCAGCCTCGATGATCGTCGCCGGGCCGGTGACGAAGTCGCCGACGGCGAAGACACCGTCCACGTTCGTGCCGAACGTGTCGTTGTTGACGGTCACCTTGCCGCCCTTGAACTCGAATTTCAGCTCGTTCATGGGGCGACCCGACGCATCGGTGGGAGTGGTCCCGTTGAGCGGCTGCGTGCGCCAGGACGAGAGCGAACCGCCCGCGACCACCTGGCGCGTGTCGGTCACGCCGACATGTCGGTTCAGTGGCGCGCCGAACTCGCCGAGGACGTTGTTGTCGGGCGCCTGGCTGGTGCACGGGATGACCATGTCGCACGGCACCGTGAACTCGCTGCCCGGGATCGGCACCGCCGTCCGGCGGCCGGTGGCATCCGGCGGCCCGAGCTGCGTGCGCTGGAAGGTCATCCCCGTGACGCGTCCGTCGGGACCGGCGTCGACCTCGACCGGGCTGGCGAAGAACTCGAACTGCACGCCCTCGAAGCGGGTCTCGTGCTGCTCCTCCTCGTCCACCACCATCTCGTCGGGTCCGCGGCGGTAGAGGATGGTCGAGGTCTTCGCCCCCAGCCGCAGCGCGGTGCGCGACGAGTCCATGGCGGTGTAGCCGCCGCCGATGACGACGACGTGCTCCCCCACCCACTGCGGCTCCCCGAGGTTCGCGCGCTTGAGGAAGTCGACCCCGTAGATGACGCCGTCGAGTTCCTCGCCCGGGACGTTCATGGCCACCGGATACATGCACCCCGTGGCGACGAGGACGGCGCCATGTCGCTCCTTGAGCTGGTCGAGGGTCACGTCGCGGCCGATCTCCACGTTGTAGTGGAACTGCACGCCGTGCTTCGCGACCCAGTTGACGTCGAGCTCGATGACGTCACGCGGCAGGCGGAAGGCCGGCACGCCGATGAGCGTCGTCCCGCCGCCGGACGGCAGCGCCTCGTAGACGTGGACCTCGTGGCCCCAGGCGGCCAGCTCCTTCGCGGCCGACAGTCCGGCCGGACCCGCGCCGATGACCGCCACGCTGTATCCGGTCGCCGGCTGCACGATCACGTTGTCGGGCATGTTGTTGCCGTAGTGCCAGTCGACCAGGAAGCGCTTCATGGCGCGGATGGCGAGGGGCTTGTCGATGTCCGCCCGGCGACAGGCCTTCTCGCACGGTGCCGAGCACACGTAGCCGCAGATCGCCGCGACCGGGTTCGGGTCGCGGGCGAGGATGTAGCCCTCCTCGAAGCGACCCTCCGCGGCCAGCATCAGGTAGCCCCGGCAATTCGTATTGACCGGGCAGCCTTCCTGGCACTCGATGTTGCACTGAAGCCAGTCGACGCCGACCTCGGCGGTCTGGAACCTCAGTGGTATCGCGGTATCTGAGATCACTTGCGGCTGTCGCCCTCCGGGCGGCGTCCGACCAAATTGGCGTTGATGAGCGCGAGGTCGATGCTACCCGTTCGCGCGCACGAGGCGCAAACGAACGGGGCGCCGTCAGCGCGCCAGCGTGACGCGCCGGAAGCCCTCCGCCGCACGGTAGCCGGCGCGCTCGCCGAGCTCCTCGCTGCGCTGTCGAACCCAGCGCGCGATCTCCTCGAACGAGCGGAACTGGCTGGAATGGTGCGCGAGCGCCGCGATCTTGCGCTCGAGCGTGGCGCCGATGTCGACGATCTGGTTCGCCTCGTTCGTGCTCCACAGGTACAGCTCGGCGACCTTCCACGCGCCGACGCCCCGATCGAGCTGCTCGCGGAAGTTCAGCGGGTCGCGGGCGGTCGGGAACACGGCGTCGACGGTC
>DASWIP010000042.1:0-29264 GCA_036397635.1 Actinomycetota bacterium | reverse complement strand
GCGCAGGCGAGCATCGTCGGCCTCCGGGGAAGCCACGCGCACGCGCGCGCGCATCTGGAGCGGACCTTTCGGGACGCTCGGATCGATGCCGAGGATGCCGAGGTCGTTGGATTCGGAATCCACATCCACTTCCAGCCGGCTCAGGGTGATCCCTTCGCGCGCGGCGTGCATCGCGATCAGGGTCGCGTCGCAGCTGGCGACGGCGGCGCGTAACAGCCAGCCGGGGCTGGGCGCGCTGTCCTCGCCGCCGACGCCTTCGACCATGTCGGTCGTGACGCTGCGGCCCTGAGGGTCGGTCACCTTGAAGCGCAGACCGTCGAGCAGGCGCGCGGTCGCGAGGCTATCGGTGCTGCGAGCATCAGCCGGGTTCGCGGTCAGATACTCGACGGCGCTGTCGATGGCGGTCTTGATCGATGCCGGATCACTCATCCGGACCTCCTCCCTCTGGACGACGCGTCACCGTAACACCCGAGCGACGGTGGGCACGAGGGCGGCCGGGCGCGCGCATCTGTTGATTCCACCATCCGTCGGCGCCCGGCTTCGCGGGAACCACCATGGACGGCGAAGAATCTTCGATGACGGCCCCATCCACGGAAGGGTCTGGCCTCGACACACCGAAGATTCTCGCACCCCGATGGCGGGGTGCGGCGGGTCGAACAAGGCGCGCGCGCGGGGATGGACGGGAGGGGTGGACCGTGAAGCGCAGGATCCTAACGGCTTGCTTGGCCTCAGTGGTGTCGCTCACGGCATACGGTGCGGCGCAAGCACACCATCCGCCCACCACGACCACGACCACGATCACTGCCCTGTCCAACCGCGCCGACCTGATCTCGGGCGGCGACGCGCTCGTCGAGATCACGCCATCACCGCCCGAGGACAGCGTCGTCACGCTCGACGACATCGACGTGACGAGCAGCTTCGTGCTCATCGACGACGAGCGCACGATGGGGCTCGTGACCGGGCTGGTCGTCGGCGCGAACGAGCTGACGGTCACGCACGCGGATGAAAGCGGCGCGACGCTGACGCTCGAGAACCATCCGGTCGAAGGCCCGGTCTTCAGCGGCCCGCATCTGCAACCGTGGGATTGCACGACCGAAGCCAACGGGCTCGGCGCGCCTTCGGACGAGGCGTGTAACGCCGCGCCGATCGTCGACTACCAGTACGTTTCGACGGCGGGCGGCGGGTACGTAGCCTACGACGCAGATAACCCGCCGGCCGACGTCGCGACAACGACCAACGATCGCGGCGACACCGTCCCTAACATCGTCCGGCGCGAGCGCGGCGCGATCGATCGCGGCCTCTACGCGATCGCGTACCTGCACGATCCCGCGCTCGGCGAGCCCGACCCGACGGCGCCGCAGGCCGGCTGGAACGGCAAGCTGTACTACCCGTTCGGCGCGAGCTGCAACACCAACCACACGCAAGGCTCGATGCCGGGCGTCATCAACCAGACGCGGCTGCAGCAAGGATGGGCGGTCGCGACCGGCTCGCTCAACGTGCTCGGCCATCACTGCAACCCGGTGCTGTCCGCCGAGAACGTGATGATGATCAAGGAACGCGTGATCGAGCAGCTCGGCCCGATCCGCTACACGATGGCGACGGGTGGCTCGGGCGGCGCGATCGGCCAGCTCCAGGTGTCCAACGCGTACCCGGGTCTGGTGAACGGGCTGATGCCGGGCTCGATGTTCCCCGACGTGTGGAGCACCGCGATCGAGGTCGCCGACTGCGTCCTCACCGAGACGTACTTCCCCGCCGCGGCGATCCCGTTCACGCCGCTGCAGAAGGCCGCGATCGACGGACATGGTCCGCCACAGTCGAGCTGTGCGGCATGGGTCGGCACGTTCGCCCCGTCGGGCATCCCGACCACCGGCTGCTTTAGTAACTCGACGATCCCGACCACCTCCACGCCCGAGCCGCCGCCGGACGGCCGCGACTACTTCCCGATCCTCAACCCGGACGGCTGCCGCGCGACCGTGAGCGACATCCAGGTGAACGTCTGGGGTGAGCGAGACGACGGCATCGCCAAACGACCGCTCGATAACGTCGGCGTGCAGTACGGGCTCGAGGCCCTCAACCTGCCGCTCGGTGACCCGGGGAAGATCACCTTCGGTCAGTTCCTGGACATGAACGCGCGCATCGGTGGCGTGGACATCGACGGCATCAAGCAGGTGGACCGCACCCGCACGGACGAGGGTGTGCCGTCGATCGTGTACCGCTCGAGCATGATCAACGATGGTGAAGGGCTGGCGCACACCGCGATCATCAACTTCGCCAACACCCAGAACATCGAGATCCACACGTCGTACCACGCGTACGCGCTCGAGGCGCGGATGGCGAAGATCGGTCATGCGGACAACCACGTGATCTGGCATAGCGGCCCGGGTGGGCTGGCGTGGGACACGATGGATGCGTGGCTGGCCGCGATCGAGGCCGACGGCGGGATCGACCCGTTGACCGGCATGGATCCAGATCTGGTGAAGGCGCACCGGCCGGCGATCGCGTTCGACTCGTGCTGGAGCTCGGGTTCGCAGGCGCCGCTCGACACGTGCGCGCCCGAGGTGTTCGGCGACGCGCGCCTGCAGGCTGGGATGCCGGCGTCGCACGACAACCTCAAGTGCACGCTGAAGCCGATCAACCCGGTCGATTACGCGGGCGTGTTCCCGCCGTTGACGCCCGTGGACTTGGTCGCGCTGGCGGCGATCTTTCCCGAGGGCGTGTGCGACTACAGCGTCGAGGGCGTTGACAAGGCGCCATCGGTGCCGTGGCTGACATACGAGGCTGGTCCCGGCGGTCAGCCGCTCGGAGCGGCGCCGGGTTCGACGGCGTTCTAAGGGCGCACGGGCCGGCGCGCGCGGGCCGGCGCGCGCGGGCTGGGGCGCGCGCGGGCGCTGAAGCGCGAGTTGCGTTCGGGGCGCTATGGTCAACACATCTTGCGCTGAACGGGAAGAACGGGACGCGCGCCCGGGCGCCGGCGCGCCGTGCCGCCGGCATTTCGCGCGGTGCGCGGTTCTTCCCGAATTTCTCGTTCGTGCATCGATCGCTGAGCCGTGGCAGGCTCACGACCCATGGAAGAGTTGCTCTTCGAGTTCCGAGCGCAGCGGGATGTGCTGCTGCGCCACTTCGAGGCCATCGACTCGAAGGCCGGCATTCTGCTCGGCTTCGCCGCGGCGATCGCGACGCTTGGGCCAGCCCAAGGCCCCCTCGCCCCGGCGGGACGGGCAACAGCGATCGCGTCTGCCATCTCGGCACTGGCCGCCTTCGTTCCCCGGCGGTTTCCGAGCTTTCAGCCCACAGCGCCTCGCCGGATCGCTCGTCGACCGCACGCCCGATCGACGCGCCCATTTGCTCGCCTACTTACACCTTCGCAACCTGACGGCGGCGGATGCCACGCTCCGATCCAAGTCACGGACGTTGGTGGTCGCCTTCAGCTTGACCTTGACCGCCACGGTGCTGCTCGCAGCAGATATCATCCTGTCGGGAGGCAGGACATGATCGACAAGAACAAGATCTTCGACCGCGAAGCCTGGAAACAGGAGCTGGGCTTCGATCCCGACGAGATCATCACGTCGATCGAGAACCTCACCGGCGAAAGGCTCGACGTGACCGGCGAGCCGCTGTGGAAGCGGATCTGGTTCAAGATCCTCCGGATCGCCTGAACGCCGCGCGCGCCTAGGTGTTGAACGGGCCGCGCGCGCCTAGGTGTTGAACGGGCCGGTGACCTCGTAGGTCACGCCGAGTCCGAGCGGCGGCAGGTTCAGGTCCCCGCGTTGTGAGCTGAAGTACATCCGGTCGCCCGTCGGGTTGAAGCACGCACCGGTGAGCTCGCTCCCCGGATGGTTGACCAGCTCGAGGAACGGCGCCACGGTCGTCACGCCCTCCGCATCGGTGGCCAGCAGGACGATCTCGTGCGGGGCGGACGAGTGGTCCTCGCACACGAAGATCTCGCGCCCGGGGGACACGGTGATGTTGTCCACGCCGCTGAGCGGCGAGCCGACGGTGGCGCGCGAGTCGAAGAAGACCTCGATGGTCTCCTCATCGACCTGGTAGGCCCAGACCTTGTTGTCGCCCTTGGTCGTGAAGTACACGGTGCGCGCGACGGCGTCGAACCACGCGCCCTCCCCGCCGTTGAACGGCGTAGCCCCCGGCACCTGGTCACGCGTCGGCGGCGAAACCGAGTTGGGTTGCGGCACGTCGAGCCAGGTCACCGACCCGCCCTCGGCAACGCTCGCCGCTTGCAGCAGGCCGCCCGACAGGTCGCCCTGCGCGTCGGGCGTGAAGCGGTAGAACAGGCTGGTGCCTTGATCTTCGGTGAGATAGACGTGGCCGAGCACGAGATCCACGGCGGCGGCCTCGTGCGAGAACGTGCCCAGCGCCGGGCGCGGGATGCCGGGCAGCAGCCCGCTCGGATCACACTCCCACACCAGGCCGGCGTCGAAGCGCCGGTCCACGGCAGATCAGCCGAGCGCCGGCGTCACGCACACCTCACCGACGACCGAGCCGCACGCGGGAGTCTCGGCCCGGTAGTGCTGCGGGTCGAGACCACGCAGGAACGGCAATAGCAACTGTGTCCGGTGGTCGGCGTCCTGCAGGATCGTGACCACGCTCGGCAGGTTCGGCTCGTAGACGTAGGTCGAGATCGGGTCGTTGAGCGGCGGCGCGTGCAATTGCAGCACCAGCGAGTGCCCGGCGCGCCACACGTGCCCGAGCGGGAAGATCTCGATCTCGTACCGCGTCGGCTCGCCCGGCGTCACCAGATCCTGCCCCACGAAATCGTGGTACGGGCGGTAGATGTCGCCGCCGGGGGTCTTGGCCGAGCGCTGCTCGTCGAGTTCGCGGTAGCTAGCGCGCAGCAGGCCGCGCTGCACGAAGGTCGTGTCGCCGTCCGGTCCGACGTCGAGGATCTCGGCCCAGAAGTCGACGTCGGGGCTCGTGATGCTCGCCCACAACGACAGCTCGAGCGGCCCGGCGAGCGCCGTCGGCTCGTCGAACGCCAGCTCGAAGCGCGCGGTATCGGGCAACCCGGTGGTGAACCCGTACGGCGCGAGCGGCGCGCCCGTCGGCACGGCGTTGCCCACATCCAGGGTCACGTGCCTGCCGGTCCCGGTGGACAGGTAGCTCACGTCGCCGTCGCAGCCTTCGGTGTCCTGGCTGAGCGTGTTGTCCGCGCACAGCATGAACCGCTGCCAGTTGGTCTCCGGCAACGGCCAATCCGATGCCGTGTAGGCGGGCGTGCGGTTCGAGCCCATCGACTCGAAATGCAGCAGCACGCGCTGCTCGGGATCGAGCACATCCGCGCACGATGTCCCGTCGCTCGACGACGTCTGCTCATCGCCGTCGTTGATCACCCAGCAGTCGAGCCACTGCTTCTTGGTGCGCTGCGGATCGTTCGGGTTGTGCCGGCCCGTGGAGATCTGGATCCGCTTCGGCACGTCGGCGGGGATGTTCTCCCACAGCACGTGCCCGCCGCGCGGGCCGGTCTGCTCGTCCTGATACTGCTGGCCGAGCTGGATGGGCGCCTTGATGTCGGCGATGTGGTTCATCAGGCCGGCCTGGATCGGCCACGACTCCGGCGTCGCCTCACGCGACCCGTACGTGTCGAGCAGCGATTGCGGCGGCGGGGCCGTGCTGGAGCCCTGATGGTCGAGGTAGTTCTCCAAGCAATGCTGATCCGACAGCATGTGCGACAGGTTCGACGAGTGCTCGCCGAGCGGACGCACGCCCGCGCCCCAAAGGACCGGGAAGCCGGGGTTCGAGATCCCGCCCATGTACAGGATCCCGCGGTAGAAGTCATCGATCAGGCCCGAGACCGCGACGGCTTTGAGATGCTCGGTCGTGGGAACTTCGGCCGCGACCAGGAATCCGGTGAGGCCGCCGTAAGAGTGGCCGTAGATGCCAACCTTGCCGTTGGACCACTCCTGCTGCGGGATCCAATTGTCGATGATCCACGCGCCGTCGCGGCTCTGGCGTTGGCTGAAGAACTCGAACTGTCCCGCCGAGCAGCCGGTCCCACGCAACGAGATCGCGACCACGACGTACTCGGCGCTGCCCACGTAGCTCGAGTCGTTCGGCGAGGCCGCGCCGCCGTACCCCTCGATCTCCACGAGCGCGGGATAGGTCTTCTCCGGGTCGTAGCCGTCGGGGTAGAAGACCTGGACCGCGATCTCGGTCCCGTCATCGACCTCGACGTACAGGATGCCGCTGGGCGGCGGCGGATCGGCCTGCGCGGCGGCGATGCTCGCCAGCAGCGTCACGATCACGGAGAGCAACAGAAGCTTGCGCATGAGCCCCTCCCGGGTTCCGAACGGTCGGTTGGAAGTTCGCCGGGCCGGGGCCGAATCCTGCCTCGGGACGCGGCGAACCCTGCCGCGGGACGCCGTGGATGCCGGGGTTGCTCTCCGGACGCTAAGGTCAACGGATCTTTCATGAATCGGGAGAAGCGAGAAGAGCGGGAGTAGCGGGAAGAGCGAGAACATCGGGGGGTGGCGGTAGGACGGGTGCGCGTTTCGACCGGAACCGCGTTTCGACCGGAACCGCGTTTCGACCGGATCTGCTCGATCCTCTCGATAAGCGAAAGGTTGGTTGACCATAGTCCCCTGGAACCAACACCCGATGGTGCTGGGCCGCGCGCAACGGCCGTTCGACGTGAGGGCCGTTGGTGCGCCGCACCCCGAGGCCGCTATCATCCCGGCCGTAGGCACGGAAGGGGGAGTCTCATGCGCAAGCGTCTGATCGCGTTCATCGCGGTCGCCGCGCTGCTCGGACCACTGGCCGGCACGGCGAACGCGGCCCCGAGCATGTGCGACATCCAGCGGAAGCTCGGCGTCCAGAACGTCAAGGAGTGCGAGGAGCCGACACGATGACTCGCGCGCGCGTCCTTATCATGTTGGCACTCGTCGCGGTGACGTTGCTGATGGTCACCGCGCCCGCGTCGGCGGATCCGGTGCGAGCAGGCTAGGAACCGCCCAGTCCGTCGATCGCCTTCGACAGGCTCGCGGCCAGCGGCTTGCCCCGCGTGAGCCGCATCATCCCCACGATCATCTTCCCCTTCGGCCCGACGCCCGTGCGGCTCCAGGTGATGTGCACGCGGCTCCCGTCGGCGGTCGGCTCGACGCGCGCGGACATGAAGCTGCCGGGCGCGCAGAAGTTGCTCTCGCGCGCGGTCCAGGTCACCGTCCCCGGCACCGACCAGTCGTACTCCTCGAGCGCCCAGAGGCGCGGCGACTTCTGCCCCTCGCGCACGACGGCGGAGGTTGGGCCGAGCTGCTCGACCCGGTAAACGTCGGGATCCAGCTCCGGCCACAGCGATGGGCGCTGCTCGGAGAAATCGGTCAGCGCGCCGAGCACGGCCTCTGCGGGCGTCGGCGTATCGATCGTGAACGCCAGCTCGGTCATCGCCGGTCCCCCCTCTCGTCGAAGATGCTCACTCGTGCGAACATCCGCACCACCTCCTTCGCGAGCAGCATGCGGCCGCGCGCCCGGGCGGGGCATCGGTAGGTCTACCTATCCCGCGGCCGGGCGTGCCGGCGCGGCATCCGGGCCTATCGCCTGAGCAGGTCGTGCTCCATCGCGTAGACGGCGGCGCTGGCGCGAGTGGAGGCGCCGATCTTCGCGTAGATGTTCTGGACGTGATGCTCGGCGGTGCGCGGCGAGATGAACAGGTCGCGCGCGATCTGGCGGTTCGACTTCCCCCGCGCGAGCAGCCGGATCACCTCGATCTCGCGCTCACTGAGGCCCGCGGGCCGTTCAGCCTTGGACGTGGGCAAGGCCGCCCCAACCCCCGCCGCCTCGCACACCGCGCGCGCGCACTCGGGATCCAGCCTCCCGGCCGCCGCCTCCGCCCCGACCGCCTCGGCCGCCTCCTCGGGCGAGCGCGCCGCGCGATGCGGCCGCTCTTGGGTCATGGCCTGATACGCGTCGGCGGCCGCCAGCAGACGCACGACCGTTGGGATCTCGGTCCCCGACGCGGCGTGGTGGTAGCCGCTGCCGTCCTGCCTCTCATGATGCATGCCGGCGATCCGGGCCAGCGGCTTCAGCACCGACGAACGGCTGAGGATCCGTTCGGTGTGGTACGGGTGCAGCCGCACCGACTCCCACTCGGACGTGGTCAGCGAGCCTTGCTTGTCCCAGATCCCGTTCGACACGCCGGTCCGTCCCAGGTCGTGGAGCAGCGCTGCTCGCCGCAGATCGGTCGCTTCGGCGTCGGGGAGTCCCAGCGCGCGCGCTGCTCGTTCCGCGATCTCGGCCACGCCCGAGGAATGGCCAAGCGTGAACGGCGACTTGAGGTCGACCAAGTCGGCGAACGTGCGCAAGGCGAGATCGAGGTTGACGGGACCGATCGTGCGCACGGGCGCGGGTTCGGCGTCCAGGACGGCCTGCCACGGATCGCCGGCCGCGATCTCCGCGAGCAGCTTCTCCCCATGGTTCTTGAACGCGTCGGCGATCGCGGGATCGAACCAGCCTCCCGCGCGCTTCGCCACCATCGCCGCCGCAGCGGTGGCACCGGCCGCTCGATCGAAGATCACCGCTTGCGTGGCGACCTCCGCGATGCGCGCGGGAAGGGCGATGCTGTCCCCGCGCATCCCCTCGGGCCCGCCCTTGCCGTCCCAGCGCTCCATCACCTGATACAGCGCCGCCGTCACTCCGTCGCCGAGCCCGAGCCGATCGGCCATATGAGAGGCGACCTCGCAGAGCGCGCGCACGATGCGGTCGCCGCCCTTCTTGCCGGCTCGCATCGCGCGCGCGAAGTGTCGGGGCCGATTGAGGCCTGTGCCTTTGCCGGTCGCGAGCATCAACTTGACGGCCTCGGCCGCATTGCCGAAGTCGGCGCGCTCGGCGGGCGGGCGCCACACGAGCTCGTCGCCGCCGAAGAAGAAGGCTTCCTCGTGCGCGGTGGCCGTGCAGCCGAGGTGGCGTAGCAGCGTGGTCATGTAGACGTCTCGGACGTCCTCGTCCGGGAGGTCGAGCCTGCGGGCCAGGCCGGTGGCGAGAAGGCACGAGCAGATCGCCTTCTCGGGCTCCTGCCCCATCCCCAGATCCGTCGCGACCGAGATCGCCGCCAGCAGATCGACCAACCGCAGATCCTGCATCCGCCCTCCCTCGGTGCCCCGGGGCCCCTCGGGGCCAAACTCTCAGGGGCCACGCCCTCGTCGTCCCAAAGCATGCCAGGTGCGGGTGCCGACCTGCCGGGTTGCTCGGGGGGGGCGCGGCGTCCCCCGTCCAGTGCGGTCCGGCATCTGCCGGGTTGCTCGCCCGGCGCTAAGGTCAACCAACCTTGCGCCGAACGGGAGGAGCGGGAGGAACGGGAGGAACGGGAAGCGCGCGCGTAAGCGTGACCGTCGCTACGCCCGCGCTCTTGCGTCGCGCCGCCGATATCGATCTGCGTTTCGCCGCCACCTCGGTGATGGCGTAGCCGAGCGACACCGACTCCCGAGCCTGACCTTCGACTTCAAGCATCCCAAGGCTACGAACCCGGTCACGGTGATCCGCGATCAGTCGTCGACGAGTCTCGATATCCAAGTTGCGACCTTGCGTTGATGAGCAGGTACGGGCCGCGGCACCCGTTCTTCCCATTTCTCCCGTTCGGCGCAAGGTTGGTTGACCTTAGCGCCGGGCGGGGAACCCGCCAGGTGCCGGGCCGCATTGGATCAGGGGCGCCCGCACGCCCCTCAAACCGGGCATCCGGTGCGTTATCGGCCCGACTGACTAGACCGTACGACCCACCTCACATTGGCACGAAGAGGCCATTCCTTTCTGACTGGCCCGGCGGTTTCATGCGTACATGGTCACACCGCGTTCGAGCGCCTTCGGGTGCAGGTGGTTCGGTGCCGCCATCGTCGCGGCGATGCTTCTTCTCCCCGCTGCGGGGAACGCCTGCACGCCCTCCGCCGGTCGCTGTTCCACGCCGGGCAACGCCGACGGCGGCGGTCGATCAGCAGGCCAAGCCGCGCCGGCCGCAACGCCTTCCTCGGACCGCGCTCAGAGCAGGGTCTGCGCGCTCGATAGCCGTTCGGCGATCTGCTCGCCATCAGAGGAGAGCCCCCAGGAAACCATCACAGAGCCGGTGGCGCCTTCGGTCGAATCGCCGCCCAGCCGGCCCGCCGCGCGGCCGATCCAGGAGGCGCCGACCGCAGAGGCCGCCGCCGCCGCCGTCCCCGCAGAAGCATTGGAGGAGGAGCCGGTCGCCTTCGCCCCGCAGGGCGACCCCGCCCCCTCGGGCATCCTTCTCGTGCCGAGGCTCATCGAGGTCGTGCGCGAGCGATTCTCGCTGCCGGTCTCGATCGCAGCAGGCCTGATCGTCGCCGTCGGCTCATTCATCATCTTCCTCCTCGCCGCGCGCCGGCGCCGCCGCTGGGCCGCCTCGGCGCGCGAGGACTCCGCGCGCAGCGCCTACGACAGGCTGACCGCGTCTCTGGTCAGCACCCTGTCGCACGAGCTTTACACGCCGCTCACCCCCGTGAAGGGCTACGCCTCCATGCTGAAGCGGAGGACGTTGTCCACCGAGGAGGTCCACCGCGTCGCCGACGAGATGATCGGGGCATCCCAGCGGCTCGAGCATCTTTTCGACATGCTGGTGACGCTCGCCGACGTAGAGCGCGGCGCGCGCGACATGCGACGAGACGTCGTAGACCTTCCGGAGCTGATCCGACACGCGACACAGCGGATCGCGCTGCTCGAACACCGCTCCATCTCCGTCGCGATCGAGCGCGGCATCCCCAACGTCCGAGCGGACGCGCAGTGGCTCGAGCTGGCGGTCACGGCTCTCGTGGACAATGCCGTCAAGTTCTCGCCGGAGGGCGGCACCGTTCGCGTCGACGTGCAGGAATCCGGCAGAGCCTCGAAGCTCCTGCAGATACGCGTCGGCGACGATGGCATCGGCATGACGCCCGAGCAGCTCCGCGTCGCCTTCGATCCGTTCCGGCAGGTCGACGGAACGCTCACACGACAGTTCGGTGGCCTCGGGGTCGGCCTCGCGCTCGCCGAGCGGGTCGCGCGCGCGCACGGCGGCCGCATCCTCGCCTCCTCGCGCCCCGGTAGGGGTAGCACCTTCACGCTGTCGATCCCGATGATCCCCTGCGAGCGCGGGGTCGTCGTGACGCCGTGGCGCGAACAGGAAACCGCCCGCAGCGCCTGAGGCCGCAAGAACCGGCGCACGGCCGAACCGGCGCGCGGCCGGACCGGCGCGCGCGCCCTACTCCGAGTACCGGACCGCCTCGGCCGGCGGCAGCTTCGACGCGCGCCACGCGGGCACCACGGTCACCAGCACCACGGCCGTATACACCAACGCGAGCACACCGCCCAGGCTCGCCAGGTCCACGCCGAAGCTGGTACCGGTGTCATCCTGACGCCAGAAGATGTACCCCATCGTCAATCCGACGGCGATCCCCACCACGCTTCCGATGGTCGCTGTCACGAACGCCTCGGTCATCAACCCGGTCATGACCGCGCGGCTGCGATAGCCGAGCGCGCGCAACACGCCGATCACGTGACGCCGCTCGGTGATGATCCGCAGCGCAACGATCCCCAGCGCCAGGATCCCGACGACCAGCCCCATGCGCATCAGGATGTCGATGGTCGAGAAGAACGCGCGGTTCGCGCGGTCGGCTTGGTCCAGAAGGCTCTGCACGGAGTCCGCATCAACGCCCTGCTCGAACAGGGCGCTCTCGACGGCGCGCGCGACCACCTCGGCATCGACACCCTCGCGAACATCGATCAGCATGCTCGCCCCGCGTGGCGCCGAAGCGAACGGCTCGAACGCGGAAGGCCGCGCGAAGATCCCATCGAGCAACCCGAAGGGCTGCACGCCGGCGATGTCGTAGGTCACCGGCCCATCGTCGCCGAACAACGTGATCGTCTTATCCGACGAGCCGAAGGTCGTGATCACCTTGCTCGGATCGGTCACGACCGCAGCCCAGACATCGGCGTCGGTCTCATACCCTGACCCTCGCTGCATCAGCGGGATCGGGACGTCGCGATCGGGCATATGGAACAGGGGCACGAGCGCGCGCTCGGCGTTGGAGAACTCGTCGCCGCCGCGCACCGGCCCGATGTAACCCTGCGTCGGGATCAGCATCGCGTCGCGCACGTCGCGACGCACCTCGTCGGGAAGCTCGATCGAGCGCGCCCCGGTCGAGAGCACGCGCACGTCGAAGCCGCCGGCGAACGACTCATAGTTGGAGCTGAACACGACATAGAACACGGAGAACATCGTGAGCATCCCGATGATCAACCCGAACACGCCGGTGGTCAGGCCCGTGCGCGTCGGCCGGCGGGCCAGATAGGCCAGCGGCGGCCGGAGGATCACCCGCATGCGCCCGAACGCATGGCCGGCGAGCCCGACGAGGCGCTCGACCACCTTCAGGTTCCCCGCGACGAGCGTCGTGAGACCGAACACCGACGTCAGCATCGCGATCACGAACACGCCGAAGAAGGCGCCCGAATCCGCGTCCGGGTTCATGCCGGCGATCATCAGGAACGACGCGGCGGCGAGCGCGAGGCCGGTGACCGTCGCGTGCACGCGCGGATGCAGCCGCGGCTTGATGATCGAGGAGATCACCAGGATCAGGACGATGATCCCGGCCAGCGTCGCGGCCGGCTCCCGAAGCGCGAGCAGCAACATCCCACCCACCGTGCCCGCGACGCGGCGCCCGATCTGGACCCAGCGATGACTCTGCCGCGGTGGCTCGGGAAGGTCGCGGATCGCGGCGGTGATGGTCATGCGCGAGGTTCGCCACGACGCGACCAGCACGACGAGCAGCGTCAGCAGCGAGCCGATCGCGAACCCGGCCACGAGCGTGGAGATCTCCAGATGGAACGCGAACTGGAAGTCGAACTCGTCGCCGGCGAACTCGGCGAAGGCGTTCCCGAACCGTGTCGCGATGATGCGGCCCAGGCCGATGCCGACCGCTGCTCCAACGACACCGGCCGCAAGACTGTACAGCGCGCCTTCGATCACCGACAGGCCGACCAGCCGTCGCCGCTTCAATCCGAGCGCGCGCATCACTCCCATCTGCGTGCGCCGCTCCTCGGCGAGCATCCCCATGATGTTCACGATCAGAGCGGCGCCGGCGGCGATCACGATCGCGCTCATGCCGACCAGCATCGCGCTGATGAACCCGGTGAACTGCTCGGAGTTGTCCACGTCGCTGACCTTCGCGCCGCCGACGGTCAGCTCGGGTGCGATCCGATCGACGGCGGCGCGAAGGACCGGCAGCGCCGCGCGCGCGGCAGGCAGGCTGTCTCGTACACCGCCTGGCGCCGAGATCCGCACGATGTTGATCCCCTCGACGCCGACCAGATCCTGCACTGTGCGCACCGGCGCGAAGACCGCGGAACCGAGGGTGTACGCGCCCGGGCCGGTGGAACGCGCGATGCCGGCGATGCGCAGCACGCCGGTCGCCGGCGTGCTGCTCTCGATGCTGACGCGCAGGCGATCGCCGGGCTCGGCCTGGATCTTCTGAGCCAGCGTCCGCGACACGAGCACCTCGCCGCGCCCGAGGTCCTCGCCGAAGGTGGCGGCACCGCCGACCAACTCGTACGCGCCGAACGGCTGCTGCGAGGCCGGATCGAAGCCGACCACCGTCACCCGCGAGGCGCCCTGCCGCTTGTCCAGGTCCGCGGCGGACCCGACCAGCTCGATCCCCGGGGCGACGCCGTCGGTCGCGGCCGCGACCTGCGGGTCGGCGGCGAGCTGCTCGGAGATGCTCGGATCGAAGAAGCGGTTCGTCGTCGTGACGGTGAGGTCGACGTGTCCCCAGTTGCGGTAGGCGAACGAGTCGACCGCCGAAGTGCTGACCGAGTCTGCACCGATGAGCGCGCCGGTGATCGTCGCCGTCCCGACCATCAAGCCGACGATCACCAGCACCGACTGCCCGCGGCGGCGGACCGCTTCTCGCACGGCCAGGCGTCGCAGCATCGGACGCCGCAGGGCGAACAGCAGGACCAGGCCGTACGCGAGCGCGAACGGGACCAGGGCACCGGCCATCAGACGCCGTCTTCGATCAGGCCGTCGCGCATGCGTACCATGCGAGCAGCTCGCTTCGCGATCCCCATGTTGTGGGTCACCATCGCGATCGTTTGGCCGCCGGCGTTGAGCTTCTCGAGCAGCGACATGATCGCCTCGGTCGATTCGGTGTCGAGGTTGCCGGTCGGCTCGTCGGCCCAGACGATCGCCGGCTCGTGCACG
The DNA here is from genome assembly GCA_036397635.1 of Actinomycetota bacterium. Lineage (GTDB taxonomy): Bacteria > Actinomycetota > AC-67 > AC-67 > AC-67 > DASWIP01. Next base: position 15,082 of record DASWIP010000042.1, on the reverse strand, counting down.
AGCGCGCGCGCGACCGCGACGCGTTGCTGCTCGCCCCCGGAGAGCTGATCGGGACGGTGATCGCCGCGCGCGCCGAGGCCGACCAACTCGAGCGTCTCAAGCGCTCGGGCGCGCGCTTGCTTCGCGCTCGCGCCGATCAGCAGCATCGGGATCTCGGTGTTCTCGACCGCGGTGAGGACGGGCAGGAGGTTGAAGGCCTGGAACACGAAACCCATGCTGTGCGCGCGGTGGTCGGTGCGCGCGTTGTCGGCCATCGCCGCGAGATCCTTGCCGTCGACGTGGATCTCGCCTGCGTCGATGTGCTCGAGGCCCGCCAGACAGTTGAGCAGCGTCGTCTTGCCCGAACCCGACGGGCCGACGATCGCGACCATCTCACCCTGCTCGATCGTGAAGTCGATGCCTTTCAGGGCCTCGACCTCGGCGCCGTTGCGATAGACCTTCCGAACGCCGCGCGCCGACACGATCGGCTCCATCTCCGTCTCCTCCCCATCCTCTGGTGCCGTCGCACACGATACGCCGCGCGTCGCGGGCTCGCCGCCCGGCACGTCGCTCTCGATGCGCGTCCGGTCCGAGATGTCCGAAGGAGAAAGGGGCCCCGACGGGCCCCTTCCTGTGTCGCTAAGCGGTGCTTACTGGAACGCGCAGCGTTCGGTTACGGACACTCCGCTGAGGGCAGCGGTCAGGCCTTCCGTGGCCGTGGCGCTGTCGATCGTCGGAAGACCGAGCGGCAGGGTCTTGCTGGCCGTCGCCGTCACCGTCGCCGAGACCTCCAGGTCGAAGTTGAAGTACGTGTCCAGGCATGATCCCCACGGGATGTAGCCACTGGTGGCGAAGACCGCTTCCTGCCCCGAGCCCCCGCAGCTGTCCTCACCGAGGCCGGCCCACGTGCAGGTGGTCGGCGGCGTTGCCGGTCCCGGATAGCTGTAGTCTCCGAATGAGTAGATCTGTCTGAACTGCGTCGTACCCGACCAGGTCAGCGACCCCGGGATCGACTGCTGCGAGTAGCCGCGCGCGGTCGGGTTGGCTACGCCGCGACACTCTATGAGGTCATGGCCCGGGATGATGTTGTCCGTCGTCGTACACGACCACGCGGCGACGGCGACGGCGTCCACGCAGACCACCAGGCCACACTGCGTACTCGCTTGCACGGCACCCGGGGCCGAAACCACCAGCCCCGCAACCACCGCAACCGCGGCGAAGCCGCGCCTCATGGATCGATTCATGTCCTCCCCCTTCAATGGACATGGTCCGGGATCTCCCAGCGACGGCTCCCCCCGGGCCGGCCGATATCGCTTGGGCACATTCGCCGCGAATGCTCCATTCTCCTCTTTCAGCGCTCCTCTTCAGCGCGGGAGCGTGGGTGAACCCTTTGGTTCGTTCACGGGACCTGGGTCCGGCCGCGGTTTGTTCACGGGCGCTAAGGTCAACCAACCTTGCAGTGAACGAGAGAAACGGGAGGATCGGCTCACTCCATGTCTGACAGGGGCCTCGGCGAGCTGCTCGGCCACGAGATCCCGGCACTCGACACCCAACGCGGGGAACAGGAGGCGCTTCCGACAGCGATCACTGCGACGAACCTCCCGATCCTCCGGATCTTCCCGTTCGGCGCAAGGTTGGTTGACCTTAGCGTCAGGCGAGCAACTCGCACAGGCGGCGAGGTCAGGCACCGAGGTCAGGCACCGAGGTCAGGCACCGAGGTCAGGCACCGAGGTCAGGCACCGAGGTCAGGCACCGAGGTCAGGCGCAGCGCGCCTCAGGCCACCGGAGGTCCGAATGCTCGGAACGGCTCAGGCTCGTAGCCCGCGAGCAGCTCACGCCACGCCCCCGCCCCCTGCTGAACCGCGGGATCCTCGCGCAGCAACCACGCGAGGTGACGCAACCCGTGCTCGACGACCTGCTCGATCCCGATGACCGGCGGCGGCGCCGTGGCATCACCCCGCGCCAGCTCCGCGCGCGCGACCGGCACGGCCAGCCATTCCTCCGGCGGCGTGCGCACGGTCACGACAGCCAGATACGTAAGCACGACCTCGCCGCCGCCGTGACGCCACGAAGTCGAGTGAAGCACCACGGGATCAAGACCGAGCTGCTCGACCGTCGCGCGCGCGATCTCCTCGGGGCGCGCGCCCGCCGGCCAGCCCACGACGAACGAGTCGGCGTGGATCGGCCGCCAGTATTCGATCGTCCGGCCTGCCAGAGCGACCGGCAGGATCTCGATCGCCTGCATCACGAACTCGGCCGACCAGGGCAGCTCGCTCAGCGCTGCAGGCAAACCGGTGACGTTATCGGAGGGCCGCTCGCCGGTCATGATGGTCAACCGTCGTACGGGACCGCGAGCTGCATCACTTCTTCCTCGGTGGTTTCGAGTCCGTGCGCCTCGCGCCCATGCGCTTGCACGGCTGCGACGACCTCATCTTTCTCACCGTGGGTCCGCCAGCCGCACCGGCACGTCACCTGCCACGCCATCCGCTCATTTAGCCGCTCCTTGACCCCTCGAGCATCACACCTCTAGATTCGTCTGCACCGAAGCGAAACGGCTGACGCGGGCCGGAAGGGGGAGCCATGCGTCTGGAGCAACGCTACGAGCCGCCGACCGAAACCCCGACTGCTCGCGAGCCGGACGAGAAGCAGCTGCGGCTGGGTGTCGTTTGCTACGGCGGCCTCTCGCTTGCGATCTACATGTACGGCGTCGTGCGCGAGATCGCCAAGGTCGTGATCGCCTCGACCGCTTTCGAGCGGGATCAAGAGACCAACCCGTTCGACACCGCGACCACCGAGCACACCTACTGGAACATCCTGCACGATCTGCGCGCGCGCGACGGCATCCGCCGCAAGGTCGTCGTCGACGTGATCTCGGGGACCTCGGCCGGCGGTATCAACGGCGTGTTCCTCGCCAAGGCCATCGCGGCCAACCGCTCGCTCGCGCCCCTGCGCGACCTATGGATGGACAAGGGCAGCATCACCAGGCTGGCGGGGTGGCGTGGCTTCCGCCTCGCGTTGTGGCTGCCATTCGAGGTCGCGCTGCCGCGCGCGGCCGGCCTGGTCGGCCAGTTGCTGCGACCCATCCCCGGCTTGAAGAAGCTGCGACGGATGATCCCGCCGACCCGCGCTCCGTTGCGCGGCGATCTGATCTTGCGCTGGCTGCGCGACGCGCTCGACGACACCCAGGGGAGCAACCAGGCAGTGCCGGGCAGCGACGGCCCGCTGCTCCCGCACGGGCACGAGCTCGAGCTGTTCGTCACCACGACCGACTTCCACGGCCAGCGGTACGAGATCTGGATCGATCATCCCGCGCACGTCCCCGACGCCAAGCACCGTCAGGTCATGCGGTTCACCCACGGGAGCGCCCAGTTCGACGCCACCCATCACCCCGACCTCGCCTTCGCGGCCGCCGCGACCTCGGCGTTCCCCGGCGCGTTCCCACCGGTCTCCATCCCCGTGGCCGCCGGCGCGCTTGGCGGCGGCTGGACGGAGCGGTTCATCACCGAGCAGTTCTCGGCTTACGCGCTCACCGGCGCCAACGCCGGCGAGGCGCGGTTCATCGACGGCGGGCTGCTCGACAACTTCCCCTTCACCCACGCGGTCGGCGCGATCCAGCGCAGGCCGGCCGCCGGCGAGGTCCGCCGCCGGCTGATCTACATCGAGCCGCATCCCGCGCAAGCGACGCCGCGGCGCACGGGCGAGCCGAGCCTGCTCGGATCGATCGCGCGCGCGCTCGTCACGATCCCGCTCCAGGAGCCGATCCTGGACGACCTGCTGGACGTGAAACGGTTCAACGAGCGCGTCGCCGGCCTCGGTGAGGTGATCGAACGGAGCGAGCGCGCCGTCGGCCGGGCATTGCGGCCGGAGTTGGAACAAGCGATCACGACGATGCGCGATGCATCCGCGCTCGAGCAGCACCGCGATTCCATCCACGAGCGCGTGGCTCCGCTCGCCGGTCCCGGCTACCCGGGCTATCTCCAGCTCAAGCAGGTCTCGACGGTGCGGCAACTGTCGGCGATCACCGAGCGCGTCAGCGGCTTCCCAGACGGCAGCAACCATGCCATCTTTACTCGCGAGGTCTGGCTGCGTTGGGCGCGCCGCGAGAAGATCCTTCCGGTCGGCGACATCCTGGAGAAAGAACAGATCGCGTTCCTGCGCTCATTCGACCTCGCCTACTCTGAGCGCCGCCTGCGGTTCCTGATCCAGAAGATCAACAAGCTCTACGAGGGAACCCACACCGGTCGCCCGAAACGCGACGATCTCAACACCGCGAAGCGCGCGCTGTACGAACTGATCACGACGCTCGGGCACGCGGCGTCGGGAGACGAACTGGAAGCGAGCGTGACCGCGCGGATCCGTACCCTGTTCAAGGCCGAGGACATCGCCCGCTTCGTCTACGGCGAGCGCAGCGCCGGCGCGTTCGCGCGCGAACACGCCGATGAGCTGCGAGAGATAAGCGAGCGCCTGAGCGCCGAGATGGATCGGATGCTGCACGACTTCACCTGGACGTTCTACTCGACCGCCAACGCGGTCACGAAGGGCTGGGCCCGCTCGGTGCAGCGCGAGCTGCTCGAGCGGTATCTGGCGTTCCCGCTGTGGGACACGATCACCTATCCGTTGCGCGCGCTGGGCGATGCCGGGGAGATGCAGCCGATCGGCATCGTGCGGTTCTCGCCCAACGAGGCGACCGCGATGGGGCGGAGCACAGCCGAGGAGAAGCTCCAGGGCATCAAGATCATGCACTTCGGCGCGTTCTTCCGGCGCGCCTGGCGCGAGCAGGACTACCTGTGGGGGCGGCTCGACGGTGTCGAGCACGTCGTGCGCATGCTGCTCGAGGAAACCGACCCCGATCCGAAGGTCGAGCAGGTGCACGCGGCCGCCCGCCCGGCGCTCGACGCCGTCTTCCAAGAGGAGCGCGCGCTCCGCGCGGCGGGACGCCTCGCGCGCGCGCTCGGCCGGACGTAGGCCGGCTTTTCGCGCCCTCCCCGCCCGGCGGGTAGTCCGCCGTGGGCACGGGAGATACGGCGGATGAGGGAGGGAACCTACGCGCCGGGCGGCGAACGGAGAGGACATCGGGAGCCTTGGGGGGTCAGCCATGCGCGCGAGACGGTCCGTCTCTGCCATCTTCGTTCTGCTGTCTATCGTCGCGAGCGGCCTGGGGCCGGCCGCCACGTCGCCGGTGAACGCCGTGATGCCGGTGCCGGCTGTCGTGGTGCTCGATCCGACCGGCTGTAACGCTCTCCAGGTCATCGGCAACGCCGGCCTGCGCACATACGCGAACCCAGACGGCAGCGTCGGCTGGCTCGCGCTCGACTCTGACGGCTCCAAGGCCGCGGACCCCAACTCGTGCGGCACCACCGCGTACACGATCTCGTTCAGCACCAGCACCGCCACCGCTTGGGCCTGCGGCACGCCGTTCGACCTCGGCGATCCCGCGGCCTGCGCGCCGGGGGGCGTCATCGAGTCCTTCGCGTTCGATCCCGGACAGACCGCGTGCCTCCCCGCCACGACCAACAACGCGTGCAACCCCAATCACATCGCGTCCGGCCAGTTGCGGCCCACGCCGATACGGGCGACCGGGCGGATGACGCGCGCGATCGCCGACCACGAGTGGAACTGCAAGGGCGCCTACCCCGACTACACCCCCTACGGCGCCGGCGCGCCGCCGGTCCCGATCGCGCCGTGCGCGGAAGCGACCTCACCGTTCATCGATCAGCTCACTGCGCTGGTAGGTACCTCGGGCGCGCCGAGCGGGTTCACTACCACCACCGACTGCGCCCCGGCATCGGGAACGATCTTCCCGGCCGGGAACTACTTCGTCGACTGCGCGACCTTCACGGTCAACGGCGACGTGACGTTCGAAGGCGGCAACATCGTGTTCGGAGGAAGCGTCTCGGTCGCCTCGGGACACCTGAGCATCAACACCGCCAATCCCAATGCCGACGTCTCGTCGAGCTGCCGGCGCGACGCCGATCTGACCGAGGCCTGCCTCGCGGGGTCCAGCCAGCAGGCCTCGTTCATCTACCTCAGAGGCAACGGCTCGTTGACGAAGGCGCCGACCGCGGCGCTGACGATGAACCACGTGTTCGCCTATCTGGATCCCATCAACCCTCCGAGCACGGGACGCAAGGTCGACCTGTCCTTCGGCGCCGGCGTCCTTAACTGGACCGCGCCCGAGCAGCTCGCCTCACCCGCCCCCGAGGACGCGGGCTGGTTCTTCGACAAGCTGGCCCTGTGGTCCGAAGCGTCGAACGAACACCGCCTCGGCGGCGCCGCGACATACACGCTGCGCGGCGTGCTCGTCACGCCCGGCGCGCTGCTGAACTACACGATCGGGAGCGATCAGCTGCTCGAGCACGCGCAGTTCATCGCCTTCCGCGTCGCTGTCGCCGGACCCGGCATCCTGCGGCTCCAGCCGAACCCAGCCTCAACGCTGGTCGTGCTCCCCGAGCCGCCGGACACCACGATCACCACCGCTCCGCCCGAGATCTCGACGAGCCCGGACGCCTCGATCTCGTTCGAGGCGAGCAGCCCGGCGTCCACGTTCGAGTGCTCCCTCGACGGCGCGGTGTTCACGGCCTGCACGTCGCCGCTCGAGCTGTCGGCGCCTGAAGGAGCGCACGATGTGGCCGTGCGCGCCGTCGATCCCTGGGGACAGCCCGATCCGACCCCCGCGATCGTGATGTGGACGATCGACCTGACGCCGCCGACGATCATCGCCACGATCGACCCGGCGGCCAACGCGAACGGCTGGTGGAGGACCGATCCCACCGTCACCTTCAGCTGCACCGATGCGGCGGCGGGGGTCGCCTCGTGCACGTCGCCGGTCACGCTGACGACCGAGGGAGCCGGCCATGAGGTCACAGGCACGGCCGTCGACAACGCGGGCCACACCGCTGATCACAACGTCACCGGGATCAACATCGACCAGACACCGCCGCTGCTCGACGGCACGCCCACGACCGCACCCAACGCTGCCGGCTGGTACAACACATCGGTCACGGTCGCGTGGACCTCGAGCGACGCGTTGTCCGGCATCGATCCGGCGACAGATCCGGCCGACAGCATCATCGACACCGAAGGGGCCGGCCTGGTCGCAGGCGCGTCGGTGCTGGACCTCGCCGGCAACGTCACCCCGGCCCTGAGCGCCCCGCTGAACATCGACCTGACCGCGCCGCTGACCTCGGCGACCGCGCCCGGAGGCTGGAACAACGACTCGGTCCAGGTGCTGCTCGCCGCATCCGACGGACTCTCCGGGGTCGCCGAGACGCGCTTCCGCTTGAACGGTGGCGCCTGGCAGACCGGCACGTCGATCCTGATCGAGGACGAGGGGACGCACCTGCTCGAGTACCAGAGCACCGACTTCGCCGATAACCTCGAGCAGCTGCGCTCGGTCGAGATCCTCATCGACCGCACGCCGCCCGAGATCACGCACTTGCACGATCCGGCGGCCAACGCTGCTGGCTGGAACAACACCGACGTGCTGATCACGTTCGCCTGCAGCGACGGCCTCTCCGGCATCGCCGCCTGCACGCCGCCGCAGCTCATCTCCGGCGAGGGCGCGCTGCAACTGGTCGAGGGAACGGCGACCGACCTCGCAGGGAACACGGCGACGGATCCGGCCACGGTCAGCATCGATAAGGCGGCGCCGGTGATCACGGCGACCGCCGATCGCGCGCCGAACGCGGCAGGCTGGTACGACGCTTCCGTCCTGGTTACGTTCTCGTGCACGGACGCGCTGTCGGGCATCACTTCCTGTGCCGACGCGATCCTGCTCGGCGAAGGTGCGGACCAGTCCGCCGCCGGCGCGGCCACCGATGCCGCCGGCAACGCGGCGGGGACGTCGCTGGACGGAGTCAACATCGACGCGACGCCGCCGGTGCTCGAAGCGACGATCCTGACCGCCGCCGCCCCTTCAGGATGGTACGTCGAGCCGGTGACCATCCAGTGGTCGTGCAGCGATCCGCTGTCCGGGATCGACGGAGACTGCCCGGCGGATACGGTCGTCACGCTGGAGGGCAACGCCGTCGCGGTGACCGAGACTGTCGCCGACATCGCCGGCAACACCACGACGCTGACGGTCTCGGGGCTGCAGATCGACCTCACGCCTCCGGAGACGCTGGCGGCGATGCCGGATCCGCTTCCGAGCGGCTGGCACAGCGGCCCCGTACAGGTGGCCCTGACCGCGACGGACCTGGCCTCCGGTGTCGCGGCAACCTGGTACCGCCTCGACGGCGGCACCGACGTCGCGTACATGACCGAGTTCGTCGTCGCCGACGGTGGCGAGCACGAGCTGGAGTTCTGGAGCACCGACGTAGCCGGCAACATCGAGACGCCGACCACGGTGACGATCCGCATCGACGACGTGCCACCGACCATCGAGCTGCTCGAGCGCCTGCCCGAGCCGAACGAGATGGGATGGAACGCGGGTCCTGTGACGGTGCGGTGGTCCTGCGCAGACGCTGAGACCGATGTGGTCGAGGCGATCACCCAGACCACGATCGAGACCGAAGGCGCGGACCAGACCGCCGTCGGCGTGTGCCGAGACCTCGCCGGGAACGAGACGAGCGACGCGCTCGGCGGCATCAACATCGATACGACCGGTCCGGCCGTGACGATCGAGTCGAGCATCATCGCGATCGGTGCGATCACTGGGACCGCGTCGGATCCGCTGTCCGGCGCGCAGGGGCTGAGCGTCGTCTACACCGACGTGTTGGGCGGCGAGCAGGTTGTCACGGCCGATTGCGTTGCATGCACGGTCGCCGGGACTCCTGCGGTCGCCTGGACCGCTCCGGTCCCGAGCCTTCCGGGCGTCTACCGCATCCGCGTCACCGGCACGGACTGGACCGGCAACACCGGTGACCAGGCGGTGGTCGAAGCGATCCTGCTCGTACCGGCGCTGCCCTAGCTGAGGGCGACGGCGCGGGCTCGCGGTTGGCCCGCTGGACGCGCGCCGGCTACACGACGCGCCAGTCGAAGTGGGGCGCCTGGGCCATCACGATCACCTCGACGTCGATGGTCTCGCCCGATTCGCGGGGCGCCGAGCAGCGGAACGTGTCCCCGATCAGCACCCTGGTCGCGTCCTCGTCGCAGCTCAGATCATCGATGCCATCGTCGGTCGCGTCCTCGAGCCGGTTGTCGATGTCGGCACGCAACACAGCGAGATCGACGCCGTTGGTGAATGCGCACACGCTCGCGCCCTGGTCGCACTCGGCGACGAACTCGCGCGCGACCCAGCCGGTCACGTAGGGCTCTTCCGCGGTGACCAGCACGCGGACCCACGTGAACCCGGTCGCCTCGCGCGCGCGCTCCAGATCGGCGTAGATCAGCGAGCCGTTCGCGGCGCACGCGCGCACGCCGGCGTTGGTGCCCGGCTCGGAACGCACGTTCAAGCATCCCTCGTTCACGCGGACGAACACGCCGGTCGGACAGCATGGGCGCTCATCTTGTGCCTGCTCGAACGGGCCACGGAAGGGATCCAGGTCGGCGGCCGAAGGCGATGGTGACGGGGACGTCGCCGAGGAGCCGCCATCGTCATCGCCCACCCCGAACAGGTACGCGGCCCCGCCGCCCACAGCCGCGAGCAGCGCGATCAGCACCAGCGTCAGACCGATCCGTCTCATCGCACCTCGAGCATAACGCGCCTCGCGTCTGCGATTCGCGGCGCCGATCCATCACCACTAGGGTCACGCCCATGGACATCGCATCGATGGCGAACCTGCGCCTGGCCGATCCCGACGGTGCCGAGCACCGGCTCGGCGACCTGTGGGCCGAGCAGCCGGTGGTGCTGGTCTTCCTGCGCCACTTCGGGTGAGTGCATTGCCGCGCGCACGCGGCGCAGTTGCGCCGCGATGAGAACCAGATACACGCCACCGGCGCGCGCATCGTCGCGGTCGGCACCGGCGACGAGCGGTACGCGCGCGCCTTCATCGACGACGAGGACTTCCCGTACCTCGTGCTGCTCGACGAGGACGGAGCGGCGGCGCGCGCGGCCTCGGTCAAGCGCGGCGGATCCTGGGCACTGGCCGGACCGCGCTCCATCATCCAAGCGACACGCGCGTACGCGCAGGGCCACCGCCAGAAGGCCATCGGCAAACGCCCGACCCAGCTCGGGGCGACGTTCGTGATCGCCCCCGGCGACGAGGTCCTCTACGAGCATCTGGACCGGGACGTGGCCGACGGCGCGCCGCTCGATCAGATCCTCAGCTCGCTCGCGAGAGCCCTGGACTGACCGCGCGTCTGTGCGGTCCACGAGGCCCCCGGCACGTCTGTGCCGGTCCACGAGGCGCGTCTGTGCGGTCCACGAGCCGCCCCCGGCGCATCTGAGCCGGTCCACGAGGCGCGTCTGTGCGGTCCACGAGCCGCCCCCGGCGCATCTGAGGGAACCCACCGGAGGAGATCCCGGGCTGCGCGTTGAATCCCTGCCCGATGACGACCCAAGGGGGATCCATGTTCCGCAGACGCCTCGCATCGTCGCTGGTCGCGCTGGTCGCGATCGCCGGTGGCCTCACCGCATCCGCCCGCTCTACGCCCGAGCTGCTCGAGGACGGCACCTGGGCGCGCGCGGGACACGCGCCTGTGCCGTTGGAGCACACCGGTCCCGTTCAGGCCGGCGCAGCGACCGGGGACATCACGCCCCCACCCGGCGCGCCGATGACCGGGTTCTACGTCGCGCGCCACTGCGGGGTCACCGCTGCAGGCGAGCCGGCATTGGAGACCCAGGACTGGATGCGCGAGATCGAGGAGGATCCGACATCGGCTCCCTATGCGCCGGGTCAATGCCTGGCGCAGCGCGCGGGCCCCGATACCGACTTCTACGCCAAGACCTTCCCCGCCGCCGAGGGACGCTTCGGACGCCTGCGCGCGAACGCGTTCGTGATCGACGACGGCGAGCGCAAGGTCGCGATCGTCTCGGTCGACCTGCCGGGGTTCTTCGGCGAGATGCACGAAGCCGTGGCGCACCGCATCGCCTCGACCGGGATCACCCGCGAGAACCTGCTGGTGTCGGCCAGCCACACGCACACCGGTCCCGGCGGATACTTCCAGCAGAACCTCGGGTGGGCGCTGCTCGGCGGCGACGTGCTGGACCCGCGGATCTTCGAGGCGATCACCACTGGGATCGCAGACGCGGTGCTGTCCGCCGACGCGCGCTTGCAGCCCGCACAGCTCGCCGCGGGCGAGACCCTGATCGAGGGTGCGAACGGCAACCGGCGCGGCTCGCAATGGGAACTCAACCCTGAAGCGATCCTGGAGATCGATCCCCGCAACGCGCCGCGCCTGGGCATGATCCGGATCGACGCGGCCGACGGCACGCCGATCGGCGTGATCACCAACTTCTCGACCCACGGCACGATCGGCAACACGTTCAACATGTGGCACACAGGCGACGACAAGGCCTGGGTCGGTCGCTTCGTCGAGCAAGGTATCCGCGACGATGCCGGCCTGCCACGCGAACATCCGATCGTCGACGCGACGCTCAACGGCGCGCAGGGCGACATCGGCTCGGGAGGCTGCTCGCGGCCCTGGGATTCGCTGGACGGCAGCGACTTCGACGACCTGTCCTGCATGGAGTCCGCCGGCGCGCGTCAAGCGCCGCACTACCTGGACCTGTGGCGTTCACTCGGCGAGCAGCTCCGCGACGACGTGACCGTCGACGCGCGCTTCGACCACGTCTGCTTCTGCGGCCAGGAAGTCCCCGACGATCCTTACGATCCGTTCGACCGCGGCGAATGGGTGCCCGAGAACGACGATCCCGCCTACTTCAACGTCGCGCAGATCGCGATCCAGGGCGAGGGCAAGGCGCCCGTCACGCTGTCGCCGGGACACCACCGGCGCACGCCGACGCTGCTCGGGCCGCCGGGCGTGTCACCCAAGAACGTGCGCATCCAGGTCCTGCGCGTCGGCGACACCGCTTTCGCGACCATCCCCGGCGAACCGACGATCACCACGGGCCGCCGCATCGAACGTAGCGTCAAGGCCGCGTTCGCCGGCATGGTCGAGCGCGTCTGGGCGACCGGGCTCGCCAACGATCACAACGCCTACTACGCGACCATCCAGGAGTACGAGGCCTACCAGTACGAGGGTGGCTGGTCGTTCTACGGCCAGCAGTCCGGCAACCTGATCAAGTGGCGCTTGGTGCAGCTCGCGCAGTGGATGGCACTGGGAGAACCGGTTCCCGCGTGCACCGAGGAACGCTTCTGTGTCGAGAACCCCGACACCTCGGACCTCACCGCCGATCCGGAACCTTTGCTACCCGACATCGGCGCCGGCGAGGTGATCGCCCAACCGAGCGACGTTGCGCGCTTCACCGGGACCAGCTTCACCTGGTGGGGCGGCGGCCCGGGCGCGGAGTGGCGGCCCGGCGAGAAGATCGTGTCGCTGCAGCTGCTCGACGGCGAGGACTGGGTGGAAGTCGCCAGCGACCTGGACCCGGTGATCCCGCTGCGGTACCAGAAGCGCTACGGACGGCACTGGTTCCAAGCGATGTTCGATCCGACCGCCGCGCAGCCCCTGGGGACCTACCGGTTCGTGGTCACCGGCGAGTACGCGACCGGACCATCCGAGACCGCGCCGTACACGATCACGTCGGAGCCGTTCGCGGTCGGTTCGTACGACGGCCTGACCGTAAGCAGCCTCGGCGACGGCGTCTACGGCGTACGCCATCCGTCACCGGACAGGCTGCGCAACTTCCGGTTCCGGCCGCTCGATGCGATCGGCTGGGAGATCACCGGGACGCTCAACGGCGATCCGTTCAGCGCGACAGCGCCGTTCGCGCTCGCAGCAGGCGATGAGCTGATCGTCCCCGCGGGCGGCATCACCGACGCCTCCGGCAACACCAACGCCGCGCAGGTCGTGATCACGGGCTAGCAGCCGAGCACGTAGGTCAAGGCATCGCACGTCTCGTCGAGACGGGCGCGCGGCCGCCCTCCTCCGGCCAGAACACGTCGCCGCGGTGCCATATGCCCTGCCACGGGCATCCCGCGCCGGACGCATCCGGGGTCTTGCGCCCGGGCGCGCGCGCGTGTTGACTAGAACGTTCGGCTTTTCCGACCGAGGAGACCGTGCAGACCGAGTCCAGGCGCCCCCCGCAGCACCCCGACCTGGCAGTCGAGCAGGCGGTGATCGATCACGCCTACCAGCGGCTCGAGGAGATCCGCGCCGAGGCCACCGCGCGCGCCGAGACCGCGGCAGCCGAACGTCTCACGCATTTCCAGCTCGCCTTCGAGCGGGACGTTGTCGTGCAGGCCGCGTACGAGCGCGCGGCCTCGCTGGACATCGGCGACCAGTCTCTGGTGTTCGGCCGGATCGACCAGGAGGACGAGGAGCGGTACTACATCGGCCGGCGCGCGGTGTTCGACCGCGACTACCGGCCGCTGGTGATCGACTGGCGGGTGCCGTCGGCCGAGCCGTTCTACCGCGGCACGGGCCGCCATCCGATGGGGCTCCGGCTGCGCCGCCACTTCCTGTGCGAGAACCGTGAGCTGCTCGCGATCGAGGATGAGCTCTTCGGGGAGGGACGCGACCTCGGGCTGGCGGGGTCGGGCGCGCTGCTCGCGGCGATGGAGCGGCCGCGCACCGGCCACATGCGCGACATCGTCGCGACCGTCCAAGCCGAGCAGGATGAGGTGATCCGCGACGACCTGGCCGGCGTGCTGATCGTGCAGGGCGGACCCGGCACGGGCAAGACCGCCGTCGGCTTGCACCGCGCGGCCTACCTGCTGTTCACCCATCGGCGGAAGCTCGAACGGCAGGGGATCCTGGTGATCGGGCCCACGCCACGGTTCCTGCGCTACATCGATCAGGTGCTGCCGGCGCTCGGCGAGGGCGGGGTCGACCTGCAGACCCCGGCGGGGCTGGCGCCCGCGGTCGAGCTCTGCGCGCAGGATCCCGAGAACGTCGCCCGGCTCAAAGGCGACGAGCGTATGGCGACCGTGCTCCAGCGCGCGCTCGGGCAGCGCCAGCACGCGCCGAGCCGCGGGTTAGGACTCGATTTCGAGGGCATCGATGTGACGTTGAGCAAGCGTGAGGTGTCCAAGCTCGTCGCCTCAGCTTCGCGGACGCGCCGCCGCACGCACAACGCACGGCGGGCGATGCTGCTCAACATCCTGGTGCAGCGGCTGCGCCGCCGGTACGAGCTGGGCCTCAAGAAGCGTCACGGCGAGCTGGCCGCGGAGCTGCGGCTTCCTCGCCGCGAGGCAGCTTCACGCCTGCGCGAGGAACCGGCGCTGCAGGACTACGTCGATAGCATCTGGCCATTGCTGAAGCCACAGGAACTGGTCGGCGAGCTGCTCGCGTCGCGCGAACAGCTGCGCGCGACCGGATCCCTCAGCGACCAGGAGGTCGAGCTGCTCGCGCGCGAGGAGCGCTACGCCTGGACGCCCTCGGACATCCCGCTGCTGGACGAGGCAGCGGCGCTGCTCGGCGCGCCGGTGGACCGGCGGCGGATCGTCACGCTCGACGACGACGAGACCGACGAGGCCCAGACCTACGGGCACATCATCGTCGACGAAGCGCAGGATCTGACGCCGATGACGTTACGGATGCTCGCGCGCCGGTCGCGCACCGGGTCGATGACGCTGGTCGGCGATCTCGCACAGACGGTCGGCGCGACGCTGCCGCACAGCTGGGACGAGGTGCTCGCGCACTTGCCCGTACGCGACGGCGCCCGCGTGCGCGAGCTGACGGTGAACTACCGCACACCCGGGCCGATCATGGACGCCGCCGTGCGGCTGCTCGCCGACGCGGCGCCCGAGCTGTCGCCGCCGCGGTCGGCACGCCCCGACGGCGAGCCGATCTCGTACGTCTCCGGCGACGCGAGCAGCATCGTCGCCGAGGCCGCCGCCGACCACCGCGCGCGCGGCGAGGGAACGATGTGCGTGATCGCCGATCGCTCGATGCTCGAGCAGCTGCGCGCGGCCGCCGCCGACACAGGCCGGGACGACACGTTCGCGATCATCGACGTGCAGGAGGCCAAGGGTCTGGAGTTCGACCGCGTCATCGTCGTCGAACCCGCGCGCATCGTCGGCGGCACCGCGCACGGGATGCGCGCGCTGTACGTGGCGATCACGCGCGCGACCAAGCACGTGACGATCGCGCACGCCGA
>DASWIP010000041.1:0-5463 GCA_036397635.1 Actinomycetota bacterium | reverse complement strand
CCGACGATCGCCGAGGCGGGCACGCGCACGTCGGAGAAGTAGACGGCGTTGGTCCGGCCGTCGTCGAGGGTGTGGATCGGCGTCATCGAGATGCCCGGCAGCGACGCGTCGACGATGAAGATCGTGAGGCCCTTGTGCTTCGGGGCATCGGGATCGGTGCGAGCAGCCAGCCAGATGAAGTCGGCGTCGTGCGCGCCGGTGGTGAAGATCTTCTGCCCGTTGACGATGTAATGCTCGCCGTCGCGTACCGCGCGCGTGCGCAGCGACGCCAGATCGGTGCCGGCCGACGGCTCGGTGTAGCCGATCGCGAAATGGATCTCGCCACGCACGATCCGCGGGAGGAACGACGACTTCTGTTCCTCCGACCCGTGGTGCATCAACGTCGGCCCGACCGTCTGGATCGTGACGAGCGGGATCGGCGCGTCCGCGCGCCGGCACTCGTCCAGATAGATGAATTCCTCGATGAACGAGAATCCCTTGCCGCCGTACTCGACCGGCCATCCCACGCCCAGCCAGCCGTCGGCGCCCATCTGGCGGATGAACGCGCGGTACTCGGGTCCGCAATGCTCGGCCGGGCGGGGACCGAGCTTCTCGCGCATCTCCGGCGTCAGCTTCGATGTGAGGTACGCGCGCAGGTCATCGCGCAGCTTGGCCTGCTCAGGCGAAAGCTCGAAGAACATGCCGTTAGCGCATCTTCGGGCGCGGGCCGCCCCAGCCGATGAACGAGGTCGCGCCGCCGTCGACCACGAAGTCCTGTCCGGTGACGAACGCGGCGTCTTCGGAGGCGAGGAACGCCGAGACGCGGCCGACGTCCTCGGGCCGGCCGGCGCGCGCGATCGGGATCGCGCCGAACACCTTGTCCAGATCGGCGTCCAGCAGCCCCGTGTCGCGCACCATCGGCGTGTCGATCGCGCCGGGACACACGGCGTTCACGCGGATCTTGTCCCGTCCCAGCTCGACCGCGGCGGCCTTGGTCATCCCACGCACCGCAAACTTGCTGCCGCCGTAGGCCGTCAGCCCCTCCCCGCCGCGCAGGCCCTCGACCGAAGACACGTTGATGATCGAGCCGCCGCCGGCTCGTCGCATCGCGGGCACCGCTGCTCGCATCCCGAGGAACACGCCGAGCACGTTGACCCGCATCACCAGCATGAACTCGTCGGGGCTCATCTGGTCGACCACGCCGAAGCGCAAGATCCCGGCGTTGTTCAGCAACACGTTGAGCGAGCCCATGCGTTCCTCGGCTGCGGCGACCGCGTCGGTCCAATCGCCCTCGCTGGTCACGTCGAGGTGCTGGTACGAGGCAGCCTCGCCCAGCGATTCGGCCGCGGCCTTGCCCTCGTCGTCGAGCACGTCGGCGAGCAGCACGCGCGCGCCCTCGGCGACGAACAGCCGCGCCGTGGCCAGGCCCATGCCGCGCGCGCCTCCCGTGATCAGCGCGGTCTTGCCGTCCAGCCGCCCCATGTCAGATCCCCAGTCTGTCGGCGATGAGGCCTCGATGATAGGTGGGATCGCCGAACAGCAGCTCGGAGGACTTCGCGCGCTTGTAGTACAGGTGGGCATCGTGCTCCCAGGTGAACCCGATGCCGCCGTGCACCTGGATGTTCTCGCTCGCGACCGAGAAGTAGGCCTCGGTCGCGTACGCCTTCGCCAGCGACGCCACGATCGGCAGCTCCTCGTCGCCGGTCGCGGCCGCCCACATCGCGTAGTACGCGGCCGTACGCGCCGATTCCACTTGGAGGAGCATGTCGGCGCACTTGTGCTTGATCGCCTGGAACTGCCCGATCGGCCGCCCGAACTGCTCGCGCGTCTTCGCGTACTCGACCGCCATATCCAGGCAGCGTTGCGCGCCGCCCACGCATTCCGCCGCGAGCATCACAGCTCCCTGCTGCAACGTCTTCTCGAGCACCGCCCACCCGGCGCCGGGGTCGCCCAACGCGCGAGCGCGCGCGCCTGCCAGCGTCACGCGCGCCTGCTTCCGCGTGAGGTCCATCGTGTTCAGCGGCTCGCGCGAGACCCCGTCGGCGTCCGCGGCGACCAGGAACAGCCCGACGCCTTGGTCGGCGGCCGAGCCGGGCGCGCGCGCCGCCACGATCAAGGTGTCCGCGACCAAGCCGTCGATCACGTAGGTCTTCTCGCCGTCGAGCCGGAACCCGTCGCCGTCGGGCGTCGCGGTCGCGGTGATGCCTGCGGCATCCCAGCGTCCGTTCGCTTCCGCGTGCGCGAGCGCCACGATCCGCTCACCCGCCGCGATCGCTTGCAGGATCTCATCGGCGCCGCCGGCGTTCGCGAGCGCGCTCGCCGCCAGGCATACCGTCGAGAAGAACGGCGCGCACAGCAGCGCGCGCCCGAACTCTTCCATCACGATGCCCAGCTCGATGAACCCGAAGCCTTGCCCGCCGTGCTGCTCGGAGGTGGCGAGCCCCTGCAGGCCGAGCTCTTGCGCCATCTGCTTCCAGACTGCTTCGTCGTGGCCTTCCGTGGTTTCCATGAGGCGCCGGACCTCGGTGGAAGGGGAGCGCTGCTCGCAGAAACGCCGGATCGTCCGGCGCAGCTCTTCCTGCTCGTCACTGAACGCGAAGTTCACGGCACCTCCGAGGTCGTCGGCTGCGAAAAGTAGAACACGTTTCTATTTTGAAGGCAAGCAGAGCCTTCGATGCGGTCGGCCGAAGGTCAGCCCACCGCGCGATGACAGTGACGGCGAAGAAAGAAGGTGACGATTCGCAAAGTGAATGAGAATCATTCACGGCGTGAATGGCGATAAGACTGGTATCGAGGTGACCCGTTTGCTCGCGAGGACGCTAACCTGCGAGGGGAGCCGTTTCGAGAGTCAGTGTTGTTCCTAGCATCTGCTGCGCGCGCGCGACACCATGGTGAAGCCTGGGAACGAAGATGGTGCCGGAATCACGGCTCTCGCCTGTGCCCAGACCGCCACCTTTGATCAGGCCCACGGCTCGACCATCCTCGGTCATGACCGGTGACCCTGAATCGCCAAAGAAAGAAATCCCGTACGCGAACACCCAATCGGGGTCCGGGGTCCCGAACCCTACCCCCGTGCGCGCCGGCGTGACCTCGCCGATCCCGGCACCCTGCCCGAAGTATCGATACTGCTGCATCGACCCTAGTGGTTCCAGGGCTGTGTAATGATCCGTGGGTCCACCCCAGTAACAGACCGAGGCATGAGCCTGAACACCAGGATCGAGCCTGACCAGAGCAAAGTCCGAGCCTCCAACAGCGGGGTCGTCGATGGCAAAGACCGCCCGCCCGATCCTGCGGTTCTCTGAGTCCGAGGCCACTGGTCCATCATTAGCGGTCCAGACCTTCTCGGTCTCGGGATCGCGGGCGGCGATGAAGCAATGTCCAGCAGTGCTCACATATCGTGTGCCTGCTGTGTCGCGGAATAGGAAGCCGATCGTGCACCCACCCAGATTCGTACCGATCCTCGCTCCGGGCCGAACACCGGAGCACGGCGCCGACCCGAAGGGGAGCGGATCTGACTGTGACTCAGACGACGAGCAAGAGGGCGCTGCATCGGCTAGAGGCGCCGCCATAACGATCACGAGCACGAGCAGGCCCACTGCGAGTGGGTTGCGCGCCGTCAGGGCATGCTTTGGAGCTGCCAAACTTGCTCCGTTTCGAAGCTCCGGGATGGATCCGTAGTCGTCCCGCGACGATGGATCTTCCACGGCACACCGAGTTGCGGAGCGTGCCAAATGGTTTCGATCAGATCCGTAGCGCCGGCGCCGCGGATCCGCTGACTGGTCGTAATTTGCATGAGCCAAGTGTCATAGGCCTTGCCGTCGGTATGCCTGAACTCAATTCTGCGCAGTACCTGACCTCTCCTGCTCCCGGAGCAAACTCCGTTGTCCCACGCTGTGCGGGCCAGGGTGCTGGAGGGTTGAAGGATACTTCTTGGAGCCGCGGGTGATATCTGCGCAGACGTCGATGCCGGAGTCGAGCCGATGAATGATCGATCGCGGCCCAATGACCGGGCTCAGGGACGTTCCCTGCCGACGATGGCCATCGCGAAGAACTGCGACCCGCCACCATAGGCGTGGCCGAGCGCGATGCGCGCGCCGTCCACCTGATGCTCGCCTGCCATGCCCCGAACCTGCAAGGCAGCCTCCGCGAAGCGGATCATGCCCGACGCGCCGATCGGGTTCGAGGACAGGACACCGCCGCTCGCGTTGATCGGGATGTCGCCGTCGAGCGCGGTCGAGTCGTCGTCCACCAGCTTCCATCCGCTCCCGACGTCGGCGAAGCCGAGGTTCTCCAGCCACATCGGCTCGTACCACGAGAACGGCACGTAGATCTCGGCAACGTCGATCTGCGCGCGCGGGTCGCTGATGCCTGCTTGCGCGTACACGTCGGCGGCGCAGTCGCGGCCGGCTTGCGGGTCGACCTCGTCGCGACCGGCCATGCCGATCGGCTCGGAGCGCACCGCGGTCGCGTGGATCCACGCCGGCGGGTTCGGCGCGGCTGACGCAGCCTTCTCGGATGCGAGCACCAGCGCGCACGCTCCATCCGACGAAGGGCAGGATTCGAGGTAGCGGATCGGATCCCACAGCATCAACGACTCCTCGACCATCCGCAGCGAGATGTCGGGCATGTGCAGATGCGCGAACGGGTTCCTCAGCGCGTTCAGCCGGTCCTTGACCGCGACCTACATGCCGATGTGGTCGGGCGCGCCCGAGCGGCGGATGTACTCGCGGATGTGCGGTGCGAAGTAGCCGCCGGCGCCGGCGACGAGCGGCATCTGGAACGGGATCTTCGGCGCGAGCGCCCACATCGCATCGGACTCGGACTGCTTCTCGAACGCCACCGTGAGCACGCGCTCGTGGATGCCGGCCTGGACCAGCGAGGCGGCGACGATCGCGGTCGATCCGCCGACGCTGCCTGCGGTGTGCACGCGCAGCATCGGCTTGCCGTTCGCGCCGAGCGCGTCGGCCAAGTACAGCTCGGGCATCATCACGCCCTCGAACATGTCAGGCGCTTTCCCCAGCACGACCGCGTCGATGTCGGCGAACGACAGGCCGGCGTCCTCGAGCGCGCGCAGCGCGGCCTCGCGCACCAGCCCCGCCATCGACACGTCGTCGCGTTTGGTGTCGTGTTTGGTCTGGCCGACGCCGATCACTGCGGTGCGCTCGGCCATCATTCGCCCTCCAGCACGCAGACCAGGTTCTGCTGCAGACACGGTCCCGACGTCGCGTGCGCGAGCCCCCGGTCCGCTTCGCCGCGCGCGATCCTCGACGCTGCTTCACCGATGCGGATCAAGCCCGCGACCATCATCGGGTTAGCGGTCAGCGCGCCGCCGCTCGGATTGATGGCCGTCTGCCCGTTGAGGCCGAGTGCGTCGCGAAGGATCAGCTCCTGATGCGAGAACGGCGCGTACAGTTCGGCGAGGTCGATCCTGTCGCTGCTCGCGCCGGCGGCGGCGGCGGCGATCCGCGTGGAAGCCGACGTGGT
>DASWIP010000040.1:0-13892 GCA_036397635.1 Actinomycetota bacterium | reverse complement strand
GCGCAGGCGCGGATCTCGACGGCGACGGGAAGCAGGACCTGCTGGTCGATGACTGGTGGGAGTACGAGGTGAGCGTGGTATCGGGCGCGACCGGCGGTCTCGCATGGACCGGTGCGGAGATGGGCTATCCCGCCGTGGTCGGACCGATCGGCGGTGAACCCGGCGCCGATCTGATCGTCCTGGAAGTGCTCTACGAGTACGATCCCGAGACGTTCGAGGAAACCCTGACGCTGATGCCGGTCAGGCTCGATGGGGCGACCGGGGCCGAGCTGCTCAGAACCTTCTACGTCTACGGCTCCGCGGACGGCTGGGTGGACGTGGTCGTGTATCTCACCGGGGACTCGGACACCGACGGCGTGCAGGACGTCGCGGTGGACACGCTGCTGATCGATCCGGAGCTGTACGAGGTCAGCTCGTCGCATCTCACGATCGAATCGGGAGCGACCGGCGATCTCGTGTTCACGCGCGATGTCGACGGCCTGACCATCGGGCTCCCGGCAGGCGACCTCGATGCGGCCGGAGGTGACGATCTGCTCGACGTCACGGTTGCATTCACAGACGACGTCACAGACCTCCGCTTCGATGCCTACCAGTTGCCTTCCGGCATCCCCGCATGGTCTCGGACCGATCAGTTCCAGGGCGCGTGGGACCTGCTGATCGCCACGACGAACGATCAGGTCGGAGACGGTGGTGCCGATGCGATCTACGATCGGCTCCAAGCGGTGGGTGAAGGTGTGGTGTCCAGGATCGACGGCGTGAACGGCCGTGACGGCGCATTCGCCTGGGGTTACGGGCAAACCCTCCCGCCGATCGCCCCGCGAGCCGTGATCTCAGGCCGCGTGACCAACGATGATGGCGATCCCATCCGGTTCGTGTGCGTCGATGCGCTCGATCCGGTCACGGGATCGTTCGCGTCCTACACCTACACGGGCAGCGATGGAACCTTCAGGCTGATCGGCCTGGACGCAGGCGACTACAAGATACGCTTCGAAGACTGCGACGAGGGCCTCTACGGCAGCGAGTGGTTCGACGATCAGCTCAGCTTCGAGGACGCAACCGTGATCTCGGTGGTCACGGGCGAGGAGACGGTGGGCATCGATGCCGTGCTGGCCGGCGGATCGTCGCCGCCGCCCGGAGTCGATCCCCCGCCTCACGACACCTTCGCTTCAGCCGAACACGTCGCCCAGCGTCCCTTCGTCGCCACGACCGACACCTCCGGCGCCACACTTGAAGCCGGAGAACCGCGGCCTTGCGGCTTCATCGGCGCAACGGTTTGGTACGCGCTGACCCCAACCGTGCCGGGACCGGTGACGATCACGACGGCCGGCAGCGATCTCGACACGGCTCTGAGTGTCTATCGAGGTGCGAGCCTTGATTCGCTCGAAACCATCGCCTGTAACGATGACATCTCGTACCCTACCTCAGACGATTCCGCCGTGACCTTCACAGCTCTGCCCGGCGAGACCTACTACGTCCAAGCGGGCGGATACTTCGGGGAACGCGGTACCCTCCAGCTCACCGTCCTGTGAAGCTTCGGCCCGACGGCGGCGCCTGCGGCGCCGCCGTCGTTGTGTTTCGCCGCGGCCGTCGCGGTGTTCGCCGCGGGCGTCGTGGCAGCCTAGACTGCTGGTCCGGGTCTGATCAGGAGGACCGAGGGATGAGCGATCACCGCATCGAGAAGGATTCGATGGGCGAGGTCCGGGTGCCTGCGGATGCCTATTGGGGCGCTCAGACACAACGTGCCGTCGACAACTTCCCGGTGAGCGGTCAGCGCCTCCCGCGCCGGTTCATCGAGGCGTTGGGGGTCATCAAATGGGCGGCCGCGGGGGCGAACGAGCAACTCGGCGGCGTGAACGGGAAGCGCGCGGATGCGATCCGTGCCGCGGCCGAGGAGGTCATCGCCGGCACGCTGGACGATCATTTCCCGATCGACGTCTTCCAGACCGGATCGGGCACCTCGACGAACATGAACGCGAACGAAGTGATCGCGAATCGCGCGTCCGAGATCCTCGGCGGCGACCGCGGCTCGAAAGAGGTGCACCCGAACGACCACGTCAACGCCAGCCAGTCCTCCAACGACGTGATCCCGACCGCGATCCATCTGTCGACGCTCGCGGCGATCCGCGACGACCTGACCCCGGCGATGACGGCGCTCGCCGGCGCGCTGCGCGCGAAAGCCGAAGCGTGGGCCGACGTGCTCAAGGTCGGTCGCACCCACCTGATGGACGCCACACCGGTCACCTTCGGCCAAGAGTTCGGCGGCTACGCGATGCAGGTCCGCAAAGGCCTCGCCAGGCTCGAGGACGCCGAGAAGCGCCTCGCCGAGCTCGCGCTCGGCGGCACAGCGGTCGGCACTGGGCTCAACGCCGACCCGCGGTTCGCACCGCGCGCGATCGAGCTGATCCGTGAGCGAACGCGCCTGGACGTGCGCGAGGCCGACGACCACTTCGAGGCGCAAGGCGCCAAGGACGCCTGCGTCGAGGCCTCGGGTGTGCTGCGGACGATCGCGGCCTCGCTGATGAAGATCGGCAATGACCTGCGCTGGATGGGCTCAGGCCCGCGCGCGGGTCTGGGCGAGCTGAAACTGCCCGAGCTCCAGCCCGGCTCATCGATCATGCCCGGCAAGGTGAACCCGGTGATCCCCGAGGTCGTCACGCAGGTGGCCGCGCAGGTGTACGGCAACGATGCCGCCGTCGCGATGTGCGGGGCCATGGGCAGCTTCGAGCTGAACGTGTTCATGCCGGTGATCGCGCGCAACCTGCTCGAGTCGATCCACCTGCTGGGAAGCGCATGCCGGCTGCTCGTGGAGCGATGCCTCGACGGCCTGCTGCCGGACGAGGAGCGCGCGCGCGCCATGGTCGAGCAGTCCTTCCCGATCGTGACCGCGCTCGTGCCGGCGATCGGCTACGACCTGTGCGCCGAGATCTCCAAGGAGGCGTTCAAGACCGGCCGCAGCATCCGTGAGGTCACCCTCGCGCGCGGCGTGCTCGACGAAGCGGCGCTGGACGAGGCGCTCGACCTGATGAAGATGACGCGCGGCGGCATCGTCGCGCCCGGCCTGGGCGGCGGCTAGACGGGCGGCCAGGGGTAGGGGCGCCGGTCGAGGGGGACATCGGGAAACAGGCCGGTCGCGAGCAGATCGTCGGCGCGCGCGCGCAACGCCTCCACTTCGTCGGGCGCGAGAAGCTGCTCGATCCGGCGCAGCACGTCACATCCGGGCTCCAGCGTTGCGCGGAACCGCCGCACCGCGCCGAGCACGTCGGTGGCAAGCTGCTCGCCGGCGAAATCCCAGATCACGGTCCGCAGCTTCGGCTCGGCACTGAAGCACACGCCGTGATCGACCGTCCAGATGCGTCCCGTCCCTTGCTCGAGCAGGCAGTGGCCGGCCTTGCGGTCGGCGTTGTTGGTCAGCACGTCGAACGCGGCGACGCGCCGGAACACCTCGGCGTGCTCGGGCATCAACGTCAGGTAGTGCTGCTCGGGATCGGCGTCGATGAACAGCTGCACCATTCCGATGCCGTGCGGGCCATCGCGGATCACCGTCGGCGGCACGAAATCCCAGCCGAGCGCGCGCGAGACCTCGAACGCGGCCATCTCCCGCGCGTACAACGTTCCCTCCGGGAAATCCCACAGCGGCATCTCGCCCTCGCGCGGCTTATACACCGCCAGGGTCTGCAGCTCCCGGTGCAGCATCCGCACCGCGAACGTGTAGTTGGACGCGTTCGGCAGCAGCCCGAGCAGCTCGATCTCACCCTCAAGCAGCAGGGCGGTCGCTTGCTCGGCTGAGACGCGCGTCACGTCACTCCGGCGGCGCACGATGGCCGTTCATCGCGGGGCACACGTGACCTCCGTCAGGCCCGAGCGGGTCTCCACAGAACTGGCAGCGCGGACGGCCGGCGGCCACCACCTCGCCTGCGTGCTCGGAGAGCGCGCGCACCTGCGAGCGAGACGCGACGAACCGCGCCGTCGCCGGCTCCTCTTCGGCATCCTCGGCGACGGCCTCGGAGATGGTGATGGTGATCTTGTCGGCGGTCTCGTCGTACTCGATCGACATGGATCCCGCGCGCCAGACGGGCTCCACCGGCTCGATCAGGTTCAGGGTCTCCTCCCCCGGCGGCGGCCCCTCCTCCGTCTCGGGCAGGGTTTGGAGGATCTGCTCGAGCGCCGTCGCCAACGCCGCGACCTGCTCCTTCTCGGCGAGCAGCGTCACTTGCCCGCCCGCGTTCTCGGCCTGCACGAAGAAGACGCGCTCGCCGGGCTCGCCCACGGCGCCGGCGGTGATCCGTTCAACCGGGTCCATCTCGAAGGAGGGATTCATCGAGCACCTCCCCTCGGGGCTGAGAGTCCGGCCAGGTCGCCCGTATCGTTCAGGGCGCGCACATAAGGGCCGTGCGCGAAGAAGTCGATGATGTTCACCGACGCGGGATCCACGCCGATCCTGCGGTAGAGGTCGATGTGCACCCCGAGGTAATGGGCCATCACCATCCGGATCCAGTCGCCGTGGCTGAACACGGCGACGGTTCCCTTGGGATGCGCGGCACGGATGTCCTCGACCGCTGCCACCGCGCGCGCCTGGGTCTCGCGCAGCGATTCTCCGCCGGGGAATCGAACGTCGCTCGGCCATGCCCTCAGACGGTTCCACAACTTACCCTTCGCCAGGGATCTGAGTGACCGCCCCTCGAGATCGCCGTAGTGCACCTCGCCGATCTCGTCGCGCTGCCGGATCCGCACGCCGCGGCCTCGCGCAACCACCTTCGCCGTCTCGGCGGCACGCTCCAGCGGCGAGCAGTAGATCGCATCCACCTTCACAGGCTTCAGGCGCGCAGCGAGCTGCTCGGCCTGCTCGCGGCCACGTTCGGAGAGCGTCACGCCGGAGGTCCACCCGCTGAGCTTGTGTCCAACGTGATCGGTCAATGCGTGTCTGATCAGCAACAACAGCATGCGCGCAACTATAGCCGGGTCACCCGTCCGTGTAGACGCGCGCACCGGCCCGCCGGAACTCCTCCGCTTTCTCTGCCATCCCGGCCTCGAGGGCCTCGTTCTCCTCGAGGCCGTGAGAGGCCGCGTACTCGCGAACATCCTGGGTGATCTTCATCGAGCAGAAATGCGGACCGCACATCGAGCAGAAATGCGCCTTCTTCGCAGGCTCGGCCGGCAGGGTTGCGTCGTGGTAGGCGCGCGCGGTCTCGGGATCGAGCGAGAGGTTGAACTGGTCCTCCCAGCGGAACTCGAAACGTGCCTTGCTGAGCGCGTCGTCCCACGCGCGCGCGCCCGGATGCCCCTTCGCGAGATCGGCGGCGTGCGCGGCGATCTTGTAGGCGATCACACCCTCCTTCACGTCGTCGCGATCCGGCAAGCCGAGGTGCTCCTTCGGGGTGACGTAGCACAGCATCGCGGTGCCGAACCAGCCGATCATCGCGGCGCCGATCGCCGAGGTGATGTGGTCGTAGCCGGGTGCGACGTCGGTGACCAACGGTCCGAGCGTGTAGAACGGCGCCTCGAGGCACCACTCGAGCTGCAGTTCCATGTTCTCCCTGATCTGGTGCATCGGGACATGCCCGGGTCCCTCGATCATGACCTGCACGTCGTGATCCCAGGCGACCTTGGTCAGCTCACCGAGCGTCCGAAGCTCGGCGAGCTGGGCTTCGTCGTTCGCGTCGGCGACGGAGCCCGGCCGAAGGCCGTCGCCGAGCGAGAACGCGACGTCGTAGGCGCGCATGATCTCGCAGAGCTGCTCGAAGTTCGTATAGAGGAAGTTCTCCTGGTGATGGGCAAGGCACCAGGCGGCCAGGATCGAGCCGCCCCGGGACACGATCCCGGTGACACGCTTGGCGGTCATCGGGATGTAAGCGAGCCGGACCCCGGCGTGGATCGTGAAGTAGTCCACGCCTTGCTCACACTGCTCGACGATCGTGTCGCGGAAGATCTCCCAGGTCAGCTCCTCGGCCTTACCGTCGACCTTCTCGAGGGCCTGGTAGATCGGCACGGTGCCGATCGGGACCGGCGCGTTGCGGATGATCCACTCGCGCGTCTGGTGGATGTCGGCGCCGGTGGAGAGGTCCATGACCGTGTCGGCGCCCCACCGGGTCGCCCAGGTCATCTTCTCGACTTCTTCGTCGATGCTCGAGGCGACCGCGGAGTTGCCGATGTTCGCGTTGATCTTCACCAGGAAGTTGCGGCCGATGATCATCGGCTCGCTCTCGGGGTGGTTGACGTTCGCGGGGATGATCGCGCGGCCGCGCGCGACCTCATCGCGCACGAACTCGACTTCGACTCCTTCGCGCAACGCGACGAACTCCATCTCGGACGTGATCTCACCCCGGCGCGCGTACGCCATCTGAGTCACCGCCCGGTCGTTGCGCGCGCGCAGGGGTTTGCGGCGAGCGCCGAAGTTCGGCACCTCGATGTGCAGCGCGCGCCCGTCGTATTCCTCGACGTCGTCGCGCTGCTCGATCCAGGGGCGGCGCAGCGGCGAGAGTCCCGTGCGCACATCCGGCGTGAACGCCGGTTCCGTGTACGGACCGCTGGTGTCGTACAGGCGAAGTGGTGGATTCTCCTCCTCGCCGTAACGTCCCGACGTTGACGTGAGCATCACCTCGCGGAACGGGACGCGGATGTCGGGGCGCGAGCCGGTCACGTAGACCTTGCGGCTCGCCTCCGTGGGCGCGCCGGCGCGCCCGATGGGGATGGTGGTCGCCATGTGAAGCCTCCCTCCGCCTGCATTACCAGGCCGGTCGTGACGGTCGGCGGCGCTCAGCCGCCCTCTCAGCCCGGTCTCTCCGAGCTCCCGTGTCGCCCGCCCATCCTAACGCGCGCGCGCGCGCGGCTGCCGGTGCGCACGTAGAGTGCGTGAATGCAGGGGGCGAAGTCGGAGGTCGATCGCGGGACCTTGACGGCGTTCGTGCTCATGGTTTTCGGGATCGGCGGGAACGTCATCGCGATCAAGTACATCGCGCGCGCCGGTGACCTGGATCCGTTCTGGGCGGCCGCCTCACGATTCCTGCTCGCGACCCTGATCTTCACCATCGTGGCCAGGAGGGCGCGGGCCGCGCTGCCGCGAGGGCGCGCGCTGCTCGGCGCGGCGCTGTACGGGGCGCTCTCGATCGGCGCGTTCTTCAGCTTCACCTATTGGGGCTTGCAGCAGGCACCGGCCGGCCTCGCCAGCGTGTTCCTGGCGACCGGTCCGCTGCTGACGTTCCTGCTCGCGCTCGCGCACGGTCAGGAACGGTTCCGATGGGACAGCATGATCGGTGCCGCCGTGGTCGTCGGCGGGACCGCGCTGGTCTTCAGGGCGGGCCTCGATGAAGGCACTCCCGTCGCACCGCTGCTCGCGATCCTGGCAGCGTCGCTCTGCGCGGCCGAGGGCGCGATCGTCGTCAAGGGCTTCCCCCCGGTCCACCCCGCGGCACGGAACGCGATCGCCATGGGCGTCGGCAGCATCATCCTTCTGGCGCTGATGCCGTTGTTCGATGAGTCATACGCGATCCCCACCGCAGGCTCCACTTGGGTGGCGCAGACCTACCTCGTGTCCTTCGGCACCGTCGGCGTGTTCGGGCTCTACCTGTTCCTGCTCGGCCGTTGGACCGCCAGCGCGGTTTCGTACGAGTTCGTGCTCGCGCCGGTGGTCGGTATCGTCCTCGCGGCGTGGCTCTTCGACGAGCAGATCACCGGCGCGTTCGCGATCGGCTCGATCCTCGTGATGATCGGTGTCTATCTGGGAGCGCTTCGACCGGCCCGCAAGACCCGGGCCTTGCGTTGACGGATGACTCGACCGGGTGAATCACCGGAGGCCAGGCAAGCGCGCCGGCCCTATGCGGCGGAGTCCACGAAGACCGCCAAGGACGCGGTGAAGCCGTGGAGGAAGTTGCGGCCGCCGATCGGGCCGAGCTCGCCGGCGCACATGAACCCGGCCAGCGGCACGCCCAGGATCTTGCTGACCAGGCCGGCGTCGTGGTCGGGTAGCTCGAACATGTTCGTCCCGCGGCCGTTGCAGGTGAACATCATCACCCCGGAGGGCTGCCCGTTCACCCCGTCGAGCAGCTCCTGCAGGTCCTCGTCGGCGGTGTCCGGGTCGCGCACGTGGAACTGGACGGTCTCCCCCACTTCCATGACGTCGTTGACGGCGATGATCCCGGCCGACTGGTCGGCACCCACCACGGTCCGGATCAGGAAGTCTCCACGCGAGAAGTCCGTCTTGTACTCGTCGATCACGCGGCCGATGTGCAGCGGACCGTGCGCCATCAGCCCGCGGTCGCGCGGCGTGGCCTGGCGCCAGATGCTGCCGATCTGATCGATCGGCTTCTTGCCGCCAAGCTCGAAGATGATGTTGCGATCCGCTCGCGTGACGGTCATCGGCTCGCCCAGGGGACGGCATCCTTGTGAGACGATCGTCTCGATGCGCACGCGGCCGCTGATCGCGACGCCGACCGCACCGTGTGACCGCACGTCGGCGCCGATGAGCAGACGCGCTTCATCGGGTTGGTTGCCGCCCGAGGCGACGCCGCCGATAACTCGCGTGCCCGGGCGTTCCCGATTGAGCATGTCGAGCAGATGCCCGGCGGGGAACGAGAAGCGGTCGCACAGCATCAGCAGGCAGGCGTCGGGCGAGAGCTGCTCGGGCCAGCCGGAATACTCGCCTTCACCGTCGCCCACCTCAACGAAGTCGAGCGCGAACGGCTGGACGGTGGTGTCGGGCAGGAACCCGGCCCAGACGGAGACCGCCGGTCCCGATTCCAGCTCCCGCGATCCTCCGACCACCCCTTGGGCGGTACACGCGAGGATCGCCGCGCCTGCGAAACGTTCGTTGAGGAGGGCGGCGACGTCTTCGAAGGCGTCGCGATGCTCGTCTGCCACGAATGCGACGACCAGATTGGGCATCTCACCGCCGATCGTGGCGGCGGCTTCGGTCGCTGCTTCGGCGGCGGCCGTCAGGGGATCGAGATCCGTGGACAGCCCGGCACCTACCCGGAGGAAGGACACCCGCCAAGTGTAGCCCGGGCGGGCGGGCTTGTGAACCGGCTCCCTACGGCGTCTGGGCGGGTCGCGGTATCGAGCCCTCGCGGCGGCGGCGCAGGGCCGCGCGCGCATCGGCCATCGTGACGGTCCGGCGCCGGTAGTTCCGCAGGGCGAAGCGGTCGCACGCGGTCTCGGCCTGCGAGGCCGTCCCCATAACCTCCCAGAGGAACCAGTGGTACCACTCGTGGCAGTACAGGAACCGCACAACCTCGGCGCGCGAACGGAAGGTGACGCCCT
Source organism: Actinomycetota bacterium (assembly GCA_036397635.1). Lineage (GTDB taxonomy): Bacteria > Actinomycetota > AC-67 > AC-67 > AC-67 > DASWIP01. Next base: position 4,640 of record DASWIP010000040.1, on the reverse strand, counting down.
CGCTCAACGGGACGAAGCGCATCGACCGGCCGGGCATCCGCTTGGCGCCGTAGGGCACGACTGCACCGAAAGGATGGAAGGGCTCGGGTACCTGGATCGTGATCCGCCGCTCGTCGAACTCGGTCATCGCGGACAACGAGGGTTCGGTGCGGTAGCGCAACGGCTTCACCACGATCTGGTAGTCCCCCGCCTGCGGCAACCCGTCGATCGCTCCGCGTACCTCGGAGACGGTCATCGCCGGCAGTCGCGAAGCCACCCGTACCAGCTCCGGGAACGTCTCCTGGATCAGCGCCGCGCGCAGCGTTCGAGCAGCGCGCGATCCGGCGGCTGGTAGAACGAAAGAACCACGTGCTGACACCCTGCCTCCTCGAAGGCGGGCAGCTTCGCGAGCTGCTCGTCGACCTGACCTTCCATAGCAGGGTGAAGGAACAACTGCACGGAACGACGGATGCTCGAAGGGTCACGCCCGATCTCGGCACAGTGCTGGGTGAGCACGCCGTTGAGGTCCGTCCAAACGTCCACCTCGCCGATCCCGTTCCACTCGTCGGCGTGCTTGGCGACCACGCGAAGGGTCTTGTTGCGGCCGTTGCCGCCGACCACGATCCTGGGGTGCGGCCTCTGGACCGGCTTGGGGTTGCACAGCGCGTCCTTGAGCGAGAAATACGGGCCGTCGTGGTTCGCGCGCTCCTCGGTCCAGAGCTTGCGGATCACATCCAGCGCATCATCGAGCATCCCGATGCGCGTCCCCGGCGTCGGATAGTCGATGCCGTAGGCGGCATGCTCGGGCTCGTGCCACGCGGCGCCGAGGCCGAACTCCAGCCGGCCGCCGGAGATGTGATCGACGGTGACGGCCATGTTCGCAAGCACCGCCGGATGCCGGTAGGTGACGCCGGTGACCATGCACCCGATGCGCGCGCGTTGCACGACCTTGGCCATCGCCGCCAGCGTCGTCCAGCCCTCGAGCGTGTCCTGATCGACGTCGGTCAGGCCGTAGAAGTGGTCGTAGTTCCAGATCGAGTGGTACCCGAGCTCGTCGGCATCGCGCCAGAACTGCTCAAGCTGCTCGTAAGGGAAGCAGGGAGCGAGCTTCGCGGAGATCAACATGGTCGGCATCTTGGCGGTCTGGGGCCGTCGCCCGCAAGTCTGCTACGCGCCGAACAGTGCACGGCGGAGTTCTTGGTCCTGCGCATAGAACTCGTCTTCGACGGGCCGGGCCTGCAGGTCCTGCTCGCCCGCGAGAACCGCAGCCGCCAGGGCGACGGAGCGCTCATTCAGCGCGCCGTATCCGATCGAGAGGTACGCGGGCACCTCTGCCGGTACATCGGTCCACGGGATAGGCAGGGTCCAGCAGAACTGACAGAACGGGTTCTCACCCGAGCCGTGCTCGGGATGGGCGGGGACCCCAGGGCCGCCGGTGAAATGCAGGAGCCCATCGTCGCGCCCCTCCCCGGGCCGATCCTCAGCGGTCGCGAGCACCAACCCTCGCCACTCCTCGAGGGTGAACGTGCCATCGGAGAGCGGCCCGGCGGGGACCAGGCCCGAAGGCCCCGACGCCACCACGCCGTCGTGCACGCCCACCGAGATGTCGCTGAGGATCCGTCGTGCCTCCAGCGCGATCGCGGCCGCGGCGCCGGCGGCGTAGGGCGACGACGCGCTCGAGCAGCACGCACCGGTCAGCGGCTCGGGCAGGGCCATCGAGTCCTTGCGCGCCGCGTAACCCCCGTACCCGTCCGTCACGACGTGCGCGGGCGCGCCCGACCATGCGGCAACGCGGCCGTTGTCGTGCGCGCCGACGATCAACACGCCCTGCGGCATCGTCGGCTGGATGTGCGTCGGGGTCGGCGCGACGCCGGAGAACCCGAGACCGTTGCCCGACGCGGTCAGGACCAGATGCTTCTCTGCCGCGCGCTTGAACGCGATCGGGATCGAGCCCGTCGGCGTCGAGACCAGCGACCCCCATGAGTTCGACTGCACGTCGATCCACCCCTGATCGGCCGCCCAGGTGACGCCGAACTCACCCAATCCTTCGATCATCACGACGCGAGCATCGGCTCCCAACGAGTTCGCAACCGCCGTTGCGCGCGAGGACGTCATCGTGCCGTGGCCCTGGTCATCCAGGATGGTGTGCTCCGCGCAGAAGAACCCGCGGAGCTGGCCGCCGACGGGCGGGATCGCCGGTGCTCCGTTGTCGCAATCGGTTCCCCCTCTGCCGACTGAGATCGCCCCGACGATCTTCGTCCCGGGGATCCAGTACAGGGTGTTGGGGAACACCAGGTTCTCCCACAAGCCTCGATCCACCTCGAACGCGTCCTCGAAGGTTGCAGCGTCCAGCGCCAGATCCAGCCGGCGCGAGCAGGGAACGACGGTGCCCTCGTCGTCGCACTCGGGCGGGTAACCGGGGAGGTAGGCCGAGGGATGCTGCTGCGCCAACGCCGAGTCGTCGCGGAAGGCCAGGCTGTACGGGTTGATCCCGGTGTCGATCAGCGCGACGACCGCATGCGCGCGCACCGGCTCGGCTGCGGCCGGCGCCAGCAGCGATCCGGCCAGAGCGAGAGGGACGAGCAGCGACAGGCGGCGCATGCCGGCAGGTTCGACGCCCGGGCGCCGAACCCTGCTACAGGCCGGGCGGCTGGCTAGAGGGCCGGGCGGTTGACGAAGGTTCGGTCAACCCAGGGGAAGACGTAGAGCCACATCACGGCCATATACCCCAGCACCACGGCCAGGTAGATCAGCACGCGGACCCAGCGCGCGCGCGGCAGGAACCGGGGAGGCTTCCTGGCCGGGCGCGCGCGCCGCCCGCGCCGGCGCGCCTGCTTGGTCGTCATGTTCGCGGGATGACCTCGATGAGGTCGGCCCACACGATCAACCGCCGCAACGAGGTGTACTTGGGCGTACACGTCGTCAGGGTGAGCTTGTGCGTTGCGTCGCTCTGTGGATCGCCGAGCAGCACGCGCGTCTGATCCGGATCGACGACCTTCGAGCGCGTCATCGCATACGCGTACGTCGCCTCAGGCGTATCGAGGAAGATGCGCTGACCGGGCCGCAGCTGGTCCAGGTCGATGAAGGGCGAGCCCCAGCCGGTCCGGTGCCCGGCGATGGCGATGACGCCTTCCCCGCCCGGCGAAGCGGTGAACTTGTAGTGACCGGGCCCCCACGCCAGATCGTCCAGCGTGACGCCCTCCACGACGATCTTCCTCACTCCGATCGAGGGGATACGGATGCGCGCGATCGCGTCGGGGCCGCCTCGGGGGCCCGCGATCGGCTTGTGAGACGGACTCGGCCTCGGGGACTCGACCGTAGGAACGACCACTCGGGGCGGCCTGTCGAGGGCATCATCGAAGGTGTCGGCCAGCGCATCCTGATGGTGGCCGGCAACCAGCGCGGTGCCTAACAGCTCGTAGACCACGAAGAACAGCATCGTGGCGCCCAGCACGATGAACACGTTCCCGGTCCAGCGGATCACGCGCATGTCTCTTCAGTCTACGGAGCGAGATGGGGGGTCGCTTGAGCAACGCGCCCCCGGAAAGGTCCAACCGGCTCTGGAAGGGCCACCGGAAGGCTCTGGAAAAGGTCGGAGGGGCGGTTGCCCGCCCCTCCGATCGTGCGCTTTCGGCTACCTACCCCATCCGGGAGGGTCGGCCGAGCGGCCTCTCCACCCTTCAGGGCGGCGGAGCAGGCGCGCGCGCGTACGCCGGACCATGCTCGCCCGGGCAGCCACGAGCCTGCTCACCGGACCATCCTCGACGCCGAGCGCCGCCAGCGGGGAGAGCCGTCGCCGGCCCGCCACGCTGAAGAGCATCCCGGCCGCCAAGAACAGGCCGCCAGAGAACAGGATCTCTCTGAGGCCACCGGTACCGGTCTTCGGCAGAGGCTCCTGAGGAGGCGCTGCCAACACCGGGAGGACACGCACCGTGTCCTGTGCCGTCACCGTGAGTCCGAGCACGTCCGTGCCCGAGGCGGTGGCGGTGTTGTCTACCGGTGAGACGACCGTACCGAGCGGCACCGGCTCGAACAGCACCGCCGAGCACGTGTAGGTCCAGGCCTCGGAGAGGTCCAGGATCCCGTCGGTGTTGGTGTCGCCGCCGACGAACTCGACCGAGTCGCACAGCGGATCCGACACCACGACGTCGTGCAGCGGAGTGTCCCCGGCGTTGGTGATCACCATCGTGTAGACGACCGTCTGGTTCGGGCCCGCGATGGGCACGTCGGATGTCTTCGCGATGGCGATGGCGGGAGCGATGATGTCGACCACGTGGTCGTCCTGAGCGGACACCACGGTGCCGAGCGAGTCCGCACCCGTCACCGTCGCCGTGTTCGTCACCGGATCCCCGTCCCCCGCCGCGATCACGTGGACGCAGGTGTACATCCAGGTCTCGGAGAGGTCCAGCAGCCCGTCTATGTTGGCGTCGCCGCCGGTGAAGAGCGGCGTCGCGTCACAAAGCGGGTCGGAAACGGTGACGTCATCGAGCGGTGTGTTGCCGATGTTGGTAACCGTGAGCGAGTAGGTCACTTCATCGCCGACGTGCGCGAGCGCGGGACCCGTCTTCTCGATGTCGATCGCCGGCCGGAGGATAGAGCTCTCGCAGGCGGCCTCGTCCGACACCTCCACGCCGGAGTCCTCTCCGGTTCCGGAGGCCGTG
>DASWIP010000039.1:0-49441 GCA_036397635.1 Actinomycetota bacterium | reverse complement strand
GCGTGAGATTCCCTAGGTCAACCTCAGGCGAAGATAAGCATCACCGCCCCTCCGTGTCGGTTGACGTCGTAGGGCTCATTGGTCTGCCACATCTTCCAGATCACGCGCGACCAAGCCCGAGCAAGGATGCGCACGGCGTGGGGATGTCGCTTCCCGCGCTCGACGGCTCGACGGTAGACATCGGCGGCCCAGGGGCTGTTGTGTCGAGAGTCGTCGGCGAAGTCGATGAGGGCGTTACGGAGCTTCTTGTCGCAGGCCCAGCGGAACCCGACGGATCTGGCTTTGCCCGAGGCTTTGGTGACCGGCGCGACACCAGCCAAGCATGCCAACGACTCTTCGTCGGGGAACTTGGCTCGGACGTCACCGATCTCAGCGAGCAGCGAAGCCGCGCGCACTCCGCGGCCGGCGCGCGGCAACGAGGTGAAGATCGCGGCATCCCGATGGAACTCCAGCCGCTCGATGATCTCCGCCTCGAGGTCCTTGGCTCGTCGGTTGCAGACCTCGATCGCATCCAGCAACGCTTTGACGCATGCGGCTCGACCGTCAGACTCCACCTCGGTGATTCCCGCGGCCGGCGCGGTTCGCAGCCGCTCGAGCAAGACTCCGACCGGCACCCGACCGCAATAGGAGATCCGGCGCAGGAACGCATCGAGTCGGGCCTCTCCCAGATGCAAGACGCTCTTATTCGTCGGGTAACGGCGAAGGAAGGCGATCGACACGTCGGACTCCAGCTTGGCGAACAACCCCACCGCACCGGGGAAACACAGCTCCAGCTGCGCCCGGAGCTGGTTGACCAACGCGACGCGAGCCTCGACCAGATCCTTGCGCGTTCGAGTCAGCGCGCGCAGCACCTTGGTCTCGGCCGAGTCGGTCGTCATCGGGACCAGGCGTCGATGATCGGTGCGAAGCACATCGGCCAGCAGGAAGGCATCCCCCAGGTCGGACTTGGCCCCGGTCGAGGAATACCGACCACGCAGAGCCTTCACCTGACGGGGCGGGATCACGTAAACGGTCAGCCCGGCGTCGAGCATCGCTTCGATCAGCGGCCCATCGGGGCGTTCGATCGCGACACCCATCACGCCGAGCTTGCACAGACGCCTCACCAAGCCGGCGAAGGTCTTGCCGGTGTTGGGGACCTCGAAGCGGGCACGGATGCCGCCGGTGTCATCAACGACGCAGACCGCGTGGGTCTTGCTCGCCCAGTCGATGCCGGCGAAGAGCTCTTTCAGACGTTGCTTCACCTTCTTCCTCCTTCGTGCGACGATGCGGGCACCCACGGCGTCGGGGTGTCCTGCCGGTCGCTCATTGCGTGGCGGTCAGAGCCGCGCATCCCTAGGGCCGGTCTTGGCACCCCGGCCCGTCGGGGACCGCAGATCTCACGCTGGTCCTTCACGGACAAGCAACCTTGGCGGTTCCCCGACGGCTACCGAGAGTTCGGTTGGGAGTCTCAGGTCACCAGGGCCAATAACTGTGGAGCCGTGGGGATGGTGCACCAATGAGCAGCGAGGGGCCGACCGACCGCGAGCTGCTCGAGCGGTACGTCGCCGGCGACGCGCGCGCGTTCGATCTGATCGTGGATCGATACGAGCGCCGGGTGTACGCGATCGCACTGCGGATGTGCGGTGATCCCGACGACGCCCGCGACGTGTCTCAGACCGTGTTCATCAACGCGCTCCGCGCGCTCCCAGGCTTCCGCGAGGAAGCGCAGCTGTCCACGTGGTTCCACCGTGTCGCCGTCAACGCGTCGCTCGATCATCTGCGCAAGCAGAAGCGCCAGCCGACCGATCCGCTCGACTCCGTTGGGGACCGTCCGAGCGAGGGACCGAGCCCGGAGGATCGCGCCGTGAGCGCGGTGCGCGCCGCCGAGGTCCAGGCAGCCCTGCGCCGGCTGTCGGACGAGCATCGCGCCGTGCTGGTCCTGCACGACATCCAAGACCTTGACTACGCAGGCGTCGCCCACGCACTGGACATCCCGGTCGGAACGGTCAAGAGCAGGATCCACCGGGCACGCCTCGAGCTGGCCAAGCTGCTCGGCCACCTGCGGGAGACATCCGAGGGAACGGAACGGTCCTCCGGACCGTCGAACAAACGATGACCACGAACCATCGAGAACGCGAGCAGCTGTCCGCTTACCTGGACGGTGAGCTCGGGGATGTCGAGCGCACGACCCTCGAAGCACATATCTCGACCTGCGAGCAGTGCGCCGGGACGCTCGCGGCGTTGCGTGCCACCGCCGGCGACCTGCGCCTGCTCGCCGAAGCCGAACCGACTCCACAGGATGCCTGGGCGCTGCGCAGCGCGATCGCGCGCGCGCGTCGCGCTCAGCGCGGCCCACGCTGGGCGCGCGTGGCGATGGCATCCAGCGCATCCGCGGCGGCGCTGGCGCTCATCGTCGGCTCGGTCGTCTTCCTGGGAGGGAGCGGAGACGACGACCGCTTCGCGCAGACGGGCGTGGAGATCAGCGGCCCCTCATCGCTCGCGTTCGGGGTGGAAGTGCTCGATGAGGCGTTCGATCAAACGTCGGCGCGAGGCCTGTTCCCAACGCGCGATCCCGCTGTCGCCGCCGAGGCTGCTCCCGGGGATGGGTCGGGACGCGACGACGCGGCCCAGTTTTCCGGGGGGGCGCCCGCCGCTCAGCAAGACCTTCGGTCGGCCGACGCGGATCTCAACGCGCACCGCGTGCGCATAGAGGCGTGCGAGTCGGCTCTGTTCGGCGACGACGAGGGGGTCGAACGTACGCCCCAGCGCTACATCGTCGCGCGCTACAACCAGGTCGACGCCTACTTCCTGCTCTACCTGCTGCCGTCCGAGGAGCGCTACGAGCTCTGGGTGATCGCCCGGGCCGACTGCGACAACGTCCTGCTGTTCGAGCAGCGCGCCGCCTGACCGCCGCGGGGAACAGCCCCGCCGCTCGCCGCGTTGGTATCCTGCGAACCTTGCTAACAGGGAAGGACCAACGCATGTCGGAGAAGGTCATCGTCATCGGCTCGGGCCCAGCGGGCTTGACCGCGGCGCTGTACGCGGCGCGGGCCCAGCTCGAGCCGCTGGTGATCGAGGGCGCCGCGCCGTACGGCCAGCTGATGTTGACCACCGACGTCGAGAACTACCCGGGATTCCCAGACGGGATCCTGGGTCCCGAGCTGATGGACAAGTTCCGGCAGCAGGCAGGCCGGTTCGGCGGGAAATTCATCACCGCCGACGTCTCCCGCGTCGACCTGTCGAAGCGGCCGTTCGTGGTCGAGGTCGGCGACGCGACCTACGAAGGCGACGCCGTGATCGTCTCCACCGGAGCGCGCGCACGCATGCTCAACGTTCCAGGCGAGAGCAAGCTGCTCGGACGAGGCGTTTCCACCTGTGCGACTTGCGATGGGTTCTTCTTCAAGGGCCGCGAGCTGGCCGTGGTCGGCGGCGGGGACTCGGCGATGGAGGAAGCGAACTTCCTCACCAGGTTCGCGACCAAGGTGACGCTCATCCATCGTCGCGACGAGTTCCGCGCGTCGAAGATCATGGCGCAGCGCGCGCTGGACAACCCGAAGATCGAGGTGATCTGGAACAGCGTCGTCGAAGAGGTCCAAGGAGACGGCGCCGTGCAGAACCTGAAGCTGCGCGACACCGTCACGGGCCAGATCAGCGACTTCCGCGCAGACGGGCTGTTCATCGCGATCGGCCACGATCCGAACACCCAGCTGTTCACCGGCCAGCTCGATCTGGACGAGAACGGCTACATCCTGGTGCAGCAGCCGCGCACCGCTACCAGCATTGACGGCGTGTTCGCCTGCGGCGACGTCGTCGACCACATCTACCGGCAGGCGGTAACCGCGGCCGGCACCGGCTGCGCCGCCGCGATCGACGCCGAGCGCTGGCTCGAGGGACTGGGCGCCTAACCTAGCCCTACGGCAGCACGTCGAAGGCCGAGCGACGATCGGCTCCGTACCGGTAAAAACCGGCTGTCGCGGCCGCTAAGGTCGGGGGGCCGCGACCCCGTCTCGCTGCGGCGTCTCCGATGGCGGAAGCCCCTCCTGCGGATAGCGGCGCGCGAGCCACTCGTTCACACCGAGGGCGACCAGCAGCGAGACGATGCTGCTCGACAAGGTGATCAGGATCGCCAGGCCGCCGCGGAGGTCAACCTCACCCTCGTTCTGCCCCACCGCGATGGCGGCGCCCAGGATCGCCAGCGCGAACTGGGCCGTCAGCCCAGAGGTGATCGCGGCGATCCAGCGGAGGTAGGTCGGCATGGGGGCCAATCGTAGCGACGCGGAACCGCGCGCGCGACGTGATGGGGCGCGCGACGCGAGGCTAGATGCCGGTGCAGGGCCCGCCGAGGGTGTATCCGCTCGGGTCGGGACCGTCGTCGGGCGCCCGATCCGCAGCCAGGCCGATCCCCGGCGGGTCGAGCAGCGCGCTGCTCCACGCAGAGAAGGCGCGCATCGGCCTGCCGGTGAATGCGGGGCGGACCAGGTCGGCTGGGATCTCGAAGCGGATCCGATCCGCGGAGACGGAGCCCGCGACCGGGATGGACGCCGGCAGTTCGCCTTCGTACCGAGCCTCGTACCGCCAGTCGACTCCGGTCCGAGACGCCTCGGCGACCAGGGTTCGCCCGTCGATGTCGAAGCTCATCCCGTAGGCAGCCCCCGAGGAATCGGAGGCGCCGATCAGGGAGTCGACCCCGATCTCGAGCACCAGATCTCCGGCCGTGCTCGCCACGAACAGGCCCGTGAGATCAAGCGACCGCGAGCCGTCGCCCGCCAGCGCGGCAGCCGCCGGGGCGACGTCACCGGCCGGGTCGTCCACCATGCGGCACATGGGTGTGGCGCCCGCCCAGGTGGTGGGACGGCACGCGACATCCAGGTCGATCGTAGTCGTGCCGGTCGCCGTGTCGGGCGAGCGGTCGGCGAAGGCGGCGGTGGCGTGCCCGCCTCCCGTCGCCGACTCCACGCCCACACGGCGGATCTCCTCCGCGGTCACGTGAACCTCATGGAGTGTCCGCGGCCCCCCGGGGCCCTCGAGGGCCAGCGCGGACAGCACGAACGTGATCGTGTCGACATCTGGATCGATCGAGCCCACAACTTGATAAGTGGTATCGGTGATCGCGTCCGGATCGAGTGAGACGCCGATCGACCGGGCCCAGGCGGCATAGCTCCAGCCGAGCTCGGTGCGCAACGCCTCGAGCGTGAACCGCCGGGCCTCGTAGTCCCAGCTCACCGCGTACCGATCGGCGTCGGCGAGCGGGTGCAACGGCGCGTCGACGTCGGCAACGCCCACCTGAACGATCAGATCGCCCCATCCCGCCGGGTAGATCGCGAAGCCGGTCAGGTCCGCGGCGTCGCCGGCGCGCGGATCGGCGCCCGGCATCGAGATCCCGGTCGGGCCGCCATGGTCGCGCAAGGCATCCGAGACCGCACGGCATTCCTCACCGGCTGCGGCAACCCCGGGGAGCGCCGCCGTCGCGGCGAGCAAGCACGCGAGGAGCGCGCGCGAGGAGAAGGCCTTCATCGAGTGAAGGCTTCGTCCGCGCGCGCGCGGACCCTCCTCGCGGTTTGCCGGTCCTGCCGGAACGCCCCTTCTGCCTTTCGCGGCCGGCCGCGTTGCGTGCCATCATCGCCCCGCGCGAGTCAAGCAGTTGCGCGCGCGAGTGGCGAGTCGTTCGGGTGGCGGCCGTCGGGCAACCTGCTCGATGAGTCCAGAAGCGACTGCTCGCAGGCCAGCAGCGCGAGCAGCTTCCCGCAGACGCCCCCTGAGGCGGTTCGCTCCGCGCGCGCGCGCCGTGGAACAATGTCGGTTCGCCCACGAAGGGGGACCCGCGATGAAGATCGACCGGATCGACGCCTGGATCTGTCATTTCCCGCGACCCGAGCCGTTCCGGCCGTCCTGGGTCCCCGGCCTCGCCGACCCGAACGTCTCGTGCGTCATCTACCGGCTGGTCACCGATGAGGGGCTCGAGGGCTACAGCGCGTTCATCGCGTTCGCCGACGAGGCGAAGGGGCCGATCAACGTGATGCGCGCCTTCCTGATCGGACGCGACCCGACCCGCCCCGGAGAGCTCCGCCCGTTGCTCGAGGCGGCGGTGCGCGTGCTCGGGCTCAAGGTGTGGTTCATCGAAGCCGCGATCCTCGACCTGGCAGCGAAGGCCGCCGGCCTGCCGCTGTACCGCTACCTCGGCGGGGCACGCGACAGCGTCCCGGCGTACGCGAGCTTCGGCGAGAACCGGCCGGCGAAACAGCGCGCCGACGACGCGCTCGCGGCGCTGGAAGCGGGGTTCACCGCCATCAAGCTCCGCCCGCGCCACCAGTCCTTCGCCGACGACGTGGACGAGGTGCGCACGGTGCGCGAGGCGGTCGGCGATCGCCTGCAGATCGCCTGCGACGCGAACCAGGGCTGGCGCGTGGATGTGTTCGATCCGGGGTCACCTCGCTGGACGTTCAAGCGCGCGCTCGAAACCGCGAAGGCCTACGAGGAGTTCGGCGTGATGTGGCTCGAGGAGCCGCTGGATCAGTTCGACTTCGAGGGCTACCGTGCGTTGCGGGCGCAGACGACGACCCCGATCGCAGCCGGCGAGCTCGCCGGCGATATCTGGCCGATCCGCGAGCTGATCGAGCGGCGCGCGGTCGACATCATCCAGCCGGACGCGATGTTCACCGGCGGCATCACCGGCGCGGTCCAGATCGCCCACATGGCCCGCATCGCCGGCCTGGAGTTCGCGCCTCACACGTGGTCGGGCAACGGCATCGGCTTGATGGCCAACCTGCACGTGCTCGGCGCCACCCACGGTGCCTGGCTCGAGTATCCGTACGACCCGCCCGCGTTCCTCGTCGAGACCAGAGACGCCATGCTCACCGAGCCGATCGCGTTACAACCGGATGGGACGGTGGCCTTACCACGCGAGCCCGGACTGGGTGTCCATCTTGATATCGAGAAGATCGAGGCCAACGGCGAGGCCATCTGACCCGGTCGCCTCAAGGGCTCACCGGGCCCTGACGACGTTAGATCGGGGCCCACTGGGCCTCTGAGGAGGATGAGGTTGCTCACCGATCCATACGCCGGGCGCGGCCGGGCGCTAACCCGTGATGAGGCCCACGCGCGCGCCGCCCTGATCTCGGAATGCAACGCTTCGATCACCTTCGACCTCACCACCGGCGACCACTCCTTCCGGTCGACAAGCGTCTTGCGCTTCCGCTGTTCGCAGCCGGGGGCGTCCACATTCGTCGAGCTGACCGCGACCGTCGTCCACGCCGTCGAGCTCAACGGAAGGCCGGTCGCGCCCGAGACGTTCGACGGCACGCGGCTCGATCTCGAGGGCCTCGGCGAGCACAACGAGCTCCGCGTCGTCGCGGACTTCCCTTACTCGAACATCGGCACCGGCCTGCACCGCTTCGTCGATCCCGTGGACGGCGCGGACTACGTTTGGTCCCACTTCGAGCCGCACGAGGGGCATCGCGCGTTCGCCTGCTTCGATCAACCTGACATCAAGGCGCGGTTCGACATCGCGGTCATCGCGCCCGCCGGGTGGGAGGTCGCATCCAACATGGCGCCGATCGAGCGGCCCGAGCCGGATCAGGCCGGGCGCTGGGCGTTCCTCACCACGCCGGTGATGTCGAGCTACCTGGCTGCGTTGATCGCCGGGCCCTTTCACGTGGTCCGGCAGCATCACGGCGCTATCGAGTTGGGGGTGTGGTGTCGCCGCTCCCTCGCCGAGCACGTCGACGCCGACGCCGACGAGATCTTCGAGATCACCCGCCAGGGACTCGACTTCTTCGAGGATCTCTTCGCGCACCCGTACGCCTGGGGCCCGAAATACGACCAGGCGTTCGTCCCCCAGTTCAACGCGGGCGCGATGGAGAACGCCGGCCTGGTCACGTTCAACGAGCTCTACGTGTTCCGCGGCAAGGTGACCGATGCGACCCGGGAGAACCGCGCGCAGACCATCCTGCACGAGCTGGCTCACATGTGGTTCGGTGACCTGGTCACCATGCGCTGGTGGGACGACCTCTGGTTGAACGAGAGCTTCGCGACCTACATGGGTCACCTGGCCCAGGAGCGCGCGACCCGGTTCACCAACTCGTGGACCACCTTCGCCAAGCGCATGAAGACCTGGGCGTACGCGCAGGACCAGCTCCCGACGACGCATCCGATCGTCAGCCACGTCGAAGACACCGAGACCGCACACGTGAACTTCGACGGCATCTCCTACGCGAAGGGCGCCTCGGTGCTCAAGCAGCTCGTGGCCTGGGTCGGCGAGGAGGCGTTCGTCAAGGGGGTTCGCGACTACTTCCGGCGGTACGCCTTCGGCAACGCCGACCTCGCGTCGTTCCTGGGATGCCTCGCGGAATCCTCGGGCCGCGACCTGACGTCTTGGTCCGTCGACTGGCTCGAAACCGCCGGCGTCAACACGATCGTCCCCCGCCTCGAGGTGGACGGCGATCGCTACGCGAGCGTGTCGCTGGTGCAGACCGCCTCCGAGAGCCATCCCACGTTGCGCGCGCACCGGCTCGCGATCGGCCTGTACGACCTCGCCGACGGGCACCTGGTCCGGCGCCAGCGACTCGAGGTGGACGTCGCCGGGGATCTCACCCCGATCCCCATGCTGACGGATGTCCCTGTACCGGACCTGCTACTGGCTAATGACGAGGATCTGGCCTACACGAAGATCCGGCTGGGCGAACGCTCGCTGCGCACCGCGACCGAGCAGCTTGCCGCCCTCGACGACGACCTGGCGCGCAGCTTGTGCTGGACCGCGGCATGGGACATGGTCCGCGACGCCGAGATGCGCGCGCGGGACTTCGTGGGCATGTTCCTTCGCAACGGTCACGCCGAGACCGACGTCGGTGTCGTCGTGTCGCTGGTGCACCAATCGCGAGACTCGATCTCGATCTACAGCGATCCCGCGAACCGGCGATCACTTCGCGAGAGGTTCGCGGGCGCGGCCCTCGAGGCGACGCGGGAGGCCCGCCCGGGCAGCGACCTTCAGCTCGCGTGGGTGCGCGCGTTCATCGGCGCGGCGCGCAGCGACGAGCATCTCGGCCTGCTCGAACAGGTGCTCGCCGGCGACGCGGCCCTCGATGGGCTGGCGGTGGATACCGACGTTCGGTGGGCGATCGTTGGAACACTCGCGCTGACCGGTCGCGGCGACGGCGCGATCGACCGGGAGCTCGACCGAGACCCGACGGACGCCGGCCATCGCAACGCCGCGGCTGCGCGCGCCTCGCGACCCTCCGCCCAAGCGAAAGCCGAGGCGTGGGCTGCCCTGCTCGATCCGGATCTGCCGCTGGCGATGGCGCGAGCCATGATGGGTGCCGTGCCGCACGGGTTAGCCGGGTTCACGGTCGCGGAGCAGGCCGAACTGCTGCACCCATATCGTGCCGCGTACTTCCAGATGCTGCCCAAGCTGTGGGGCGAGCGGAACCCCGAGGTCGCGATGACCATCGCCAGGTGGCTCTACCCGGCGTCGCCGGACGAGGAGCTGTTGGCCTTGACCGATCGCTTCCTCCAGCGGGAACGGCCGCCTGCCCAGGTGGCACGGGTGCTGGTGGAGGCCCGGGACGAGGCGGCCCGGGCGCTGCGCGCGCAGGCCTTCGACGCCCGCCCGTGAGGAGCCGGAATACCCCTGGGGGGTGTTGCGTTAAGATGGGCAGCCCTGCATCTGGATAGGCTTCCCTCACGACGAGAGCGAACTGGAGGATCTCGAATGGCCGGCCCTACCATCATCGTCACCGACTCTGATTTCGAGCAGAACGTCCTGAAGAGCGAAAAGCCCGTCTTGGTCGATTTCTGGGCAGACTGGTGCGGCCCGTGCCACATGGTCGCCCCGGTCATCGAAGAGATCGCGGGCGAGAAGCAGGACGCACTCGTGGTGGGCAAGCTCGATGTCGACAACAACCCCGAGACGGCGCGCCGCTACGGGATCCTGTCGATCCCCTCGATGCTGCTGTTCGTGGACGGCATCGAGAAGGCCCGGATCGTCGGCGCGCGCGGAAAGGCTCAGATCCTCTCCGAGATCGAGTCTCACCTCGCCTGACGACGCTCCGACTGGCGCGCGCGGCCCCCGTCTCGCAGGATTCACGTATGACTGAGGTCGTTCGCCCGGGTGACCGCGGCGAGAAGGTGCTCGATATCCAAGCCCGGCTCGGCGCGCTGGGTCACGGACTGCCCTCCGAGGAGCGGGCAGGCGCATTCGGCCCCGCGACAGAGGAGGCGATCCGCGGCTTCCAGCAGGAGCGCGGCTTGCTGGTCGACGGGCTGGTCGGCCCGGATACGTGGCGCGAGCTGGTTGAGGCCTCCTGGAACCTCGGCGACCGGATCCTGTACCTGCGCGCGCCGCACATGCGAGGCGACGACGTCAGGGACCTGCAGGATCGCCTCGCCGCGCTCGGCTTCGACACCGGCCGCTCGGATGGCATCTTCGGCCCCCAAACCGCGGCCGCACTCGAGGAGTTCCAGCGCAACTACGGCATCAAGCCCGACGGTATCGTGGCAGAGGCGACCTTGCGTGGGCTCCGGGGCCTCCCCTCGATCGCCGGCGACACCTCGGTCGGACGGGTGCGGCAGCTCGAAGCACTGCGCTCGCGTCCAGGGACGATCGCAGGGCTTCGTATCGTGATCGATCCGGGGCACGGAGGAGACGACCCCGGCTTCATCGGCCCGGCCGGAACGCGCGAGGCCGACGCCTGCTTCGTGATCGCCAACCGGCTCGAAGCAGCGCTCGGGGTGTCGGGGGCGCAGACGTTCCTGACCCGACGCGCGCATGGCGGCCCCCAGGATGCCGCGCGCGCGTCCCTCGCGAACGCGCTCGAAGCGGACCTGTTCGTCAGCCTGCACCTCGGTGGCGGCGACGGCGGAGCCGGCGCATCCGCGTACTACTTCGGCCACAAACGCTTCCGGTCCGAGGCCGGAGCGCTGCTCGCGGAGTCGATCCTGACCGAGGTATGCGCCCTCGGGCTGACCGACGGGCGCGCCCACCCGAAGACCTTCCCGGTGCTGCGCGAGACGCGAATGCCGGCGGTCGTGCTCGAGACCGGTTACCTCACCAACCCGGATGAGGAGAAGCTGCTCGCGGCTCCATCGTTCATCGAGCAACTCGCCATCGCTATCGCCGCCGGCATCGCCCGGTTCGCGCGCGATCCGGCGCCGGTCTAGGCGCGGCCCCGCTGCTCCACAGCGGGCTCCGGGGCGAAGAGCGTCTCGAGGAACTTCTCGACGGCGGCCTCGACGTTCTCGGTCATCTTGGCGATCGATCCGATGTCCAGGCGGTACAGCGGGAAGCGAGGGTGATCACGCTTGACCCTGAAGCCGACCGCTTCGAGGAACCCGGCCGCGATGATGCAGGCGGGATGCTCCCAGCGCCGGTCACCGTAGGCCTCGACCGCGCGCTTCCCTCGCGCCTTCGCATCCTTGAGGACGGCATGCATCAGCGCCTTGCCCACGCCCGAACCCGTGTACCCGTCGTCGATGCGCAGCGTCGCGAGGAAGAGCGCGTCCTTCGAGATGCGCAACGGGAAAACCTCGGCCCCGTGGAACATCTCCTGCGCGCCGTACAACGCGAACCCCGCCGGTCGTCCGTCCACGTAGGCGACCTTGCCGCACGATCCATGGACCAGCGAGACCTCCGAGGCCCAGGCTTCCTTCTCGAAGTCCGCCGAGTGCTCGCCGAGCGTCAGCGCGCGGTCCGCGGGCGCGTATTCCCAGAACACGCAGCCCCTGCACGGGCGCGGCAAGTCGTCGATGTTGGTGTGCGTGAGATCGCGGATCTCTCGCCCCATCGACGCTCCGTCAGCGCCTTCCCTCGCGCTGCGAGAACAGGGCAACCAGCGCACCCAGGCCTACGCCCAGCGCAGTCGCGATCAGGGCGCGGCGCACCTCGGATCCGGGATGCGGCGCTCGGCGCGCGCGTGCCGCTTCGGTCGCCACCGTCATGTGTCGAGTGCCTTGCGGATGCCCCGCGTCGCCTGGCGGATGCGGTGTTCGTTCTCGACCAAGGCGAAGCGCACGTGCTCGTCACCGGCGCGACCGAATCCGATCCCCGGTGAGACCGCGACCTTGCCCTCGCGCAGCAGGAACTTCGAGAACTCCAGCGAGCCCATCTCGCGGTACTGCTCGGGGATCTTCGCCCAGACGAACATGGTCGCCTTCGGAGGCGGCACGTCCCACCCGGCGCGTCCGAGGCCTTCGATCAGCACGTCGCGGCGCGCGCGGTAGATGTCGCGATACACCTTGGTCTCTGCTTCGGATTCGTTCAGCGCGATGATCGAGGCGATCTGGATCGGCTGGAACACTCCATAGTCCAGGTAGCTCTTCAGGCGCGTGAGGGCCTGGATCATCTCGGCGTTGCCGACCACGAACGCGATACGCCATCCCGCCATCGAGAACGACTTCGACATCGAGAAGATCTCGATGCCGACGTCCTTCGCGCCCGGCACCTGGAGGAAGCTGGGCGCCTGGTAGTCGTCGAAACAAAGGTCGGCGTAGGCGAAGTCGTGGATCACCCACAGCTCGTGCTCGCGGGCGAAGGCGACGAGCTGCTCGAAGAAGTCGATCTCGACGCACTGGGTCGTCGGGTTGTGCGGGAAGCTGGTGATGATCACGCGCGGCCGCGGCCAGGTGCTCTCGTAGGCCTCGAGCAGGTTCGCCCAGAAGTCGTGCCCTTCGCCCAGCGGGACGGAGCGAACGTCGGCGCCGGCGAGCGCGACGGAGAAGGTGTGGATCGGATAGGTCGGCTCGGGCACCAAACACGTGTCGCCGGGCGCCACCAGCGTCCAGGCCATGTGGCTGATGGCTTCTTTGGCGCCCATCGTGCTCATCGCTTCGGTCTCGGCGTCCAGGCTCACGCCGTAGCGACGGTCGTACCAATCCACGATCGCCTTGCGGAGCTTCGGGATCCCGCGCGAGGTCGAGTACCGATGATTCCGCGGATTCTGGGCCGCTTCGGCGAGCTTGTCCACGACGATCTGGGGCGAGGGCAGATCGGGGTTCCCCATCCCGAGATCGATGATGTCCTCGCCACGCCGGCGGGCTTCGGCTTTGGCATCGGTGACGACGCTGAGCACGTATGGGGGAAGGCGCTCGATGCGGCGGAACTCCACTCTCACTCCTTGCCTTGGATGAGCTCGACGATCCTGCTCAGGTCTTCGCCCCCGGCGAACTCGATCACGACGCGCCCGCGCCGGGGGCCGCCTTCGATCTTGACGCGGGAACTCAGGATATCCGAGAGGATCACTTCCGCCTCCAGGTATCCCGCCGGACGATCCGGGCGAGCAGCGCGCGTGGCGGCCGCGCGCGCAGCGAGCACCGCGTCACCCATCCCTGCCATCTGCCGCACCATGTCCTCGGTCTGGCGCGCGCTCAGCCCCTCGGCGACCGCGCGCATCGCGGCGCGCGCTTGGGCCCCCGGGTCGGCGAGCGCCGCGATCGCCCGCCCGTGCGCGGCAGAGAGAGACCCGCCGGCGATCCGTTGCTGGACCTCGGGCGCGAGCGCGAGCAGCCGCAATGCGTTGGTCACCGCCGCGCGGCTGCGACCGACGCGTTGGGCGATCTCCTCGTGCGTGGCGCCCAGATCATCGACCAGCTGCCGGAATGCGGCAGCCTCTTCGAGCGGGTTCAGGTCCTCCCGCTGGAGGTTCTCGATCAGGGCGTCGCGCAGCATGTCCTCGTCACCGCTGCTGCGCACGATCGCGGGAAGGCGCTCCAGGCCGGCGAGCATCGACGCACGCCACCTGCGCTCGCCCGCGATCAGCTCGTACCCGTCGTCGACGGGCCGGACGAGGATCGGCTGCAACACACCGACCGACCGGATCGACGCGGCCAACTCGGCGAGCCCGTCCTGATCGATGCCGGCACGCGGCTGGCGCGGGTTCGGACGGATGGCCTCGACATCGACGAGCCGCAGCGCCGGCCCCTCACTCGCCGGGCGATCCGCCGGGAGCAACGCCGAAAGACCGCGCCCCAGACCTCCTCGTGGTTGGCTCATGGACGTCCTCCTCCTGCGCGCACCTCGACGCCGGCGCCCCATCGCTCCAGCACCTCTGCCGCGAGATCCCGATACGCCGTAGCCGCGCGCGAGACCGGGTCGTACAAGATGATCGGTTTCCCGTAGCCCGGCGATTCCGACAGCCGGACGCTGCGCGGGATCACGCTGCGGAACACCGCCGCGCCGAAGTGGCGGCGGACCTCGGCCACGACCTGCTCGGAGAGCTTGGTGCGCGCGTCGAACATGGTCAGCACGACGCCGCCGAGCTGCAGCCGCGGATTCAGCCCGTCGCGCACCAGATCAAGGGTTCGCGCGAGCTGGCCGACGCCCTCGAGCGCGTAGTACTCGCACTGGATCGGGACCAGCACTTTGTCCGCCGCCGTGAGCGCGTTGATCGTCAGCAGCCCGAGCGAGGGGGGGGAATCCACCAGGACGAAGTCGTAGGATGCGAGCGCGGGGCGCAGTACCTGACGAAGCTTGCTCTCGCGCGCGAAGGCGCTCACCAGCTCGATCTCCGCGCCGGCCAGATCGATCGTGGATGGAAGCACGTGGAGCCCGTCGATCTCGGCGGGGATTATGCCCTCCTCCGGCGCGAGCCCGCCCAGGACCTCGTAGGTCCCGACCTTGACAGACCCCCGATCCACGCCGACGCCCGTGCTGGCATTGCCTTGCGGATCCAGGTCGACGAGCAGGACGCGCGCACCGGCCTCGGCGAGACACGCCCCCAGGTTCACCGCAGTCGTGGTCTTGCCGACGCCACCCTTCTGGTTCACGATCGAGAGGGTAAGCGCCTTCCTGATTCCCCCAGAGAAGGAGGAAGTTTCCAATGCTTGCCCTGGTAGAATCTCCCGGTTCAGGAGAGGTCTGGAAGGGAAGAAGGGTGTCGCGGGTCGATCGAGGCTCATTCAGGCACCCCCCGGGGTCTGCGTCATCATAAAGATGCGCCCCGGCGAGTCAACTCCGGCCCGCGAGACGTCGATCTCCTCGATGCCTGGAGGCACACTGGCTCGAGGTCCGACCGCTACAAGGATGGTGCCATCCGGCCTGGCCAACCGCCGCATGGCCTCCATCGCGAGCGCCGGCTCCGCGAGCGCCCGAGCAACTACGACGTCGAATCGGCCCGGTGGGAGGTCGTCCGCGCGCTGGATGGCGAGTTCGACGTTCTCGAGCCCGAGACCGGCGCGCTGCAGCTCCAGGAACGCCGCCCGGCGCCTCTGTGGCTCCACCAGTGTGAAGATCGTGCCCGGGTAGCAGCATGCCAGCACGAGACCCGGGAACCCGGCGCCGGAGCCGACGTCGGCCCATTGCTCGCCGTCCTCCGGCTCCCTTGCCAGGGCGAACAGCAGGGAATCGGCCGTGTGTCGGCTGAGGACGGACCCCTGGTCGCGGCTCGCCACCAGTCCGAGACGGTCGGCGTCTGCTCGCACCGCTTCAGCGTGGGCCAGTAGCAAGGAAAGGAGAGTCTGGGGGAGCCGGAGTTCCCGCAGGATGCGGGCGACCGTGGCGAGCTGCTCGTCGCTCATGTTTCGCAAGAAACATGCTACGTGGGCGGGTGGTCCCGCCGATGGAGGTGCGGGGGTCAGTCCGGGCGGACCACGACGTACCGCTCGGGCTCTTCGCCCTCGCTCTCGGTCCTCACGCCCTCGGCGTCATGCAGCGCGTCGTGGATCATCTTGCGCTCGAACGAGCTCATCGGCTCCAGGAGGAGGGGCTGGCGAGTGGTCCGGACCTGCTCGGCCGCCTCCCGCGCCTGGGCTTCGAGTCGCTCCCGCTGACGCTGCCGATACCCGCCGATATCCAGGGTCAACAGTGCGTGCGCCGACGTCGCGTGTTGCACGGCCGCCCTCGTCAGCTCCTGAAGCGATTCGA
This sequence comes from Actinomycetota bacterium, assembly GCA_036397635.1. Lineage (GTDB taxonomy): Bacteria > Actinomycetota > AC-67 > AC-67 > AC-67 > DASWIP01. The sequence goes on along the minus strand of DASWIP010000039.1, from coordinate 33,615 downwards.
GCGTCGCCCCGTACCGGCCGATGAGGATGGCCAGGTCCGGCCCGGTCACCTCGACCGCGATCACGTCGCCGTCGAAGTCTGCCTCGGCCTCGCCGTCCATGTCCAGCACGTCGAGCAGCCCGTTCAGGAAATCCTCCGCGATGTCCGCCTGGTCGTCGAGCAGCTCGCCCTCGCCCGCGTCGTCGTCGGACTCAGCTTCGGCCTCCGCCCCGCCGGACTGGACGTCCGGGGCCTCGACGTCCAGGGCCTCGACGTCCGCGACTCCGGCATCGGTAGCCTCAGCCATCTCGTCCGGGCGCTCTTCGCTCATCGGCGCTTCCTCTTCGGCGTCGGGTGGCCCTTCTTCGGCGTCTGCCCCTTGGCGGCGTCTTCACCTGCCGGGCCACCACCGTCCGGGGACCCCTTCGGCGGCTCTTTGGGCGGCTTCGCCGAAGGCGGGCCCTTGGGGCCCTCTTGGGCCTTCAGTACCAGGTGCTGCTGGCCGATGGTCCAGACATTCGTTGCCAGGAAGTAGACGTTGGTGCCGGCCGGAAGGCTGAGCGAGATGAATCCGAACATGATGGGCATCACCCTGGTCATCATCTTCTGCTGCTGCGCCGCCTGGCCCTGGGCGCGCTTGGCCATCTGATGGCTCTGCCAGAACGACGAGCCGGCGATCAGCCCGATCAGCAGGTAATACGGGATCTGGTCGGCCAGGTCGCCCGCTGCATCCTCCGACGCGGTGCATTGCCGCGCGGTCACCTTGGACCCGACCTGCGTCGCCGTGCAGCCGAGTCGCATCCCCAGGAAAGTCGCTCGCTCGTCGCTGATGTCCTGGGACAAGTCGCTGTCCCTCGGCAGATGACCGGTCCCCAGGGCGGATCGGCAGGCGAAGGTCATCCTGTCACCTTCGGCTGTGGCTCCGGCGGTCGGGCTGGGACTTACCTCTCCGGGCGAGGGCGAGGGGGTCCCCCCCTCATCGGGCGAAACGAGCTCCGGGACGCAGATGCTGATCAGCTCTGGAAGGTTTTGGAAATCCTCCTCCGAGTTCCGCACGGAGAACCCCGCTACGCGGAAGTCCTGGGTCTCGTCTTCCTCGTTCACGCACCGGATCTCCAGGCCGGTCAGCTCGTTGATCGTGGCCGAGCCGATCGGGCGACAGACCACGTTGGGGACCTCTTCCGCCGAGTAAACGGCGGGTATCGGGGTTGTGCCCGCCACGGTCGCCTCCACCGCGACATCCACCGTGATGAAGGCCCTGAGCACGGCGAACAGCGCGATGAAGACCGGCATCTGTGCCACCAGCGGCAGGCAGCCGCCCATCGGGTTGACGTTGTGCTCCTTGTAGAGCTTCATCATCTCTTCGTTGAGCTTCGGCCGGTCCCCCTTGTGCTTGCGCTGCAGCTCCTTGAGGTGCGGCTGGATCTTGCTCATCGCGGTCATAGACCGGATCTGCTTGACCGTCAGCGGGATCAGCAGCACTCGAACCCCGACGGTCAGCAGGATGATGGCGACCCCATAGCTCGGGATGAAGTCGAAGATGCCGGCCAGCGCCCACCCCAGCGCGCGCTCGATGGCTCCCCACAGCTCAGCCACGTCGCACCTCGAGCCGCGAGTTCAGCACGCGCCGGATCGGCCCCGGCCCGTCGCCTTCGCCGATCGGGCGCACCGGGTCGAGCCCGCCCGCGGTCCACGGGCCGCAACGAAGCAGCCGCCATAGCGACTGGATCCCGCCGAAGAAGAGGCCGTTCCGGCGCAGCGCTTCGCGGGTGTACTCCGAACAGGAGGGGTGGAAACGACAACGGGGAGCCGACAGCCGGCCGACGGTCAGCTGATACAGCCGGACGAGCAGCGCCGCGCCGCGCCCTAGCATGTGACACCACCTGCGCGCGCGATCGCCGAGCGCACGTCGCTGGAGAGCTGCTCGAACGGTTCCTCGACAACGCGCGGACCCGCGACCAGGACCACGTCCATGCCGGCGGGGAGGGACGCGATCATCGCTCGCGCGGCCCCGCGGAGGCGACGCTTGGCCCGGTTCCGACCGACAGCGCCGCCGACCTTGCGGCTCGCGGCGATGCCCAGGCGAGGGGGACGCTGTTCGCCGGTCGCCAGGGCGAAGCAAGCGACGGCGCGATCCTGCGCGCGGATCCCCTCCGAGAAGACCTTTCGGAAGGCTGCTGAGGACGGCAACCGATGGATGCGCTTCATGGGGTCAGGTGTCGATCAGCGGCCTAAACCGAGAGGCGCGCGCGGCCCTTCCGGCGCCGGCGGGAGAGCACGGCCCTGCCCGCGCGCGTGCGCATGCGGGAACGGAAGCCGTGAACACGCTTCCGCCGGCGGCGGTGGGGCTGATAGGTACGCTTCATGGGCTTAGATCCTGGTCGGACGCAGCAGTGTACGCGGCGCCGGAAACCAGCGTCAAACACCGGCGCGTTCGGTGGTCCCGCGTGAGATTCCCGTTCTTGTATCCACAGGCCCCCCTGCTTATACTCGCGCGCCTCAGGGCGTTGTGGTGTTCTTGCAGACCCCTTCCCCATCTGCGATCCGAACCCGTGGCGCGCGCGGCCATGGCCCGCGTGTACCACGGGTTCGGCGTTCCAGAGGCCGTTATCCACACCTGTGGACAACGCCTGTGGACACCCGCCGGCGCCGGCTGATGCGAGGGCTCGCAAGGAGGTCGGGGATGGACGAGGCTGAGGAGCTTTGGGGTCGCACGCTTCGGGCCGTCAAGGCGGATATCAGCTCCCCGGGCGCGCGCGCCTGGGTTGAGGGCAGCCGCCCGGTCCTGTATCGCGACGGCACGATGACCGTGGCAGCGCCGTCGGCGTTCGCCAAGGAGTGGATCGAGACCAGGTATGTCGGTGTGCTCACCGAAGCGCTGTGCACCACGGCCGGGCATGAGGTCGAGCTACTCGTCACGGTCGATGCGTCCGCGGATGGTGCCCTCGCCGCGGAGGACGCAGAGCCCGAACCGATGCCCCCACCAAAGCCGGCCCAGGCGCCCCCGCCTCAACTCAACCCGCGCTACATCTTCGAGCACTTCGTGATCGGCCCGTCGAACCGGTTCGCCCACGCGGCCGCCCTTGCCGTCGCCGAGCAACCGGCCCGGAGCTACAACCCGCTGTTCATCTACGGTGACACCGGGCTGGGCAAGACCCACCTCCTGCACGCCATCGGCCATCACGTGCATCGCCTGTACGGCCACGCGAAGGTCCGCTACGTCTCCTCCGAGCAGTTCATGAACGAGTTCATCCTGTGTGTCCGCGAGGAAAAGATGCCGACGTTCCGCCGGCGCTACCGCGAAGCAGACGTGCTCCTGGTCGACGACATCCAGTTCATGGCACGTGGTGAGCAGACCCAGGAAGAGTTCTTCCACACCTTCAACGCCTTGCACAACGACGGGCGGCAGATCGTGATCACCTCGGACCGCGCGCCCAACAAGATCCCCACGCTTGAGGACCGGCTGCGCACGCGGTTCGAATGGGGCTTGATCACCGACGTGCAACCGCCCGATCTGGAGACGCGGGTGGCGATCCTGCAGAAGCGAGCCAGCGCCGACGGCCTGCAGGTTCCCAACGACGTGCTGGCCTATATCGCCGAGCGCGTCCAAAACAACATCCGGGAACTCGAGGGGAGGTTGGTCCGGGTCGTCTCCTACGCGTCCTTGTCGAACCTGCCCGTCACGCTCGAGCTGGCCAAAGAGGTCCTCCGGCCGTTGATACCACCCGAAGGAGAGGGAGACATCCCCGCCGATCTGATCATCTCCGAGTGCTGTGAGTACTTCGGGATGAGCCGCGCCGACCTTCTCGGCCCGAGCCGCTCACGTCCTCTGGTGCAAGCCCGCCAAGTCGCGATGTACCTGTGTCGAGAGTTGACGCCCCTTTCGCTCCCGAAGATCGGTGATGCGTTCGGTGGGCGAGATCACACGACTGTGCTTCACGCCGACTCGAAGGTGCGCGGGTTGATGGGTGAGCGTCACCAGATCTATTCACAGGTCCAGGAGTTGACTGCGCGTATCCGTCGCCGCGCCTCGCAGCGGCTGTGATGATGGGGATAACGATGAGCTCTCTCCACAGGTCCTCGCGCCGTTCCCGCAGGTCACGGGCGTCGCCCACAGTGTCCCCAGCCCCTACTACTGTTACGAACAGTTTAAAAAGAAAACCATTAGGTTCTTCCCTTGTGTGGAGGTGGACGGATGAAGATCACGATCGAGCGTGAGCGTTTCGCGGACGCGATCGGCTGGGTGCTGCGATCCGTGAGCGCGCGCGCCACCCTTCCAGCGTTGGGCGGGGTGTTGTTCGACGCGCAGGGGTCGACCGTTCGCCTCGCGGGCACCGACCTCGAGCTTGCCGGCGAAGCAACCATCGACGCGAACGTCGAGGAGGCGGGGCAGGTTGTGCTCCCCGGCCGAGTTCTCGGCGAGATCGCCCGCTCCCTCCCCGAGGGCGCTGTGCGCATCGAGACGACCGGGGGCCAAGTCAAGCTCACGTGCGGGTCGGCCGAGTTCATGCTGCGAACGCTTCCGGTGGAGGATTTCCCTCACCTTGGCGCTCCGGACGATGTCACCGGCGGCACGATCGAGGCGAAGGCCTTCGCGGTCGCGGTCTCACAGGTCACCCGCGCAGCGAGCAGCGACGAGGCCCGTCCCGTGCTCACCGGCACCCTGGTCGAGGCAACCGCGGACAAGATCACCTTGGTTGCGACGGACAGCTACAGGCTCGCGGTGCGCGAGATCGCCTGGAAGGGGCCCGGCGAGGCGATCAAGCGAGTGATCCCAGCGCGCGCCCTCGTCGAGGCCGCGCGCGCGTCCGACGGCGATGGCGAGATCCGCGTCACCCTCGGTGAGACGCAGGCGTCGTTCAGCGTCGAAGGGAGGCGACTCACGACGCGGCTGATCGAGGGCGAGTTCCCGAACTGGAACCAGCTCATCCCCACCGAACTCCCCAACCAGCTTCGCATCGATCGCGAGCTGTTCACCGAGGCGGTGCGCCGCGTCGGCATCCTCGCGCAGTCGGGCACTCCGGTTCGCGTCGAGCTAGGTGCGGACGGCGCGCGCCTAGGCGCGGGATCACAGGACGTCGGCGAGGCCACCGAAGCGGTGCAAGGCAAGTTCGAGGGCGAGCCGTTGACCGTGGCGTTCAACCCGGCCTACCTGCTGGACGGCCTCAACGCGGTCGAGGGATCCGAGGTGGTCGTGGCATGTCGTGACGGGCTCAAGCCCGCGATCGTCAGGGCGCCCGAGGACGGGACGGGCTTCCTGTACCTCGCGATGCCGGTGCGCATCTAGGAGGCCTTCGTCGGGGTGCTGCTGCGCGCGCTGGAGCTGAGCACCTTCCGCTCATGGAAGACGCTCTCGCTTGACTTCGATGAGCGCACGACGGTGCTGCTGGGAGGCAACGGGACCGGCAAGACATCTGTGGTCGAGGCGGCCTGGTACGTCGCCTCCCTGAGCTCGCACCGCACCTCGACGGATGCCGCCCTGGTGACCGACGGGGAGGCCGCCGCGATCGTGCGCGCCGATGTGGGGCGTCAGGGGCGCGAGCAACGCGTCGAGCTGGAGATCGTGACGCGAGGCCGCGCGCGCCAGCGCCTGGGCGGCGCTGCGGTGGGGCGCCGACGCGATCTCCTCGGCATCCTTCGCGCAAGCATCTTCGGGCCGGAGCGCCAGGCCGTGGTCCGCGGCGACCCCGGCGACCGCCGGCGCTTCGCCGACGAGCTGCTCGTCCAGTTGCAGCCGCGGTACCACGCGGTGATCGCCGAATACGAGCGCGCGCTACGGCAGCGCAACGCCCTGCTCAGGGATCACGTCGCCGGCCGCGGGTCGGTCGCGGGGCTCGAGGCATGGGACGAAGCGATCGTGGCGCCCGGTGCCGAGCTGGCGGCCGGACGGGCGCGCGCGCTCGAGCGGCTCGCGCCACATGCGCGGGCGGCCTTCACCGCGGTCGGCGGCGACACGGCATTCGACGTCGCCTACCTGCCGAACGTCCCGGACCCCGGAGCGGATCGCGTACCCGAGGCCTGGGCCGGGTCGATGCGCGCGCGCCTGGCGGAGCGACGCGGCGACGAGCTGACCCGCGGCGTCACCCTTGTCGGGCCGCACCGCGACGAGGTGGCCATCACCACGGCCGGCATGACTGCCAGGACCCACGCCTCGCACGGGGAGGGGTGGCTGGCCGCGGTCTCGATCATCCTCGGCGCGCACGCCGCGCTCGCCGAAGCGCTGGGCGAGGAGCCGGTGCTGCTGCTGGATGATCCGTTCACGTTGCTCGACCCGGAGCGGCGCGTGCGACTCGTCGAGACCCTGCCGGCCGGCGCCCAGATCCTGATCACCGCCGCGGATCCCAACGAGATCCCGGCAACCCTGAACGCGACCGTGGTGGACGTGGGGGTGCTTCGTGGGGCGTGAGCCGGCCGAGCCCGCGCCGTTGGGTGAGCTCATGCGCAAGCTGATCGCGGGACGGGGCTGGGGCGAGCAGCTCGCGCTCGGCCGCCTCCGCGATGGCTGGGTCGCCGTCGTCGGCGCGCTCGTCGCCGAGCGGTCCGAGCCGGCGCGGCTGACCGGTGGGGTGCTCACGGTGCGCGCGGAACCGGGGGCGTGGGCGAGCGAGATGGTGCTGCTCGCGGCGGCGGTCGCGCGCAAGGCCGACGAGTTCCTGGGGGGCGGGATGGTACGCGAGGTGAAGGTTTCCACGGGGCCGGTCGGGATCGCCTCTGATCGCCTCTGAACCCGCGCCGGGGCGGGTCGTTGGACCGCGTCGAGCGAGGCCTTTCGCGACCCCTTTCCGAGACGTCGGGAAGGGGTCGAACGAGGGGGTCTGAGGGAGCCCGATAGGGCCTCTAACCTGCTAGAATACCGGCCAAGAACCACGGTGGAACCGCGCTGGTCGTGCGCCGGTCCCGGGCCTCGGGATCCGACCCCGAAACCCATGCGGATCGGGGCGCGCGCGGGCGCGGGATGAGGGGCTCGGAATGCCCCGAGGAGGAAGCTTGGCGAAGGCCACATCTGACTACACGAGCAAGGATATCCAGGTCCTCGAGGGCCTTGCGGCGGTACGGAAGCGGCCGGGCATGTATATCGGTTCCACCGGCGCCAGCGGCTTGCATCATCTCGTCTACGAGGTCGTCGACAACGCGATCGACGAGGCGCTTGCCGGCCGCTGCGACAGGATCAGCGTCGAGCTTCACGCCGACGGATCGTGCGCAGTGACCGACAATGGCGCCGGCATCCCGGTCACGCCGATCCCGGGCCGCAAAGATCGCCGCCCCGCCCTCGAGATCGTGATGACCGTGCTGCACGCCGGTGGGAAGTTCGGCGGGAAGGGCTACCAGGTTTCCGGTGGGCTGCACGGCGTTGGCGTCTCCGTGGTCAACGCGCTGTCCAAGCGCGTCGAGGTGGAAGTGATGCGCGACGGCCACGAGTGGACGCAGTCCTTTGAGCGCGGCGCGCCGATCCACAAGCTCAAGAAAGGCAAGGCCACGAAGAAGACCGGTACTGTGGTCCGGTTCTGGCCCGACCCGGAAGTCTTCGAGGAGACCCTCGAGCTCAAGACCGACGTGCTCGCGCAGCGCCTCAAAGAGCTTGCGTACCTGACCGGCGGGGTGCAGATCACCCTGGTCGATCACCGTAAGGATCCGTCCGAGGAGCAGGCCTGGAAAGCGACCGGCGGGATCGCCGACTTCGTCAAGGCTTTGAGCACCGGTCGCGAGACGCTCAACCGCGTGATCCACTTCACCGCGCAGGAGGAAGGGCGTGAGGTCGAGATCGCGATCCAGTGGAACACGACGTTCAACGACTCGCTCCACTCGTTCGCGAACACGATCAACACGCACGAAGGCGGGATGCACGAGGAGGGCTTCAAGAAGGCCCTCACCAACGTCGTGAATCGCTACGCACGCGAGAAGGGTCACCTCAAGGAGAAGGACGACAACCTCCAAGGCGAGGACATCCGTGAGGGGATGGTCGCGATCGTCTCGGTGAAGATGCGCGAGCCACAGTTCGAGGGGCAGACCAAGACCAAGCTGGGCAACACCGAGATCCGCTCGTTCGTCGAGCGCGTCACCAACGACAGGCTGCGCGACTGGCTCGACGAGCATCCCACGGAGGGGAACCGGATCGTCAAGAAGGCGCTGCAGGCCGCGCGCGCGCGCATGGCGGCGAAGAAGGCGCGCGACATCGCGCGCAAGGGTGCCTTCGCCGACTCGGGCCTGCCCGGCAAGCTGGCCGACTGCTCGTCGAGCGACCCGAACGCGACCGAGATGTTCATCGTCGAAGGCGATTCGGCCGGCGGCTCGGCGAAGGCCGCGCGCGACCGCGAGTTCCAGGCGATCCTGCCGATCCGAGGCAAGATCCTCAACGTCGAGAAGGCGCGCCTGGACAAGATCCTGGGCAACGCCGAGATCAAGTCGCTGATCAATGCGGTCGGCACCGGGATCGGCGAGGATCTCGATCTCGCGAAGCGCCGGTACGGCAAGATCGTGATGCTCACCGACGCCGACGTGGACGGCGCGCACATCCGCACGCTCCTGCTCACGTTCTTCTTCCGTCACCTGCGTCCGCTCGTCGAGCAGGGCTACGTGTACATCGCGCAGCCGCCGCTGTACTCGATCCGCTTCGGGGCGAACGAGGTGCACTACGTCTTCAGCGACCGCGAGCGCGACGAGCTGCTCAAGCAGCGGGAAGGAAAGAAGGCGGAGGTCGGCCGGTTCAAGGGTCTGGGCGAGATGCCGGCCGAGGAGCTCTGGGAGACCACGATGAATCCCGAGACCCGCAACCTCTTGCAGGTCGCCATGGAGGACGCCGCGCTCGCCGATCAGATCTTCACCATCCTGATGGGTGAGGACGTGGAGGGCCGCCGCGCCTTCATCCAGCAGAACGCGAAGGACGCGTTCGTCGATATCTAGACCACGCGAGGTTCGAACGCATGCCTGATCAGCCGCTCGAGGCGCACATCGAACGCATCGAGATCGAGGAAGAGGTCAAGAGGTCCTACCTCGATTACGCGATGTCGGTCATCGTCGGGCGCGCGCTCCCCGACGTCCGCGACGGATTGAAGCCCGTGCACCGCAGGATCCTGTGGGGCATGAACGACATGGGCGCGCGCCCCGGCCAGCCCTACAAGAAGAGCGCGCGCGTGGTCGGCGACGTGATGGGGCGATTCCATCCGCACGGGGACCAGGCGATCTACGACGCGCTCGCGCGGATGGCGCAGCCGTTCGCGATGCGCGACGTGCTGGTGGATGGCAAGGGCAACTTCGGGTCGGTGGACGGCGATCCGCCCGCGGCCGCTCGATACACGGAGTGCCGCCTCGCGCCGCTGGCCATGGAGATCCTGTCGGACATCGACGAGGATACGGTCGACTTCATCCCGACCTACTCGAACGAGTTCGAGGAGCCCACGGTCCTGCCCGCTCGCTTCCCGAACCTCCTCGTGAACGGATCGACCGGGATCGCGGTCGGGATGGCGACGAACATCCCACCGCACAATCTCGTCGAGGTGGTCGATGCGACCGTCGCCATGATCGATAACCCCGACATCACCGCGCAGGAGTTGCTCAAGTTCATCAAGGGGCCAGACTTCCCCTCCGGCGGTCTGTTGATGGGTCAGAAGGGCATCCGGGACGCGCTGCTGACCGGCCGCGGCTCGGTCAAGATCCGCGCGCGCACCGAGATCCAGGAGGGCAAGGGCGACCGGCAGCGCATCGTCGTCACCGAGCTGCCCTACATGGTCTCGGGAGACCGGGTGCTCGAGAAGATCGCGCACTTGATCGACGCGAAGGTGATCACGGGCATCCCCAAGACCGCCAACGCCCTGCGGAACGAGTCCAAGCACACCGTCCGCCTGGTGATCGAGCTGTCCAAGGACGCGATCCCGCAGGTCGTGCTGAACAACCTGTTCAAGCACACCCAGCTGCAGGACAGCTTCGCGGTCAACTTCCTTGCGCTCGTCGATGGCCTGATGCCGCGAGTGTTGAACGTGCAGCAGGCGCTCGGCTACTACATCGATCACCAGGTCGACGTGGTCACGCGGCGGACCAGCTACCGGTTGCGCAAGGCCGAGGAGCGCGCGCACGTCTTGGCGGGTCTGCTCACCGCGCTGAACAACCTGGATGCCGTGATCACGTTGATCCGGAACGCCGCGTCCGCTGACGAGGCCCGCGAAGGCCTGATCGCGCAGTTCGGCCTCAGCGAGATCCAGGCCACCGCGATCCTGGACATGCAGCTCCGGCGCCTCGCCGCACTCGAGCGGCAGAAGATCCAGGACGAGTACGACGACCTCCAGGGAAAGATCGCCGAGTACAAGGCCATCCTCGCCGACCCCAAGCGGGTGCTCGCGATCATCAAGGACGAGCTGGGCGAGATCCGCAAGAAGTACGCCAGCCCGCGCCGCAGCGTCATCGTGCCGGACGAGGGCGAGATCGACATCGAGGACCTGATCGCGGACGAGGACGTCGTGATCACGATCACGCGCTCGGGCTACATCAAGCGCGTGCCGGCCAACGTCTATCGCACGCAGGGCCGGGGCGGGAAGGGCATCCGAGGCGCGCGCGCCAAGGAGGACGACATCGTCGCGCATCTGCTGACGACCTCCAATCACGCGTACGTGCTGTTCTTCTCGAACCGCGGCAAGGTCTACCGGATCAAGGCCCACCAGGTGCCGGCGAAGGACCGGACCGCGCGCGGGGTCTCGATCAAGAACCTGCTGCCGCTCGGTACAGACGAGAACATCGCGGCAGTGATCGACACGCGCGACTACGAAACCCATCGGTTCCTGGTGATAGCGACGCGCAAGGGCACGATCAAGAAGACGGCGTTCCAGGCCTACGACTCGTCCCGCCGCGACGGGATCATCGCGGTCAAGTTGCGTGACGGCGACGAGGTGATCGGCGTTGAGGCGACCTCCGGTACGAACGAACTCGTCCTGGTGTCGCGGCGCGGCCAGGCGATCGTGTTCGATGAGACCGAGGTTCGCCCGATGGGCCGGGACGCGCAGGGCGTGAAGGGCATGAGCTTCCGCAGCGACGACTACCTCGAGGCTTTCACGGTCGTCGATCCGGAGGGCGAGTTGCTCGTGGTGACGGATTCGGGCTACGGCAAGCGCACGCCGCTGGCCAAGTACCCGCGCCACCATCGCGGCGGCAAGGGCGTCAAGACCGCCGAGCTGACCGCGAAGCGTGGTTTCATCGCCGGTGCCGAGGTGATCACCGCCGATGACGAGGTGTTCCTGATCGCCTCGGACGGCCAGGTTATCCGCATGCGATGCGGCGACATCTCTCGTCAGGGCCGCGCCACCACCGGCGTCCGGGTCATGCGCCTCGACAAGGAGCAGCAGCTGGTCGCGATGGCGCAGGTGGTCCTGACCGAGGACGAGGAAACAGGTTGATAGCACCCAGCGTGGTTTCCCCTTCCTCCCGGCGGATATACAGTCCCGAGTGACGATGGATCACGAATTGGGAACCCGCGAGGGAGAAGGACGGCGCCGGCCGGCGGCCGAGGATGCCCCGACCCAGGCATGGCGTCCGGACGACGAGCAGACGCGCGCCCAGAAGCCGCTCGACGCGCCGCGCGAAGAACGCCGATGGCCGCGCGCCGGCGTCCCCGATGCCGACCCCGCGCCGGCGAGCGACGTTCCCCCCACGCGCACGCCTCCCGCAGCCGCGCCGCGCGACATCGCGGCCAAGCCCGAAGCGGAGAGGAAGCCGGCGCTCCAGGTCCGCCGCCTGCGGCGCGGACGGCTCGCGATCCGCAAGATCGACCCCTGGGCGGTGCTGAAGTTCTCGCTGGTGTTCTACTTCTGCATGCTGCTGATCTTCATGCTCGGCACCGCGGTCATCTTCGCCACCCTGAAGGCGTTCGGCGTCATCGACAACATCGAACGCGTGCTGCGTAACCTGCAGATCGATTTCACGATCGCCGGGGGCTCGATCTTCCGCTGGTTCTTCCTGATCGGTTTGGTGGGGACCGTGGTAGCCAGCGCGATCACGGTCTTCTTGAGCTTCCTGTACAACCTCATCGCCGACGTCGTCGGCGGGATCGAGCTGCTCGTCACCGAGCGGGAGTAGCCTGCGAAGGCCCCGCGGGGGGTGGTAGCATCGGCGCTCGCGGGCGTGTAGCTCAGGCGGTTAGAGCGCAGCTCTGATAAAGCTGAGGTCGGAGGTTCGAGTCCTCCCACGCCCACCTCCCACGCCCACCTGGGGGATCGTTCGTGGCTCGCGGCCCGGGATCGCTCGGCGAGCGATCGGCACTCAGCCCGGAGGAGATCGAGGGGCGCCGTCGAAGACCTCGTGAAGGAGTGACCCCGAGGTCCGAGGGCACATCCAGCCAGCGGTCAGCCGGCGGCGCAGAGGATCCCGGGAGGCGTCGCGGGCACCATGAACAAGGACGGGAGTGAGCGCATAGTGAAGTCGGCCAAGAGGGCGCGTACGAGTGGGCTCGTGCTGAGTGCAGTGCTCGTGATGGGTTCGGTCGCAGGGATCGGGGATGCAACGCCCGCGGGCTTCACCGCCGTAGGCAGCGTCGAGCAGGTGTACGTCACCGGTCTCGTGCCGGGCGCGGAGGCCTCGCTGATCACCCCCGACGGGGCGAGCCTGTTCACGCAGAACGCCAACTCGCTCGGCGGAATGCTGTTCCGCAAGGTTCCGCCGGGTGAGGGGTACACGGTGGAGTCCGACGGAACGACGTCGGCTCCGGTCACGGTGCGCGACGACACCCCGGCGCCGTGGGATCCGAGCATCTACCAGCAATCGATGCCCTCGAGCGGCTACGGCTACCTCACCACGCGCGACGGGACCAAGCTGGCGTTCACGGTGCACCCGCCGACGAGCCCGGCGGACCAGCCGGGCCTCCCGCACGGCACCGAGCTGCCGAACGGACCCGCGTACCTGCCGCCCTACCCGACGCTGATCGAATACTCCGGCTACGGCACCGCGCGCCCGAGCGGACCACAGAGCGGCATCGCCATCCTCGCGAACCTCATGGGTTTCGCGGTGGTCGACGTGAACATGCGAGGCACGGGCTGCTCGGGCGGCGCCTTCGACTTCTTCGAGCCGCTGCAAAACCTGGACGGCTACGACATCATCGAGACGGTCGCCAACCAGCCGTGGGTCCGCGGCAACCCCGGGATGCTGGGCATCTCCTACGGCGGGATCAGCCAGATCTTCACCGCGCAGCTCCAGCCGCCGCATCTAGCCGCGATCAGCCCGCTGTCGGTCATCGACGCGACGGCCACCACGCTGTACCCCGGCGGCATCCTCAACACCGGCTTCGCCGTCGAGTGGTCGAAGGACCGCCAGGACGACGCGCAGCCTGCCCCGGACGGGCAGCCGTGGGCACGCGATCGGATCGACGCGGGCGACACGGTCTGCGCCGAGAACCAAGTGCTCCACGGCGAGGCCGCCGACCTCCAGGCCGCGATCGAAGCCAACGACCACTACGTACCAGAGGTCGCCGACCCCCTGGACCCCGTCACGTTCGTCGACAAGATCAACGTGCCGACCTTCCTGGTCTGCCAGTGGCAGGACGAGCAGACCGGCGGCCACTGCCCCGAGCTCGCCTCGCGCTTCACCGGGACGGACAAGAAGTGGTTCACGTTCACCAACGGGACGCACATCGACTCGCTGCATCCGGATACGTACAACCGGTGGTTCGACTTCCTGCAGTTGTACGTGGCCAAGGAGCCGCCGATGCTCAAGTCGGCTCTCAATCGCGCGGCCGCGCCGCTGGTCTACCAAGGGGCCTACGGGGTCCCGGAGGACCACATCGTCACGCTCCCGGTGGACCCGATCCAGTTGATCCCGAGCTATACGGCCGCGCGTCAGGCCTTCGAGGCGCAGCCCCAGGTCAAGGTGCTGTTCGACAACGGCGCCGGCACGTCGCCGACCGGTGACTCGACAGCCGGCGATCCCTACGCAGGTTTCGCGCGAGGGTTCACCGAATGGCCCATCCACGGCACGGCTGCGCAGACGTGGTACTTCGGTCCGGACGGTTCGCTCTCGGGTGACCTGCCGGCGAGCCTCGGCATCGACCAGTACACGTCGGACGCTGGCGCGCTGCCCCTCACCAATTACTCGGGCGGCACCGGCACCGGTGGCCTGTGGGGCAATGCCGCACAGTGGAGTTGGAGCTGGCAACAGAACCCAGCGGGCACCGCAGTGTCCTACGTGTCCGAGCCGCTTCCGACCGACACGATGGTCCTCGGCGGAGGTGCCGTGTACCTGTGGGCGAAGTCTTCGACCTCCGACGTCGACTTCCAGGCCACGATCAGCGAGGTCCGTCCGGACGACAACGAGACCTTCGTTCAGAACGGCTACATGCGCGGGAGCATGCGCAAGCTCTCGAGCGACTCCGACAACATCTTCAAGCGACCGAGCACGCTCCTGGACCCGGTCCCCAGCTTCCTGGAGGCCGACGCCGGACCGATGCCCAGCGAGGAGTTCGTCGAAGTAGCGATCCCGCTGTACGCCCAAGGGCACGTCTACCGAGCAGGATCGAGGATCCGCGTGACGATCGCCGCGCCGAACGGTGCGCAGCCGGTGTGGTCGTTCAGCCAGACTGAGCCGGACGGCACGTCGAACGTCTCGATCCTGTACTCGGGCTCTCGGCCCTCCAAGCTCGTTCTCCCGGTGATCCCCGGCATGCGGGCCCCGACGCCCTTGCCCCCGTGTCCGAGCCTGCGCAGCCAGCCGTGCAGGCCCTACCAACCGATCGTCAACGCCACATCGTGACCGCAGCGCGGGAGACCGATGGGGGCAACTTGACCGGTCCGTATCCGATCCCATGCCCACAGTCCCGCGCCAGGAGGGGCGTCTGTGAATCGCGGAAACGGGCAGGCTGAGTAAGGCTCTGTTGGTCCGGCGGCGGGCCGGCGATTAGCATCGCGGTGACGGATCTGACCAGGAGGCCAGGATGGGGCGCAAGAGCGGCGAAGGGGAAGGCAAGAAGGGCGGCGGCAAGCTGAAGAAGCTGTTTGGACTCGCTGCGATCGCCGGCATCATCACCGCGGTGATCAAACGCAAGAAGGGCGGCGACTCCGGCTGGGAAGAGGCCAAGCCCGAGGGCTAACCTACCGAAGCGACGGCTGAGCGCGCGGGCGACCGCGCGCTCGCTGCTTCCCGGGAGCCGATGACCGGCGTGCGCGTAGGATGGATGCGCTCGCGGGGACGTAGCTCAGTTGGTAGAGCACCGGCTTTGCAAGCCGGGGGTCGTGGGTTCGAGTCCCATCGTCTCCACTTGACACACGGCCGGTATCCAACAGCCGCTACCGAACCCGCCCATCCATTCTCGTCCCGGATAGCGTCCGTATGCGGATGCAGATTTGGTACCAGAATCGATCGAAGACCTCAAGAGCCGGCGGCCGAGCTGCCTCCCTGCTCGAGCATCTCCTCGATTGCACACCGCGATCGCTCGAAGCCACCCGATCGCGCTTCCGCGCGCTATCAGGTCTCGAGCCTGGAATCGATGATGAAGCCGCGCGCGTGCTTGAGCGCGGGATGCGTCCCCCACCCCGTGTGCCGCTCGGCGACGAGGCGGACGAACGCCACCTCGGACGCGGGTGGCACGACGTCGAACACGATCGGCGTGCCGTACTGACCAGAGATCTCCGCCACGGTCTCCCACGTGGTTCCGTCGGATGACACCTGGACCAGCGCGTCGATCGCCGTGCGCGAACCGCCGTTCTGCGTGTAGTCGTCGCTGCGCCAGGGCAGCAGGGTCACGGTTCCCGAGAGCTGCTCGAGCAGGCGGGGCAGCCCGAGGAAGTACGTGTGGAAGAACGACGGCGCGTCGTAGCGGTTGATGCCGCCGAACCAGCAGGGATGCTCGTCGAACATCCGCTCCATGATCCCCGCCGAGCATCTCGTCGATCCGCCGATGAGGCACGCCGCGCACGGGCGTACAAAGGTCAGCTCGGCGTCGAAGTTGGATGAGTCCAGGTATCCCGACAGTCCCTGCGCGGCCGATCGCGGCTGGCGGATCCGCAGGAACTGCGCCTCGGCATCGCCGGCGTCGAGCGAGAAGCTGATCGCCTGACGGGTGCCGCCGGTCAGCGGGTACGGGATCGTCGCCAGCGTATTCCACGTCGCACCGTCCAGGCTGCCTTCGAACAGGATGGCAGCCGCGGGCGCCGCGTATTCGACCGGCGGCGAGAACTGCACCTCGACCGAGAACAGCGAGCCCTCGACGAGGCCGATCCGGTGCACGGCGCCGGTGTTGTAGGTGTGGTGGCCGAAGTGGCCCCAGCACGCGCCCTGGCCGGCATGATCGGCGTACGAGTTCTCCATCGCGGCGCTGCCGCCGGTGCCCGAGCAGCGGAACGGCACGATGCTCGCCGCGGCTTCCGCCCGGGCGCCGCCGGGCAAGGTCGCGATCAGAGCCAACACGAGTACCACGGGACGGATCATGCCGAGGTGTTCGCCGTCGCTCGCGCCGACTCCTCCGGAACGGCAGGGAGTCGTTCACCGCGACTGCGCGACCCGACGAGGCGGTGGCAACTGCCCGCTATCGAAAGGAGGAAGGGCCGGGATCCCCCGGCCCCTCTCGTGCTGATACCTGCGGCGCCTTACGGCTCGCAGGGGTCGTTGTCGCCGTTGGCGTCGTCTTCCGTTCCACCGGGACGGTCGTCGATGTGGTTGAAGCCACCGTCGCTTTCACAATAGACCGCCGGGCCGTCGCGGGTGACCTCGATCGCCACATAGCCATCGGTGGTGCCGTCTCCGCGAGGGTCCGAGTCGTCTCCGTCCACGGTGACGATGACGCCGTCCTCGAACTCGGTGTCGGTGTCCACCCGCACGCAGTCGTTCGATGGTTCGGCTGCCGGGATCATCGACGTACAAACCGACTGCGAAACGTATTCATGTGCCAGGCTCCCCGCCGGGATGAGCAGCGCTCCCGCCGCGAGACCGGCAGCGATCCACTTCTTCATCGTGACCCCCTCCGTTGTCGGACCGTGGCTGCTCCATACGACGGGGGGCACGGTGATTCCTGCCTCGGGGGATGAGCCGACGCCACTAAGGACGCGCGACGATGCGGATGCCCGCGCGGCGGAACAGCGCCAGCGCGACCGCTGCGTTGACCAGCATCGCGAGCCCGATCGGCGCGGCCCTCGACGATTCGGCGTCCGGCGGCGTGGCCACGATCGCCGGCAGTGCGGCGACCGGGTTCGATGCCGGATCGGACTGGGAGGGCGCGGGCAGGGCGACGGTCTCGACCTCGGGCATCTCCATCTCGAGCGTCGGTTGCTGACGGGCCGGTCTCGTGTTGGTCCCGGGCGCAAGGACTACCAAGGCGTTGGCGACCGGCCGTTCGAGGTTGCGCGCGGAGACACCCGGGGCAACCGATCGCAGGATCTGCGAGACGCCGTCCACGGACCCCAGCCGATCGCTCGGACGGTTCACGACGTCACCGCGCACCACGAACGTGGTCGAGCCGCCGCCGTCGAGGTTGATCGCGTCGGTTGCTCCAAGCGCGCGCACCAGCTTTGCCGCCTCGAGCAGCGACATCCCGCGCGCGAAGCCGGGCTGACGCCCATCGATCGTGACCAGCCAGGTATCGCCGGCCTCGTTCCAGCCGACGACGGTGCGGGGCGCGCGGCTCCGTACGAATGCGCGATCCTCGTTCGCGACCCATATCGCGCCGTCGCGCAGCAGGATAGGGCTGCCTCCGATGGCCTCGAGCACGTCGGCCTTCGTGTCGATCCGCAGGAGCGCGTCGCGGCTCGCGTCGTCGCGCTGCACCGCGCGCCAGATCGACTCGAGCGCGTTCGCTGCTCGTCCATGGGCGGAGAGAACCGCGCCGTCGGTGGGGATCTTCGAGTCGCCCTTGCCCCACTTGAACGAGACCATCCGCACGATGGCCGTCTCCCCGATCCTGGGGCGCCGGCCTTTCGGCGCGACGAAACGAAGGACAAGCTCCGCGCCGTGGGGATTGGTGAGGGTGGTCGGCGCGAACGGCGTCGTGTAGAGCACCGCCTCGTTCTGTCGCCGGGGGATGTTGATGCCGTCGAGCGCGATCTCCTGGAGGTCCGTCGAGACGAGCTTGCCCGACCAGGCGACCTGCCCGGCCGTGAGCGCGCGATCCTGACCGATCATCAGGGCATGATGCTTGCCTTTGGGCGACCGGAGCAGCTCGCCGCCCGAGGCGAACGCGCCGACCGGGACGCCACCGGCGAAGAAGTCGCCGTTGATCGCGGCCAAGCAGTCCACGCGCGCGCACATCGCCGACGTGCGCTCGACGCGACCCCCGCGTCCGGCGATCGTGCCGAACGAGGAAACCGGCCGGAGCGCGACCTCCGCATCGCGCGAGATGTGCGCGACGTTGACCGACTGCTTGCCCTGCCGCTCGAAGCGGATGTGCTCGACGCCCGGGACAAGCGTCGAGCCTCCTGTGCGGTGATACCCCTCGGGGGCGGGCGGCGTTGCCGCCCACCCCGATAAGGGCATCGCGAGGATGCCAGCGACGAATAGAACCAGGATCGGTTTCCGCAAAGATGAGTCCCCACCGTCGAAGCGGTCCCACCCATAGTGGCGAACGGACGTGTCGCTCGCTCGTCGGGAACGTTACGGTTCGGCAACGATGTTCGCATCTGCTAGCCGCCGGCTAGCGCACGTGTGACCGTCTCGACCTCAACGATCACGGTAGCCACGGCCACTCGCACGTCGCATAGGAACCCTTTCCGGTCCTCCCGAGCGTGCCCGACGCAGGCTGCTGTATCGTCCGGACATGTCGGGAGGACCAGTCGTTTCGTGGGTGCTGCGAAGTGGGAAGCGCATCGCCATCACGCTCGTCGGCTTCACCTTGGTCGCCGCTGGTCTCGCGCTTCTTGTCCTGCCGGGTCCCGGGATCCTGGTCGTGCTGGCAGGCCTCGCCGTGCTGGGGACCGAGTACGCGTGGGCGCGCTACGTCCTCAACGAAACGAAGCGCCGCGCGAAGCGAGCCGGCGAGAGGATCCGCCGCCCCCGCCGGAAGGGCTGAACCGGTGCGGGTCGCCTGCGCCACCATGTCGGCGCCCGGTCACGCGTTCCCGATGCTCGCGCTGGCGAAGGAGATCGCCGCGCGCGCACACCTCGTCACGTTCGTCTGCGGCGCCGAGCATCGCGAGGCGGCCGAACGCGCGGGCTGCCGCTACGCCGACTTCCCCGAGGGCATCGACGGCAGCCCGCGCGACTCCCTGCGTCTGTACGACGACGCTGCATCGATGGCGCGGTCGATGATCCCGCAGTTCCGCGACTTGGAGCCAGACGTGGTGGTTCACGATGCGATCGCCCTCGGTCCGGCGCTCGCGGCCGAAGCCTTGGGCATCCCGGTCGCGTCGTTGATCGTGCACCCGCTGCACACGTACTCGGCCGACCTGCCGCCCTTCGGGCTGGGACGCCGGCTGATCCCGCTGCTCGAGGCGAACGTGCGGCGCAACACGCTCCGCGACCTCACCGGCGCCCGCGACGACCTCAACCGCGCCCGAGCAGCGCTCCGGCTCGCCCCGACCGAGCGGCTCGACGGGCAGTTGTCGCGGGATCTGATCCTGGTCGCGACGTTGCCGTCGTTGGAGCGGCTACGACGAGACTGGCCTGCGCAGGCGCACGTGATAGGGCCGCTGCTGTGGGACGGCGCCGGCGATGTGCCGGCGTTGCCGCCGGGTGACCGGCCGCTGGTGCTGATCGCACCGAGCACGGCCCACGATGTCGGCGCGTTCGTCGATGCGGCCGTCAACGCGGTCGCGAGCAGCGGCGCGCGCGGCTTGCTCACCGGACCGCGGCCGCGCGACATGCCGCCCGGG
The DNA here is from genome assembly GCA_036397635.1 of Actinomycetota bacterium. Taxonomy (GTDB): domain Bacteria; phylum Actinomycetota; class AC-67; order AC-67; family AC-67; genus DASWIP01. The sequence continues at coordinate 13,870 of DASWIP010000039.1, read as the reverse complement.
ATCGTGCACGTCCCCTTCGCGCCGCACGACGCGCTGCTCGAGCAGGCCGACGCCGTGATCACGAGCGGAGGCCACGGCATCGTCGCGCGCGCGCTCACCCATGGTGTTCCATTGGTGATCGTGCCCGGTCCCGGTGACCAACGTGAGAACGGCGCGCGGGTCGCGGCGACCGGCGCCGCCATCCGGGTGCGCCGGCCGAAGAAGCGGGCGATACGGCGGGCTCTCCGGCGCCTCGTCGAGGATCCGCGGTACGGCATGGCAGCCCAGCGGCTCGCGACCGAGGCGGCTAACCTTGATGGCCCGCGACGCGGGGCGGACCTGATCGGGATGATGGCCGAGCCCCGGCGCGTTGACCGAGGAGAAGCGGCGAGCCTATAGTTACTCGCCGGTAACTAACACTCTCTCAAGAGAAGGTGAAAGCGATGCGAGAAGCCGTCATCGTCGAGGCCGTCCGGACGCCGATCGGGAAGCGCGGGGGCGCGCTCACGGACACCCACTCGGTCGACCTGCTCGCCGCGACCCTGCAGGAGCTGGTGTCGCGTACCGGGATCGACCCGGGCATCGTGGAGGACAACATCACCGGATGTGTGAGCCAGGTCGGCGATCAGGCCATCAACATCGCGCGGAACGGCTGGCTCGCGGCGGGGTTCCCCGACCACGTGCCCGGCACTTCGGTGGACCGCCAGTGCGGTTCGTCGCAACAGGCCGCGCACTTCGCCGCCCAGGCCGTGATGTCGGGTCAGCAAGACGTCGTCGTGGCCAGCGGCGTCGAGAACATGACCCGCGTGCCGATGGGATCATCCGTCGCCACCGGCGGGTTCCCGTTCACTGCCGGGATGAACGAGCGCTACGACGGCCGGCTTGTCCCGCAGGGCATCTCGTCCGAGCTGATCGCCGCGAAGTGGGGCATCACCCGCGAGCAGGCGGACGAGATCGGCTTCCGCAGCCAGCAGCGCGCCCAGGCCGCGTGGGCCGAGGGCCGGTACGACCGTGAAGTCTTCCCGATCAAGGTCGCCAACGGTGAGACGACCCTGTTCGAGCGCGACCAAGGGCTGCGCGAGACCTCGCTCGAGAAGCTCGCATCGTTGAAGCCCGCGTTCTACACCGAGGAGGATGCGCAACGGTTCCCGGAGGCGCCCTGGATCACGACGGCGGGGAACTCGTCGCAGATCTCGGACGGAGCGGCGGCGTTGCTGATCACCACGCCTGAGAAGGCCAAGGAGCTGGGCCTGAGGCCGCGCGCGCGCTTCCACACGATGACCGTGTCGGCGGCCGACCCGGTGCTGATGCTCACCGCGCCGATCCCGGCGACGAAGCGGGCGCTCGAGCGATCGGGACTCAAGCTCGCCGATATCGACGTGGTCGAGATCAACGAGGCCTTCGCGGTCGTGCCGGTCGCGTGGAAGATCGAGCTGAAGGCCGACGACCGCTGGTTCGAGTCGAACGTCAATCCCAATGGGGGCGCGATCGCCATGGGCCACCCGCTGGGCGCGTCCGGCGCACGCTTGATGACCACCCTGCTGCACGAGATGGAGCGGCGAGGCGCGCGCTATGGACTGCAGACCATGTGTGAGGGCGGCGGCATGGCGAACGCCACCATCCTCGAGCGGCTGTAGCGGGTCGGGAGGCTGAGTCGGCGTGCGCGTCGCGATCGCGATCCTGATGGGGCTGGCGATCGCGTCCATCGGCATCGTGATGCTGCGCGGGATGCGCGTCCCGGCACCGACCAAGGAGCTGCCGGAGGCGGCGCCTCCGCCGAGCGATCTGCGCGTGGTGTTCTGGTGCGAGAACTGCCACACGGAACTGCTGCTTCTGCGCAAGGGATCCGAGGTCGCCCCGAGGCACTGCGGTGAGCGGATGACCGTCCGCGAGGAGGTTGCGCGGGGACCGTAGCTACTCGTTGGGCGATACTTGCGGCTACTCGTCGGCGATGCGCTGTGCGCGCTCGCGCAAAGCCTTGAAGTCCTTGCCCCTGGTGTCCGGGATCAGCGAGTCCGTTTTCGAGAAGCCCCAGCCGCCGAAAGCGACCTGCACGCGGCCCGCGTAGGCGCGCTTGAGCGCGCCGCCACATGCGGCGCACGTGGCCGGCGGGTCGTCCGACCACAGCAGGATGTGTTCCTCGCGCTCGCCGCACGCCGTGCATTTGTACTCGTAGACCGGCATATCCACACCCTTGTCCCCAGCTGGGGACGAATGACAGTTCTGTAATTACCCCCAAGGATTTCCCCAGGCTGGGGAAACTCAGCTCTTGAGGTACTTCTCGACCACGCCGACCAGCTCGGTGACCTTCTCGTCGCGCTGCTCGGTCATGACCGCGTCGGCGACGCATCCCTTGATGTGGTCGGACATCAGATGAAGGCCGACCTTGTCCAGCGCTGCTCGGACGGCCGAGATCTGGTCGAGGATCTCGACGCAGTACTTGTCCTCGTCGATCATGCGTTGGATGCCTCGGATCTGGCCCTCGATCCGCCTTAGGCGGCGCTGGAGGGCTTCCTTGGAGTCGCCGTACAGGTAGGCCATGCGCCCCAGTATACCCCTGGGGGGTAGTTGGGGTCCGGCCGGCCGACGACGGGGGTACGCCGCCCCCACGAGGGGGGGGACGCCGGACGCGCTGAGGGCCACCGAAGGAACGGCTAGCGCCAGAAGACACCGGTGAAGAAGCCGCCGGCGATGAGGCTGAACCCGCCCAGCAGGCCCCACAGGGGCGAACCGCCGGGAAGCAGCCGCGTGTAGTAGAGGACCAGCATGAGCACACCGATGCCGAGCAGCGCGAGCATCAGCACAGGCACCCACTTGGGCGACGGCTTCGGCTTCGGCTTCGGCGGCGGCGTGTAACGCCTGCGCCTGGACTTCGAGATCGGCATAGCGCGGGCTATACTACCGGCATATCTCGACCCCGGGCAGCCCCGTGCGTACAGGTTCTTCCCCGCTCTTCCGCTTCTTTCCTTACCTTTTACTCGGCATCATCGGGTTCGCCGTCGTTGTGGCGACCGAGAACGCCGCCCCGGTCGGACCTCGCCTATCACGGCACGCGCGTCTGGTCGACCTGATCGCGCAGGAAGACGATCGCACCCGCTCGCTGCGCGCGCGCCTCGAGTCGCTGCAGACCCAGATCACCGCCTTCGAGCTGGCAGCCGGCACCGGACAGCGCAACCTCGAACAGCTTCGTGGTGAGATCGACCGCCTCGGGCGGCTGGTCGGGGTCACCGAGATCACCGGACCCGGCGTTCTCGTCGAGCTGCGGGACTCCACGCTGCGGGAATCCCCCACCGGCGATCCCAACGACTTGGTGATCCACGAGCAGGACCTCCAGGCGGTCGTGAACGCCCTGTGGGCGGCAGGTGCCGAGGCGATGAGCATCAATGGTGAGCGGATCACTGCCGCCAGCGCGGTTCGATGCGTCGGCAATACGCTCCTGCTGCACGGCACCGTTCACGCACCGCCCTACCGGATAGAGTCGCTGGGGGACACCGGCGCGCTGCTCGAAGGGCTGCGGCAGGATCCGTTCGTTGAGCGGTTCCGCGTGTTCGCCGCGGAGTTCAGGCTCGGCTTCGCCACGGGCGTCGTCCCGGCCATGACCTTGCCGCCGTTCCGCGGTCTGGTCGCGGCCAACTTCGCCCGGCCGGGTGCAGGATGAGCGGCCGGTTTGGCCCGGCTGCCGTGGGTGGGACAGAATCCACGAACACACGCGACGATCGGAGATGGTGACCGTGCCCGACGAGAAGAAAAGCACACGCAAGCCCGCGACGCGGAAGCCGGCCGCCAGGAAGGCGACGGCGAAGAAGGCTGCCGGGCGTACGCCGACCGCCGGGAAGTCGGCGGTGAAGAAGACCGCGACTCGGTCCTCGACGGCGAAGCGAAGCGCGGCTCCCCGCTCGGTCGAGGGCGGCCTGTCGACCAACCCGATCTGGCGCGCGAGCTACCCCCCGGGCGTTCCCGAGGAGATCGAGCTTCCCGAGAAGGCGTTGACGTCGCTGCTCGACGAGTCGGTGCGGCGGTTCCCGAGTAATCCGGCGATCGACTTCCAGGGTCAGCGCATGACCTACAAGCAGCTCGCCGAAGCCGTCGACAAGATGGCCGGCGTCCTGCGCGACCTCGGCGTCGGCAAGGGCACGCGCGTCGGAACGCTGATGCCGAACGTCCCGCAAGTCGTGATCACGTACTACGCGGCGCTGCGCCTCGGCGCGGTGGTGGTATGCAACAACCCGCTGTACACCGAGCGCGAGCTCGAGCACCAGTTCAACGATGCCGAGATCGAGGTGCTGGTCGTGCTGGACCTGATGTACGACGTGGTCCGCAAGGTGCGGAACGAGTGCCCGAAGCTTCGCGAGGTGATCGTCACCAACGTCTTCGACAACTTCCACGGCCTGAAAGCATTCTTGGGACCGAAGCTGAAGAAGGACGTCTGGAAAGAGATCCCCCGGACCGAGCCGGTGCGGTTCTGGAAGGACCTGATGAAGAGAGCGCGCGGCGGTGTGCAGCAAGCGCAGATCTCACCGCGCGAAGATCTCGCCCTGCTGCAGTACACGGGCGGCACGACCGGGCTGTCGAAGGGCGTCATGCTGACGCATCACAATCTGGTCTCGAACTGCATCCAAGCGAAGGCCTGGTTCACAGACATGCAGGAGGGCCGCGAGATCGTGATGTGCGCGCTGCCCATGTTCCACTCCTACGGGCAGACGGTCGCGATGAACATCGGGCTGATGTGGGGCGCGCTGCTGGTGCTGGTGCCGAACCCCCGCGATCTGAAGGGATTGCTCTCGACGATCCAGCGGACCAAGCCGACCGTGTTCCCCGGCGTGCCGACGCTGTACGCCAACCTGCTCGCGCATCCGGATCTGGCGAACACAGACATGAAGTCGATCCGGGTCTGCCTGTCGGGCGCGGCGCCGCTGCCCGGCGAGGTGCAGGAGCGGTGGGAGAAAGTCACCGGCGGACGACTCGTCGAGGGCTACGGGCTGTCCGAGACCTCTCCCATCTCGCACGCCAACCCGATCTACGGCAAGCGCAAGATCGGCACGATCGGCCTGCCGGTCCCGAACACCGAGTGCAAGATCGTGGATGTGGATGATCCGTCCAAGGAGATCCCCGCGCCGGGACCAGGCGAACTGTGCATCCGCGGCCCGCAGGTGATGCAGGGCTACTGGAACAAGCCCGAGGAGACCGAAGAGGTCCTGCGCGACGGGTGGCTGTACACCGGTGACATCGCTGAGGTCGACGAGGAGGGCTTCTTCAAGATCGTCGACCGCAAGAAGGACATGATCCTGGTAGGTGGGTTCAACGTGTACCCGCGCGACGTGGAGGAGATCCTCTACCAGCACCCGAAGGTGCTCGAAGCGGCGGTCGTCGGATTGCCGCACCAGCGCTCCGGGGAGATGGCCAAGGCTTACATCGTCCTGAAGCCCGGTCAGACCGCGACCGCCGAGGAGATCGAGGCCTTCTGCCGCGAGCGGCTCACCGCGTACAAGGTGCCCAAGGAGTACGAGTTCCGCGCCGACCTTCCGAAGACCATGGTCGGCAAGGTGCTGCGCCGCGCGCTGGCCGAGGAAGAGAAGGCGAAGAGGGCCTAGGAGCGTCGCGGGGCACGGGCCTGCACCGGCGCACGCGCGTCGTGCCCGGGCGCACGGGCCTGTACCGGCGCACGGGCGCAGCGTTCGTCCCAGTCCTCCTCGGCCTCGCGAAGCAAGTCCTCGGCGAGCGCGAGCGCGACCTGGTCCTGCGTGTCGAGCGGCGGGCCGACCAGGCCGTCCAGCCTTGCGCGCGCCAGCTCGCGCGCCGTGAACGTCCGGCCGTCGTCGTCCGGGTAGGCCACCAAGGGATCCGCGCACGCCCGGATCAGCCGCTGGACCTCTTCCAGGTCGGCGTTCTGGGCGGCTCGCCACAGCTCGCGCGCGATCGGAGCGGCCTCGGCCGGCGGATGGGATCCGTTGCTCGAGCAGCCTGCCACCGTGAAGGCGAGCAGCAACAGACAAACCTCGCGGCGACGCATGCCGATAGCGTAATCTCGTGCAGATGAGCGCGCGCATCCTGGTCATCGACAACTACGACTCGTTCACCTACAACTTGGTCCAAGAGCTGGCCGAGCTGGGCGCCTTGCCCACCGTGGTGCGCAACGATGCGTGGAGCATCGAGCAGGTGCGCGACTTCGGCCCCGACGGGATCGTGATCTCGCCCGGACCGGGCACGCCGGAGAACCCCCGCGACGTCGGGATATCGAACGACGTCGTGCGCGACCTGGGACCGACGACGCCGATCCTTGGCGTTTGTTTGGGGCACCAATGCATCGGCTACGTCTACGGCGGCCGGATCGCGCGCGCGCCCGAGCTGCTTCACGGAAAGGTCTCGGCGATCTACCACCGCGGCGAAGGCGTGCTCGACGGGATGACGATCCCGTTCGAGGCGACCCGCTACCACTCGTTGATCGTCGCGCGCGATTCGCTGCCGAAGGAGCTGAAGGTGACGGCCGAGACGCACGACGAGCTGGTGATGGCGATGCGCCATCGCGAGTATCCGATCGAGGGCGTGCAGTTCCATCCCGAGAGCGTTCTGACCACCGAAGGCATGCGGCTGCTCGCCAACTTCCTCGAGCGGGCCGCCCCGCCGAACCCGGAGCCGACCCCGGAGCCGACCCGCCCAAACCCGAGTCGCGCGACGGCTTCGTGAGCGGATCCATCCTGGAGAGGCGGGACGGGGTGGGCCCGCGTGTGGCTGCGGCTCGGCCTCGTTGTCGTCGTTACGGTGCGGACTCGTCGTCGTCGTTGGGGTTGGTGCAGTCGGGGTCGCCGCCCGGGCCGAAGTCGGTCTGACCGTCTCCGTCGTTGTCGATCCCGTCGCTGCATTGCGGATCGGCCGGCGGCTCCTCCTCCGCCTCGGCGATGAAGATCGTGACCGTCGATCCTTCCTGCACGCGCTCGCCCGCCTCGGGAGACTGCCGGCACACGATCCCGTCGGGCTCGTCACACTCGGGCCCCTGCGGCTCCGTTCTGGGCTCCGCGACCCGGAACCCCGCGTTCTCGAGCAGGAAGCGCGCGTCCTCCTCGCTGCGGCCGACCACGTTGGGGACCACCGCGGTCGGCGGGCCCGACGATACGACCAGGTTCACCTTCCGCTCCACCGTCACCAGGACTCCACCGGTGGGATCCTGACTGATCACCACGCCTTGGGGAACCGTGGAGTCCGGCCGTCTGCTGACGTCTCCGACCTCGAGACCGGCGTCCTCGATCAGCGCTCGCGCGTTGGCCTCGGTCTTGCGGGTCACGTCGGGGACCTCGATCAACTCCGGGCCGCCCGACGGTGTCAGCTTGACCGTCGTTCCCTCTTCGACCACCTCGTCGGCCGGCGGATCCTGCGCGACGATGTTTCCTTCCTCGATCTCCGGGTGGCTCTGCGGCGCCAGGACGTCGAAGGCCAGTCTCCGGGAGGTGAGGATCTGTTTGGCCTCTTCCAGCGGGCGGTCGATCACGTCGGGGACGCGCACCATCGACGGCTCGCCGAGGATGCCGATCAGGGCCCACGCCGCGATGCCGAGGATCGCCGCGACGATCACGCCGAGCAGGATGATGCCGGTCCGCCGCCGCTTCTCCTCTTCGGACGGGGGGCGCCGATAGGTCGTGGTCGTCCCACCCCGACGCTCGACCACCACGGTATCGTCGCCGATCGGGTCGATGACCCCGGTCACGTCCGCGAGCACCGGTGTCGCGTGCACCGGACGTCCGTGCAGCGCACGCAGCAGGTCCTCGCGCATCTCCTCAGCGTTCTGGTAGCGGTTGTTCGGATTCTTCGATATCGCCTTCATGACGATCGCCTCGAGCTCGGGCGGCACGTCGTCGTTCAGGCGCGACGGCAGGATCGGGTCCTCCTTGACGTGCTTGTACGCGATCGCGACCGGCGACGACCCCGTGAACGGCACCTGCCGCGTGAGCATCTCGTACAGGCAGATCCCCAGGGAGTAGATGTCGCTGCGCGCGTCCACCGGGGCGGACTGCGCCTGCTCGGGAGAGAAGTACTGCGCGGTCCCGAGCACCATCGCGGTCTGCGTCACGGTGTCCCCAGAGATGGCGCGCGCGATGCCGAAGTCGGCGACCTTCACCACACCGTTGGGCGTGAGCATGATGTTCGCCGGCTTCACGTCCCGGTGCACGATCCCGTGCGAGTGCGCGTACGACAACCCCTCGCAGACCTCGGCGGCGATTTCGGCCGCGCGCTCGGGCAGCAGCGGCCCTTCCTCGCGGATCGCGTCGCGCAGCGTGCGTCCCTCGACGTACTCCATCACGATGTAGTAGGTGCCGTTGTCCGAGCCGGTGTCGTAGACGCCGACGATGTTGGGATGGTTCAGCGCCGCAGCGGACTGCGCCTCGCGCCGGAATCGCTCGATGAACTGCGGGTCGCCTGCATACTGCCGGTGCAGCGTCTTGACCGCGATCGTTCTCCCGAGCACGCGATCGCGCCCGAGGTATACCTCGGCCATCCCACCTGCACCGAGCTGGTCGGATAGCTCGTATCGATCGGACAACGTGGTCAAAGCGCTGCTTCCCTCCATGCTGCCGAATGCGCAGCGAGTCCGAACCGTACCAGCCGGGTTCGGACGACGCTCACGACGAGTCTCCCCTGCTCATGACCTCGTCCACCAAGGCCCTTGTGATCGGACCGGCGACGCGCCCACCGGTCGCCGCGTCGCCCAGATCGCCGCCGTTCTCGACGACCGCCGCTACCGCGATGCCCGGCGCGAACGCGACGAACCACACGTGCGGGGGCTGCCCCGGGATCCCCGTCTCCGCCGTCCCGGTCTTGCCGCCGATCGTGCCGCTGCTCGCTCGCTGGAAGCCCACGACGGCGCCGGTGCCGAACCGGACGGTGTCGATCATCATCTGCCGCAGCGCCTTGACGTTCTTCTGCGACATGATCGGGTCGCTGAGCTGCGGCTGGGTTTCGATCAGCGGCACGCCTTCGGGTGACAGCACGCGCTGCACGAGGTAGGGCCGGATCCGGTGTCCGCCGTTGGCGACCGCGGCCGCGACCATCGCCATCTGCAACGGGGTGACGCGCACGTCCTGCTGGCCGATCCCGCTGTAGGCGGTCGCCGGGCGAGAAAGGTCATCCGGGTTCCCGCAGCCGACACCGGGCACGCGAACGACGCAACTGGCAACGGTGGCGATGCCCACGTCCGGCGCGCTACCGAGCCCGAACCGCTCGGCCATCCGCGCGAGGTTCTGCTTGCCGACGCGCATCGCGATCTGGGCGAAGGTGGTGTTGCACGACACGCGGAAGCCCGTCGCCATCGAGATGCTGCCGCCTCCCGTGCACGGCCCGTTCTGGAAGTTGCTGAGCGTTCGGTTCGTGTCCGGCAAGCTCAGCCGGCTCGGATCGGGGAGGCTGGTCGATGGAGTCATCTTGCCGAATTGCAGCCCCGCGGCGGCCGTCACGATCTTGAACGTCGAGCCCGGTGGATAGGCTTCCTGGGTCGCGCGGAACAACAGCGGCCGGCGCTCATCGGCGTTCAGCTCCTCCCATGCGGCCTGCACCTCCTGCTGCTCGACCGGACCCTTCGACAGCGGGGTGGGATCGAACGACGGGTTGGCGTACAGCGCCAGGACGGCTCCGGTCTGGGGATCGATCGCCGCCACGGCCCCACGCTGACCGCTGAGCGCGCGGCGCGCCAGCCGCTGCAGCTCGTGGTCCAGCGTCAGCTCGATGACGTTGCCCTGCGTTTCCCGTCCGAGCAGCTCGTCCACGAGCGTCTCGGTCGTCGCGGGTTCCCGTCCGAGCAGCTCGTCGTTGTAGCTGCGCTCCAGGCCGGCCGCGCCGAAGAAGAACGAGTAGTACCCGGTGATGTGCCCGTACAGCGGGCCGAGCGGGTACCGGCGCGCGAACCGGTAGGTCTCGTCGCCTGATTCCACCGACTCGGCCACGACCCGGTCCCCGACCAGCATCTCGCCGCGCAGCGTCGCGTACTCCTTGATCAGCAAACGCCGGTTGCGCGGATGGGTCGCAAGCTCTGTGGACTTGCCGAGCTGCACGATGTTGAGGTTCACGAACAGCGCCAGGAACGCCAGGCCCAGGATCAGCGCAACGCGTCGGATCGACCGATTCATCGCACCGCCTCCGCGTCGGACACCCGGATCAGCAGAGCGACGAGCACCCAGTTGGCCACCAGGCTCGATCCGCCGTAGGAGACGAACGGCAGGGTGATGCCGGTGAGTGGCACCAGGCGGGACACGCCCCCCATGATCAGGAACGCCTGCAGCCCGATGATCACGGTCAACGACGTCGCGAGCAGCGTGCCGAACTGATCGCGCGACCGCAGCGCGATGTGCAGCCCGCGCGCGACGATCAGCACGAACAGCAGCATGATCGCCAGCGTGCCGAGCAAGCCGAGCTCCTCACCGATGGCGGCGAAGATGAAGTCCGTCGGCAGCGTGCCCGACCGCAGGCCCGGGTCGATGAGCTGCGGGTTGCCGAGACCCAGTCCCACGCCGCTGAGCCCGCCGGTGCCCAGCGCGAACGCCGACTGCGCGATCTGGCGGCCTGTGCCCTCGAACGTCGACCACGGGTCGATCCAGTCGCTGATCCGCGCACGCACGTGCGCGAACCGGTCGTAGGCGAACCAGACGCCGGCTCCGAACAGGCTCATGCCGACCACCGCGTACGCGCCGCGGGCGGTCGCTGCGTACACCGAGATCACGAACAGCGAGAAGAACAGCAGCGACGATCCCAGGTCGCGTTGGTAGAACATGATCGCCAGCGACACGCCCCACGCGAGCAGCAGTGGACCGAAGTGGCGCGGCGCGGGGATGCCGAGCGGCCCGATGCGCGCGACCGCGAGCGTCATCAGCTCACGCTTCTGCGCGAGATACCCGGCGAGGAACACGGCGAGCACCACCTTCGCGGCCTCGGCAGGCTGGAACGAAAGCGGTCCGACCTGCACCCAGAGCCGCGCCGCGCGGCCGAGGTCGGTCCCGATCGGCGTCAGCGGCAGCAGCAGCAGCCCGATGCCGAGCAGCATGAACGAGTAGCGGAACTGCTCGAGCTTGCGATGGTCCCGCACGACGAACAACGTCAGCAGGAACGCGCCGACGCCGACCGCGATCCATCCGAGCTGCACCGCGGCGAGGTCGGGGTCCATGCGGCGGATCACGCCGTAGCCGAAACCCGAGAGCAGCACCGCGATCGCGTACAGCAGCGGATCGGCCGCCGGGGCCAGGCGCCGGACCGCGATGTGCCCCGCAGCCACCAGCAGGGCGAAGGGGACCGCGAAGCCGACGATGCCGGGGTCGATCGCGGTGGACCGCGAGAGATCCACGAGCGCGTAGGTGCCCAACGCGATCACGAACGACAGGATCAGCAGCCCGAGCTCCGCGTTGCGCGGCCTCACGGCGACCCCCGCACGCTCGGCGACGCCGACGCGGTCGGATCCGATTCGGGCGTCATGCCGATGCCGGCGTCGCGCAGTAGCTGCTCGACGTATGCGCGCGCTTCCCCGAGCGTTGGCTGCCGGACACCCTCCTGCAGGCTGCGGCGGACGGCGGGATTGCTGACCTCATCGACATCCAGCTCGGTGGGCTCCTCGAGCCGCGAGAGCCCGGGTACGTTCGCAGGGATGCCGCGGAAGATCGCGACCGTTCCCTCCTCGGTCACGCCGACGTAGTAGGAGCGGTCGACCCAGCTTGTCACCCCCAGATACCCGACGCCGAGGATGAGGGCGAGCGCCGCGGCCCAGGTCACGGGGCGCACCGGGAAGCGGCGCGCGCTCTCGCGCCGCCGCCAGGGCAGGCGACCGGCTGCGCGCGCCTGTGCGATCGATCCGCCGACGTCGACCAGCACGACCGAGATGTTGTCGTGGCCACCGCGCTCGTTCGCTTCATCGATCAGCCGCTGCGAGATCTCATCCAGGTCCGAGCCGTCGCTGATGATCGCGTGAAGCTCGTCGTCGCCGACCACGCCGGTGAGGCCGTCCGAGCACAGCAGCAGCCGGTCGCCGGCCACCAGGGGTACGCGGATCTCCTCGACGTCCACGGTCGGCTCGGCGCCGAGCGCGCGCGTCAGGATCGACCGCTGCGGATGGGACTCGGCCTGCTCGGGCGTCAGCTTGCCCTCGTCGACCATGCGGGCGACCAGCGTGTGGTCGCGCGAGATGCGCGTGATCCCGGCGCCGCGGATCAGATAGCAGCGCGAGTCCCCGACGTGTGCGAGGTGCGCCGTCCCTTCGGCGACCACGACCGCGGTCAGTGTCGTGCCCATCCCCTTGAGCTCATCCTGGCCCTGCGACCGTTCGAAGACCGAGAGGTTGCTGCGCTTGACTGCGTCGGCGAGCCGGCGCGCGGCCTCGCGTGGTGCCGCCTGATCCAGCGCCGCGATGGGCTCCAGCGCGAGCGAGCTGGCCACCTCGCCGGCGCGGTGGCCGCCGAGACCGTCGGCCACGGCGAAGACATTCTCGCCGCAGAAGATCGCGTCCTCGTTGCGGTCGCGGACGCGTCCGACGTCGGTGGACGAGGCGGTGCGCAAGCCGTCGCTCACTTACCGATCTCCAGGATCGTCTTCCCGAGACGGATCTCGTCGCCGACGGCGATCGGCGCCGGGGCCGTCACCTTCACGCGGTTCAGGTAGGTGCCGTTGGTCGAACCCATGTCCTCGACGAACCACGCTCCTTCTTTGGCGAACAGGCGCGCGTGCAGTGTCGAGGTGTACGTGTCGTCGAGGGGGACCGTGCAGGACTCGGATCGCCCGAACGTCACCTCGTTGTCGAGAGCGAGATGCCGGGAGGGCTTCTCAGGCTCCGCGACGATCACCGAGCGCGGCGTCCCGCGCCGGCGGGGCCGTCCGCCGGCACCGGCCTGCCGCTGGCGTGGGACGCGCGGGCCGACCAGGTCCAGGTAGATGATGCGGACCGAGCGCGCGATGAACAGATACAGCAGCGCCAGGAACAGCCACTTCAGGGTCGTCAGGACGATCGGGGGCACTTAAGGCCTCCGGAATTCCAACGTGGTCTCTCCGAACACGATCCGATCGCCCGGCGCGAGCCGGTGGCGGTTGACCCGCTTGCCGTTGATCTCCGTCCCGTTGGTCGAGCCCAGGTCGATCACCACCCATTCGTCACCCTCGCGCCGGATCTCGGCATGGCGGCGGGACGCGCCCGGATCGGGCACGATCACATCGCAGGTCTCGAGGCGCCCGATCACGACCGCGTCCTTCGACAGCGGCCAGGCACGAGAGGTCTTGCCGAGTTGCACCAGCTCGGCGTCGGCGTCCATCGACATCTGGATCAACTGGGTCTGAGGGCCGGCCTTCGGTTCGGGCGTGGCGGCCTCGACCCACTCGGCTCGAACGTCGAAAGTGCCGCGGCGCATGCCCTCGTCGCGGATGATGTGGATCTCGGGAGGTCCCACCAGGTGCCAGCCCTCGGTCGCCGCGGCCCGGCGGGCAACGGCCGCGAGCTCCTTGCGCAGGGTGGACTCGATCTGGATCAGCCGCTCGTGGTCGGGCGCGGCGAGGCGGAACTCGAAGGCGTTGGGGACGTAGGTCGCCCCCGAGGGGTTGACCGTGCGCTGCTCGTCCATCGTCCGGACCATCCGCTTGCCGAGTTCGATCGGCTGCAGGCCACCGCCGGGGAGCGCGCGCGCGAAGAACCCCTCGACCAGGCCCTCGAGGCGCCTCTCGAACTCGCGAAGGATCCCCACGACGTCACGCCATCCTATCCCCGGGATGCTGGTTCGTACGGCCCGAACGGCCCGTCTTGCAAGGGCGTACCCGGCGCGCTGGGGCTGATAAACTCGCTTCTTCGCGACGGCTCCTCTGGGGTCGTCCCGCCGGGGGACTGGCGGAACTTGGCAGACGCGCACGGTTCAGGTCCGTGTGAGCTCACGCTCATCGGGGT
>DASWIP010000038.1:0-64758 GCA_036397635.1 Actinomycetota bacterium | reverse complement strand
GTCAGGCGTAGCGGACGTCGGTATCGAGCAACGATGTGATCGCCAGCGGTTTCTCCGTGCCGTTCGTGATGTCGATCGCGACGACCTCGAGCACCGGCTCGCCCGGCACGAGGCACTCCCCTGTGCAGCGGCGGATGCGTTGCGCCCACACGATTCGGTTGGCAGCGAAGACGGGGTGCGCGCGCCCTCGCTCCCCGATGATTTTCACGGTTCCACGGCGCAGATCGAGCAGCCGGATGACCACGCGCGGATCCGATGCTCCGGTGTCGAACGCGATGTAGCGACCGTTGCGGGATACCGCGGGGTTGAACCAAACGGGGGAGGCCGGCACGGAGCCGGTCGAGCCGTCGATCCGCCATGTGCGCGCGCCGGCGTTGATCCGGAAGAAGATCGCCGAGCCGTCCGCCGCCCAGGCGCCCATGGTGGGACCGTTGCGCTGCTCGGGCGCGAAGGCCAGCGAACCGTCCGAGGTGCGGACCTGCAACTGGGAGCTGTCCGGGGAGACATCTTCACCCCCGCCCCCGGCGACGGTGTAGACGATCAATACGCGCTCACCGTCTGGGGAGTACTCGACCCGAAGCTGATCGTCGTCGACGCCCTCACGGCCGAATTGACGCGCGAGCGTCGCGACGGTGCGGATGCTCCCGTTGGCCATGGCTCGGTAGTGGATCTGGGGGAAGTCGTGGTCGTCCACGGTGACGTAGGCCACGGTGGAGAGATCCGGGCTCCATCCGTACGTCGCGATGCCGGTGGCGACCCGGAACAGCTCGGTGATCGCGCTCCCTTTGATGTCGAGCTGCATGAGCGCGCTGCTCCGTTCGCCGCCCACCCCATCCGAGATGAACGACACGAGACCGGGCCCCATCCAGCGCGGCGATCGTGCGCTGCCGGACTGGGTCAACGGCCGCACGGTGTCGGCGGCGACATCGTAGAGCCAGAGCGCCCCGTCGAGCGCGTACACGGCCTCGCGCGCGCGCGGCGTCGGCGGTGCCTTCGACGGCGAGGTGGAGAGCGACACGATGGGTGACGCATCCGGGGACGCCGGGCCCGGCGAATCGATCGTGACCGGCGTGGTCGCCGAGCACGCGGGGAGCACGGCCCCGAGCGCGATCGCGACGACGATGCGTCCCCTCACCGCGGCAAAGCGTACCGCAGCCCAGCGCTGGGCAGACCCAGCCACGAGGCGTGAGCGCGGGACAGGGCTCAGGCTCCAAGACGTAGCGCGAGGGCGCGCTCGATCTCGGCGATGTGAGCCGCCTCGGTGATCTTCTGGCCTTCCAAGTCTCGCACGTAGAACACGTCCACGACATCCTCGGCGTACGTGGCGATCTTGGCGACCTGGATATCGAGAGCCAGGTCGGCCAGGGTCGAGGTGATCTCGTACAGCAGCCCGATGCGGTCGGCCGCGTGCACCTCCACCACGGTCGAGAAGTCGCTGACCGTGTTGTCCACGATCACCTTCGGCGGCTCGCGCTTGCCCTTGCTCGGCCGGGTGGCGTAGTCCTTGCGCTTCTCGGCGAGCCGAACCTCCAGCGATAACCGGCCGGTCAGCGCGTGCCGCACGTCGTCGGTGATACGCCCCCAGCGCGCGTCGGCGATCTCGGTTTCCAGACCCCCGGCACACCGGAACACCTCGATGGCGGCACCGTCTGCGCGCGTGAAGCCCTGCGCGGTCAGGATCCGGACCCCGTTGAGTGCGAGCGCGCCGGACACCTTCGCGAACAGACCCGGCCGGTCCCGCGCGACGAGCGCGTATTCGTACACGCCCGGCTCGCCCGACGGCGTCACGACGGCGCGCGCGTCGGCGGGGCCGAGCTGCTCGGCCAGAAGACCGAAGTGCCGGATCAGCGCGCTGCTCGGGAACGCGAGGAGGTACGCGCGCGGCACCCCGGCGAGGTGCGCCTCGACCACGCCGGGGTCGTGACCCGCGAGTGCGTCGCGGAGCTCTGTGGTGCGCAGCCGCGCAAGCTCGAGCGCGTCGCGTGTCACCAGCTCACCGCGCTCGATCACGTGGACCACCTTCGTGAACAGCTCGGCCACGAGCGCGGCCTTCCACGAGCCCCACGCGGTCGGCCCGGTCGCAACGCCATCGGCCACCGAGAGCAGGAACAGCATGCGCGCGCGCTCCACATCGCCGATCCGCTCGGCTAGATCCACCACCAGGATCTCGTCGTTGATGTCCCGCCTCGTCGCGGTCTCGGCCAGCAGGAGGTGGTTCCGCACGAGCCACACCACCGTCCCGCGCCGCGGATCGGTGATACCCATCCGGTCGAGCATCGCCAGGGCCATCCGCTCCCCGCGTACCGAATGGTCCTCCTCGGTCCCTTTGCCGATGTCATGCAGAAGCGCTGCGAGCAGCGCCCCGTCGAGGTCGCCGAGATCCTCCCACACATCGCGCACGAGCTGCTCGTCGGATCCGGCCAGCCGCACCATCGCCGCGACCGTGTGGAAGACGTGCGCGTCGACGGTGAAGCGGTGGTAGACGTTGTGCTGTGGCTGGCACCGCACCGACTCCCATTCCGGCAGCAGCCGGCCGAGCACGCCGGCGTGATCGGCGGCCTCCAGCGCCGCAGGTTCCCCGGCGCGCAACAGCCGGAAGAACGCGCGGCGGACCTCGTCGGTCCAGGGGAGCTGCTCGACCGGGGCCAGCGCGTCCTCGAGCCAGCGACGCGCGTCGGCGCCAGGGGGTGCCCCACGCACGAACAGCTCGATCGCGCGCTCCGGCTCGCCGGTCAGATCCGGTTGCCGGACGAGCAGCACGCGCCCGCCTGCCACCGCGAACGGCTCGCCGTTGGCCGGCAGGCGCTGCGTCTTGTGTGCGCGCGCGGTCAGCTCGATCGCCACGGCGGAGACGTCGTGCTCGACCGCGCGAGTCGCCGCGAACAGGTCACGCATGAACGCATCCTCCGCGGGACGATCCGCGTCGCCGTAGCCCAAGAACCGCGCCGTGGGCGCCTGATGCTCGAGCAGCAACACATCCGCCGGGCGATCGGTCCGGTAGTGGAGATGCGCGCGCACGCGCAGGAGCAGATCGGCGGCGGCGTCGAGCTGCTCGCGGTCGCGCGCGCTGAGCGCGCCGAGCGAGTCGAGCCCGTCGGGCAGCGCGGCGTCGAACCAGCCGAGCACGTGGAGGTCGCGCAGACCGCCGGCACCTTCCTTGAGGTTCGGTTCGAGCTGCCAGGTCGCCGACCCGCCGGTCAAGTGACGCGCGCGCATCAGCTCCCGCACGTCGGCGACGAACCGGTCCGCTCGCTTGCGCGTCTGCTTGAGCGCCGCAGCGACGAAGTCCGCGAAGAGTCCCTCCTCGCCGGCGACGAGTCGCGGCCGCAGGAACGACGTCTCCGCTTCGATGTTCTCGCGCGCGAGCCGCAGGGATTCCTTGACCGTGCGCGTCGCGTGGCCCACCGTCAGCCCGGCGTCCCAAAGCGCGTAGAACAACCGCTCGGATACCTCGCCGGCACGGCGCGAGCCGCCGTGCAGCACCATCAGGTCGACGTCCGAGTGCGGCGACAGCTCCCCCCGCCCGAAGCCGCCGAGCCCGACCAGCGCAAGCCCGCTTTCCTCGCCGCCGACCGCGCGCCACAACGAGCCGACCGCGTCGTCCAAGGCCGCCGACAGCGCGCGCGCATGCTCGATGCCCCCCATCCCGGCATCGTGCTTCTCGCGAAGGCGCGCGCGCGCGTCCCGGAACGCGTCCAGGATCGGGCGCAGCCCAGGGTCGATCGCGGCCATGCGGGAATCCTAGGAGTCCACCGTCAGCGGGGGGTTACGGGACCGTAAAACCTCGGGCTAGCGCCCGGCCGGCTTGCCGACCCGCCCGAGCAGCGCGTCCATCCGCTCCTCGACCGATCCGGTGAGCATCTCGTAGACGATATCGTGATCGTGCAGCAGGCCCCGGATCCGCTCGTCGATATCCCGCTGGAACTCCGGATCCATCGGCCGCAGGCCGTCGGGGACGATGTCGAACTCGATCGGCAGGTAGAACACGTCGGTGTACTGGCTCCGCAGCGTGTGCTGCGCGATGCGCCGGCACTCCTCCCACAGCGCGAACTCCTTGCGCCGCTGCTGATGATCGAGCACCCAACCCGCGTACGCCATCACGTCGATCAGCGAGCGGTCTCCTACGAAGTCCCCGTGCACCATCTCGTTGTAGTACTGGCGCATGAAGATCAAGGACTCGACCTCGGGGGTCGCATCCTTGTCCAGCTTGAAACCCAACGCCGCGACCTCGCGCGCAACCTCGGGCAGCAGCGGCAAGCGGGTATGGTCGGCGATCGCCTCCGCCAGGGTGGTCTTCCCGGTGGAGAACGATCCGACGATCGCGACACGCGGCATCACCGCAAGCCTATCCGAGATGGCGGCTGACCGATCTGTCCACCCAATCTTAGGGATGACAATCGCCCGGCCTTGGGCTAGGTACATGTCCGTACGTGTCCGAGGATGCAAGCATGAGCGAACAGGGGACGATCTCAGAACTCATCGCTGTCGTCATCGTGGATCCGAATGACATCAGCCGGCGCGCGCTCAACGCGCTGCTCGGCGAGCACGACGATCTGGTCATCACGGACCAAGCCCGGTCCTGCGACCAGATCGGCCCGGACGCCGCCCGGGAGGCCGACGTCGCCATCCTCGGCGAAGTCCGGGATCCGGGCGCGATCATCGAGGCGCTACGGCAGCAAGCTCCGAGGATCAAGGTCATCGTCATGGCCCATCTCGACGACGGCGAGATCCCGTTCCACGCGATCCAAGCGGGGGCCGACGGGCTGGTGCCCCTGTCCGCGGGTGCGGCCGAGGTCAAGGAGGCCATCCGAGCGGTCACCGAGACCGGGACCGCGATCGACCCCTACCTCGCGATCGACGCGCTTCGCTGGGCCGCCGGTCACGAGGCCCCCACACCGAATGGGTGGGGAGAACCGCACCTGACCGCCCGCGAGCAGGAGATCCTCGAGCATCTCGCCGAGGGCCACACCGCCGCCGGGATCGCGGCGCAACTCGGACTGAGCCGCCGCACCGTCGAGGCGCACCTTGCCAACGCCTATCGCAAGCTCGGGGTGCACAGCCGTTTCGAGGCACTGGCCCGCGTTCGCGCGATGTCGCGAGCCACCCCTGGAGCGTTGCCGGCCTAGCGCATTCGTCCGATCCACCGGGCCAGGGTTGAACCTCGGCCCTTACGTAACGATACTAGGCACCGACGGCCGACGATGGCCCTCACTTCCCGCAGGAGGGTCATGGACCGACCAGGAAACGTCGGGTGGGGGAACGATCCGGTGACGGTCCTGATCGTGGATGATCATGCGGCCTTCGCCGAGGCGCTCCTGGTGGCGCTCGAGTTGGAAGACGGCCTGACACCCGCCGGATCAGCCGCCACGGTCGACGCCGCCCTGGCGCACCTGGAACGCGAGGTGCCCGATGTCATCCTGATGGACATCGATATGCCCGGCGTCGATGGCCTCGAGGGCACCAGGATGATCAAGCAGCGCCACCCCCAGGTCCACGTGCTGCTGCTGACCGGGTATACGGATCCGAGGTTCGTCGAGCTGGGCGCCGACGCCGGCGCCGTCGGCTTCCTGCCCAAACAGACACCGATGGCGGAGATCATCCGGGCGATCCGAACCGCGTCGGAGGGAGAGATGCTCGTGCCGGCGTCGATGCTGGCGACCGTCATGCGGCGTCCGCCGCCCGAGCAGCGCTCCACCGGGCGGTACGCCACGCTGACCGAACGGGAGCTGGAGGTTCTCACCCGGCTGGGGAACGGCAAGGACGCTCGCGACATCGGGAAAGCCCTTTCCATCGAGCTCTCCACCGTGCGCGGGCACATCAAGTCGCTACTCCGCAAGCTCGATGCGCACAGCCAGCTGGAAGCCGTCGTGATCGCCGCACGGAGCGGACTCATCGACATGGGCCCGGGCCCGAAGCACGGGAGCTGAGCTCTACGTCGCGGACACCAACGGCGGGTCGTTCGCCCGGGTCGCGCGTCAGTCTGCGAAGTCCTGTGTGACGAGCAACCCTTGCGGGCCGAACATCACGCCGATCCCGACACGCCGGTACTCCGGTTCGATGATGTGCGCGCGGTGCCGGGGGGAGGCCATCAAGATCGCGTGTGCCCCCGCCGCGCTCGGCGCGAGCACTAGGTTCTCACCGGCCAGCCCGTAGCGCACGCCGACGAGCCGGAGCCGGTCGCGCGCGGAGGCACCCGCCGGGCTGATGTGGGAGAAGAAGCCTTCGCGATACATGGCCGCGGCGTGCGCGCGCGCCGCCTTCGCCAAACCGGCGTCCCAACGCAGAACCGGCAGGCGGCGCGCGCGCCGCTCCCGGTTCGCGAGCTCGAACAGGCGCCGCTCGGCGTCGGGCACCGCCGTGAAGTCGACCGACGCACGGATCGCGACCGCGCGCAGCTCGGGCTGGAACAGCCGCAGCATCGAGCGGAAGTCGGTCCGCGCGATCGTATCGAGCCATCCCGGCGCGGCCTCGGTGACACCGCGCGCGATGGCGGATGACTCGAGCCGGCGCTCGACGCCGGCCGACTGCGGGATCACGTTTACCGCGAGCAGCACTACGGTCACCAGCGTCAGCGCCCACGCGCCCGATAGGGCGCCGCCGGCAACCGCGTTGAGCGCTCCCCATTTGGTCCAGCGCAGCGCGCGCGTGAGCGCGCGCGCTGCGAACGCCGACCCGAGGGTGACCGTGAGGAAGATCACCAAGGCGCCGGTCAGGTTCGCGACGCCCTCGGAGAGCCCGAACGCGGCCTCCAGCACGACCGCCAGCCCGCGATAGCCGAGCACGGCGAGCGTGACGGCGACCAGGAACCCGGCGAAGCCGGCGAGCGTCCCGATCAAACCGCGGCGCGCGCCGCGCCAAACGAACAGGCCGAGCACGGCGATGATCGCCGTGTCGACGATCATGCTCGCCTATCCCTCGACGACATCCCCCGCGATCTGGTTGATCTCGACGCCGAGGCCCTCCAGATACTCGAGGCCGGCGTCGAGCTTCTCGTCGGGGCCTTCCAGCTCGAGGATCACCCAGCCGAACGAGTCCTCGACGTTGGCGCGCCGGATGTTGGTCACGACGTCGAAGCGCGCGCCCAGGTTATAGATGATCGGCTCCTGGATGAGCTGCTCGGGGAAGGTCAGGTGCACGCGTCGCTTGGCCATCAGCTCCCTCCTCTCCGGCCGATCGCGAGCACGCCCGCGTTCATCGAGCCGCTGCGGAACCCTGCCAGATCCATCGTGACATGATGGAACCCCAGCTCGCCCAGGAACGCAACCACACGCGCGCGCACCGGCTCTTCGGCCAGCCGCGCCACCTGATCGACCGGCACCTCCAGGCGCGCGAGATCGCCGTGGTCACGGACGCGCAGCTGCTCGAACCCCTGCGCGCGCAGGAACTCCTCGGCCCGAGCGATGCGTTCGAGCCGCTCGGGCGTGACCTCGATGCCGTACGCGATCCGCGACGCCAGGCACGCCGACGCCGGCTTGTCCCAGGTAGGCAGGCCGCGCGCGCGGGAAAGCGACCTGATCCGGTCCTTGGTCAGTCCCGCCTCGAGCAGCGGGGCGCGGACGCCGTGATCGCGCGCGGCGCCCCGACCCGGCCGGTGGTCGCCGGTGTCGTTGAGGTTGGTTCCGACCAGCACGGCTGCGGCGCGCTGCTCGGCCAGCAGGTCCAGGGCTTCGAACAGCGTGTCCTTGCACCAGTAGCAGCGGTCGGGAGCGTTGCGCCGGTATTCGGGCCGGTGCCCTTCCTGGGTAACGATCTCCTCGTGGCGCCAGCCGCGCGCGCGCGCCAGCGCCGCGGCTGCTTCGCGCTCGGACGGCGCCAGCGACGGCGACACCGCGGTCACGGCGACCATCCCATCCCCGAGTAGCTCGTAGGCCACATCGGCGAGGAACGCGCTGTCGGCCCCGCCCGAGTAGGCAACGATCGCGCCCGGCAGCTCCGTGAGCAGCTCGCGTAAACGCTCGTACCCGTCCACGGCCTATCCCTCCGCGCGCGCGGTCGTGGGACTGGATGGTGCTTGACGTACCTGCTCTGCGAGCGCGCGCAATGCCCCGGCCGCCTCATCGGGCAGACCGGCCCGGCCCAGCGCGTCGCAGGCAGCGTCCACCAGGCCCTCGATCGTGTCGAGCACCTCGTCGAGCGCGCCCGTCTCCCGGAACACGGTGCGGATCGCCTCGGCGCCGTCGTCGTCGAGCGCGTCTTCACCCAGATGGCGGTCGAGGACTGCGCGCTGCTCGGGCGTTGCAGTCTTGCGCGCGAGCGCGACGAGCAGCGTCTGCTTGCCCTCGCGGATGTCACCGTAGGCATCCTTGCCGGTCTCGGCGGGATCGCCGAACGCGCCGATGACGTCGTCGCGGATCTGGAACGCCTCGCCCAAAGGCGCGCCGAACGTACCAAGGGCGCCCGCGACATCCTCGCCGGCGCCGGCGAGCGCCGCACCGATCTGCAGCGGCCGCTCCACCGTGTAACGGCCGGACTTCAGCACGCTGATGCGGCGGGTCTCTTCGGGCGTTGCGTCACCGCGCGCGGCCGCGAGCAGGTCGAGGTACTGCCCGCCGATCACTTCGGCGCGCATCGCGTGATACACGCGCGCACCCGCCAGGTGACGCTCGGACGCGAACCCCGCCGACCACCACAGCTCGTCCGCGAGCGCCACCGCGAGATCGCCGACCAGGATCGCCGCCGAGGAACCGAACCGCTCCTGATCGCCGCGCACACCCCGGGTCGCCGCCAGTTCGCGGTAACTGGATGCCTCGCCCCGGCGCAACGGTGAGCGGTCCATCACATCGTCGTGGATGATCGCGAAGGTGTGGAGCAGTTCCAGCGCGGCGGCCGCGCGCGCGATCGCAGCGTCGTCCGAGCCTCCGGCCGCCCGATAGCCCCAGATGCAGAAGGCCGGACGCAACCTCTTGCCGCCGGCCCGCACCACCCGCCCGATCTCACCAAGCAGCGGGGCGGCTTCGGCCAGCCGATGCTCACGATCGGTCAGGAACGCGAGCAGCGCGCCGTCGACCAGCGAGATCGGATCACCCGGAGCCGATGGGGAAGCCATGATGCGCTCAGCGTAGCGGCGCGGCGCGACACGGGTCCATGCGTGATCCGGCGGGACGCGATCCTCACGAGCGCACGAGCCCGCTTCGCGGGCACCTTCGCCGCGTGGGTATCATGCCCGCGCCGGAGGCCACCTGTGATGTCGTTCCGTAAACTCGCTCTCGCCACCACCGTGACCACGCTCGCCGTCATCACGGTGGGCGGTTTGGTGCGTGCCACCGGGTCCGGAGACGGCTGCCCGGACTGGCCACGATGCTTCGGCCGGTGGATCCCCCCGCTGGAGTACCACGCGCTGATCGAGTACTCACACCGGACCGTCGGCGCGATCGCGATAGGCCTGCTGTGCGCGACCGCCGTCGTGGCGCTCCGGCGTCACCGCGAGGACCGACGCCTGCTGGTCCCAACGCTGCTGGCGACGTCCACCATCTTCATGCAGGCCATCCTCGGCGCGATCGTCGTCTCGGTGAAGAGCGATCCCTCGCTGCGACACCTGGAGGGCGGCTTAGTGACCTTCCACATCGCAACGGCGATGCTGCTGATCGCGATGCTGGTGGCGGTCACGGTTCGCGCCTGGCGCCTCGAGCAGCCCGGCCTGACTACCGCGGACCCCCGCCTGGCCCGATCCGCGCGCAACGCCGCCGCCGCGGTGTTCGTCCTCATCCTGATCGGCGCGTACGTCCGCGGCGAGCATGCAGGTCTGGCGTTCCTGGATTGGCCCCTGATGAACGGCGCACTTGTCCCGGCGGTGTCCGGGCTGCCCGGGCTTCAGGTGCTCCACCGCCTTGCGGCCGTGGTCGTGGGCGTGGTGGTCGCGATCTTCGTGGTGCGCGCGCGGCGCGCGGCGGACCGGCCGGTCGCCTTGCTCGCCGTCGCCGCGGGCGTGGCGTACGCGGCCCAGGCCGTGGTGGGCGGCCTCCAGGTCCTCACCCGACTGGCAGCGCCGCCGGTGGTGGCTCACGTGGCCCTGTCGGCGACGATCTGGGCCCTCCTCGTGGCCGTGGCAGCGCTGACCGGGCGAGCACCGGCGGCGGCAGGCGCGCGCGCGCAGGTACGGCGCGCCGCCCGCCCCGACCCCGCGCCGGTCAGCGGCGGACAGGTCGGTGGGCCCGCTCAGGTCGCCGCGCTGCCGATCGCGGCCTCGCGCGCAGGCCTGGGGGCGGCCGTCGTCGCGTACGTGCAGCTCACCAAGCCGCGAATCATCCTGCTTCTGCTGATCACCACGCTGCCGGCGATGATGCTCGCCTCCGGTGGGATGCCTTCGCCTTGGCTAGCCCTCGCCACACTCGCAGGCGGGACCTTGGCAGCGGGCAGCGCGAACACGATCAACTGCTACATCGACCGAGACATCGACTCGGTCATGCGGCGCACCCGGAGCCGCCCGATCCCATCGCACAGGATCGAGCCGGCGCGCGCGCTGGCCTTCGGCCTCGTACTGCAGGTCGTGTCGTTCGTGTTCATGGTCGCGACGGTCAACGTGCCGGCAGCGCTGCTGGCCCAGGCGGCGATCCTGTTCTACGTGTTCGTGTACACGATCGGGCTGAAGCGCTCCACGCCCCAGAACATCGTGATCGGCGGCGCCGCCGGTGCGGTGCCGTGCCTGGTGGGCTGGGCGGCGGTGACCGGGGGCCTGTCCTGGGAACCGGTGATCCTGTTCGGCATCGTGTTCCTGTGGACACCGCCGCACTTCTGGGCGCTGGCGATGCGCTACTCGGCCGATTACGCGAGCGCGGGCATCCCGATGCTGCCGGTGGTCAAAGGAGTGCCTGCAACGCTGCGCCAGATCGTGGCCTACACCGCCGCCACCGTCGGCCTCAGCCTGGTGCTGTGGCCGGCCGGCGACATGGGCCTGGTCTACGGGCTGGCAGCGATAGCGCTCGGCACCTGGTTCATGCTCGGTGCGCTGGCCCTGCGTCGCGATCCTACGTCGGACCGTGCGATGACCCTGTTCAAGACCTCGATCACCTACCTCGCCCTGCTGTTCGCTGCGGTCGCGCTCGACAGCGTGGCGCGCATCGCGACGTGAGCGCGCGTCGAGACGTGAGCGCGCATCGCGGCCGGAACGCGCATCGCGGCCGGAACGCACATCGCAGCCCGAGCGCGCGTCCGGGCTTCTCTAATGCACGCGGCCGCGTTGGAGCCCGGCCACCGCATGTGATACCTATTCGGACTGCTTGGAGGTTTCCAAGCCAGTTGAGCAAGCGACCTGCGCGTAGCAGGCGGACGACGGCTGAGAGAGGCTTCCCGATCTCCGAGTCCCTCCGTGCCCCGCTGCCATCCGCCCGCTGCGTCCAACGGGGGGATGCATGACCGCTCGTGATCGGCGTCGATGGCTTGTGCGCGCCCCGCTGTTCCTCCTCCTGGTCTTCCTAGCCGCATGCGCGAAGGACGCGCCCCAGGACGCGCTGCAGCCGGCCGGGCCGATCGCGGAGCAGGCCGACAACCTGTTCCGTCCCGTGTTCTGGATCGCGACCGCGATCTTCGTGCTCGTCGAAGGGCTGGTCATCGTGGTGGCGGTCAAGTTCCGCCAGAAGCGAGCGGACCAGCCCGAGCCCAAGCAGATCCACGGGAACACCAAGCTCGAGCTCGGCTGGACGCTTGCACCGGCCCTGCTGTTGCTGGGTGTGGCGATCCCCACCGTGATCACCATCCAGGACCTGGCGGCTCCGCCCGCGCCGGACGCGTTGCACGTGACCGTCACCGGCAAGCAATGGTGGTGGGAGTTCGAATACCCCGAACAGGGGATCGTCACGGCCAACGAGCTGGTCATCCCGATCGACCGCGAGGTCTTCCTCCAGCTCGAGTCGGCAGACGTGATCCACAGCTTCTGGGTGCCGCGCCTGGCCGGCAAGCAGGACGTGGTGCCCGAGCGCACCAACACGATGCGCCTGATCGCCGTCGAGGCGGGCCAAACCTATCTCGGTCAATGCGCAGAGTTCTGTGCGATCTCGCACGCGAACATGCGCTTGCGGGTCGACACGCTCACCCCCTCCGGCTTCGACGCCTGGGTACGCGAGCAGCAACAGCCTGCCCCCGAACCGGTGGCGGGAAGCCTGGAGGCTCGCGGACGGGAGCTGTTCCAGAGCAACGCCTGTATCCAGTGCCACGCGACCCAGGTCGGCGGCGCAAGCCTGGGGCCCAACCTCGCCCACCTCGCCAGCAGGGATTTCTTCGCCGGCGCGACCTTCGAGCTGAACGAAGAGAATCTGTTCAAGTGGGTGCAGGACGCACCGTCGCTCAAGCCGATGCACCCGCCACGGATCGAGCCCAACGACCCGACCGCGCTGATCGAACCCGCGAACAAAGGGATGCCGTCCTTCCTGCGCATCCTCAGCGAGGGTGAGATCCGTGCGATCGTCGCCTACCTGCTGAGTCTGAACTGATGATCCCGAACGACCACCCCACAGGAGCTCGCTGACATGGCAAGCGCTGGACACGCACTCCCGGCCAAGGGCGGAGGCTTCTTCGCGCGCCCGACGGCGACGACCGGCTTCTGGAGCTGGTTCACCACCGTCGACCATAAGAAGATCGGCATCCTCTACGGCTTCACCGCCTTCGCCTTCTTCATCATCGGCGGCCTCGAGGCGCTGGTCATCCGCGCACAGCTCGCGGGGCCCGACGGTGAGATCGTCGACGCCGAGCTGTACAACCAGCTGTTCACGATGCACGGCCTCACGATGGTCTTCCTGGTTGTGATGCCGCTCTCGGCGGCGTTCTTCAACTACCTGATCCCATTGATGATCGGCGCGCGCGACGTGGCGTTCCCACGCCTCAACGCCTTCAGCTACTGGGTGTTCCTCTTCGGCGGCCTGTTCATGTACTCGAGCTTCGTGCTCGGGGGAGCACCGAATGGCGGGTGGTTCGGCTACGCGCCGGTCAACGTCCAGGCCGGCGAGATCGGCGCGCTGAACAACATGACCTTCTACGCGATCGGCTTGCTGATCTTGGGCATCGCCTCGACCGTGTCGGCGGTCAACCTTGCGGTGACCATCATCAACATGCGCGCGCCCGGCATGAGCTTTTTCCGGATGCCGGTGTTCATCTGGATGGCGTTCGTGGTTCAGTTCCTGCTGATCTTCGCGCTTCCGATCATCACGGTTGGGCTGTTCCTGTTGCTGTTCGACCGCATCCTGGGCACGAGCTTCTATGCCTCCGGTGGTGATCCGGTGTTGTGGCAGCACCTGTTCTGGCTGTTCGGCCACCCGGAGGTGTACATCCTGATCTTGCCGGCGATGGGGATCGTGTCCGAGATCCTTCCCACGTTCAGCCGCAAACCGCTGTTCGGGTACAGCGTGGTCGTCTTCTCGGGGATCGCGATCGGGATCATGGGCTGGGGCGTGTGGGCACACCACATGTTCACCACCGGGTTGGGTCCGGTCGCTAACTCGGCCTTCGCGGTCTCGACGATGTTCATCGCGGTCCCGACCGGCGTGAAGATCTTCAACTGGATCGCGACCACGTGGGGCGGCAAGATCCGGCTCGCCACCCCGATGCTGTTCGCTCTGGGGTTCGTCGCGATGTTCACCATCGGTGGACTGTCCGGCGTCACGCATTCGGTTGTCCCGCACGACACGCAGCAGACCGACACCTACTACGTGGTCGCGCACTTCCATTACGTGCTGTTCGGTGGCGCGATCCTGGGCCTCTTCGGTGGCGTCTACTACTGGTGGCCCAAGATCTTCGGGCGCGTGCTCAACGAGGGGCTCGGGAAGATCCATTTCTGGTTGATGCTGATCGGGTTCAACCTCACGTTCGGCCCCTTCCACATCCTGGGGCTCCAGGGCATGCCCCGCCGCATCTACCGCTACCCGGATGGGATGGGCTGGAACGCCTGGAACATGGCCGCGACCGTCGGCTCGTTCCTGATAGCAGTTTCGGTCCTGGTGTTCATGTGGAACGCGGTCCGGAGCAGGACGAAAGGCGAGATCGCCGTGGCCGACCCGTGGGACGGGCGGACCCTGGAGTGGACGATCTCATCGCCGCCGCCCGCGCATAACTTCGACGAGGTCCCCGTCGTGCACGCGCTGGACGACTTCTGGCACCGCAAGTACGTCGAGGACAAGGGCGGACAGCTGGTGCGCGTCCCATCCGGCGGCCAGGAGGAGCCCGGCGCCACGGACGCGCACGGGACGGAGCAGGCGGCACACGGCGCGGAGCAGGCGGCGCACGGCGGGAGCGGTCACGGTATCCATATGCCCAGCCCCTCCTACATGCCGATCCTGACCTCGTTCGGGCTGCCGATGGTCGGGTACGGCTTGATGTACGGGTACTGGCTGTCGATCGCCGGCGCGGTCGTGTTGCTCACCGGACTGTACGGCTGGGCCCTCGAGCCCGATGCGGAGTAGGAGACGACGTGGCTGATCAAGCGGTCGCGCACGACGCCGGTGGCGTACATGCGACGAGCACGGGCATCGAGAACACCAAGCTCGCCATGTGGACCTTCCTGGGGTCCGAGACGCTCCTGTTCGGCGCTCTGATCTCCACGTTCCTGCTGTACCGGTCGAACGTGCCGCCCGGGATACCTACACCGCACGAGATCTTCGACATCCCCTTCACATCGGTCAGCTCGTTCGTGCTGCTGATGAGTTCGCTGACCATGGTGCTCGCGCTGGCGGCGATCCAGCACGGCGATCATCACCGAACCAGGGTGTGGCTCCTGGCGACGGCGACCCTGGGGATGGTGTTCATCTCGGGGCAGGTCTACGAGTTCACCGCGTTCGTCCGCGAGGGCTTCACGGTGGGCACGAGCCCCGCCGGGTCGGCGTTCTTCGTGTTGACGAGCTTCCACGGCGCGCACGTGACCCTGGGGATCCTGATGCTGCTGAGCCTGTTCGGGCTGTCGCTGCAAGGCAAGCTTCCGCGAGAGCGGGCCAACGCGGTCGAGTACGTCGGCTTGTACTGGCACTTCGTCGACATCGTTTGGATCGTGCTCTTCACGCTCGTCTACCTGATCCCGGCTTAGGAGCGACCTGATGGCCACGACGGACCAGACCCCCGCGACCCAGATCCACATCCCCGAGAAGGCGCATCCTGGGGAGCGCACGTACGTCAAGGTCGCGCTGGTTCTGGGCGTGATCACCGCTGCCGAGATCGCCGTGTCCTACATCGACGTGAACAAATGGGTCTTGATCCTGAGCCTCATCGTGCTCTCGGCGGTGAAGTTCATCCTGGTCGTCCAGTGGTTCATGCACCTGAAGTTCGACCATCCAACGCTGCGCAAGCCCTTCATCGCCGGCATGGTCACGGCGCTGACCGTCTACACGATCGTGCTGGCCAATCTCGTCTATCACAGCCGATCGGCGTCCTAGGAGCCCGAGATGCCCGCGTGGACCTGGCAATGGCATCCCCACCCGGAAACATGGGTGCTCGCCGCGATGCTGTTGGGTGGCTACCACCTGGCCCTGCGACGGATAGGGCCCCAGCGGGTCCGCAGCGGCGAGCCCGTCGCGACCAGGGGCCAGCGCTGGAGCTTCACCCTGGGGGTGCTCGCGCTGCTCGCGGCGATCGAGTATCCGATCCACGAGCTTGCCGAGGGCTACCTCTACAGCGCGCACATGGTCCAGCACCTGATCATGTCGCTTGCCGTTCCGCCGTTGATACTCGGAGGGATGCCGGCCTGGATGGTGCGCGCGATCCTGCCACCGCCGGCGATGCGTCTGGCGCGCCGGATCACGCGGCCCTTCATCGCGCTGGTGATCTTCAACGCGACGATCGTCTTCATCCACTGGCCGTTGCTTGTGAACACCTCGGTGACCAACGAGCCCGTCCATTTCCTGATGCACGCGGTGCTGCTGACCGCGTCGTTCATCATGTGGATGCCGGTCAAGAGCCCGGTGCTCGAGCTCCCTCGGCTGTCGCTGCCGGGCCAGATGTTCTACCTGTTCCTCCAATCCGTCGTCCCGACCGTGCCGGCCTCGTTCCTGACCTTCGGGACGCGGCCGCTGTACCGCGTCTACGAGACGTTCCAGCAGCCCTGGGGGATCTCCGCCCTGGGCGACCAGCAGGCCGCCGGGCTGATCATGAAGCTTGTCGGCGGGTTCGTGTTGTGGGGGTTCATCGGGGTGATCTTCTTCCGCTGGGCCAAGATCGAACGGGGAGAGGGCGTCGACATGCTGCAGATGCACGCCGTGGAGCGTGACGTCACCAAAGGCCTCGACGAGATGGAGATGGTCGATCGATGAACGAGTTCCTCAACCGGATCGTCAAGCCGATCATGCTCCCGTTCGCCGCGGGCTTGTTCGTGTTCGTGCTGGTGTTCTCGTTCTCGCGGGTGCTGCTCGCGGTGCCCGAGCTAGGTTCGACGTCGCTCGCGATCCTTCTGGCCGCGGAGATCCTCGGCGTCGCGTCGGTGCTCGCGGCGGCGCGCAAGATCAACGCCGCCCAGAAGCTGATCAGCGTGGTGCTGGGCATCGGGCTGATCGCGGGGGGCGGGGTCGCGGCGGCGATCGGCGAGCGCGAGTTCGGCCACGGCGAGGGCGAGGCCGAGTTCATGATCACGGCCGAGAACATCGCGTTCCTCGAGCAGGAGATCAAGGTGCCGGCCGACGAGCCTTTCGAGCTTGCCTTCGAGAACCGCGACGCCGGGATCCCGCACAACGTCGCGATCTTCACAGATGAGAGCGCGGCCGAGTCCTTGTTCGTCGGCGAGATCTTCAACGGGGTCGCGACGCAGCTCTACGAGGTGCCGGCGCTCCCGGCCGGCGAGTGGTTCTTCCGATGCGACGTTCATCCGACGATGACCGGCACGATGGTCGCCGGCGAGGGGGGCCCCGGGCCGTCCCCGACCGGAACGGCCACACCGACCGGAACGGCCACACCGACCAGCCCGCCCTCGCCGCAGCCGACGGGCGGCGAGACTCCCACCGAGATCGAGATCACCGCGGCGCTGGTGCAGTTCGATCTCGATGAGTTCACGCTGGCGGCCGATACACGCACCACGATCGTGTTCCATAACGACGACCAGTCGATCGAGCACAACGTCGCGATCTACCCGTCCACGGATCAGACCGCTCCCGAGGATGCGCTGTTCATCGGCGAGAGATTCCTCGGGATCGAGACGCGGGAGTACGACGCGCCGCCGATCGCGGCCGGCGAGTATTACTTCCAATGCGACGTGCATCCGAACATGAACGGCAGCGCCATCTTCATATGAGCGCGGCCGCGCGCGACGCGGCTCGATCATGAGACGGCGCGATTTCCTACGGCTGAGTCTCGCCGGTGCGGCAGGATTGGCAGCAGCCGCATGCTCGCGCCGGGTTGGGATCCCCTCCGACGTCCCTGTGGCGTTGCAGGCCGCAGCGGCGGGGGAGGCCGAACGCGGCGCGCGCGCCGGGCTGATGGTCTTCCCCGGCGGCCAGGAGTTCGTGGCCGGGCGCACCCAGCGCCTGCCCCTCGGTCTGGTGGACCCGGAGGGCTTCTCGATCACAGGCGGCAGCGCGCGCGCGTGGGTCGCCGCGGCGGACGGTGAGGCGGGGGCGCCGGCCGAGGCCTTGTACCACGCCTACGGCACGGTGCTGCTCCGGGACGATCCCCGCGGGTTCCACGTGGCCACCATCGCCATGCCGCCGCCGGGCCTAACCGACGTGCTCGTCTCGATCGAGACCGGCGAACGCGCGCTCTACGGCTGGACGACGGTGCAGACGCGCGCCGAACCCGCCACCGTGGATGTCGGCGAACGGGCGGTGCCTGTGGACACGCCGACGACCGAAGATCATCGCGGCGTCGCGAACCTGTGCACGCGCGAGCCGGCGTGCCCGCTCCACGACAGGACGCTGCGGCAGATGCTCGCCGCAGCCCGGCCGGTCGTGTACACGATTTCCTCGCCCCTGCTGTGCACCTCGAGGACCTGCGGACCGGTGCTCGGGGAGGTCCTGACCCTGCATCGGCGCTACGGCGCGCGCGCGTCGTTCGTGCACGCCGAGCCGTACCGCGGCGAGGAGCCCACCCAGCTCGCGCCGGCGGCGACCGCGTGGCGTCTCGAGAGCGAGCCCTGGACCTTCGTCATCGACGCCGGCGGGGTCGTGCGCGCGCGCTTCGAGGGCCCGGTCGTCGCAGACGAGATCGACAACGCGCTGCGGCCGCTGCTTTGAAGGCCACGGCTCTGAAGGCCACGGCTCTGAGGCTGCTGCTCTGAAGGCGTGTCAGGGGATCAGGACGGTACGGATCGTCGTGCCGTCGGCCATCGCGTCGAGCGCCTCGTTGACCTGCTCGAGCGGGCGGCGCGCGCTGATGAGCGCCTCGAGTTCGAGCCGTCCACCCCGCCAGAGCTCCAGGATCCGAGGCACGTCGCGCTGCGGATCGCTGGAGCCGTAGTAACAGCCGAGCGCGCGCTTCTCGAACATCAGGAACCCGACCGTCGGCAGCGCGACCTCCTCGGTGACCGGAGCCGCCCCGACCATGACCGCGCGCCCGCCCGGCCGAACCAGGTCGAACGCCTGCCGCTGCAGCGCCGGGATCCCGACCACCTCGAACACCGCGTCCGGGCGCACACCGCCGGTCAGATCCTTGGCGGCCGCGTCGGCTTCCTCGGGGGTCACCGCATGGGTCGCACCCATCGACAGCGCCGCCTCACGTTTCGCTTCGACCGGATCGATCGCGATGATGACGCTCGCGCCGGCGAGGCGGCAGCCCTGGATGACGCTGAGGCCGACGGCTCCGCAACCGATCACCGCGACGCGCTCGCCCGGTTGGATGCGCGCGGTGTTGAGCGCCGCGCCGACCCCGGTCAGCACACCGCACCCGATCAGCGAGGCCGTCTCCAGCGGCACGTCCTTGGGGATCCTCACCAGCGATGCCTCCCGCACCACCGTTCGCTCGGCGAAGGTCGCCGCGTTGAACCCGTGGGTGACTTCCCGCCCCTCGAGCGTCAGCCGCGTTGCCCCGTCGTCCATCCGGCCGTTCGCGCGGCGGTAGGTCGAGCACAGGTGCGGCTGGCCGCCGGTGCAGAAGAAGCACCGCCGGCACATCGGGATCCACGAGATCACCACGTGATCGCCCGCTGAGACCGTCCGGACGCCCTCGCCTGCGTCGAGCACCTCACCTGCCGCCTCGTGACCGATGACGGCAGGCAGCGGCCACTGCAGGCCGCCGTCGCGCATCGACAGGTCCGAATGACACACGCCGGTGGCCGCGATGCGGACGAGCACCTCGCCGGGCCCCGGTGGGGCCAGGTCGACATCAGCGAGGATGAGCGGGCTGCCCTGCTCGGTGAGGACCGCAGCCCTCACTTCAGGCTCATCCAGACGCTCTTGACCTCGGTGTAGGCCTCCAGCGCGCTCGGCCCGAGCTCTCGGCCGATGCCCGAGGCCTTGTAGCCGCCGAACGGCATGCCCGGATCGTTGAGGCCGTAGGTGTTGACCCACACCGTCCCGGCGCGCAGGCCGCGCGCGACCCGATGCGCGACCGACAGGTCCTTGGTCCACACCGCGGCGGCAAGCCCGTACACCGTGTCGTTGGCGATCCTGATGGCCTCGTCGGCGTCCTCGAACGACAGGACCGACAGCACCGGCCCGAAGATCTCCTCCTGAGCGATGCGCATGTCCGGCTTCACGCCGGTGAAGATCGTCGGCTCGACGAAGTATCCGGGCGAGCCCTCCATCCGCTTGCCACCGATGCGGGCCTGCGCGCCCTCCGCCGGGCCGGCCTCGAGGTATCCCGAGACGCGCTCGAGCTGCGCGCGCGAGACCAGCGGACCGATCATCGTGCCCTCGTCCAGTCCGTCGCCGACCTTCCAGGCGGCGGCGTTGGTGGCGAGCTGCTCGACGAAGGAGTCGTGGATCGCGCGATCGACCAGCAACCGGCTGCCGGCGTGGCAAACCTGGCCGGCGTTGAAGAAGATGCCGAAGGTCGACTGCGCGGCCGCGGCGGTCAGATCGGCGTCGGGGAACACGATGTTGGGGGACTTGCCGCCCAGCTCGAGCGTGACCCTGGCGAGGTTGCTGGCCGCCGCGGAGGCCATGATCCGGCGGCCGATCTCCGTCGAGCCGGTGAAAGCGATCTTGTCGATGTCGCGGTGGGCGACCAGCGGCGCGCCGGTGCCCTCGCCGTCCCCGGTCAGCACGTTGAGCACCCCGGCGGGGACGCCGGCCTCCATCGCGATCTGCGCGATCCACAGGGCCGACAGCGGCGTCTCCTCGGCGGGCTTGAGCACGGTGGTGTTGCCGAACGCGAGCGCCGGCGCCACCTTCCACGCGACCATCGCCGAGGGGAAGTTCCATGGGATGATCTGCGCGCAGACCCCGACGGGCTCGCGCAGGATGTATTGGAACACACGGTCGTTGCTGGGCAGGGTCTCGCCGTAGACCTTATCCGCCCATCCTCCGAAATACCGGAATACGCTGGCGGCGTGGTAGACCTCGCCGACGGCGAAGTTGAGCGGCTTGCCGTTGTCGATGGTGTCGATCTGGGCGATCGAGCGCGCCTGAGCCTCCATCCGGTCGGCGATCTCGAACAGGACCTTGCCGCGCTTGGCCGGGTCCAACCCGGACCAGCGCCCATCCTCGAAGGCCTCGCGCGCGGCGGCGACCGCCCGGGCCACGTCCTCGGGGCCGGCCTGGGCGACCTGAGTGATCTCGGTGTCCGTCGCCGGGTCGATCGTCGCGAAGGTCTTGCCGTCTGCGGCGTCCACCCACTCACCGCCGATCAGCAGTTGCTTGCGCTGAGCGATGAACTCTCTGACGTCGGGATCGAGCTTGCTCTCACGTTCGGTCACGGCCATGACTGCCTCCTGGGATCAGTTCCTCCGAGGAAGCCTAGGTCGCCCATGCCACCCCCGCCAGCCGGGGTCCTCAAGCGCTGCCGTAGACGATCTCGCCGTCGCTCCACTCTGGATCGTCTTCGAGCAGCTCGCGGAACCGCCGGTACCAAGTGTCGGTCTCGGGGTCATCCGCGTTGGCCACGTAGCTGGCCTTGTCCCGGAACACGACGGCCATGACGATCATGGTCGCATCCACATCCAGACTGTAGAGGTAGTTGGCAACCGCACCCTCGGCCTTGTGATCCCGCTCCCACTCGTTCATCAACGCCACAACGTCATCGAGGCGACCTGCCTTCACCTTCGCGCGCGCCACGGTCCCGTACATGTCCCCTCCGATCCGATCTTCCATACGGTCGAGCAGCGTACGCCGCCGCAAGCGGTACCGGAAAATCCCGCCATCCGACACGGGGAGTGATCAGCGCCATCACGACCGCGAACGATCCGGGGGAACCGGCAGAGCAGCCCCTCAGACTCCTTACCACCGTGCGCGCGAGGAATTGTCGCTGTTCCGGAAAAACGGACAGTTTGCGACCGCGGAGAGGGAGGATGCCCGCGGCCGGGCCTGAATCTTACGGCGGAAGGGGCCAGAAGAGTCCCCGCATTTCGATATCGAGTGCGCAAGCTCGCGAATCACCGTCCGTGGCGGACGGAGAGCGACAAGGAGAGGACCGCCGTGAGCGACATCACCGCAAGCAAGGAGCGAGCCCCATCTGGAGCACGCACGCGCAAACACGCCCGGCGTCTCACCGGCGCATTGGTCGTTGCGATGGTGCTCGGATCCGCCGTACCCGCCTTCGCCGCCACCCAGGTGGTTAGCCAGAACAACATGGGCGCCTGGCAGTTGGCGACCACAGGCTCACATCCGAACACGACTGCAAGCTTCACGAACGGGGTCGGCACGCCACCGAGCGGCGCCGGCAGCCTCCGCCTGACGATCGGTGACGCGAACCAGTTCGCGCGCCTGCAGACCGCTCAGTTCGCGGGGATGCGCCTGGACGAGATCACGGCGCTGGGCTATCACACGTACGTCTCCGCCAACGCCCCCCAGGCGATCGCCTTGAAGCTGTGGGTGAACCACGGTGGCGGCAGCACCACGAACGAGCACCTGATCTTCGAGCCGTCGAACAACGGCTCGGTTGCGACCGGCGCGTGGCAGGGATGGAACGCGCTCACCGGCCAGTGGTGGAGCACGACTGCCGGACAGACACCCACCTTCACGCTTGCGGGCTACATCAACGACCACCCCGACGCGGTGATCAACATATTCCAGGACTCTCTCGCGCTCGAGGTTGGGACCAGCGGCGCCGGTGCCACAGGGTTCGTCGGGTACGCCGACGCGCTCGAGCTGAACGGGACGACCTACGACTTCGAGAACGCGAGCGGCGCATTCACGACCTCGCCGGCCGACGGGGCCACGGCGCGCTCCGCCGACGTCCCCTTCGTCGGCGCGTCATCCGACCAGGACATCCAGCCCAGCTCGACGCTGGTGCTGCGCGACAAGAACAACAACCTGGTCGCAGGCTCGACGAGCCTGCAGGGGCCGACGTCCGCGACCGGGGGCAAGCGTGAGATCCGCTTCACCCCCGCTGAGTCACTCACCGAGGGTGCGAGCCCGTACACCGCCGAACTCGACGCCGACCAGATCTCGGGGCCCACCGAGCTTGACTGGACCTTCACCGTCGACAACACCGCCCCAGGAACGGTCGTGATCACCGCCCCCGCCGACGGATCGCTGACCAACGCCGCGGACCCGATCGCCGTAAGCGGCACCGCCGACCCAAGTACCACCATCCGGGTCCGCAAGGCTGGGAGCACGCTTGCGATCGGCACCGCCAACGGCAGCGGCGCGTGGAGCCTCAACGTAACGCTGGGTGACGGGACGCACGTCCTCACGGCGACCTCCACCGACTCGGCGGGCAACTCCTCGACCTCGGCTCCGGTCTCGTTCACGATCGACCGGACCGCGCCCGCCGCGCCTTCGATCGCGAGCCCGGTCGACGATTCGATCCACGGCGCCAACCCCGTGACGATCTCGGGAAGCGCGGAGGCCGACTCGTTGGTCGAGATCCTTCGCAACGGGTCGCTCATCGCCATGGCGACAGCCAGCGGCACCGGATCGTGGAGCGTCGACCACAGCTTCGCCGAAGGGCCGCACACGCTGACCGCACGCGCACGCGACGCCGCGGGAAACTTCGGCCCGCTCTCGGCGTCGGTGGACTTCACGCTTGATACGAACCAGGTCACGCCGGTGATCCTCTCGCCGGCCGAAGCCTCGTACGTCACCACCTCGAACGTGCCGATCTCGGGCACCGCCGAAGGCAACGCTGTCGTGCGCGTGTACGAGGGCATCGGCGAACTCGGACAGGCCACGGCGGACGGCGCCGGCGCCTGGTCGATGACCGTCTCGATGACCGACGGCTCGCACATCATCCGGGCCGAGGCCACCGACGTCGTCACGGCAGTGGTCACCACCTCGACCAACCGCACGTTCACGGTGGACACCGAGGCCCCGGCGGCACCCGTGATCGATGTGCCCGCGCAGGATGCGGTCGTCTCCACCGTTCCGTTCGGCATCACCGGCACCGCGGAGGCAGACAGCACCGTCGAGGTGTACGAGGGCACCACGCTCATCGGGACCGCCGCCGCGACCGGCGGCGCGTGGGCGCTGCCCGCCGTCACGATGTCCGAAGGACCGCACACGATCCACGCGGTCGCCACCGACGTCGCCGGGAACACCGGGGACGAGTCGGCGGACCGCACGTTCATCGTCGACGCCGCCGCGCCGGCACTCGTCAGCACCGACCCGGCGGACGGCGAGACTCAGAACGTGGTCGCCACGGTGACGGCCACCTACTCCGAGCCAGTGTCGGTCGGGACGATGCAGGTGCGCAACAACGCCAGCACCCTCATCGCCGGGACGGTCTCCGAAAGCGGGAACACCGTAACCTTCACGCCGACCGAGGGCACGTTGCCCGAGTCCGGCAGCCCGTACACGGCGGAGACCACCGGGACCGACACCGGTACGCCCACGACGACGGCGCCCGTGTCCTTCACGTTCAACGTGGACACGAGCGTGCCCGACGCGCCGGTGATCACGGCGCCGCTGGACGGCGCGATCATCGCCTCGACCACGGTTCCGGTATCGGGTACCGCCGAGCCGGGTACGGACATCACGCTCTACGAAGCGCAGACCAACAACGTGCTCGGCACCACGACCGCCGACGGCGCCGGGGATTGGACCGTGACGCTGACCGGCCTCGCTCAGGGCGAGCACAGCGTCGAGGCCACCGCCACCGACGCCGGTAACAACGAAGGCGGACGGTCGAACATCGTCGCTTTCACTGTCGACACCGTCGCGCCGCTGGCACCGTTCATCGATTCGCCGACGGAAGACCAAGCCCTGAACACGTCCAACGTGACGATCGA
Source organism: Actinomycetota bacterium (assembly GCA_036397635.1). GTDB lineage: Bacteria > Actinomycetota > AC-67 > AC-67 > AC-67 > DASWIP01. Next base: position 40,535 of record DASWIP010000038.1, on the reverse strand, counting down.
GGGCACGGCTGAGGCGGATGCGACCCTCGACGTGCGTTGGCCTCCCAACGGCGCGATCGGCATGCCGGTCGCCGATGGGGACGGGAACTGGTCGATGACCCACACCTTCCCCGACGGGGTCCACCAGCTGCGCGCTCGGGCGATCGACGCCGCCGGCAACGTGGGACCGTTCAGCACGCCGAACCGTGAGTTCAGCGTCGACACGGTCGCCCCGGACACCACCATCACCAGTGGTCCGACCGGCGTGGTGAACTCCGGCTCGGCGACGTTCGAGTTCACTTCGACCGAAGCCGGCTCGTTCATCTGCAGCGTCGACGGGGGCTCCGAGGTGAGCTGCTCGTCGCCGCACACCGTCACCGGGCTCAGCGACGGCTCCCACACGTTCGAGGTGTACGCCGTGGACGCAGCCGGCAACGCCGACACGTCGCCGGCGAGCCGGACGTGGACGGTGGACACGACCGCTCCGGACACCACGATCACCTCCGGCCCGAGCGGGCTGGTGGCCTCCGCCGACGCGACGTTCGAGTTCACCTCGAACGAGGCGGGAGCCGTGTTCGACTGCTCGCTCGACGCCGGCAGCTTCACCGCCTGCTCGTCGCCACACACGTACACGGGTCTGCCCGACGGCTCGCACACCTTTGAGGTGCGCGCGCGCGACGCCGCGAGCAACGTCGACCCCACCCCAGCCAGCCAGGTGTGGACGAGCGACGCGACGGCCCCGGCGACGCCGGTGATCGTCACGCCCGCAGAGGGCGCCGCGCTCAGCAACGCCGCGGTCAACCTCTCGGGGACCGCCGAGGCGGGCACCAGCGTCGAGATCCATGAGGCGGCAGCATTGATCGCGACGGCGACCGCGGACGGCTCAGGCAACTGGTCGGTCACGCACTCGTTCACCGACGGCCCCCACGCCGTCAACGCGACCGCGCACGACGCCGCCGGCAACGCCAGCCCCGCATCGGCGGACCGGAACTTCACGGTGGACACGACCGCACCGGCCGCGCCGGTGATCGTGGCCCCCGCGGAGGGCGCAGCGTTCACCAGCGGTAACGTCCCGGTCAGCGGTACGGCCGAGCCCGGCTCGACCGTGACCGTCAACGAGGGCGCCGCCACCGTGGGCACGGACGTCGCCGACATCACCGGCAACTGGTCGGTGTCGGGCACGTTCGCGGATGGCTCGCACACGATCACCGCGACCGCCGTGGACGAGGTCGGTAACAGCAGCCCCGCGTCGGCGCCACGCAGCTTCACCGTCGACGCCACTGCGCCGGTCGCGCCGGTCATCAACACGCCGGCCGAGGGCGCCGTCGTCACCAGCACGGTGGTCGCCATCCAGGGCACGGCAGAGGCCGGCACCACAGTGCGCGTCTTCGAGGGCGCGACGCAGGTGGGGGTCGCCACCGTCACCGGCGCCGGGAACTGGACGGTCAACGCGCCGTTCTCGCCGGGCGCGCACACCGTGACCGCAACCGCGAGCGATGCGGCGGGGAACGTCAGCCCGTCGTCCGCCCCGCGCTCGTTCACGGTGACGCCCGACACCACGCCTCCGGCGAAGCCGGTCATCACCTCGCCGGCCGACGGCTCGACGCAGGGTGCCGCCGTGACGATCCAGGGGACGGCCGAGGCCAACAGCACCGTGACGGTCCGCGTGGGCGCCACCGTGATCGGCAGCGCACCGGCGAGCCCGTCGGGAACCTGGTCGCTGAACGCGTCGTTCTCGACCGGCACCTACACGCTGACGGCGACGGCCCGCGACGCGGTCGGCAACGTGAGCGACCCGTCGGACCCGGTCACCTTCGAGGTGGACGCGACCAAGCCGACCGTCGAGATCACCACCGCCAACAACACGGTGTTCCTCCCGGGTGAGGAGTTCACGATCACCGGCACCGCGACCGACGACAAGGGCGTCTCCCACGTCCTGGTCGAGTACTTCAACGCCGCGGGCACCCGGGTCGAGAGCATGATTGTCCCGGTCGACCCGGCGAACGGCACCTCGGTCACGTGGTCGGCGACCGCGGAGGGTCTGGTGCCCGGACCGCACACGGTCCGCGTCTCGGCGGTGGACATCCACAACAACCGGTCGGCAACCGTGAGCGGCAGCTATCTGGTGCTCGCGATCTAGATCCGAGCAGCGTCAGCGAACGAGGGGGTCCGCATCGACCCCCTCGTTCAACGACCGAGGGGCCGCCCTTCGGGCCGCCCCTCGGTCTCGCGTGGTGCTTAGAACTCGTCCATCCCGCCGCCGGGCATGGCCGGGGCCGACGGGTGCTTCTCCGGCTTCTCGGCCACGACCACCTCGGTGGTGAGGAACAGGGCCGCGATCGACGCCGCGTTCTGCAGCGCCGAGCGCGTCACCTTCGCCGGGTCGATGACGCCGGCCTTCATCAGGTCGACATACTCGCCGCTGTCGGCGTTGAGACCCCAGCCCGTGTCGAGCGTGCGGGTCCTCTCGACCACGACGCCGCCCTCGAGGCCGGCGTTGAGCGCGATCTGCTTGACCGGCTCTTCGAGCGAACGGCGAACGATCAGCGAACCGGTCTTCTCGTCGCCGTCGAGCTCGAGCTTGTCCAGCGCGGACTGGGCCTGGAGCAGGGTGACGCCGCCACCGGCGACGATGCCCTCCTCGATGGCCGCCTTGGTCGCACTGACCGCGTCCTCGATCCGGTGCTTCTTCTCCTTCAGCTCGACCTCGGTCGCCGCGCCGACCTTGATCACCGCGACGCCGCCGGCCAGCTTCGCGAGTCGCTCCTGCAGCTTCTCGCGGTCGTAGTCCGAGTCGGTCTTCTCGATCTCGTTCTTGATCTGCTGGACACGGCCCTTGATCTGGTCGGCGTCGCCGCCGCCCTCGACCACCGTGGTCTCGTCCTTGGTGATGACGATCTTGCGCGCGTGACCCAGCATGTCGAGCGAGGTGTTCTCGAGCTTGAGACCGACCTCCTCGGAGATGACCTGGCCGCCGGTCAGGATCGCGATGTCCTGCAGCATGGCCTTGCGGCGATCGCCGAAGCCGGGGGCCTTCACCGCGGCCGATTTGAAGGTGCCGCGGATCTTGTTGACGACCAAGGTCGCCAGCGCCTCACCCTCGAGGTCTTCGGCGATGATCACCAGCGGCTTGCCCGACTGCATGACCTTCTCGAGCACCGGCAGCAGATCCTTGACCGCCGAGATCTTCGAGTTGGCGATCAGGATGTAGGGGTCCTCCAGGACGGCTTCCATCCGGTCGGGGTCGGTGACGAAGTACGGCGAGATGTAGCCCTTGTCGAAGCGCATCCCTTCGACCAGCTCGAGCTCGAGCCCGAAGGTCTGGGACTCCTCGACGGTGATGACTCCGTCCTTACCGACCTTGTCCATCGCCTCGGCGATCATGGCGCCGATCTCGGGGTCGTTGTTGGCCGAGATCGATGCGACGTGCGCGATCTCGTCCTTGTCCTCGATCTCCTTGGCGGCGCTCTTGATGTGCTCGACGACGCGGTCGACGGCCTTCTCGATCCCGCGCTTGAGGCCCATCGGGTTGGCCCCGGCGGCCACGTTGCGCAATCCCTCTCGGACCATCGCCTGGGCGAGCACCGTCGCGGTCGTGGTCCCGTCGCCGGCCACGTCGTTGGTCTTCTTGGCGACTTCCTTGACCAGCTCGGCGCCGATCCTCTCGACCGGATCCTCGAGCTCGATCTCCTTGGCGATCGACACCCCGTCGTTGGTGATCGTCGGGGCACCCCACTTCTTCTCGATCACCACGTTGCGGCCCTTGGGGCCCAAAGTCACACGAACCGCATCGGCCAACTGGTTCATGCCGCTCTCCAGCTTGGAGCGCGCCTCCGTGTTGAACATGATCAACTTCGCGGGCATACCATCCCTCCCTGATGGGTTCGGCAGGGGCTCGTAACCCCTCTCTGCCTCACTCACACGGCTTTCCGGCCGGGTCCCGGCCGGCTGGCACTCCCCACTGGAGAGTGCCTAGCACTCTCTGGTCGAGAGTGCTAAGAGCAATATATACGGCGGGGACCGGGCCCGTGGCAAGTCCCCGTCGCGCTCACCGCCCGCCGGCCTTCCCCAGACGCGTCGCCTCGCCGATCGCCTCGTCGAGCATGGCCTCGGTGAGCCGCCCCGTGAAAGTGTTCTGCTGGCTGGGGTGGTACGAGCCCACCAGCGACCAACGGCCGCCGAGATCGGCGACCGCCCCGTGGCCGAACCGAGGCTTGGGCCTCACCTCGACCCCGCGCCCCGCGGCCGCGCGCAGCACGCCGTCCCAGGCGAACGAGCCCAACGCCAGGATCGCGCGCGCACGGCGCAGCAGCGCCAGCTCGCGCACGAGATAGGGGAGACAGGTATCGCGCTCCTCGACGGTCGGCTTGTTCGTCGGCGGCGCGCATCGAACTGCCGCGCAGACCCAGCAGTCGGCCAGGCGCAGCCCATCGCCACGCGAGATCGACGCGGCCTGGTTCGCCAATCCGGCCCGGTGCAGCGCGGCGAACAGCCAGTCCCCCGAGCGGTCGCCCGTAAAGATGCGGCCGGTCCGGTTCCCGCCGTGCGCAGCCGGCGCGAGTCCCACGACGAGCAACCGCGCGCGCGGATCGCCGAACCCGGCAAGGGGACGGGCCCAGTACTCCTGCCCTCGGAAGCGCTTTGGCGGATCGGCCGCGGCCCCCTCGCGCCAGGCAACGAGTCGAGGGCACGCGCGGCAGGTGACGACGTTGTCGTGGAGGGTGCGCAGCGAGTCGGGCATCGCTCCATCCAACCAGACACAGGCCGTACACGCCGAAGAGGCCCAGAGAAACGGGCCTCTTCGCGTGCAACGGAAGATGCTTGCGGCGGCTACTTCTTGGCCTTGCGACGCGTTGCTTTCCGCGCAGTTGTCTTGCGAGCAGCCGTCTTGCGCTTCGCGGCGGGCTTGCGGGCTGCCGCCGTCGCCTTCTTGCGACGGGCCGGCTTCCGGGCCGCCTTCTTGGCTGCGGGCTTACGGGCCGCCGCCTTCTTACGTGCCGTCGGCTTACGAGCCTTCGCCTTCTTGGCTGCAGGCTTGCGAGCCTTTGCCTTCTTCGCGGCAGGCCGGCGCGTGGTCTTGCGCGCGGTCTTCTTCGCCGCTTTCCTCTTCGGGGGCACTAGGCACCACCTCCCGTACGGAACGCTCCAACGACTGAAGCGTCACACCGAGGCGAGTGTAGATGCGTTTCGCGCGATGTCAATGCTTCGCGCACATACGAGCGCGACGGCACTGAACGATACGGCGTGCGACCGTGCTTAGGTGCGTCGCATCTCCGGCGTCATCGTGACCGGCCACAGCAACGGCTGCAGCTCTCGATGACGTGTCACCAGGTCGGCGACGGAGGTTCGCTCGAAGACCGAACGGACCGCCTCCTCGACGCGCACCCACAGATCCTGCAAGCCACATTGATGCGACTGCTCGCACGACTCCTCGTGCGGCTCGAGGCAGAACATCGGTGCGAGCGGACCCTCGAGCACCTCGATCACATCGACAATGCGGATCTCCTCTGGCTCGCGCGCGAGCACGTACCCTCCGGCGGCGCCGCGTTGCGACGAGACCAGCCCGGCTTTGTGCAGGGCGGCCAGTTGATGCTCGAGGAACCGCATGGGGATGCCCTGGCTCTCGGCGATCACCCGGGCAGGCACGGGCGCCTCGTCCGCGCGGGCGGCGAGTTCCATCAAGGCCCGGAGGCCGTACTCGGTACGGAGAGAGAATCGCAGCATGGGCGTCAGGAAAATGCGTATCTACCTGCGGAAATGGTAGCCGAGCCCTGGGGGGCCGGCAACGATGCAGCTTAGAGGCCGCCTCCGGCGACGGCGGGGATGATCGAAACCTGCGTCCCGTCGGGGACCGGTGTGTCGAGCCCCTGGAGGAATCGGATGTCCTCGTCCCCGACGAAGACGTTGACGAAGCGCCGAACCTGGCCGGAGTCTTCGCACAGGCGCGCGCGCATCCCCGGGTACCGATGCTCGAGCCCATCGATCAGATCGCGGACCGTTCCGCCGGGGATCGTCACCTCGGACGCGCCGGCGGTCATGTTTCGCAGAGGGGTCGGGATGCGGACGGTCGTGCTCACGGGCGATCCTCCATGTACGAAGCGAACTCCTCCAAACGCGGTGCGATCGTCATCGACGGGACGGCGATCGACGTGACGGCCTCGATCGTCTTCAGGCCGTCGCCTGTGATCAGGGCGATCGTGCGCTCCTCAGGGCGAACGACCCCGGCGGCCGCCAGCTTGCGCAAGGTGGCGATAGTGACCCCGCCGGCCGTCTCGGTGAAGATACCCTCGGTCCGGGCCAGCAACGAGATCCCCTCGACGATCTCATCGTCGCCGACGTCCTCGATCGCCCCGCCGGTCTCGATCACGGTCTTGATCGCATAGTAGCCGTCGGCCGGGTTCCCGATGGCCAGAGACTTCGCGATCGTGTTCGGCTTGACCGGTCGAACGTGCTCCTCGCCGGCTTTGAACGCGGCCGCGACCGGCGAGCAGCCGGTGGCCTGCGCACCGCTGATCCTGGTCTGATGCCCGTCGAGCAGCCCGACGCGCACCAGCTCGTCCAGTCCCCGGCGGATCTTGGTCAGCAGTGATCCACTCGCGATCGGCACGATCACATGATCGGGGGCGCGCCAGCCCAGCTGCTCGGCGATCTCGAACGCCAGGGTCTTGGAGCCCTCGGCGTAGTAGGGCCGGATGTTGACGTTGACGAAGGCCCATTCGTAAGTTCCCGCGATCTCGGCGCACAGGCGGTTGACGTCGTCGTACGTGCCCTCGACCGAGATCAACTTCGGTCCGTAGATCGCCGAGGCGACCACCTTGCCTTGCTCGAGGTCGGCCGGGATGAACACGTAAGCATCCAGGCCGGCGGCAGCGGCGTGCGCGCTGACCGCGTTCGCCAGGTTTCCGGTGGAGGCGCAGGCGACGGTCGTGAAACCGAACTCGCGCGCCATGGTCAGCGCAACCGACACGACCCGATCCTTGAAAGAGTGCGTCGGGTTGGCCGTGTCGTTCTTCAGCCACAGGTCGTGCAGTCCCAGCGCGGCCCCCAGCCGCGGCGCGGGCACGAGTGGCGTCATGCCGGCGCCGAGGTCGACGCGCTTCTCGCCACCCGGCAGCAGGTCGGTGTAGCGCCACAGCGACGCCGGGCCGGCGGCGACGCGCTCGCGCGTCATCGTGTTCGCGATCTCGTCGTAGTCGAAGACGACCTCGAGCGGCGCGAAGCACCATTCGCAGACGTGCACCGGCTCGACCGGGTACTCCCGGTCGCATTCACGGCATCGGAGACCGACGATCGCGCCCATGTGACCCCTAAGGATAGGACAAATGAACGAGGACCGTTACGGGGTTCCAGGCACGGGTACCATCAGCCCCGATGGCCGACGTGAAACACCTCTCCCAGCACCTCGACCGCCTCGCAGGCGCCAGGGTCATCTACACCGATCTCGACGGCACGATGCTCGGCCGGAACGGTTCGTTCGTGCATACGCCGTCCGGGGACTCGACGACCGAGCCGGTCGAGGCGCTGCTGGCGGCCATGCGGGCGGGCATCGACCTGGTCCCGGCATCCGGGCGCGCGCTCCAGGGCCTGGTGACCGACGCGCGCATCCTCGGGCTGTCCACGGTGATCGCCGAGATGGGCGCGCTGATCGCCTACGAGAACGGCCGGACCGTGGTACAGAACTTCGGCCCCACGCCCGAGGGTGGGATGCCGGTCGAGCAGATGGAGCGCACGGGGGCGATCGCGATGCTGCTCGAACGGTACGAGGGGTCGATCGAGTATCACGCGCCCTGGCACACGTGGCGGCAGTGCACCCAGCTGTTCCGTGGACTGCTCGACGTCGACGAGGCCAACGAGCTGCTGTGGTCGCAGGGGCACGACTGGCTGGAGCTGCACGACAACGGGCGACTGCGCGGCGCATACCTGCGTCTCGAGCCCGGCCGCGCGCGCGTCTACCACCTGCAGCCGCGCGGGGTCACGAAGGGCCATGCGGTCGGCCTGGATCGGGCGCGCCGCGGGTTCGCTGCCGACGGATGCATCGCGATCGGCGATGCGGTCGCCGATCTCGAGCTCGCCGCATACGTCGGCACGATGGTGCTCGTCGGAGACGCGCTCGAAGACGATCCCGCGCTGGCCGCGCGCATCGAGGCGATGGATAACGTGCTGGTGACCGAACGGCCGCAGAACCTCGGCTGGGCCGACACCGTCCGCGAGGCGGCCGCGCGCGCCTGATCCGATCAGCTACAGCGCGCCTTCCGCCACCGCGTCCTCGAAAAGGGGCCTACCCGGGCGCGGTCTCGTCCTCCGCTGCCGGTTCGACCGCCACGAAATGGTGACGCCGATCCCACAGGAACGTGATCACGATCTTCGCTGCCGCAACGCCGGGGATGACCACGAGCATCCCGAGGATGCCCGCGATGGTCGCGCCCACCAGCAGCGCGAGCATGACGGTGACGGGATGGAGTCGTACGGTGCGTCCCATCACGTTGGGGCTGATGATGTGGTTGTCGATCTGCTGGACCACCAGGAGAACCACAAGCGCCCAGATCGCCCGGCTGGGATGATCCGACAGCAGGGCGACCAGGACCGCGGGCACGGCGGCGAGGAACGGCCCGATCAGGGGCACGAGGTTGAAGATGCCGGCGATCAACCCGATCAGCACGGCGAAGGGGAGCTTGATCAGGGTCAAGCCGATAGCGCTCGCGACGCCGACGAACAAGGCCACGAACAATTGCCCTCGGAAGAATCCTCCGAGCGCCGACCCGACCCGCTCAGCGAGGTCGCGAACCTCCGCGCGCCGCTCGTCGGGGACGACGGCCATCACGGAGTGCTGGATCTTCGGCAGATCGAGCAGCAGGTAGACCGACAGGATGATCCCGATGACGATCGAGATCAGGATGTGGAGGATCTGACCCGCGACCGACCCGACGCCGCCGAGGAACGAGATGATCGTCTCTCGGTTATCGGTGATCACGTCGCTGATCTGCTCGGAGGAGATGTCGAGACGGAAGTCGAGGTTGCGTCGCGCCGCGAAGCGGTTGATCGCGTCCACGATGTCTTGCACGTAGCCGGGGACGGCATCGATGAACCCCGACACCTGATGCGCGATCACGGGGATCAGCAGGCCGAGGATGACCCCCACCACCATCAGGAACACAAGGTAGATCAACAGCACCGCCCAGCCGCGGCGCATCCCCCGCCGCACCAGTATCCCGACGATCGGATTCAGCAGATACGTCACGACGAGCGCGATCGCCAGCGGTGCGAACACCACGGCCACAGGTCCGAGCAAGAAGCGGAAGAAACCGTACAGAACCAACCCGATCCCGATCAGCGACCAGGCGATGATGCCGGAGTGCCGGATGCGGTCCCCGAGCGTCAGAGGCTGCACTGCCACGAGGCTCATCATACGGAGCCGCTGTGGGTTCCTCGTGACCGGGGAGCACACCGAGCCGGGAGTAGCATGACGTCATGGAAGCCGCTCCCGGCGCCCACCGATGTTGAAACACGTCCCGATCCCGCCGAGACACCTGGGGGATTACGCGGCGGTCGTCGGAGCCGAGGTGATCGAAGGCCTCCGCCGGCGCGCCGAGCCCTTCCGGGGGGCACGCCTGCTGCACATCAACTCGACGGCATTCGGAGGCGGGGTCGCCGAGCTGCTCTATACCCAGGTTCCGCTGTACAGGGACCTGGGTATCGACGCCGAGTGGCGGGTGATCGACGGCGACGAGGAGTTCTTCACCGTCACCAAGGCGATCCACAACGGCCTCCAGGGAGCCGAGGTGGTGTGGACCGAGCGGATGGAACAGATCTACCGCGAGGTCAACGAGGACAACGCGAAGATCTACGATGGCAAGTATGACTTCGTGGTCGTGCACGATCCGCAACCGGCCGGGTTGCTGCCGATCCTGTTCGAGCACGTCGGCCATCCCGCCGGCCGCTGGATCTGGCGATGCCACATCGATCTAACCGCACCTCACCCGCCCGTCTGGGATTTCCTGCGGCCGATGCTCGAGCCATACGACGCCGCGATCTTCACCATGCGGGACTTCGTGCCCGCGGACATGGCCGGTCCCCAGATCGTGCTGATCCCCCCGTCGATCGACCCGCTGTCGTTGAAGAACATCCCGGTGGACGACGAGATCGTGGCCGAGGTGGAACGGCGGTACGGGATCGATCTGGCCCGGCCGATCCTCGTCCAAGTGTCACGCTTCGACCCGTGGAAGGATCCTCTCGGCGTGATCGACGCGTACCGATTGGTGAAAGAGGAGATCCCGGGCGTCCAGCTCGTCATGGTCGCCTCGATGGCGACCGATGACCCCGAGGGGTGGCACTATTTCCGCAAGACCGACGAGCACCGCGCGAACGACCCGGACATCCTTCTGCTGTCGAACTTCCAGGACGTCGGGGCCTTGGTCGTGAACGCGATCCAGCGGTCCGCCGACGTGATCATCCAGAAATCGCTGCGCGAGGGTTTCGGCCTGGTCGTTTCGGAGGGCTTGTGGAAACGCAAACCGGTCGTCGGTGGCGATGTCGGCGGGATCAGGCTTCAGATCAAGGACGGCGAGGACGGCTTCCTGGTCGGCACGGTCGAGGAGTGCGCGCGCCGGACCGTCGAGCTGCTCAAGGATCCTGAGCGCGCGCACGAGATGGGGCGCGCCGGGCGGGCCCTGGTGCGCGAACGCTACCTCAGCACACGCAGCATCTCCGATTACCTGGACCTGTTCGCGTCATTGTCGATGTGAGCCCAGTTTCCGCGGTGTGATGCTCGGGTAGGCTTGGGCCGTGGACGCCACGCCCATCGTCGTCGCCTCCAACCGTGGTCCGGTCGTGCTCGCTCGGACGAACGGCTCGATCGAGCAGCGCCGCGGGGTCGGTGGCTTGGTGACCGCGGTCGGCGGCGCGCTGCTCGCACGCGACGCGACCTGGATCGCGGCGGCGATCACCGACGTCGATCGCGAGGAGGCCGCCGCCGGTCGCGGAGCGTTCGACGTGGATCGGCATCTGGGCGCGGGCGCGCGCGGCATCCTTCACGTCCACCTCACGGATCTGGATCCCGCCGCCTACGACCTCTACTACAACGAGTTCTCGAACCGCACCCTCTGGTTCCTCCATCACGATCTGTGGGATTCACCACGCACACCCGCGTTCGGCGCCGGAGGGGCGGAGGCCTGGGATGCCTACCGGGCGGTGAACGAACGCTTCGCCGCCACCATCGCCGAGGCAGCGCCCCGCGGATCGGCGGTGTTGCCGCAGGATTATCACCTCAGCCTCGTGCCGGCGCTCCTGCGTGAGCGCCGGCCGGATCTGCAGCAGGCCTTCTTCTGGCACATCCCGTTCAGCTCGCCGGACAACTATCGCGTGCTGCCCGACGCCTGGGGCGCTGCGCTGCTCGAGGGGATGCTCGGGGCGGACATCGTCGGGTTTCACACGCAGCGCTGGGCCCGGAACTTCACAGACTGCTGCCGCGAGCTGCTCGGCGCGCGTGTGCGTGGGAAGACGATCTGGCACGAGCGCGGGACGACGCGGGTCGGCGTCTATCCGATCGGCGTGAACATCCACAACCTGTCCGAGGAGGCGGCACGAGCAGATGTTGCACGCGCGCGCGCGAGCATCGACGACGTGGTCCGGGACCGAACGCTGATCTTGCGCGTCGACCGCACGGAGCTGTCGAAGAACATCCTGCGCGGATTCATCGCGTACGAGATGCTGCTCGAGCAGCGCCCAGACCTGCACGAGCGGATCATCCACCTGGCGTTCTTGACACCCAGCCGCCACGGCGTCCCCGAGTACGAGGAGTACGTTCAGGCGTGCAAGATACGCGCGGCCGCGATCAACGAGCGGTTCGGCACGCCGAGCTGGCAGCCGCTGGTCGTCGAGATCGAAGACGACTTCCCCCGAACGCTGGCCGCCTATCAGCGCTACGACGTGCTGGTGGTCAACCCCGTCTACGACGGCATGAACCTGGTCGCGCGCGAGGGTCCGTGCCTGAACGAGCGCGACGGCGTGCTGGTGCTGTCACGCAACGCCGGCGCGGCCGCCGAGCTGGCGCCGGCAGCCTTGATCGTGAACCCGTTCGATCCCGCGGGCACCGCCGCGGCGATCGAGCGCGCGCTCGCGATGGATCGAGGCGAGCGACAGGCGATGGCCGAGCGGCTGCGTCCCCTCGCGCGCGGCACGTCGCCGGCGCGCTGGCTGGGCACGCAACTCAAGGACCTGTCTCGTCTGCGAGACGGCTGAGCAGCTCGACGAACTCCGCCGGTGACCCGACCACGACGTCGGCGCGGTGGAGCAGCTCGGGCGGCGACTCGTCCGATCCGACCGCGACGCGCACCGCGGGCGACAGGCCCGAGACCGCGGCGAACGATGCAAGATCGCCGACGTCGTCTCCGGCGACCAGCGCCGCACGCACGCCGGTCTCGCGCACGATGTGACGCAACGCGTCGCCCTTGTCGCCGCCGGCGCGCGGCCTGATCTCGAGGACCTTGCGCCCATGCATCAGATCGAACCCGGCGCTCCGGGCGACCTGGTCGACGATCGGCTCCGCGCGAGCCTGCGCCTCTTCGGGGTCGGCTGCCCGCCGGAAATGGACCGTCGCCGCGAGGCCCTTGTGCTCCACGACCACACCCCGGATGAAGCGCAACTCGCCGGTCAATCGGCGGACCGCTTCCTCGATCGCCGCGCGGGCGCCCTCGGCCTCGGGATCCACGACCAGGCGGCCGCCGACGCGCTGCTCGATCCCATAAAGGCCCACCAGGCGGACGCCTTTGGCGCGGATCCGCCGCGACAGGAACGACACCGGTCGGCCCGAGATCACCGCCACCACGGCGAACCGCTGGGCGAGGCGCGCAAGGACCGTGCCGGTCCCGCGCACGGCGCGGGCGTCCTCGGGCACCTCGACGATGGGCGCCAGGCACCCGTCGAAGTCGCAGAAGATGCCCGCGCCGGACGCGACGTTCGCCAGAGACTTGAGCAGGCTCTCTCGTCGGTTCCCCACCGCGCGCAAGGCTAGCGCACCATCCCGGTACACTGCCCCCGTGCGCCGCCTCTCCGCTGTGATCCTGCTGCTGCTGGCTGCCTGCGCGACCCCGCCGATCATCCTGTCCCCGGTATACGAGCTCGGCGATCGTCGCACCTACAAGCTCGAGGCGGATGCGACGACCACGATCGAGCTCGGCGGCGACCGGCAGCGCCAGCGCACCCTGTTGCGCGCGCGTTCCACCATTGAGATCGTCTCGCTCGAGGGTGCCACGACCACGATAAGGCTGACGTTGTCACCGACGTCGTTCGCGCGCGACGGCCGTGCAGTCGATCCACCGCCCGAGCAGCGCGCCGAGCTGGTGCTCGGGCCCGACGGCGAGGTCCGCTCGATCAGGTCGGTGGGCGACGTGCCCGCCGAGATCATCGGCGCCGACGTGCAGGAACTGGCACCCCTCCTCGGCTCGCCGCTCCCGTCGGGCAGGGTTCGGCTCGGCGAGACCTGGGAGACGCCGGTGCCGGGTCCCACCGACCAGCCGGGCGCCGGCGATGGCCGGCAGCGCGGCCGCGTCGACGGCGCGCGCGTCGTCCAGGGCTACGACTGCGCGACGGTGGTCCTGGCGACGCGACGGCCGCTCGTACGCCAGCGGCCGATCGGCGACCAGACGCTGCTGCTCGCCGGTATCGAGACGAGCGCGACTGAGATCGCGTTCGCATTCCGGGAAGGCTTCGCCGTCGAGATCCACACAACGTCCGAGGGAACGTTCCAGGTGGGGGATGTCGCGTTCTCGGGCGGCACCGTCACCATCGTGAGCCGCACTGACCTGGTGCTCGTCGGGCAGCGTTGAGTGTCGCTAGACCGGCTGATCCTTCCCCAGGATCACCACGATGTTCGCGGACTCGTCACCGACACCGGGTTCGCGCGGCTGCACGCGCGCGGCCTTGACGTGGTCGAAGTGGCGCTGCCTCAGGGCGTTCGCATCGTCCAGGTAGCCCTCGCCGTAGTAGATGATCGTCCGGTTGATGATCGGGGAGTTGCCGGGCTCGATGATGACGTAGCCGTCTTCCTCGAGCTGCGATGCAACAGCGCCGGCGGCGCCGGTTCGCCCATTGCCGTTGAGCACGTGAACGGCGACCTTCGCGTGCGGCCGCAGGCTCGCCGAGGCCTCCGGCGAGGGGGATCGAGGCTTCACCGTACTCGTCGGCTCGGCGCTGGTGGTCGGTGTCGGACTCGTCGGGCCCTGCGCGCGGGAGCCGGGCTCGTCACCCCGCGAGTTAACTGCGACGACCGCGATCAGCACGACCACGCCCAAGACGGCGAGCGCGAAGGCGGCCGAGCGGCCCAGCGAAAGGATGAAGGACCCCGACGATCCGGGAGCGTGCTTACCGGGCACGGCTCACTCGGGCAGGCCGAGCCGGCGGGCGGCACGCTGACGCTGACGGGCGGCGCGTTGACGGCGGAGGCGCCGGATGAGCATCGGGTCGACGGCAAGAGCGGCCGGCGAGTCGATCATCTCGTTGAGGATCTGGTAGTAACGCGTCACCGAGAACCCGAAGCGCTCGCGAACCGCGCGCTCCTTGGAACCGGCGTGCTTCCACCATTCCCGCTCGAAGGTGAGGACCTCGAGCTCGCGCTCGCCCAGGCGGGCTCTCTCGGTGGTCTGGTGCTCGCCCATCGGCGAGTATCCTGCCACACCCCGGCGAACGACGCACCGAAGCGGGGTCAGGGGAAAAGGCCGCGGACCGCGTGCGCCTCGGCGACGCGAGAGATGCCCAGAGCCAGCGCGGCAAGCCTCATCCTGACGCTGTTTTCCTCGGCGTATGCCGCCGTCTCGTCGAAGGCGCGATCCATCACCTCACGGAGCCGCTGGTTCACCTGATCCTCGGTCCAGAAGTACTGCTGGGTCCCCTGGACCCATTCGAAATAGCTAACCGTCACGCCACCAGCGTTCGCGAGCACGTCGGGGATGACGTATATCCCCCGTTCGTCGAGCGCGTGGTCGGCCCCCGGCTGCGTCGGCCCGTTCGCGGCCTCGACGATCATGCGCGCGCGGATCTTGTCCGCGTTTTGCTCGGTGATCTGGTCCTCGATCGCGGCGGGGACCAGCATGTCCACGTCCAGCTCGAGCAGCTCAGCGTTCGTGATAGCGTCGGCGCCGGGGAATCCCGCAACCGTGTCTGCCTCGTTGCGATGTCGCACCAGAGCCGAGGGGCTCAGGCCCTGGGAGTTGTACACGCCGCCCTTGTAGTCGCTGATCCCGACGACGGTGAATCCCATGTCGTGATAGACCTGCGCCGCGAAACCACCGACCTTGCCGAAGCCCTGGACCGCGATCCGGGTACCCTCGATCTGCCAGCCGAGCCGCTTCATCGCCGCCAGCGTGACGTAGACCACGCCGCGGCTGGTTGCGCCGGCCCGTCCCTTGGAACCTCCGACGATGACCGGCTTGCCGGTCACGACCCCGGACACCGTGTGACCCGCGAACTTCGAGTAAGTGTCCATGATCCAGGCCATGATGCGCTCGTCGGTGTTCATGTCGGGAGCCGGGATGTCCTTGTCGGGACCGATGAACGGCAGGATCTCGGTCGCGTAGCGGCGCGTCAGCCGCTCGAGCTCGGCCTGGCTGAGGTTCCAGGGCGCGACCCGCACGCCGCCCTTCGCGCCGCCGTAGGGGATGTTGACCAGCGAGCACTTCCAGGTCATCCACATCGCGAGGGCTTTGACCTCGTCCAGGCTGACTTCTGGGTGGTAGCGGATGCCGCCCTTGGCCGGCCCGCGAGACAGGTTGTGGTGCACGCGGTATCCCTGGAAGACCTCCACGGTGCCGTCGTCCATCTTGATGGGGACGCTGACCTGCAGGATCCGCTTGGGCTCGCGGAAGACGCGATGGAGGTCGGGGTCGAGGTCCAGGTACGCAGCGGCCTCGTCCAGCTGCGCGAGCGCCGAGGTCCACGCATTGCTCATGCTGAGAGATTACCGCCGATCAGCTTTGAAACCTGGTCTCAAGCAGCACGCGATGGTACTGAGGACCCGTCGAGCCGGGTGCCGGAATCGAACCGACGTTTACCGATTACAAGTCGGTGGCTCTGCCACTGAGCTAACCCGGCGAGGTACCACGCATCGAGCAGCGTACCTCGGGCCGCGCTCGAAAAGCGTAGACATCCGCCACCCCCCGGCCCCCGGTATCTCTCGCCTGGGTCCGTCCTTCAGGATAGACCCTCGCAACTCGTAGTCGGAAGCCCAGCGGATCCCCCGTTGTTGCGAATTCGCGGTCGGCGCAACCCGGAGCGTTCCAAGCCGGACGCCGACGTTATCGACGGGAACAAGGAACACCGCGTCGATCTGCGGGCAATAGACCCCGAAGAATTCTGCCTGTCCCTTGTAGCTGTGGTTGTACCCGGAGGTACGGTCCCGCCCAGGATGATGGTAAGAGCTGCTGCAAGCGTTGAACTTGATCACGCCATCCCGCAGGCGGCCAGTCTTGCATTGAACGCGCACGAGTCGCTCGTCGATCTCGACGACGAGGTCGTAGCGTTGATTCTCTCCGAACGGAAGTAGCACCGTCCCATAGAGGTCGATGAGACGCATGAGCACTGCTGCGGTGGTGACGTCGCCCACTCGTTTCGGATGAGGAGCACCCTTCGGATATGCCATGGTCGCACCCTACCAACCGGGTACGACAGGACCGGTGGGGCAACCGCCGCCGCCATCGTCCGTCCAACAACCGCGCGCGCAAGAAAGCGAAGACCCCGGGTGGTCCCGGGGTCTTCACAGGTTCGCGTTGGCTACATCGTCTCGAGTCTACGGCGCTCGACGTGCATCTCGACCTTGCGCTTGATGCGCTGCAGCGCGTTGTCGATCGACTTCACGCGGCGCTTCAGCACCTCGGAGATGTCCTGGTAACTCTTGCCCTCGAGGTACAGGTGCAGGACCTTCGCCTCGAGATCCGACAGGATCTCGCGGAACGATGTCTGCATCGAGTCGACCTCTTCGCGTGAGATGACCAGCTCCACCGGGTCCGAGTTCGAGCCCTGCGTCAGCACGTCCACCAGCACGCGGTCGGGCTCTCCCCCATCCTCCTGCTGGACCGGACGCGTAAGGGACACGTACGAGTTCAGTGGGATGTGCTTCTGCCGGGTCGCAGTCTTGATCGCGGTGATGATCTGCCGCGTGATGCACAGTTCCGCGAACGCGCGGAACGAGGACTGCTTGTCGGGGCGGAAGTCGCGGATGGCCTTGTACAGGCCGATCATGCCTTCCTGAACGATGTCCTCTTTGTCCGCACCGATCAGGAAGTACGAGCGCGCTTTGACGCGCGCGAAGTTCTTGTAGCGAATCAGAAGATGCTCGAGCGCAGCATCGTCGCCTGCTCGGGCCCTGAGGACGAGTTCGTCGTCCGTGGCGTCCTCGAGCCCGTCCTGGACCCGAAGCGCCTCAAGCTCTCTTGCCATGTACTCCCCCGCCGCTAGGAGAGATCGGGATGATCTTGAGCGCCTTGCGGGCGAGGATATAGTCCGCAATGACTAGGGGTCAAGGCAACGACAGCGGTCAATCCTGCCCAGTCGACACTTCGGGAAGAGGAAATTCGGGCAAAACGGTACTTGGACCGTCAGTTCGTATCGCCTGGGGCGACTCTGCGGTGGCGCGACGCCTCCCACAAGCAGATCGCACCGGCCGCGCTCGCATTCAACGAGCCGATCCGCCCGAGCATCGGGATGCGCACCAGCGCATCCGCGCGCTTGCGGATCAGCGAGGACACACCCGCGCCCTCAGCCCCGACGACCACGACCACCGGCTCACCGAGCAGCTCGCAATCCTCGATCGGCTGCTCGCCCTCACCCGCGAGAGCCACGATCCAGAGGCCCTCCTGACTGCAGGCTGCCAGCGCGCGCTCGACATTCGACACCTGGTCCACGACGAGGTGCTCGAGCGCCCCAGCCGCTGCTTTGGCCACAGCGGCCCCGAGGGGCGCGCTGCGCCTCGCGGGCACGATCACCGCATCGGTGCCGAGCACCTCCGCCGAGCGAAGCAAGGCGCCGAGGTTCTGGGGATCCTGGATGCCGTCCAGCGCGAGCAACAAGGGCGTACGCCCGGCCGCGCGCGCCGCGGCCACCCCCTCGCGCCAGTCGCGGGTCCGGTAGGCGGCCGCCTCCGCGATGACGCCCTGGTGCGCGCGCGACGATGCGCGACGGTCGAGCGACGCGCGCGGAACGCGCTCGACCGGTATGCCGCGTTCGCGTGCTTCGCGCAGGATCTCCTCGAGCACCCCGGCCGCGCGTGCGCCCTCGGCGATCACGATCCGGTCGATGGGCCGTCCCGCGCGCAAGGCCTCGCGAACGGGCTGGCGGCCCTCGATCGACATCATGACCAGGGATCGGACAGGTACCAGCGCGCGCCTTGGGAACGGTCCTCGACGACAACGCCGGCGTCGGCCAGCGCGTCGCGAACCGCGTCGGCACCCGCGTAATCCTTGTTCTCGCGCGCCCGTCGGCGCTGCTCGAGCAAGAACTCGACCAAGGGACGCATCTGCTGCACGCGGCCCGCCTCCGGCCAGTCGCCGATCGGATCAAGCCCCAGCACCGCCGCGCACGCCCGGAACGTCGCGAGCAGCTCCGCGAGCCGCGAAGGATCGTCGCCGGCCTCGACCTTGTCGATCAAAGGGTTCGCCTCGCCGATCATCTCGTGCAGGATCGCGACGGCCTCGGGCGTGGCGAAGTCATCAGCCATCGCCGCCAGGAAACGCCCCCGGTAGTCCTCATCGATCGTGTCGCCTCCGCCGGCGGCGGCGGCGCCTGCAGCGGCGGCGGCATTGCGCGCGAAGACGGCGAACCGATCCCAAGCCGCGCGCGCCTCCTCGAGCACGTCGGGCGACATGTCCAGCGGAGATCGGTAATGCACGCTCGCGAGCAGCATGCGCACCGCGGGCGCGGGATGATCCTCGAGCACATCGCGGAGCGCCATGTAGTTCTTCAACGACTTCGACATCTTCTCATGGTTGATCGTGACGAACCCGTTGTGCAGCCAGTATCGCGCGAGAGGCTTCCCGGTAACTGCCTCGGACTGCGCGGACTCGTTCTCGTGGTGAGGGAAGATCAGGTCCTGGCCGCCGCCGTGGATGTCGAACGTTTCGCCGAGATACTTCATGCTCATCGCGGAGCACTCGATGTGCCAGCCCGGCCTTCCCGCACCCCACGGCGCCGGCCAGGACACCTGCCAGGCCTTGTCTGCGCCCTTCCACAGCGCGAAGTCCATCGGGTTGCGCTTGCGCGGGTCGGGCTCCACGCGCTCACCTGCGCGCATGTCCTCGAGCGACCGTCCGGACAACCCGCCGTAGCCCGCGAACGATCCGATGCTGAAGTAGACGTCGCCATCCTCGAGCGCGTACGCGTTCCCCGCCTCGATCAGGCGGCCGATGAGCTCGATCATGTCGGTGATGTGGCCGGTCGCCTTCGGCGTCAGGCTCGGCGGCCGCACACCGATCGCGCGCATCATCTCCTCGTACACGCGCGTGTAGCGCTCGGCGATCTCCCACGGGGACGCCCCTTCTTCGGCGGCGCGGTTGATGATCTTGTCGTCCACGTCGGTGATGTTCTGGACGTAGGTGACGCGAAGGCCGAGCGCCTCGAAGGCCCGCCGGACGATGTCGAACGCGACAGCGGCGCGCGCGTGACCGAGATGAGGGTCGTCGTACACGGTCGGGCCACACACGTACATCGTGACCCGGCCCGGCGTCAGCGGCTCGAACGGCTCTTTGCGCCTGCTCCGGGAGTTGTAGACGACGATCGCCACGGCGCGGAGTCTACCGGAGGCTCATCGGCCCCAGGCGACCACCTAGGTCGACTCCAGCGTCACGACGGCCAGCGCGGCGGCGCCTTCGCCGCGCCCGATGAAGCCGAGCCCGTCCGTGGTCTTCGCCTTCACGCTGACGCGATCGATCTCCAGCCCGAGGACCTCCGCGAGCAGGGCGCGGATCTGCGGCCGGTATTTGCCGATCTTGGGTTCCTCGAGGATCACCGTCGCGTCGACGCACACGACACGCAGCGCGACCGGCCGGATCATCGCCGCGGAACGCACGACGAACTCGGTCGAGTCCGCACCCGCCCAGCGGTCGTCGTCGTCGGGGAAGTAATCGCCCAGATCCCCGAGGGCGGCACCGCCCAGGATCGCATCGGCGATAGCATGAGAGAGCACGTCGGCGTCGGAGTGGCCGGCGAGTCCGCGCTCAGACGGGATGGTGACGCCGCCCAAGACTAGCGGCCTGTCGTCGGCGAACGCGTGAACGTCGAACCCGATCCCCGAGCGAGAGCTCGACTCCGTCCTCATCACCTCGCGCCTTCCTCCAGGAGCATCTCGGCCAGCGCCAGATCCCCGACCGTTGTGATCTTGACGTTGCGAGGATCGCCGTCGACGAGGGTCACATGGCCACCTGCTCGCTCGACCAGGACGGCGTCGTCGGTCCCCTCGAATGCATCTTCGCGCGCGCGCGCGTGGGCATCGCGAAGCACGGCCGCTCGGAAAGCCTGCGGCGTCTGCGCCCGCCAGAGACCATCGCGTGGCACGGTCTGGGTGACGACCAGATCGTCTGCGCGCTTCAGGGTGTCCTCGAGGGCAACGGCGCACACGGCGCCGTCCGCTTCGTCCAGCGCCATGAGGACACGCTGGACCAGCTGGGGATCGACGAGCGGGCGCGCGGCGTCGTGCACGACCACGGCATCGACGGTCGGGGGCACCGCCTTGAGCCCCTGGGTGACCGAGGCTTGCCTACTCGGCCCGCCTCCGATCAGCTCGAGCTTGATCCGCAGACTCTCCTTGACCAGCTCGGATAACGCGTGCTCCATCCAGAGCTCATCCACGACGAGTACAGCACCCTCGATCGCATCGACGGCATCGAACGCCCGCAATGAGTGGACGAACATCGCACTGCCGGCGACAGGACGCATGGCCTTCGGGATCCCGTCGTGCATCATCAGCCGCTCGCCGGCGCCCGCCGCTGGGATGAGCCCCCACGCGCTCATGCCCCCTCCTCGCGCGCGGGTGCCGACTCGGGCGTCACGGCGCCATCCGCCAGCCGCGCGAACAGCATCCGTCCGCCGGGGGTCTGCACGATCCTGTTGACCACGGCATCCACGTGGCGACCGATCTCTGCTGCTGCCTGCTCGACGACCACCATCGTCCCGTCGTCCAGGTAGCCGACCCCCTGGCCGGGCTCCCGGCCCTCGCGCGCAAGCTCGAGCCGGATCTGCTCGCCGGGCAGGACGGCCGGACGAAGCGCGGTCGCGACCCGGCGTAACAGGACCACCTCGATGCCCTGCAGCTCCGCGACCTGCGCGAGGGCGCCATCGTCGGTCACGATCGCCGCGCCTCGCTCTCGCGCGAGCGCGATCACCTTCGCATCCACCTCAGCGAACTCGGGGTAGGTCTTCTCTACGGTCCGCACGTCGCAGAGTTCTTCCCGCCGGATCGCAGCAAGGGCCTCCAGCCCGTGGCGCGCGCGGCGCCTGCGGACGTGATCGGCGGAGTCGGCGATCCCTTGCGCCTCCTCCAGCACGAACCCGGGGAGCAGGAGCGTGCCCCGGATCAGCCCAGCGCGCACGTAGTCCAGCAAGCGGGCGTTGAGGATGGCGCTGGTGTCAAGGACGCGGAGATCGGCCGCCCGGGTCCGAAACGTGAGGCCGAACAGCTGCAGGATGTCCTCGCGCTTGGCGATCGCGATCCGATAGCCAAGCGAGCCACTCACGATCACGACGAGCCAGAGGATGGCGATACCCACGACACGATCAGGCACGAGCATCAGTGGCAGACCGAGCACGATCCCCACCAGGCCACCCGCGACCAAGCCCATGGCCCCCGCGACCAGATCGGCCCCCGCCAGCGCCGCGATGCGACGCTCGGCGACCCCGACTGCCGCGCCGATCCGGCGACCGAGCACGCCGCCGACCACGTAGCCGATTGCGCTTCCGAGCACGGTGCCGAGAAGCACGCGGCTCGAGTCGATCTCGTCCACGATCTCGCGAGAGAAGGCGTATCCGGCCGCGGTGAACACCCCCACGACCGCCACACGGACCAGCTCGACGAGCACGATCCCACGGCGCTCCACGGCTCTAGTGTGGCAGAGGCCCGAGGGCCGGTGGGAGAGCCATGCCCCGAGATGCAAAACGAGGCCCCCTGTGGGGCCCCGAGAGAGCCGGGCTAGTTAGAGCCGTTGGTAACGCCGAGGACATCGTCGAGCATCTCCTCCGCGCGCTCTTCCTTGACGCCGGCCGCGAAGGTCAACTCGGAAACCAGGATCTGGCGGGCCTTGGTGAGCATCCGCTTCTCGCCCGCCGAGAGCCCCTTGGTCTTGTCCCGGTTCGAGAGGTTCCGAACCACCTCAGCGACCTGGTAGATATCCCCAGACCGCAGCTTCTCGACGTGGCCCTTGAAGCGGCGCGACCAGTTCGACGGGGTCGGAGCCTGCTTCTTCGACTGCAGGATCTTCCAGACCTGGTCGAGCTCTTTCTTGTTCACGACGTTGCGAAGACCGACCTCGTCGGTGCCGTCTTGGGGCACCATAAGGGTCAGATCGCCATAAGAGAGACGGATGACCCAGTAGCGACGGCTCGCGCCGTCCATGACCCGGTCCTGGACCCCCTCGATGACAGCCGCCCCGTGATGCGGGTAGACGACCTTGTCACCAACTTTGAATCGCACTCTACTCATGAAGGACCTTTGATACTACCAGACAGTAGACTGGAGCGCAAACCAAAACCGCAGGTAGATAGCCTGAAAGGCTCATGGTAGCCCCTCAAAGGGATCTCCTGCCACCTCGGCGCGACCAAGCGATCCACGCCTGCCAGATCCCAATCGGACGCGTCGAAGGTTCGTCCCGAAATTTCGGGACCGCGTCTAGAACGTCGCTTGTACGACGTCGTTCTTGGGTATCGGAGGGCAAGACACATACCCGATCCCAGCAGATGCGGACAGAACGGGATGGATAGGGAGGATTCCGGCTATGACTCGCGAACTGTCACAGCGATCGCCGATGCAGACCGCCCAGCAGCGTCCCGACTATGTCGGCGCCCTCCTCGAGGAGGAGCGCCGTCTCGTCCTGGCGTCCGTTGACCCGAACGAGCCGTGGGAGGCGTTCCGCCGTCTGCGTCGTGCGATGCGCAAGGAACCTCGCGGCGGGAGGGCTCGGATCGACATCTTCAACGCTCCGGCTCCGCTCGAGCACACCGCGGACATCATCCCCCTGGCATCTCGTCGCCGCGCGGGCTAGCGTTCCTCAGCCGTCGTAGGCGGGTGTCGCCGGCTCGAGTGGCGGACCGATCAGCGGTTCGAGCGCGTTCCAGTCGTCGATCCCGCAGCCGTTCGTTCGATCGATCCTGACGTCCACCTCTTGCCCGTCGACCACCCCGGCGACCTTGGCCCGCTGCGGCCCGCCGTAGATCTCCGGACATGCCCTGTCCGGATCGGGGCCGGAGAACAGCAGGCGCTGGACGGCCAGGTTCGAGCGGATCGCGTCGCAGGCGCGAACTGCGCTCACCTCGTCCGCATACAGGCCGGTGCCCCGCGCCTGTCGTCCGTCACAGATCACCAGGCCGGTCTCCAGGGGCCCTTGGTCGTCGGCCCGCACCTCGACCTGGACCCTGACCTGCGTCACCGCGCGAAGGTCGCTCCCACCGCACGCGGCGAGCAGCAGGACGAGGGCGACGACCGCTCGCTTCACGCGCGCGCCGCCTCGATCGCCAACTGCCCACACGCGGCGTCGATATCCCGGCCCCGCGTGTCCCGGATGGTGGCATTCGCACCCCGGTCCACCAGGCGGCGGCGGAAGGACTCGACCCGCCGCGAGCCCGGGACCCCGAAGCCCGGCGTCGGGTTGAGCGGGATCAGGTTCACGTGGATGTCGCTCCCGCGCAGCAGGTCGGCGAGCATCTCAGCCTGCCAGGGGTGATCGTTCACGTCCTGGATCAGCGCATACTCGATACTGACGCGGCGCCCGTGCGCTACTCGGAACCGTTTTGCGGCCGCTATGCATGCTGCGACGGGCCACCGCTGGTTCACCGGCACCAGGCTCGAGCGCGTCTCGTCGTCGGGCGCGTGCAGCGAGAGCGCGAGCGTCACCGGCAGGTCCTCGGCGGCAAGCCGGTCGATCTGCGGGACGAGCCCCACCGTCGACACCGTGATCTTGCGAGCCGAGACCCCCGCATCGGCGTGGATCGAGCGCACGGCCTCGAGCACGTGGTCGTAGTTGGCCAGCGGCTCACCCATCCCCATCAGCACCACGTTCGTCGGGCGCCCGCCGAGCGCCTCGCCGGCCCACAACACCTGCGCGACGATCTCCCATGCATCGAGGTTGCGGATCAGTCCCATCTGACCGGTCGCGCAGAAGGTGCAGCCGAGCCCGCATCCGGCCTGGGACGAGATACAGACGGTCCGACGATCGGGGTATCGCATCGCCACGGTCTCGTAGGAACCGGGGAACACGGCTTTGATCGTGCCACCTCGATCGGCCACCCGGACGTCCACCGGCTCCGGTCGGAGGGCGCCGTATCGCGCGACCAGCTCGTCCCGGAGCGGCGCCGGCAGATCGGTCATCTGGTCGAAGGTCCGCGCGAAGCGCTCGAAAGCCCACGCGCGTACTTGACGTGCGCGGTAGGCAGGGCCCGGGACCTCGAAAGGGAAGACCATCATGTTCGCACACAGGGTAGCGGCCACCTGGTGGACATGGAGGCCGCCAGCAGGAAGATGGATAGCGCGAGGCGAAACGGAGGGCGTGACCGCCCGGCCCTCTGCGATCCTGCTTGCCTTCGTGCTTACGACGGTTCCCTCTACCGCGCACGCATACCAGCCGGCCGAGATCCTGTTCACGTTCCAGGACAACTCCATCGCCGAATCCAGCGGCCTGGCGAGCAGCTCACAGCCGGACATCCTGTTCACGCACAACGACTCGGGCGACCAAGCACGTTTCTTCGCGGTCGGCCCCGACGGGGAAACGCGGGCCACCTTCCTGATCGTCGGCGCGGTCGCGGTGGACTGGGAGGACGTGGCTCGCGGACCTGGGGCCGACGGCTCGCCGGCGCTGTTCTTCGCCGACATCGGCGACAACAGCCACGTTCACCCGTTCATCGCCATCTACGAGGTGCCGGAGCCCGTCATAGACGGCTCGAGCCCCGATGACGTCAGGACCGTCCTCGCACGGCGCCACGTCCTGGTCTACGAGGATCTCGGCCGGCACGACGCGGAGACGTTGCTCGTGGACGTGGCGGCATACGGACGGTTCGCCATCATCACCAAGGATCGCCTCGGCAACAGCCTGCTGTTCGAGGCCGAGGGGCCACCCGACGACCCGATCCGCGTCTTGCGACGCACGGCAGACCTGCCGCTCTGGAGCTTCGCGCCGATCGTCGTCGAGCCCGGTGTCGAGGCAACCGGCGGAGACATCGCACCCGATCGCAGCCGCTTCATCGTTCGCACCTACTGGTACGCCTTCGAGTGGATCCTCGGCCCGGATCGTTCGCTCGCCGAAGCGTTGGGCGAGGCGCCCGCTGTGATCGAGCTTCCGGAGACCATCCAGGGCGAGGCCATCGCGTACACGGCGGGCGGAACGGACCTGTTGATCTCGTCGGAGGGGACAGGCGCCCCGGTCCACATCCTGCGGGGGTAGGTCAGGCTGGAAGCCGCACGACCCCGCGGGGCGATCCACGCCGCGCGCCGGGCGTGAGCGAGACGAGCCCGTCGCGCTCCAACCCCTCGAGAAGCTCGACCAGCCATCCCAGGTCGCGGTCCTCTCCGTTCGGGTGGACGACTTTGCCCAACGACGCCAGCGTGATCCCGTCCGCCGCCGCCGCGCGCAGCACGTCGATGATGCCGCCGCGCTTCTGGCGGCGCGACCCTTCGAACGGTTCCTTCGCCGGCCGTGGCGCGGGGGGTCGTTTGTCCTTCCCGGCGCCATGGAACACACAGGCCGAGCGGAGCGGGCACTTGCCGCACAGGGGATGCTCGTGCCGGCACAGCATGGCGCCGATGTCCATCAGAGCCTGGTTCCAGCTATACGCCTCTCCGCTCGGGAGCCACGCGCGCGCTGCCGAGGCGACCTTCGGCGCGGGCGCGACGTCTTCGTCCATGCCCAGCGCCGCTCGCGACAGGACGCGCGACACGTTGACGTCGATAACCGGCACCTGGGAGTCGTAAGCGAAGCATGCGATCGCGTGCGCGCTGTACTCGCCGATCCCCGGGAGTGCGCGGAGCGCCTTCGGGTCCTCCGGTACGATCCCCAAGTGATCGTGCTCGATCACCTGCGCTGCGCGCTGCAGGTTGACCGCCCGACGGTTGTAGCCGAGTCCCTTCCACGCCGCGATCACGTCCATCGCCGACGCGTGCGCCAGGCTGGACAAGGTCGGGAACCGCTTGAGGAACGCTTCGAAGGACGGGCCGACCCGTCCGGTCTGCGTCTGCTGCAGCATGACCTCCGCCACCATGGTCGGGTAGGCGTCGCGCTGCTCGCGCCACGGGAACTCCCGGCCGTGCACGTCGAACCAGGCGAGAACCCGCTTCTGTGCCTTGGGGATGTCAGGCGCCGCCTTCCGCGCGGAAGCCTGCGTCGACTTACGAGCCGGGTTCGGCCGCGCCGCCTTACGCGCAGGCGACCGGCGCGTCGTCCTGGCCTGCCCTTTCACTGCAGCGCGCGCCATACACCCATCCTAGACACAGCGCGCGCGCCGACGGTAGCCCCACCTGGGGTTGACTTCGGAGGTGCGGTGCGTTACTCGGAGCTGATCGAACCGCCGCCACTGCCGGCGAACTCCACCGGGGGAACATCGGGCGTCGAGGCGGATTCGAACACGATCTGGTCATCGCGCGCGTCCACCACGATCGTCTGCGCCGCCTGGAAGTCCTTGTTGAGCAGCCTCTCGGACAGCGGGTCCTCGATCTGGCGCTGGATCAACCGCCGCAGCGGACGCGCACCGAGCGAATGGTCGTAGCCCTTCTCGGCCAGATGGTCCTTCGCAGCGTCGGTGAGAACGATCTCGATGTCCTTGGCCTTCAACTGCTCCTGTACCCGGCGCATCATCAGGTCCACGATGCTCTTGACGTTCTCGCGGGACAGGTGGTGGAACACGATGACCTCGTCGATGCGGTTGAGGAACTCGGGCCGGAACGAATGCTTGAGCTCCTCCATGACCCGTTCGCGCATCCGGTCGTAATCGCCCTTCTCATCCCGCGCCGCGGTGAACCCGACGCTGAGGCGATCGAGGTCCCGCGTCCCGAGGTTGGACGTCATGATTATCACGGTGTTCTTGAAGTCCACCGTATGCCCCTGAGCGTCCGTGAGACGCCCGTCCTCGAGGATCTGCAGCAACGAGTTGAACACGTCCGGATGAGCCTTCTCGATCTCGTCGAAGAGCACGACGCTGAACGGACGGCGCCGCACGGCCTCGGTCAGCTGGCCGCCTTCTTCGTAGCCGACGTAGCCAGGCGGAGATCCGATCAAGCGGGACACGGTGTGCTTCTCCATGTACTCGCTCATGTCGAGCTGGATGAGCGCGTCCTCGTCGCCGAACAGGAACTCGGCCAGTGTCTTGGCGAGCTCGGTCTTTCCAACACCCGATGGCCCGAGGTAGATGAACGACCCGGACGGGCGCTTGGGGTCCTTCAGGCCCGCGCGCGTCCGGCGGATCGCCTGCGACACGGCGTGGATGGCGTCGTTCTGCCCGACCACGCGCTTGTGCAGCTCATCCTCCATCCGGAGCAGCTTCTGCGTCTCCTCCTCGGTGAGCTTGTAGACCGGGATGCCCGTCCACAGCGCCAGCACCTCGGCGATCTCTTCCTCACCCACCTCGGCGAGCACGTCCAGCTCGCCGGCCTTCCACTCGCGCTCGCGACGCTCCCGTTCCTCGCGCAGCTCGTTCTCGCGTTCGCGCAAGCGCGCGGCAGCCTCGAAGTCCTGCGCGTCGATCGCGGACTCCTTCTCGCGGCGGATCTCGTCGACCTTCTCGTCGAACTCGCGAAGGTCCGGCGGCACGGTCATGCGCATGATGCGCATCCGCGAGCCGGCCTCGTCGATGAGGTCGATCGCCTTGTCCGGCAGGAAACGATCGCTGATGTAGCGGTCCGCCAGGTTGGCGGCGGCGACCAAAGCCGGATCGGTGATGGTGATGCGGTGGTGACTCTCGTAGCGATCACGCAGGCCCTTGAGGATCTCGACCGTATCGGCCACCGATGGCTCCTCGACCTTGATCGGCTGGAACCGCCGCTCGAGCGCCGCGTCTTTCTCGAGGTGCTTGCGGTACTCGTCCAGGGTGGTCGCGCCGATGGTCTGCAGCTCCCCGCGCGCGAGCATGGGCTTCAGGATGCTCGCGGCGTCGATCGCCCCTTCTGCGGCGCCCGCACCAACCAGCGTATGCAACTCGTCGATGAACAGGATGATGTCGCCGCGTGTGCGGATCTCCTTGAGGACCTTCTTGAGGCGCTCCTCGAAGTCGCCGCGGTACCGCGAGCCGGCGACCAGCGCGCCGAGGTCCAGCGTGTAGATCTGCTTGCCCTTGATGGTCTCGGGCACCTCGGCGTTGACGATCTTCTGCGCGAGCCCTTCCACGATCGCCGTCTTGCCGACGCCGGGCTCGCCGATCAGGACCGGATTGTTCTTGGTTCGGCGCGACAGGACCTGCATGACGCGCTCGATCTCCTTGCCTCGACCGATGACCGGATCGAGCTTGGTCTCGCGCGCAAGCTGGGTCAGGTTGCGGCCGAATTGATCGAGCACGGCAGAACCGCTCGGCGTCTGCTCGGTGGCACCGCCGGCGCCGGCCTCCTTCGAACCCGTGTAGCCCTGCAGCAGCGCGATCACCTGCGCGCGCACCTTGTTGAGGTCGGCGCCGAGCTTGACGAGCACCTGCGCGGCAACCCCTTCGCCCTCGCGGATCAGGCCGAGCAGGATGTGCTCGGTCCCGATGTAGTTGTGGCCCAGCTGCAGCGCCTCACGCAGCGAAAGCTCGAGCACCTTCTTGGCGCGCGGCGTGAACGGGATATGCCCGGTCGGGGGCGTCTGCCCCTGGCCGATGATCTCCTCGACCTGCTGGCGGACCGCGTCCAGCGAGATCCCCAGCGACTCCAGCGCCTTAGCTGCGACGCCCTCGCCCTCGTGGATCAGGCCGAGCAGGATGTGCTCGGTCCCGATGTAGTTGTGGTTCAACATGCGCGCTTCTTCCTGCGCGAGAACCACGACCCGGCGGGCTCGATCAGTGAACCGCTCGAACACAGCACAAACCTTTCTCTAGCGCGGTCCCGTCGGCAGTATATCCGTCTGCTGCCAGTTCCCCGAAGGGTTCCGCCCTTATCCTTGCTACGTTTCTGTAACGGTGTGGGTCGTTCCTACCTGTGGAAACGTCAGACTGCCTCTGGATGTTTCCGGTTCCGATCCATCCACTCGATGCCAACCTTTCCCGACACCATGTCGCTTCCGGACGCAGAAGGCCGCCTTCGAGGCGGCCCCTTCGGATCGGGAGTATAGTCCGGCACCTCCATCGTCGCAGGCCCTCATTTGATTCTTCGGTACCCATGTGGGGCCTGGGTTAGCCCGAGAGGGAGACTTTCTGAACTTCCTCGGCGGTGGGCCTGTGGATGGCCTGTGGATGGCCGGCTCGTGCGTTCGTTCGCTACCCCTCCGGCCTGAGCAGCGGGAACAGGATCACCTCGCGCAGATTGGGTGCATCCGCAAGGATCCTGATGAACCGATCAACCCCGAATCCGAGACCGCCTGTGGGTGGCATCCCATACTCCAAGGCGCGAAGGAAATCCTCATCCAGCGTCATCGCTTCCTCGTCCCCGGCCGCGCGCGCCGCCGCCTGGGCCTCGAAGCGCGCGCGCTGATCGAGCGGGTCGTTGAGCTCCGAGTACGCCGGTCCGACCTCGACACCGGCGATGACCAGGTCGAAGTGCTCGGTGAAGCGGGGATCCTCCCGATGCGGCCTGGCCAGCGGAGAGGTCTCACGCGGGAAGTCCAGCACGAACGTTGGCTGCATCAAGCCCGGCTCGACGAGCTTCTCGTAGAGCTCGACGACCAGCTTCCCGGTCCCCCAGGACGCGTCCACCTCGACCCCGTGAGCTTCGGCGATGGGACGCAGCCTCTCGGCCTGCATGTCCAGATCAAGCGGCTCGCCCACCGCGTCTGAAACCAGGTCGATCATCCGCAGCCTGGGGTAGGGTCCGGCGAGGTTGAGCTGCCCGCCCTGGTAGGAGACCTCGGTCGTCCCGAGCACATCTCCGGTCACCGTCGGGATCATCGTTTCGAGCAGTTCCATCATCGTGTAGTAGTCGCCGTATGCCTGGTACGCCTCCAGCATGGTGAACTCGGGGTTGTGCCGCGGGCTGAGCCCCTCGTTGCGAAAGTTGCGGTTGACCTCGAAGACGCGTTCGAACCCGGCGACGATCAGGCGCTTAAGGTACAACTCGGGCGCGATCCGCAGATACAGGTCGACATCCAGCGCGTTCATGTGCGTCACGAACGGCCGCGCAAGCGCACCGCCGGGTTGAGGCTGCAACATCGGCGTCTCGACTTCCAGGAACCCGCGGCCGGTCATGAACGTGCGGATGCGCTCGACGACGCGGCAGCGCAGTTCGGCGATCCGGCGCGCCTCGGGGTTCACGAGCAGGTCCACGTAGCGAAGGCGGAACCGCTGCTCGACGTCGCGGAGGCCGTGCCACTTCTCGGGCAACGGCCTGATCGCTTTGGCGAGCAGCTCGAAGCGATCCACCCGGACGCTCAGCTCGCCGCGCTTGGTCTTGATGACCTCGCCCTCCGCGCCAACCCAGTCGCCAAGATCGAGCGCCTTGAACTCGTCGAGCTGTCCATCGTCGAGCACGTCGCGCGCGCAGAACAACTGGATCTCGCCGGACCCGTCGCGCAGCATCCCGAACGCGAGCTTGCCCGAGTCGCGCAGCAGCATCAGCCGCCCCGCCACAGACGCACGCTCGCCGGTCACGGCGCCCGCGTCGATCCCGTCGTAGGCCTCGTGCAGCTCGGCGGCCGTGTGGGTACGGTCGAAACGGACCGGGTATGGATCGACGCCGCGCGCGCGCAGCGCCTCGATCTTCGCAAGACGCTGTTGCTCGAGGTCGTCGAAACGGCTCATCGCGCGCGAGCGTACCCCAGGATCAGCCGGGGTTCCCGGCGTTGAGCTCGTAGATGATCAGCAGCCCTTCGAGCGTCAACCACGGCTCGTGATGATCGAGAGTTCGGGTGTGGGGCATGATCACCGGGGCGAGACCGCCGGTGGCGATGGTCGTCGCCGCCCCTCCCAGCTCTGCGCGCATGCGGTCGACGATCGCGTCCACCTGCCCGGCGAAGCCGAACAGCACGCCGGATTGGATCGCCTCAACCGTGTTCTTGCCGATCACCGATCGGGGCGGCACGAACTCGATCCGCCGTAGCTGCGCACCCCGGGACACCAGCGCGTTGGTCGAGATCTCGACGCCGGGTGCGATCGCGCCGCCCAGGTACTCGCCGTTGGCGCTCACGGCGTCGAAGTTCGTCGAGGTTCCGAAATCCACCACGATGCACGGCCCGCCGTACTTGGCGTGGCCGGCGATCGCGTTGACGATCCGGTCTGCCCCAACCTCCTTGGGGTTGTCGATGTTGATCGGCATCCCCGTCTTGATCCCGGGCTCGACGACCAGCGGCGGATAGTGGAAGTAGCGCTCTGTCATCTCGCGGAGGTTCTGTGTCACACGCGGGACCACGCTGGAGATGATCACGCCGGTGACGTTGCGCGAGAACGACAACCCCACCTGCATGAGCAAGCCCTGGAAGATCAGCGCCCACTCGTCCGCGGTCCGTGGGGCTTCGGTCGCCAGCCGCCAATGTTGCATCAGCTCCTCGCGCTCGAACATCCCGACCAGCGTCTGTGTGTTGCCCACATCGACGGCGAGCAGCATCGTTACAGGACCTCGACCGTCAGGCTCACATCTACCGCGGGCGCGGAGTGGGTCAGCGCGCCCACGCTGATCACGTCCACGCCCGTGGCGGCGATCGCCGCAACCGTGTCCAGCGTCACGCCCCCGGAGGCTTCGGTGCGCGCGCGGCCGGCGATCACTTTCACGGCGTCGGCGAGGGCGGGGGGATCCATGTTGTCGAGCAGGATCTCGTCGGCGCCGGCGTCCAGGGCCTCGCGCACCCCCTCGATCGTCTCGCATTCGACCTCGACCCAGCGGTCCGGTTGCGCCGCGCGCGCGCGCGCGACCGCCGTGGTGATCCCACCGGCTGCGACGATGTGGTTGTCCTTGATCAACACCGCGGCCGCGAGGTCACGACGATGGTTGGTGGCGCCGCCGGCGACCACAGCTTCCTTTTCGAGCGTTCGCAGGCCCGGTGTGGTCTTGCGCGTGTCGCGGATCTGCACACCGGCCGCCGCCTCGACGAACGCGCGCGCCAGGGTGGCGACGCCGCTGAGCCGCTGTACCAGGTTCAACGCGGTGCGCTCCGCCGTCAAGATCGGGCGCAACGGCCCCTCGAGCACGGCGACCTCATCGCCGGCGCGCACACGCTCCCCGTCGGCGCGTCGTTCCTTGATCTCGACGCCGGGGTCGAGCGCACGGAAGCAAGCGACGAACGCGTCCAGCCCTGCGATCACGGCGTCCTGGTTGGCGAGCAGGCGCGCGCGGCCGCGCAGGTGCTCAGGAACGGTCGCGAGCGTGGTGATGTCGTCGCCGGCCGCGTCCTCGTCGAGTGCGCGTCGGACGAGCTCGCGTAAGGAGCTCTCGTCCACTAGACGCCTACGCTGTATGCCTGCTCTGCCCTGATCTCGGCGATGCGGTTGCGCCCCTCGACGAACACGACGGTGGGCGAGTGTCGCCTGGACTCTTCCTCGGTCATCTGCGCGTACGAGATGATCAGGACCGTGTCGCCTTCCCTCACCAGGCGCGCGGCCGCGCCGTTGATGCAGCAGTCGCCCGACCCCGGCTCGCCGGGGATCGCGTAGGTGATCAGGCGGGCGCCGTTGGTGACATCGGCGATCTGCACCTGCTCGTTGGGCAGGATGTCGGCCGCCTTCATCAGGTCGGGATCCAACGTGATCGAGCCGACGTAGTCGACGTTCGCCTCGGTCACGGTCGCCCGGTGGATCTTGGACTTCATCATCGTTCGCAGCATGGCTTCCTCCGATCGATGCCCGTCACCGGGTCACCGTCTCCACCGTCACGTTGTCGATCAGTCGTGCCTTGCCGACCCATGCGGCTACAGCCAGCAACGCTCCCTCCCCGAGCAGCTGAAGGTCCCCGAGCGTCTCGGGATCCACGCAGGCCGCGTAATCCAACCCGGCGAGCGGCTCAGAGGATATCCGTGCCGCCATCCCCTCGGCGAGCCTGACCCCGTCACGTTCGCCCTCCTCGGCGCGCCGTGCCGCCTCGTCGAGCGCGACCTTGAGCACCAGCGCCGCCCGGCGTTCTTCGCCGTCGAGGTAGATGTTCCTGCTGGACAACGCGATCCCATCGGGTTCGCGCACGATCGGGCAGCCGATCACCTCGATGGGGACGTCGAAGGCGCGCGCGAGCCGCCGCAGGATGACGAGCTGTTGGTAGTCCTTCTCGCCGAAGTACGAGCGGCACGGCCCGACGATGTTCCAGAGCTTGGCGACCACGGTGGCGACACCGTCGAAGTGGCCGGGCCTGGTCGCGCCGCAGAGCTTGGTCCCGATCTCGCCCACCGTGATCGTGAAGGGGTTCGGCTCGGGATACATCTCCTGCGCCGCGGGGTGGAAGACGGCATCCACACCCTCGCGCTCGCAAAGATCGAGATCGCGGTCCAGGTCGCGTGGATAGGCCGCCAGATCTTCGGCCGGCCCGAACTGCAGCGGGTTGACGAAGATGCTCGCGACGACGACATCATCGTCGGCGCGCGCCCGGCGGATCAGGCTGGCGTGTCCCTCGTGCAGGTAACCCATCGTTGGCACGAACCCGATCCCTCGCCCGCTGGCTCGCTCCTTGTCGAGCAGCGCACGCGCCTCACCGATCGTCTCGAGAAGCCTCATCGGAGCGCCTCCCCGAGCACCGCTTCGATCACGGCGCGCTGCTCGCGGCTGAGGGTCGTGTGCGCGAGCGTCCGGCGCGCCATCACCACGTACGGCTCGACCAGGTGCGGCGGCAACGCTGCGAGATGTGCGCGCACGGTGCCCACGTCGCCACGCGCGATCGGCCCGGTCAACGCCGCTTCGGGTCCCAGACGAGCGATGTTCTCGACGGTCGCGCGCATCAGCGGGACGAGCAGCTCGAACGAGCCCGTCAGCTCGGCTGCATCGCCGGCGAGCGCCACCGTGAAGTTAGACGCGATCGCAAGCGCGGCGTGGTAGGAGACGCGCTGCTCGGCGGGGACCGGGAATGCCGTGCCCCCGATGCTCGCGACAAGTGCTTCACACCAGACCTCGAGCCCCGGGGCGCAGGTGACGCCGAAGGGCGCACCCGCGAATGAGGTCTCGGTCGTCGCGACGGGGATAGCCGGATGGATCGCGGCGACCAGGGGCCCGCACTCGGCCAAAGGCTCGAGCGCGGCCATGCCGCAGGTGTGCGCAACGACCGTGCCGGGCCGCCCGAGGCGAGCGACCAAACCGGCGGCCTCGTCGAGCGCATCGTCGGGAACCGCGATGACGACCAGGCTCGCGCGCGCGATCGGAGAGGGATCGTCATCGCGGCCGAGCAGCGCGAGCACGCGGCTCCCGGTATCGGTGAGCGCCTTCGCGAGCGAGCCCCCCACGCGACCGTTTCCGAGCATGACGACATCGAAGGGCGGTTGGGGGAGAGGCGTCGCCCCGAGGGGGCGGCCGGTATCGATCACAGTTGTCTGTCTCCTCCGTTCCGGTCCACGGCGGGTACCGTTCGGACCACCCATGATACCCGACGCTGAGTGAGGGCTCGCCCCGCGATGCGGCGCGGGCGTCGGCTGCCAGGGGAAACGTCGCGATCGTCGCTATCTAGACACACGTCCATGGACAGATGTCCATGTAGCCCCTACCATGGAGTCATGCCGGATGAGGCGATCAAGGCAAGCGAGTTCAAGCAGCGATGTCTTGCGCTGCTCGACCATGTCGCAGAAACGAAGGCGACCTACCTGATCACCAAGCGGGGACGTCCCGTCGCGCGGGTCGTGCCCATCGATGAGACAGCCCCACCCGCGACCATGATCGGCACCGTGATCCTGCTGTCCGACGAGGAGGAGGACTACATGTCGACCGGAGAGGTCTGGGACGCCGAGGGAGCATGAGCATCCTCCTCGACACCCATGCTCTCCTGTGGTGGCTCGGGGGCGCCGACCGCGTGTCCCGCCCGGCTTCTCGGGCGATCGCATCTGCGTCCACCTTGTTCATCAGCACGATCACGTGCTGGGAGGTTGGGCGCCTCTTGGCGAAGGGACGCATCTCGCTGACCGTTGACCCGTATCGGTGGTTCGAGGGCGTTTTCGAGGGCCACGACGTTGAAGCCGTCGCGCCAACGAGCCGGATGGCCTTGATCGCCGGGATGCTCCCGGACGAGGGATTCCACGGCGACCCCGCCGACTCGCTGATCTACGCCACAGCGAAGGAGCGTGGGATCCCCCTCGTGACGAAAGACGCGCGCATCACCGAGTTCGCGCGCGCGCGACGAGACGTGACCCTGATCTGGTAGCGGGTCACGGCGAAGGAGATCGCGCGGGCATCGAACCCGACCTCATGCTGAACGATCCTGTCGGTGATCCTGGTCGCTAGAAGCGATCCTCGAAGAGAAGCACGCCGCCCGCGCGTCCCGATGCGTCCAGCAGCGCTGGAGGTGTCCCGCGGCCGGGGACCACGAGATCCGGCGCGATCTCGGCGAGGGGGACGAGGACAAACGCGCGCTCGTGCATCCGCGGGTGCGGGATCAGCAGATCGGGCTCGTCGATGACCTGATCCCCGAACACGAGGATATCGAGGTCGATCGCGCGCGGACCCCAGCGCTGCTCGAGCCAGCGATCTCTTCCGAGCGCGGCTTCGACGGCGAGGCAGCGTTCGAAAAGACCGCGCGGTTCCAGATCGGTCTCGACGGCGATCACCATGTTCAGGAACGGCGGCTGATCGCTCGGGCCGCCGACCGGATCCGTCTCGTAGACGCTGGAACGCGACACCACGCGGGTGTCACCCCAGTCGAGCGCCTCGATCGCTTGGTTGATCACGTGCAGCCGATCGCCGAGGTTCGCCCCGAGCCCGATATACGCGCGCGTCACTGATGCGAGCCGCCGAGATCCCCGCGCGAGCGAGTGATCTCGACCGCAACCTCCTCGACCTCTTCGGAGACCAGCGCCGCCGGCTTGGCGACCCGCACCCATACGTCCTCGACGTACACATGCTGCTCGAGGATGTGCCGCGCGATGCGGTCGGCGAGGGTCTCGATGAGCCCATACTCCTCGCCGGCGACGATCTTGGAGATCTGGCGGATCAGATCCTCGTAGTCCAGCGTGGCGGAGAGATCGTCGGTGGTCGAGGCCGCGCGCGTGTCCAACCGAGCAGCCAGACTCAAGATGAGCGGCTGCTCGTGCATACGCTCATCGGCGGTGACGCCGATGCGGCCACGCAGCTTCAGGCCGCGAACCTCGATCAGATCCGATCCATCCATCACCGGTCTCCAGCACGGACTACGGCATCCACGATACGCGCTGCTCGCAGATTTGCACGCACATCATGGACCCGCACCATCGAAGCACCGTTGAGGATCCCGACCGCGGTGGTGGCCAGGGTTCCCTCGAGGCGCTCCTCGACGGGGAGGTCGAGGGTCAGGCCGATGAAGCTCTTCCGGGACGCCCCGAGTAGTACGGGGTAGCCCGGATGGGTCAGGTCCCGCAACCGTTTGAGCAGGGTCAGGTTGTGCTGCGGCGTCTTGCCGAACCCGATGCCGGGATCGATCACGATGCGCCCGGGGTCCACGCCCGCGTCGGCCGCCGCTTGCGCGCGCGAGACCAGGAAGGCACGAACGTCCTCGACCACGTCGTCGTAGATGGGGTCCCGCTGCATCGTGCGCGGTTCGCCCAGCATGTGCATCAGGATCACCGGCACATCCCGCTCGGCGGCCAGCGTGAGGATCGATGGGTCGAGGCGGCCGGCGGATACGTCGTTGATGATGCTCGCGCCCGCATCCAGCGCCGCGCGCGCGACCGCCGACTTCGTCGTGTCGATGCTGATCGGCACCTCGACGCTCTTGGCCAGCCCCTCGATCACCGGCACCGCGCGCGCGATCTCGTCGTCGGCGCCGACGGGATCCGCTCCCGGCCTGGTCGACTCGCCGCCCACGTCCAGGGCGTCGGCGCCTTCCTCGGCCAACCGGATGCCGTGCTCAATCGCGTCGGCGGGGTCGAGGAACATGCCGCCGTCCGAGAACGAGTCGGGCGTGACGTTGACGACCCCCATGATGTGCGTCCGTTCGCTCAGGCGGAGCGCGCCGCCGGGCCACACGATGTCGCGCATCGCCTTACGCACCGCGCGCCAGCGCGAGCAGCTCCGCGCGCGCCGCCGCGTCGTCGGCGAAGACACCGCGCGCGTCCGTGGTCACGGTAACCGACCCCGGCTTGTGCGCGCCGCGCACGCTCATGCACAGATGCTCGGCCTCGATCACCACGAACGAGCCGCGCGGCGCCAGGGCGCGTTCGAGCGCCTCGCCCGCCTCACGCACCAGCCGTTCCTGCACCTGCAGCCGGCGCGATAGCACCTCGATCAGGCGAGCGAGCTTCGACAGGCCGGTGATGCGGCCCTCGGCGCCGGGGAGGTACGCGACCGCCGCGGTGCCGATGAACGGCAGCAGATGGTGCTCGCAGAACGAGATGACATCGATGTCGCGGACCATTATCAGGCCGTCACCGCGCTCGCCGGGCAGCGGCTCGAGCACCTCGACCGGATCGACCGCGTACCCGCCGAAGATCTCCTCGTACGCCTCGGCGACACGCCGAGGCGTCTCGATCAGGCCCGTGCGCTCGGGATCCTCGCCGATAGCCTCGAGCAGCTCGCGTACCGCCGCCCGGATCCTCGCCGCGTCGAAGCGCGCGCGCGGCGAAGCCTCAGCTACCTCCGCAGCCGAGGCCACGACCAGCGGCTCGAACGTCATAACGCAAGTGTAGCCGCGACGCCGGGCGTCACGTTCGCCCGAGCAGCGCGCGCACCTCCTCGGCGCAGCCCCAGCTGAGCGTAACGCCGCTGCCGCCGTGGCCGTAGTCATGGATGATCAGGCCGTCGGCCCGCTGCTCAAGTTCGAGGCGCACGGACGGACGCCCCGGTCGTAGACCCACCGCGCGCGACACGATCTCGGCATCGAGCACACGCGGTTCGAGTACCGCGCACCGTTCGATGATGTCGCGCTCGAGCTTCTCATCGATCGCAAGCGAGTCCGAGCCGGCATGGCGGGTGCCGCCCAGCACCACGTCGCGCGAGCGCGGCAGGATGTAGACGACCCCGGCGGGGTCCTCCTCATCGAAGATGAACCGCTCGAGCCCGAACCGACGCACCCGGACGACTTGGCCGCGCACCGGATGCAGCGCCTCGTCGCCGCAGAGTTCGCGCGCGCCGAGCCCGGAGCAGTTCACGACCACCTCGGCCGCCGTGAGCGCATGGTCGAGCGAGGACAGCGCGCGCTGCTCGATCATGCCGCCCAGCGAAGCGAACCGCGCCTCGAGCCAGGGCAGATAGATCGGCATCTCGATCACGGGAAGCCCCTCGCTGACGAAGCCGTCGACGAAGTCGGGCGGCAGCTCATCGCGGCGCGCGTGCCTGAAGCCCGGCAGCACGTCCCGCCACCACACGTCGTCCACCCGCGAACGGAACAGTTCCACCCCACCGCGTCGGATCACGCCGGCCTCTGGGGGCAACACGCAGAACCGTTCGAACGACACCGGCACCCAGCGCTCGACGCGCTCGTCCCGCTCACCGCGCAGCGGATACCAGACGGCAGCAGCCACGTCGGAAGTGGTTCGGGGAGTGCGATCGCGCGCCCAGATACGCACGCGGTGCCCGGCTTCGGCCAGCACGACACCGCAGGTGAGGCCGGACACGCCGGCGCCGATGATCAGAACCTCCACGGCGGGGGTTACTTCTTGCCGTTCGTGCCGTCCTTGCGCGAGGACTGGGCGCGCTTGCTACGCGCGGCGCGTGCGCGCGGCGTCGGGAAGCTCGAGAGCGTGGCGCGGCCGTTCATGTTCCGGCCGGGACGCTTCTTGACGGGCTTCAGGATCTCCATCAGCTCGGCCTTCTCGATGGTCTCCTTCTCGAGAAGCCGGTCCACGATCGCATCGAGCACCTCGCGGTACGCGGCCAGGATCTCGCGGGCCTCTTCGTACGCCTCGTCGATCAGCCGGCGGATCTCGCGATCGATCTCGTACGCGACGTTGTCGGAGTAGTCGGGGTGCGAGGAGAAATCGCGGCCGAGGAACACCTCGCCGTGCTTCTGACCCAGCGCCATCGGACCGAGGACGGTGCTCATCCCGTACTCGGTGACCATCTGCCGCGCGACCTTGGTTGCCCGGTCGATGTCGTCCTGCGCGCCGGTGGTCGGGTCCTGGAAGACCAGCTCCTCCGCGACCCTCCCGCCGAGGAACATCGCGAGGTCGTCGATCAGCTCGGCCCGCGTGACCAGGAACTTGTCCTCGGTCGGCAGCGACAGCGTGTAGCCGAGCGCGCGCCCTCGCGGGATGATCGACACTTTGTGCACGGGGTCGGCATTGGGCAGCGCGTGCCCGACCAGCGCGTGGCCCGCCTCGTGGTAGGCGATGACGCGCTTCTCCTTGTCCGAGATGACACGGCTCTTTCGCTCGGGACCGGCGACCACGCGGTCGACCGCCTCTTCCAGGTCGCCGTGCTCGATCTGCTTGCGATCGTGACGCGCGGTGAGCAGCGCGGCCTCGTTCATCACGTTGGCGAGATCCGCGCCGGTGAACCCGGGCGTCCGACGCGCGAGCACACCCAGGTCGACGCCGTCGGCGAGCGGTTTACCGCGCGCGTGAACCTGCAGGATCGCCTCACGGCCGCGCAGATCGGGCCGGTCCACCACGATCTGACGATCGAAGCGCCCCGGCCGCAACAGGG
This sequence comes from Actinomycetota bacterium, assembly GCA_036397635.1. Lineage (GTDB taxonomy): Bacteria > Actinomycetota > AC-67 > AC-67 > AC-67 > DASWIP01. The sequence continues at coordinate 533 of DASWIP010000038.1, read as the reverse complement.
CGGGGTCGAGGATGTCCGGGCGGTTCGTGCCGGCCATGATGATCACGCCGGTCCTGGTGTCGAATCCGTCCATCTCGACGAGCAGCTGGTTCAGCGTCTGCTCGCGCTCATCGTGCCCGCCGCCCAATCCGGCCCCGCGCTGGCGGCCGACGGCGTCGATCTCATCGATGAACACGAGACACGGCGCGGATTTCTTCGCCTGCTCGAAGAGGTCGCGGACCCGGGACGCGCCCACGCCGACGAACATCTCGACGAACTCCGACCCGGAGATGGAGAAGAAGGGCACGGCGGCTTCGCCGGCGACCGCCTTGGCCAGCAGCGTCTTCCCGCTGCCGGGCGGACCAACGAGCAGCACGCCGCGAGGGATCTTGGCCCCGAGGGCTTGGAACTTCTTCGGGTGCTTGAGGAACTCGATGACTTCCTGGAGCTCCTCCTTCGCCTCGTCGACGCCGGCGACGTCATCGAACGTGACCTTCGGCCGGTTCTCGGTGTGCAGCCGGGCGCGCGACTTCCCGAACGACATCGCCTGGTTG
>DASWIP010000037.1:0-18990 GCA_036397635.1 Actinomycetota bacterium | reverse complement strand
CCCCCCCCCCCCCCCCACGCTCCTACTCACAGACTACGGAACCCAGCACAAGATCTTGCACGTGTCCATGTCTTCGCAGCCCTTGCCACAATTCAGCGTCCGGAAGATCTGGACCGGGAACTCTGCCTTGACCGAAGCCGGCTGCTCGGGTTCCAGGCGGAAGCGCGACTCGATCGCCGTTCCTACGGCCTCCTGTACCCCGCATCGCCACTCCGTCCACCAGTTACACTGCGCATCCCAATACGCATGCGCCATATTCTTGGTCGGCAGGCTGGTGATGCCCTGCATCGGCCCCGGCCCCGCGCCACCGTGATGAAAGCCCTGGTGGATAGAGATGGTCACACCAGCCGTGAAGTTCTTCCCCTTGAAGCCGATCGTTATCTCGCAGAGGCGCCACGTCGCACCCTGGTCGTCACAGTCGTCGGGACCCGTCACGTAGCGGAGCTTGTCTCGGGTCAGGGTCGGGTTGCGATTGGTGATGATCGTTCCCGACTGGGTCGTCCGATACCCGTTCGTCGCGTCCGTGATACCGGAGGAGCACAATCCCCACATCCGCCGTTGGACCTCGTTCCCAGCATCGTCGTGCCAGGTGTCGGTCTGTTTGTGACTCCACGCTGAAACGACGTACTGGCTCCACGAGTTCGGCTCTTCGAGGGTGACTTCCCATGGGAGGTATGGTTTCCAGTTGCTGTTCTCCTGGACGTCCGGGCACTCCCCGAAGCCGTCAGATCCTTCACCTGCGCCGGCAGCCTGTGGCTGCGCACTCACCGGAACGGCTTCGGTCGCTGCGACGTTGCCGTTGGTGTCGAGCAGCTGCTTCTCTGCGCTCAGCCCGACGATCGAGGTGTTGCCGTCGGTGTCGACCTGATATGTGCCAGACGCCACCGTGAGCTCCGAGAACATCAGGACCGGATCGGGTCCGCACCGGTAGCTCGCCTCGCCCGGCACCGCGCAGGCGGCGACCGACGTCCCCGCGCTCTGGACCGAGGGCATCTCGATCAGTGCGGAGCTCCAGTCCGCGGGAACCGACATGCTCAGTGTCTCCAACGGATGCGAGGCCGCAGCCGCGCTGATGGCCGCCTCGGACGCCGGGTCGGCCGGAACCTCGTAGAGCATCGCCACTTCGACCTGTTGCCACCCTGCTCCCGCGAACGGGTCTCGCCAGGTCTCACCCTCGCCGGACCGCAGGTACGCGCCCGTGAGCGGCACCGTCTGGAGCAGCGCCCCGTGACCTCCATGCCGCAGCCCGGACGCGCCGAACGTCACAGCCTCCAGAGCAAGGTCGACGCCACTACAGACCGCCGTCCTCCAGCTCCCGGATACGGGGCCCAACGAGCACGGGGTTGAGGCGATCGACGCCGTCGTCCCGGCCGTCGTGAGATCCAGATCCAGCACGCCGAACCCGCCTTGGTTTTCGACGGCGAGCTGCTCGAACGCGAGCTCGTTGCCGGCCAAATCGGCCACCGTGATCGCGGTGCGATACGTGCGCCCGGCGAGCAGCGCGACGCTCGGCGTGGTGATACGCGAGCTCTTCTGGTCGAACGAGAGATCGGCCGACGAGAACGATGCGACGATGATCGGTATGCCACTCGTCTCGTCGGTGACCGTGACGCCCACCGAGGTGTGATCCACACCCACGCCGCCGTCGTGGATCTCCGCCATGATCGGCTGTGAAGTGAACGCGGTGTGTCCGCCGTCGGGCGGCAGGACCGTGCGAGCGTTGACGAAAGGATCGGTGTTATCGATCGTGTATCCGATCACGGCCGGCGCCTTCGACAGCAGAACATCGCTTGCGCAATCGACGACCGTGGACAGGATGACGTGCTCGCCTTCCTCGGTGTCCGCGGGCAGGTTGAACGTTGCCCGGAACAGTGAGACCCCTTGGGTGCTCGAGACGTAGGACGCGTAAACCTCTTCACCGGATCGCGTATCCGATGCGGTGACGCAGGAGCGACCCCCCGTCTGCCCGGGGGTGCCGGGGAGCGGCGCGTGGCTGCTGACCTCGAGCGTCAGCGCAGCCGATACTCCATCTGTCGACACGGCCTGCCGGCTGAGCGACGCGGATGCCTTGTAGGGCATCACGAAATCGATCACGAGATCCTTGGGGTTCGTCACGGTCGCCTGCCTGGAGACGCTGACCAGGTCCGAGCGTGATGCCGTCAGCGTGTAGGTCCCGAGCGACGTTTCACCCAGGATGTACGTGCCGTCGCTGGCTGTCTTCACACTGTTGTTGCCGTCGCTGACCGTAACATCGGGCAATGATCTGCCGATCTGATCGGTCACCTTCCCCTTGAACCGGAACAGGGAAGCGTCGAAGTATGCGCTGGCCGGGAGCATCGGTAGCACCATGAACAAGGTGATCGCGGCCAGCGCGATCCAGCGTTGCATCGAACGTCTCATGATCGTTCTCCCTTCGACTCATTCGGGTGGTGATGGCCGGCACCTAGGCTCACGGCCATCGGCGTCCTCGTCGGCGTCCTCGTCGGCGTCGCCGTCGTCCTCGGACACGTGATCGCGACGTAGGCGGTGGAAGACCGGTGTGGAGTTGGGTCCGATCCTTCAGGACATAGCGGACCCTGCAGGGTCGCCTCGGCCCGCCACAACACGGACGCTTGACGTGCCGAGCTCGCCCTCGACAGATCCGCGATGTCGTTCGCTGCACCATGCGTCGAGCATGGGCGTTCAGGTCATCGGGAGAACCTGCCGAACGGCGTATCACGCCCTGGAACGGCGGCGTATCTTCGGATCATCCTGCGTCTGACGCGCGCGCGCCGAGGTTAGGCCGCCGACGGCAGCGCCGACGCGTCGCCGTCGAAGCTCACCTCGGCGTCGCCCCAGTCGGGGTCGAGTTCGATGCATCCGCCTCGGCCGGTCGTGACCGCGGCCTCGGCGACGTGCAGCGTCTTGCCGGGCAGGCCGAGGTCGTGGTGGCCGAGCAGGCACGCCATGCCCGGCTCGCGTTGGATCCGCGTCGCCACCGGACGCGACAGCGTCGCTGCTGCCACATCGGGATTGTTGACCATCGCGCCGTCGGCTCCGATGCCGCGCGCGTACAGCAGATCGCCGGCTTCGCTGCCGGTGACATCACCTTGGTAGACATTGGGCTGCACGTGGCGGCACGCGTCGTGGATGGCCGCGACGCGCTCGGCGTCATAATTGGGCATCGACGAACCGAACCAATGGTACTCGGCGCCCAGCGCGTACAGCATGGCCGGCGGGGTGTCCTCGTACTGGCTGTTGAACATCACGATCGCATCGGGCGCCGCGGCCAGGATCTGTTCGGTTCGCACGGGGACGTAGGGCTGGAAGATGCTCCGCTCGATCACGCCCTCGTACTGCGCCGCGAGCAGCGCGACCCCCGCAGCGTTCCACACCGACTCTTTCAGGTCGAAGTTGATGCCGATCTCGTGGTCGCGCGCGAAGGCGAGCGCCTCCTCGAGGCCGGCGACGGGCGTGGGGTCGTAGACGCTGCCCCGCCAGCGATCGTTGTCGGCGGCGTTGAGCGCGGTGGCCTCCTCGTAGGTCATCAGGAAGATGTAGCCCTCACCGTCGGTCTTGCCGTCGACGGTCAGATCGTGGAACAGGACGTAGCGGCCGTCGCCGGTCTGCTGCACGTCCACCTCGATCATGTCCATCCCGTAGGCGATCGCATACTCGAAGGCGTGGATCGTGTTCTCGGGCGCGAGGTTCGCGGCGCCGCGATGCACGGTGATCCGCATGTGCTCGAGACCCTGATCTGGCTCTCCGGCGGCGAGCCAGCGCGCGGGATCGGGGATCCTGTCGCACACGGGGGCACCGGGGGCCCCGGTCGTGGAGCCGAGTGCGGCGAAGGCGAGGGCGAGCGCGAGGAGGGGCTTGAGTGGTCTCATGGCTCGGCTTCTTCGCCCTTGATCCGGCGAACCCTGCCGGCCGCCGAAACCCGCGCGCGGGATCGGAGGGTCCGGTCAGGCGCTCAGCGGGGTGTCGCGACGGCGATCTTGAGGCGGCGCGCGCCTGCAGCCATGCGCGCGTCGTATGTGACGATGCGCGCGAGGTCGGCGCCGAGCTGCAGCGCCGTCGCGAGGTGGATGGCGTCGAGCGAGCGCAGAGTGTCGGGCTTGAGTCTGCCCGCGTCGGTGAGGACACGATCGTTGACGCGCGCGAGCTCGAGCCGGCTGAGCACGTCGAGCGCGCGCTGCTCGGCGGGACGCCCCAGCGGCAGCAGCGCACGCAGCACCTCGGTCCGCGCGAGCGCGCTGGTGATCAGTGTCCTCCGACGACGGAGGTAGCGGCGGAGCGCGGCCGTCTCGGGTTCCTGGACCACGAGCTTCACGATGGCCGAGGAGTCCAGGTAGACGGCTCGCTCAGCGCTCATCGCGTCGGAGCCGGTCTAGCACCTGCGATGGCGGCTCCTGCCCCCGTGGGAGCTTGAGCGGCTCGGGCAGGTCGCCGAGATCGCCGATGCTGGGCCCGAGGTCGCCTGTCTCGCGCAACCGCTCGAGTGGGCGGCGATCCTGGATGGGTCCGAGCAGCGCGACGGGACGCCCGCGGTCGGTGACCTCGAACGTCTCGCCGCTTTGGACGCGTCGGAGCAGCTCGCTCGCGCGCTGCCGAAGCTCTCGCACCCCGACGCTGGTCATGTGCTACTAGTAGCACATCTAGCCAGTGACCGCCATGGCTCGTGCCGCGGTCGCGCCGGTTTTCCGGATCGCGCGCTTAGCCGGAGCGCTGCTCGGGCCAGAACTCTTCGGTGAGCGTGTCGCGCGCGCCGACGCGCTCGCGTTCGTCGTCCCACCAGCGTCGGGTGGCGACCTTGGTCAGGCCGGCGGGCGGTCCGGGTTCGCCGACCTGCTCGTACAGCGCGGGATCGGGGCGATGCATGAGGAAGGTCAGCACGTACAGGCCCGTGCCGGCGAGCGTCCAGCGCGTCTGCAGCAGGTTGACCTGCGTGCGCCAGACGGCTCCGGCGGCGGCCTCCTGGAACTCGACCAGCTCCGCCTCGCCGAGGGTGCCGGCGAGCAGGAAGCGGTGCGCGCGCGTCACCGGATCGTAGGCGTAGGGCGTGTAGCCCCACTCGGAGCCGAGCGCTTCGGAGAGCTGATGGTAGAACAGGCACCCGACCGGACTGTTCAGCCAGATGTGGTCCTTGATGTGTTTGCGTCGCGGCTTGGCCACGGAACCTCCTTGTTATCACTGCGGCGGATCGGCGAGGTTCACGTGCTCGACCGTGATGCTCAGGTGATCTGCCGCGATCCCGGCACGTTCTGCAACGCTCAGCACGAATCCGACCGCCTGGGAGCACGCGTGGAGCCGCGTGTCGCCGTCGACATCGAAGCTCGTCGCTATCCCTTGACCTGAAGCGAGCCTCACGCCATGGGTGTTGTCGGCGAGCTCACCGATGAACCGCACGACGTCCGGGGCCTGTTCCTCGGCGCTCCTGGCCGAGACGAAGATCCTCACGTGGGCAGTCCATCGCCATGTGTTCCTACTGTCGGGGCTCATCGCGTCTCCATGCTCGATCTAGCGCGCCGAGATCCGGCAGTGCGCGCGTGCGCGCGACACCGAGGGCCGCACGAACTCGATGCCGCGCCACAGCACGGTGATCACGGTTCTGGTTGCCGGGTTGAACACCACCGCGAGGCGGTCCCAGCACGCGACGCGCCGGCCCTCGGGGTGGCGGAGGGATCCGGGGTACTCGACCTCGCGTTGCTTCAACGCCGTCAGCACATCGCGCCGGGATAACCCCATCTCATCGAGACGCTGCTTGGCGTGATCGCAGATCTTCCACCGCTGGCTCATGACGCGCGCCACAGTAGAGGGTGGGTATGACAGCCTCGGCAGACGAATGACACGACTGTGATTCCGCTGGTGGGGCGCCCACTCGCGACTCGAACCTGTCGTTATGGCGCGCGATGATCGGGGGGCTCTCTGCGAACGCGCTCGACGCCGAAGCCATCCGAGCAGCGAGTGTTCAGACTCCTGGGAGGGGCGGCCGGCCAGCAGATCCTCAACGCTGATGTTCTCATCGAGGCGCCGCCAATTGATGCCGACCCCGTTGCCGATCACTCTCAGGTCTGCGCGTTCGTCCCCGGCTCCGTGAGCCAGTCGCGGGTACCACTCGAGGGGTACGGTCACCGTTCGGCCATCCGCCAGTTCCACGACGAGCGCGTCGCCTACGACCGAGGCGCTGCGCGCCTTGCCTGGTCCATGCTCGTGTTCCGAAGAACTCATCCCAGCGTTCCCTCAGTGGTCGCTCCGTACAGCGTGACCTTCATTGGGCGCTCACCACCTCTCCCCCTGGCGCCATTAGGCTCACCTGTGTCAACCTAACAGCGGTCTTCGACTATGGCGAGGGATCCCGAGTTCGACGCGCGCGCGCGGATAGCCGCGTTCGCCTTCTTGGAGCGTCTCACGACGCGCCTCGGTGACGACCTCCCATACCGAGAGCTGCAGGTCGGACTCCAGTTCGAAGGCCTTAGGCTCCCATTGATCGGCCAGACCGGGATCTTTAAGCCTGCCGCACTCGCCTTCCCGATCAGCATCATGACCGCAGCCGAGCGATCCGGCCGCGACAGGCCCTACGAAGATGAATGGATAGGCGACACCCTCCTCTATAAGTACCGCGGCACTGATCCGAACAAGTGGGACAACGTAGCTGTTCGACGTGCCCTGGAAGCCAACGTGCCGATGGTGCATTTCCAAGGAGTCGCCCCAGGGTGGTACACGCCGAGCTGGCCCGTTTACGTGACCGGCGATAACCCAACCACGCTGACATTCACGGTGGACGCCGTCGCGCGCGGCGAGAGCGGAGACGTTCTTGCGGAGCTTCCGCGGGGATACGCTCATCGCTTGACGAAGACTCGCCTGCATCAGGCTCGGTTCCGTCAGCGTGTGCTTGTTGCGTATCGGGAAGCGTGCACGATTTGCCGGTTGCGGCGCCGAGAGCTGCTCGATGCGGCACACATCGTCCAAGATGTTCGCGAACGAGGCTTGCCGCTCGTGTCGAATGGACTCTCGATGTGCAAACTGCACCACGCCGCTTTCGACAGGAACATGCTCGGCATCCGTCCCGATCTGGTGGTTGAGATCCGCGCGGACGTTCTCGCGGATGAGGACGGTCCGATGCTTATCCATGGGCTGCAAGGGTTTCAGGGGTCTGAGATCATCGTGCCTCACAAGCTGGAATGGCGACCCGATCGTGACTTCCTCACGGAGAGATACGAAGAGTTCCGAAGCGCCAGTTGAGGAGCGTCCTATTCAACGCGCGTCATTCGTACGGCGCCTCGAGGTCGGGGAACATCGGGAAATGCCTCAGGTTCGTCGTGCACGCGCGCGCGCCGAGCTGCTCGGCCGCTGCGGCGACGAGATAGTCGGTCACGTCCGCATCCATCGCCTCAGACCTCGGGGGTAACGGGGCCCGGGGGTTGAAATACTCAGTGTCCTGAGTAAAATTACTCAGCGTCATGAGTAAATGGCCGGCGTTCCGGCGCCCTCAGGCCGATGCACTCGCCCGCAGGCTCGCCGAGCCGCGGCGCTTCATCCAGGTCGTGGCCGGCGCGCGCCAGGTCGGCAAGACGACGATGGTCCAGCAGGTCGTTCAGACGATCGGGTTGCCGGTGCGCGACGCCAGCGCCGACGAGCCCACCCTGCGCGGCGGGGACTGGATCGCCCAGCAGTGGGAACTCGCGCGGCTCGACGCTCCGGCGATCCTGGTGCTCGATGAGATCCAGAAGGTGCCCGGCTGGTCGGAGTTGGTGAAGCGACTGTGGGACGAGGACACGCGAGCGAGCCGCCCGCTGAAGGTCGTGCTGCTCGGCTCCGCACCACTGCTCGTGCAACAAGGCCTGACCGAGAGCCTCGCCGGACGCTTCGAGATCATCCACCTCCCCCACTGGACGTTCGGCGAGATGCGTGACGCGTTCGGCCTGACGATCGAGCAGTACGTCTTCCACGGCGGGTATCCGGGCGCCGCCCCCCTGATCGGCGAACCCGACCGGTGGCGTCGGTACATCCTCGACTCGCTGGTCGAGACGACGATCTCGCGGGACGTTCTGCTCATGACACGCGTGGACAAGCCCGCGTTGCTGCGTCGCTTGTTCGAGCTGGGCTGCCGATACTCGGGCCAGGAGCTGTCGTATACCAAGATGCTCGGACAGCTCACCGAGGCGGGGAACACGACGACGCTCGCGCACTACCTCGAATTGCTCAGCGGAGCAGGCTTGCTCACCGGGTTGCAGAAGTTCGCGAGCAGAGCCGTTCGCCGGCGCGCTTCCAGTCCGAAGCTGCAGGTGCTCAACAACGCGTTGATGAGCGTCCAGCTCGGCCTCTCGTTCGACGAGGCGCACGCAGACGGCGAGACGTGGGGACGCCTGGTCGAGTCGGCGGTAGGCGCACATCTCGCGAACGCCGCGGCGGCGGGGTGGTGCGATCTGCACTATTGGCGTGACGGCGATCACGAGGTGGACTTCGTGGTGCGCACCGGGCGCAGGATCACCACGGTCGAGGTCAAGAGCGGACGCGCGCGCGCCTCGCGCCGCGGGACCGAAGCGTTCGAAGCCGCGTTCGGGCGCGCGCGGCACCTGCTCGTTGGCGCCGACGGGATCCCGCTCGAGCGGTTCCTCACCGAACCCATCGAGCAGTGGTTCGCCCCCTGATAGCGCCGCGCCGCGCGTGAGCGCGCGCGGTTCAGAGGTCGATGATCGAAGGAACGGCCGCGCGCGCCATCCACTCGCGCAGCGCGCGCGTGGCCTCCACATCGCCGCGGTTATAAGCGAGCAGCCACGCGCGCGCGGCCTCGCCATCCTCCCCGACGGCCTCGTCGTAGCGGAGCATCGCCTCGCCGCCGCCGGGATCCTCGACCTGCCATGTGAAGCCCGCGAGCGGCGCCACGACCTTGAGACCGCTGCCGGTGCCGGTGATGAGCTGCTCGTCGAAGACGCGTAACAGGTCCACCCACTCGTCGGAGGCGATGAATGCTTCGACGTCATCGATCACGCCGGCCGCGCGCCCGAGCCGCAGCAGATGTTGGTTCTCAGCCGACGCGTTGTAGCAGTAGGCCCGGAAGCTCCTCCCCGACGCCAGCGCCGCCGCGCGCGCCCCGGTGAACCATCGCCAGAACGACGTGAACACCGCTGTCTCGGCCTCCAGCGTCATCGGCTCCCAGGTCACGAACGGCATGTACTCCGACGCCGCTCCGTCGGCGAGCAGCGCGCCCCACAGGTAGACGCCGTCTTCGATGTTCTCCATGTCCACGTCGATCTCGACGTCGGCGCGCGGCACGCTCACATCGGTCACGCCGCGGCGCCGGTACACCGGCGAAGGGCCGAGCGCTGCTCGCGCGCGATCGATCTGTTCGGGCAAGGCCGACAGTCCCGCATCCGAGTAGCCCGCCGTCCGCTGATCGAGCGCGACGAGATGGCCGGCCGTCGCGATCCCCGCGGCCTCCAGCGCGGCGCGCTGCTTGGGGCGTCGTGCCACGATCGGGATGGAGCCGATGGGCGTGTCGGCCGGCAGCGCGCGCGCTTGCTCCTGCGCGGAGGCGACATCCACGCCGTCGGCGATCAGCGCGGCGGTCGCATGGTCGAGCGAGGCGAGCGCTGCTCGATCGGCGATGTCGCGCGCGCGGTGGATGCTCCATTCCCGCCAGCCGACACGGGAGATGAGGCTCACGTCACCGCTGCCGGCTTCGAGCTGCTCGCGGCAATGATCCCACCACGGACACTCGTCGCATTCGCCGATCCGTATGGGCACGACGAGCAGCTCGCGCGACTGCTCGGCCATGTGCTGCGCGGCGACGGCCTTGATGTCGAGTCGGAAGTCGAACTCGAAATCGTAGATCTGCATCGTCGAGCGCAGCTTCGTCTTGCCCGAAGATGACGGCGTGCGCCAGATGGGCGCATCGAGGTCGTACCAGACGACACGCCGTTCGACGCCGATGATCCCGCCCATCCGGCCTTCCGTTGCGGCCATCCCAGCCGTCTCGAGCATCCGTTGATAGTGCGCGAGCTGCAGCAGATCGCCTTTGTTCTTGCGCGCCGCGGCGGCGTCCTCGCGCGCGGCCGCCTCGCGCGCGGCCGCCTCGAAGGCCGGTTGCGCGAGCTCGGACACCAGCCCGGGTAGCGCGCCCTTCGGCTCGAGCGCCATGTGATGCTTCACGTCCACGGGCCGATAGCCGCCACCGGGCGCTGCCACGAGAAGGTCGGGCTCTCCGACCCGCCGGGCCGCGTCGTCGAGCGGCAAGCGGCCGCCGATGATCAACGCCGCTCCGCGCGCCATCGCAGCCGCGGTGTCGGCTTCCCGCTGCGACCGTTCCTCGGCCTGTATCGCGACCGCATCGGCATGCTGCTCGAGCAGCTCCGCCACAACCTCCACCTCGAACGCTCGGCCGCGCGCGAATCGCCGCTCCAGCACGGGGGATGTCGGCAGTGGCTCGCAGGGCTGCAGCACATCGTTCTGCGCGCGCACCGGGCATTGCTTGGCGACATATCCGCCCTGCGGCGGCACCGTCGAAACGTCGTGCCGCGTGGTCATCGGACCTCCCGATCTTCCCGTTCCTCCCGCTTTCCGAAAGACGCCTTGACCTTAGCGTCCTGAGCGGCACCCACCTCCGACCGGCCCCCCCCCAGCCCGGGTGCGGAACCCTTGACCCCACGCGTCCCGGTGTGGGATACTCGGAATGTCGGAAAGTAGGACATGGGTACCGTCGTCTGGCTCCGCGCGAAAGGACAGCTCACGCTGCCCGCGGACGTGCGCGAGTCCGCGCGCCTCTCCGAAGGCGACCCGCTCGAGGTCGAGCTGACGGAGGAGGGCACCATCGTGTTGAGGCCCCAGAAGGTGATCGACGCCTCGCAGGCGTGGTTCTGGACCGAGCAGTGGCAGGCCGGCGAACGCGACGCCTCAGGCCAGATCACGGCCGAGGACACCGTCGTCTACGAGACCGCCGACGCCTTCCTCGCCGCCCTCGACGATCCACCGTCCCCTCGTCGCGCCCCCCGCGGCCGCCGTCGTTCCCGCTAAGTGCCGACGTTCGAGGTGACGGCGCGGTTCTGGCTCGACTATCACGCGCTGACGGCCGAGCAGCGCGACGCGTTCAAGGCCGCCGTTCGCAAGCTCGTCGAAGATCTGGGCGCGCGCGCGATCCGGCCGGGCCTGCGCGTGAAGGGCGTACGCGGCGCGCGCGCCATCTTCGAGCTGACCTGGGCGCCCGACGGCCGCGCCACGTTTCAGTTCGGCGACCCGCTGCGCGCAGGCGAGCCACACATCATCTGGCGCCGCATCGGCGCGCACGCGATCCGCGCGCGCCCCTGAGCACCGCGATCCGCGCGCGCTATCTCGACGAGTTCTTGCGCGCGAGTGCCACGATCCGCGCGCGCTCCCACTCCGCCCGTTCGCGTGCCGCCTCTTCGATGGTGCGGAACTTACGAAGCCCGCGGGGGATGTTCGGTGGCGCGAGACGAGCCGCGCGCGCCCATAACGACCGGATCCTTCGAGCCAGCGCCGGATCATCAGACGAGGTCCACAGCGCGCGCCGCGCGTCGTCGGGGTCACGGAACCGCTGGACCGGCATCTTCGGTCATCCCTCCAGGTCGAACTTCTCCTTCAGCGCCGCGGCATCAGCGTGGTCGATCGGCCGCAGCGTGCCACTCTTCATACGGTATAGCGTCTCCGGTGTCGCGATGCGGATAGGGATGCCCTCCAGGGTGATCGTCTGCGCCTCGCCAGATCCTCCACCAGGATCTGTTCGATCTCTGGGTCATCCCAGACCCGCGTGAGCGCCCGGCGCAGCCGGGCGAGGTTGTCCGCCTCGGCCCGTACGACGTCATCGTCACCGTCACGACGGACTGATGCCGCCGCGCGCGTGCGCGTAGCCGCCGCGTGCGCGTAGCCGCCGCGTGCGCGAGTGGGCGGGTTGCGCTCGGGCCGCTAAGGTCAATGATCCTTTCGGAAAACGGGAGGATCGGGAGGAACACGTCGGCCGAGCGCAGCATCGCGTCCTCCTCAGAGCGGCACTTCGGTAAAGGCCGACGGCGAGGAAGACGGGGTGTTACATCTCTGATCATTTTGGTCAGATATCGAGCATCGTGCTCAGACATGTAACACGCCGAACGAACAGCCGCCCCCGCCGGTTCCCGCGATCGGACGGAGGAACACGCCGTCGCCATGCGGGCCGGCGAGCCGCACGTGACTGGCGCCGCATGGGCACGCACGCGATCCTCGCGCGGCCTTGACCGCCGCCGGCGCCTCGTCGCGAAGGACCGGATCCTCCGGCTCCTCCCGAACGTGACGCGTCTCATCGGCCGACGTATGGTCGGCCACCGAGGAGATGAGTATGATAGTAGAGTTCATACTGTGGAGGATCCATGGCGCGGCGGACGTTGAGCATCCCGGACAGCATCGAGGAGCTCGTCCGCGCGCGCGCACTTCCCGGTGAGTCGTTCTCGGCCGCCGCGACGCGGTTGATCATCGCCGGCGCGCGCGCCTCCGGGCGGCGGACACGACCACGCTACGTCGCCTCGGGTGAGGGACCGCGCGACCTCGGCCGCATGGCAGAGCGGTACCTTCGCGATCCGATCACCGCACGGTGAAGGTCATCGCCGATACAGGACCGATCGTCGCGGCCGCCAACGCTCGAGACGAAGCGCACGACCTCGCTGCGGCGCTGGTGACCGAACTGGGACGGGACCTCACCATCCCCGATCCCGTCATCGTCGAGGTGGACCATCTGCTCCGCGCGCGGGTCGGCTCCAACGCCGCCCGCGCATTCCTCGCGGCCCTGCGCGACGGCGAGCATCAGGTCGGTTATCTCACGCCCGCGCTGCTGGGCCGTGCGTGCGAGATCGACGAGCGGTTCGCGGACCTCGATCTCGGCTTCGCCGACGCATCGGTCATGGCCTTCGCCGAGCGGCACCGTGCGCCGATCTTGACCTTCGACTTCGAGCATTTCCGCGCGACCAAGCCCGTCCGGGGCTTCTGGCGCCTGGTCGTCGACGAGCAGCGCTACGCCGACGCAACCCAGCACTGAACCGAGGACCGACAGCGAGGAAGACGGCGTGTTACATCTCTGATCATCTTGGTCAGATACTTGAGTTCAACTGGTCGTCGCATCATCTCCGGTATGTAGGGCGTGAGCCCTGGGAGGTGCTGTGATGGGTAACCAGTATCGGTTCAAGAACCGACGCGTCTATTGGCGTGTTCCCGACGAGGTTCGGGCTGAGATCATCCGCTTGGCGGCGCATGGTGTGAGCTCCACTGAGATCGTTCGCCGGTTCCCGGTCCACCGGCTGACGGTGGTCAGCATGATGCAGCCGTTGGGCGGGATGGGGCATGGCGAGCCGTGGGCGGTCTCCGAAGCTCGGCTGTCGATCGATGAGCGGATCGACATCGCCTTGGGATTGACTCGAGGTGAATCCTTCCGGGCGATTGGTCGGCGTATCGGCCGTGCGGCCTCGACGGTGAGCCGAGAGGTCAACGCCGCCGGCGGTCGCTGTGGGTATCAGCCCATGACCGCCCACCGGAGGGCGCATCAACGGGCACGACGACCCAAGCGCACCAAACTCTCAGCGAATCCGCGGCTGCGTCGGCGGGTCGCTGCTGATCTGCGGCGGCTATGGTCTCCTGAGCAGATCGCCAGGCGACTGCGTGTCGACTTCGGTGACGATGAGGCGATGAGGATCTCTCACGAGACCATCTACAGGAGCCTCTACGTGCAGGGGCGGGGAGAGCTGCGGCGAGAGCTCAGCAGATGTCTGCGCTCCGGACGCGTCCGGCGCAAGCCTCGTGGCCGCCAAGAGACCAGAGGCCGCATCCCTGACATGGTGATGATCTCCCAACGACCAGCTGAAGCCGATGATCGTGCCGTGCCAGGTCATTGGGAGGGCGATCTGATCTTGGGGAAAGACCACCGCAGCGCCATCGGCACTCTGGTGGAACGCTCGACACGCTACGTGATGCTGCTGGATCTGCGCCAGGGGAAGTCCGCTGAGGATGTGCGGAAGGCCATGACCGCGATGATCAAGACCCTCCCCGAAACGCTCCGTCGATCCATCGCCTGGGACCAAGGCTCGGAGATGGCAGAACACGTCCGCTTCCGCATCGACACCGGAGTGCAGATCTACTTCTGCGATCCCCGCTCGCCCTGGCAGCGTGGTAGCAACGAGAACACCAACGGCCTGCTCCGACAATACTTCCCCAAAGGAACCGACCTCTCGGTGCATGGCCCCAAGAAGCTAAAAGACGTAGCAGACGCGCTCAACACCCGGCCACGCAAGACCCTCGGCTGGAAGACACCCGCCGAGAAACTAGGAGAGCTCGTTGCGACGACCGGTTGAATTCGCCATATCGAGCATCCGGACGACTGGTACTTCATCCGCGTGCGCGTCTACTCGGGCTCGAGCAACGGTACGTTCACGATCAGAGCCAGCTTCTAGGCCGCATCCAGCGACGAGTCACCACGGAGCGTGCCCTCCCTGCGAACCGAGCTCACGCCGCGCCGTACGACATCGGCGGTATTGTCACGGTTCGTCCCGTCCGCTTGAATAGCACCGACTGATGCTGGCGCTGGGGGGGGGCGGCCGCGGTGTTGCCCCGCGATATTAGGGGGGAGCGACCGTGGGTGCTTCGAATACCCGTTGGACGTCTGCGAGGATCACCATCTCGTGCGCCGCCGTGGCGCTCGCGCTGCTCGCAACGGCGCTGCCTGCGCGCGCGGCCACGCTGGACAAGCCTTCGAACATCGCATGCGAGCCGACCGACAATGCAGGCCGCGACAAGGTCACGGTCGGCTGGCGCGACACCTCCACCGACGAGACCGCCTACGAGGTGCACCGCTCGACCGATGGGGGCTCCTTCTCGAAGGTGGCCGATCTGGCGGCCGACGCAACGTCCTACTCGGAAACCGGCTTGGACACCGACACGGCCTACCGGTACCGCGCGCGCGCGATGGACGGCACGACCGCCGGCACGTTCAGCGACGTCTGCCGTCAGCCGCTCGTGTACGACACACCGCAAGGCAACGTGCGCGTCTATTACCGTCCATTCCCTACGGCCGACTGTCCCCGGCGGGACGGACAGGTCATGTGCGTCCCCGCGACGACGAACTCGAATGGTGACAATGAATACGCTGCGCGGATGGGCGGCCTCATCGAGGACACGCGCTCGCGGCTGATGAACCTGAACTTCCGCGATTTCGCCGTCTACAACCAGGGCAAGCCGGTCCCGGTGAACCTGGTGTGGTGCGACGGCGGCGGATGCGCAGGCGGTTTCCTCGGCCAAGGTAACGCGAAAGGGATCGGTCTCGCACCCGTTTACTCCGACCCGTACATCCCGGCAACCGGCGTCGGGGCGACCAGCGTGGCCGTATCGATGCACGAGGCGTTCCATCTTCAGCAGTTCGACTACGGCGGCGCCACGAACGACCCCTCCGGCGGCTGGGTGACCGAGGCGCAGGCGCGCGCGATGCAGGACAAGCTCTGCGTCGGCACGACGGATGCGGACTGCATCAACCTCGACCAGATCAATAACGGTCCCTTCAGCTACATCGGCGAGGTCAACGGTTTCCTCGCCGATCCTGCACGTGACCTGACGCGCATCTCCTACGTCGCCGCGCTGTTCTGGGCCTACATCATGGAGCGCTTCGGCACGCTCGACCAAGAGCCTGAACGCGGGTTCGATTTCCTTCTGCGCTTCTGGGAGCAAGGCGCCGCTCGCTGGGAAGACACCGGCATCGGCACCATCAGCCGGACGCTCGAGGCGATGGGATACACCGAGCGGTTCGAGGATGTCTTCCGTGACTTCGTGGTCACGAATGTGGTCAAGAACCTGCCCGGCCTGTCGGTCCCTGCGAAGTACCGCTACATCGACGAGGGCGAGGCGATGGGTCCGTACGCGTCGGTGCCTTTCCGCGCCGATCGGGCGATCTCTTCGACGACGCAGATCGGACCGGTGCTCGACAGCCTCCCGGCGTACGCGGCCAAGTACTACCGCTTCCGACCCGACGCGACCGTCCCGACGCTGAACCTGACGGTCAGGCAGGACTCGGCGTTCCCGATCTTCTACAGCCTGTTGCTGATCGACAACGGCGACCTGGTGCAAGAGATCCGCGGTACGGGGCGCGACTTCATCCAGACGATCCCGAACGAGGGCTACGACAGCGCGGTCCTCGTCGTCGCGGGGCTCGGCAGCCACGTCAACTACCGCTACTCGCTGAACGCGACGCAACCCGTGCTGTCGATCGTCGATCCGGTGCAAGGCCGCAAGGCTTTCGCGGGCACCCCGACCGCGCCGGACAAGATCCTGGTGAAGGCGTCGCTGCTCGAGCCGGACGGCGATCCGGTCGAAGGCCTCGAC
This sequence comes from Actinomycetota bacterium, assembly GCA_036397635.1. Lineage (GTDB taxonomy): Bacteria > Actinomycetota > AC-67 > AC-67 > AC-67 > DASWIP01. The sequence continues at coordinate 2,667 of DASWIP010000037.1, read as the reverse complement.
CCTTCGGCGTTCACGATCCGCATCGGCACGCAGACCGTGGCGCCCGATCAGATCGTCGCGAGCTCGTTCATCCAGGATCAGTATTGGCTGGTCGTGCAGGCGCCCGGGCAGGCGGCTTCGGGAGACTACGACCTCACCGTCGAGACGATGGGGCTGACCGCGACCGAGAACGACGCGGTGACCTACGGTCCGCGGACCGACTCGGATAACGAGATCGTGGTCGATCGTTCCGGCAGCATGGCCGACAACGGCAAGATGAACGCCGCGAAGGCCGGCGCGAGGCTGTACGTGGACACCTGGGAGGCCACCGACGAAGCCGGTCTGGTCAGCTTCGAATCCGACGCGACCGTGGATCGGGAACTCGACCTTCTGACCGACGAGCAGCGCTCCGCCATGGTGACGGCGATCGATGGGCTGAGCGCCTTCGGCGGCACAGCGATCGGCGAGGGTCTGATCGCGGCACTCGAGCAGCTCGATGCTCGAGGCGACCAAGACGACGACTGGTCGATCGTGGTGTTGAGCGATGGGATGGAGACCGCGGATCGGCGCATCAATGACTTCCTCGGCATGTACCAGTCGCGCAACGACGCGGGGACGAAGAACCCACGCGTGCACTCGATCGCATTGGGTCCGGACGCGGACCGAGCGAACATGCAGCGGCTCGCGAGCGACACCGGCGGTACGTACCAGTTCGCATCGGTGCCGATCCCGCCGCCGCCGCCGCCTCCGGGCTTCTGGCTGTTCCCGCTGCTCGACCTCACGCCGGCCACCGCGCCGGCGGGCGGCAGCCTAGAGGACGAGCCCGAACACCTCGACAACCTGCTCGCGAGCATCTATCGCGTCGTCAGCGAAGAGATCGCGGGCGAGCAGCAGGTCTTCGCGGGCACGGGACCGATCCCGGACCAGCAGACCTTCGTGGTGGACGGCGGCGCGCGCGAGCTGACCGTGGCGATCCACACCGATTTCGACGGCTTCGCGCCTACGCTGCGCGCACCGGACGGAACCGTGGTTCCGCCGCGCCGACGAGACTCGCGCAAGGCGTTCTGGCGCGTTCCGTCGCCGGCGCGGGGCACCTGGACGCTGGACGTCGAGGAGGATTGCTTCGAGTTCTGCGCGACCGAGTACGTTGCCGACGCAGCCGTCAAGGGCGCGCTGACGATGGAGACGTTCCTCGGTCTCGCGCCCGCGCAACGTCTCGCGGGACGCCCGATGCCGATCGTGGTGAGCTTGTCTGATACCGGCCCGTTGACCGGCGCGAACGTTCAGGTCGAGATCGCGTCGCCGAGCGGTGGGACGCAGACGATCACGCTGTCCGATGACGGCGCGCACGGCGACGGTGGCGCGGGCGACGGCTTCTACGGAGGCGTGTACACCGGGACCTCGACTCCCGGCGACTACGTCGGCGCCGTTGAGGCGTCGGGCACGTCGGCTGCGTTCGGTTCCTTCACCCGGCGGCTGCGGTTCTCCTTCGCGATGCTCGAAGCGACCGACACCGATGGGGATGGTCTGCCGGACTGGTGGGAGGAGGAGAACGGGACGAACCCGCTGCTCGACGATGCGACGGCGGATCCCGACGCAGACGGTCTTCCCAACGAGGGCGAATACACCGCGGGGACCGACCCGTTCGATGCCGACTCCGACGACGGCGGCGAGGTCGACGGCGCCGAGACCGGTGATCCGCTGGACCCGTCGGACGACCGGATCGCGCCGCCGCGCATCGCCGCATACGCAGGCGTCGGTCAAGTGATCGTCCGCTCGTCGACCGAGCCGGCGTACACGGGCTTCCGCGTGCAGCGCGCGCTGCTGTTCGACGGGCCGTACTCGACGATCGCCGATCCCGCGCCGCCGACCGATGAGTTCATCGACACCGGCGTGACCAATGGGATCGAATACTGCTACCGGTTGATCGCGCTCGGCGGCGGCGGTGCGGTAAGCGCCCCATCCGAGCCGAGCTGCGCGCGTCCGAACACCGATCCGATCCCGCCGGTGGGCGGCGTGTTCATCGACGGCGGCGCCGATGTCACGTTCGATCTGGACGTGGATCTGGAGCTGCTCGCGCTGGACAACCCCAGCCCGCATCTCGAGCACGAGGGCTCGGCGCCGGAGATCGAGGGGGCCGAGGCCTCGGGCGTGGCTGACATGTTGATCGCCAACGACGGGTCGTTCGACGGTGCGGTGTGGGAGCCGTATCAACCGACGCGCACGTGGCGGATCGCCCCGGTCGGCGAGACCGCCACGGTCTACGCGAAGTTCCGCGATGGCGCCGGGAACGTGTCCGAGCCCGTGCACTCGAGCATCCGCGTGATGGACCTGTCGTCGTGCGACATCGTGGGGACGCCCGGCGCGGATCGGATCGTGGGCACCGACGCCTCCGAGGTGATCTGCGGGCTCGGCGGCGCCGATCACATCTCGGGCGGCGGCGGCTCAGATGGGATCGTCGGCGGCGACGGCAACGATCACCTGGACGGCGGTCCGGGCAACGACGTGCTGCTCGGGGAAGCCGGGAACGATCTGCTTGTGGGCGGCGACGGCAACGACATGCTGCGGGGCGGCGACGGCAACGACGACCTGCGCGGCGGGAACGGCAACGACCGTCTCGAAGGCGAAGCGGGCATCGATACGCTCCGCGGTGACGCTGGTGCCGACTACTTGGATGGGGGACCGGGG
>DASWIP010000036.1:0-14084 GCA_036397635.1 Actinomycetota bacterium | reverse complement strand
CCACCGCGTCGGCAGGCACGATCACCTCGAAGCCCTGCAGGTCGGTGGCGTTCGCGCGCAGGCGCAGATGCATCGCGAGGTGATACGTGCACAGATCCGTGCAGTCGCCCACAACGATCGCGGTGCGCAGGTCGAGCTGCTGGTCGAGCCAGGTGTCGAAGCCGGTGCCCACCGCCGGGTGCAGCGAGTTCTTCTGGATCACTGTGAACAGGTGCGCGAACGGGAGCGAGCCCAGCTCGGGGATCGTCTCGGCCTCCGGGGTTCCGGCAAGGCAGTGCGGTGGGAACGCCTGGAACTCGGGTGTGGTCTCGTGATGGGCGTCCTGGAGAAGCACGAAGCGCCTGATCCCATGCTCGTGCGCTCGCCGGAACAGGTCGGTGACCGGTGCCGCGAGTGCGCCGACGCGCTCGGAGGCCAGCGCCCCGGACGAGCAGAACCCGGCCACCATGTCGGCCGAGAACACCGCCGCGCGCGCGGGGTCCGGTGCGGCCTCGGCCAGGGGCTGGGGCGCGAGCTGCTCGAACCAGTCGGCGATCACGATGGGTGTCGCTGCGACCTCCAGCATGGCCATGAAAGAAAGCCTAAGCCCCAGGTGGTGGCGGGTCACGCCCGCGTGCATCTGCCCGAAGTGTCCGCTTAGGCTGGATGTGGTGCTTCGGAAGGAAGCGACGGCCGGCCGTCGAACCCAGCAGGGAAGGCCACGAGCCTTCGTGGATCTATGACCACGAGTCCGGAGGGAGAGCAGATGCGCGCGCGTACCACCACGTTCAGCCTCGCCGCGATCCTGACGATCGTCGCATCGCTGGTGGCGGGAGCCCCGGCGGGAGCCGACATCGACGCCGCGGGACTGGAGGAGGTCGCCTCGATCGCGGTCGACCAGGCGACGCACCTCGAGTTCATGGAGCGCGAGATCAACGGCGTGACGCACACCTACGCGCTCGTCGGCTCCCGGTCGGCCGATGCGCCGCCCGAGGCCGGCACCGGCGGAGGCGGGCTGAACGTCATCGACGTCACCGACCCGGAAGCGCCGGTCGTCGTCGGCACCGTCGGCTGCCGCAACACCCGTGGCGCCGTGGATCCGAAGGCGATCTACTACGACACGCCGCTCGACGTGAACGGTGTCTTCTACGACACCCTGATCGCGTTCTCGTACAACGACTCGCTGGTGTGCGTGGTGGATGGCGAGAAAGTGTTCGCCGTCTCGTTCGCAGGGGTGCGCACGGTCGGCGACTCGATCGAGCTGGACTTCCTCGGCGGCCCGATCAAGCGTGAGGACGGCCAGGAGTTCCGAGGTTGGAAGGATCCGGCCTCGCACACGGTCGTCGCTCATCCCAGCCGGCCGATCCTGTACGCCGGCAACCAGGCGCTCGCCGATCGCGCGCCCAGCGTCGAGATCATCGACGTCTCGCAGTGGCCCCCGGTGGCGACATCGCACGCGTACCTGCCGTCGCGTGTGACCACGGGCGCGGGTCCGCACGACATCACGTTCAGCCCCGACGGCAACCGCGCCTACGTCTCGGCGATCACGATCAGCATGATCTGGGACACCACCGGAGACAAGGTGCTCGCCCCCGAGCTGATCGGTTTCGTCGAGGCGCCGAACCTGAAGGTCCACCATGAGGCGGTGCTTCACCCCAACGGCCGTCATCTGATGGTGGTGGACGAGACCATCGCCTCGAGCAGCCCGACCAACGTGCCGGTGTGCCCCGGCGGTGGGTTCCACGTCTTCGACCTCGGCCCGAACCGCGAGCTGGAAGCCGCGCCGGTGCCGGTCGGCCAGTTCTACGCACCCGACCTGACGATCACGATGCCCGTGATCGAGGGCACGAACGTGCACAACGACATCTCGTGCACGGCCCACGAGTTCAACATCGCGCCCGACGGGGATTCGCTGACGATCGGCTGGTACGCGGCGGGGACGCGGCGGCTCGACATCAGCTCGTTCGCGGATGCGGCCGCCCAGCCGGTCCCGACGCCGGTGACCATGAGCGAGCTCGGCCATTACCGCGTGGACGGCAACGAGGTCTGGTCGGCCAAGACCCCCCCGAACCTGCCCGGCTATGTGTTCGTCAGCGACACCGGGTCGGGGATGTTCCGTGTCCTGAGCATCACCGCCTGACGGCGGCTCATACTCGACCGGCCCCTCGCGCTGAGGGCCGGTCCTCGTTTCTGGCAGGATGAGCCCTCGTGGACCTCTCGGGGATCCCGTGGCTCAGGCCGGCGCCGCCGGTCGAGCTCATGCCGTCCGGTGACCCCGACTTCGTCCGTGCGTCCGAGTGGCTGGCGCGGGCATCGGCCGAGCCCGAGGCGATCGTCCTGGGCGCGCCCTACGGGGGCGCGAGCATCTCGGGCGCGCGCTGCGATCTGACGCCGGCTGCGGTGCGTGCCGCGCTGTCTCGCTTCTCGGTCTGGTCGTCGGACAAAGCCGTCTCGGTCGAGCAGCTCGCGGTCCTGGACGCCGGCGACGTCGAGCCCGCGGCCGATCCGAGCGGAACCCAGAACAGGATCGCCGAGGCGATCGCGGCGCTGCGCGCCCGCGCCGAGGTGCCGATCGTGCTGATCGGCGGGGACAACTCGGTGACGGTGGGCGGCGCGCGCGGCGTCGCGGCCGACGGCCTGCTGACCTTCGACGCCCATCACGATTGCCGCGATCCCGCGCACGGCGTGACCAACGGCTCGCCGGTTCGACAGCTCGTGCAAGGAGGGCTCGCGCACGTCGTCCAGGTCGGCATCCACGGTTTCGCGAACAGCGAGGCGAACGCTCGTTGGGCGCTCGACCACAAGATCCATACGATCTCGGCGGTGCTGGTGCGTGAAGAGGGGATGGGGCGCGCGGTCGCCGGCGCGCGACGGATGCTCGGGGACGCGAGACGGGTCTGGGTGGACGTGGACCTGGACGTGCTGGACCGTGCGTACGCGCCGGGGACCGCTGCATCGATGCCGGGTGGCCTGCTGCCCTGGCATCTCGAGGAGGCCGCTTTCCTGCTCGGCCTGGATCGCGGGGTTGCCGGACTGGATCTGACGGAGGTGGACCCGAGCATGGACGTGGGGGAGACGACGGTGCGGACGGCGTGCGCGGTTCTGCTCGCGTACCTGGCGGGGGTGCGATCCCGATGAGCGAGGTGCTGCTGACCGGCGATCCGATGAAGGTGGACGCGGTGGTGGGGGTCGCGCGCGCGCGGGCGCAGGTCCGGGTCGGCGACGGCGTGGCCGCGCGCATGGCGCCCGCGCGCGCGCTGGTGGACGCGGCGGTCGATGCTGCCGAGCCGGTCTACGGCATCACCACCGGATTCGGCGCGCTGGCGAACGTGCGCATCGAGCCGGCGCGCGCGGAGGAGCTGCAGCACTCGATCGTGCGTTCACACGCGGCCGGGTACGGTCCACCGATCGACGAGGAGGTCGTGCGGGGCATGATGCTGCTGCGCGCGCGCACGCTCGCGGCCGGGCACGCGGGGGCCAGACCCGAGGTTGTCGAGCAGATCGTGCGGGTGCTCAACGCCGGGATCACGCCGGTGGTGCCGGCGCACGGCTCGGTGGGTGCGTCGGGCGACCTGGCTCCGCTCGCGCACTGCGCGTTGACGCTGCTCGGAGAGGGTGACGCCGTCGTCGACGGCCGGATGGTGCCGGCCGTCGATGCGCTCGCGGCGGCCGGGATCGCGCCGCTGGAGCTGCGGGCGAAGGAAGGGCTCACGCTGGTCAACGGCACCGACGGCATGCTCGCGATGGCATGTCTGGCGCTCAACGATCTGGCGCTGTTGCTGAGCACAGCCGACATCGTGTGCGCGATGAGCGTGCAAGCGCTGCTCGCCACGGACCGTCCATACGCCGAGGCGATCCACATGCTGCGCCAGCAACCGGGTCAGATCCGCAGCGCGCGCCTCATCCGCCGGATGTGCGAGGGATCGCCCATCATCGCGTCGCACCGGACGACCGCGCACGCGGTGCAGGACGCGTACTCCCTGCGCTGCGCGCCGCAGGTGCACGGCGCGTGCCGCTCGACGGCGCTCCATGCGATGCGCGTGATCGAGGCCGAGCTCGCGAGCGAGGTGGATAACCCCGTCGTGCTGCACGAGTCGGGCGAGGTCGAGAGCGCGGGTAACTTCCACGGCGAGCCCGTGGCTTTCGCGCTTGATTTCATGGCGATCGCCTCGAGCGAGATCGCCTCCATCGCCGAGCGCCGGACCGACCGGATGCTCGATCCGGTGCACTCGCAGGGGCTGCCGGCCTTCCTGGTGCCGGATCCCGGCGTGAACTCGGGCTTCATGCTGGTGCAGTACACGCAGGCGTCGCTGGTCAGCGAGTGCAAGCGGCTCGCCGTGCCGGCCAGCGTGGATTCGATCCCCACCAGCGGTACGACCGAGGATCACGTCAGCATGGGGTGGGACGCCGGGCTGAAGTTGCGCGACTCGCTCGCGCACGCGACCGCGGTTGTCGCGATCGAGGCGCTGTGCGTCGCACAGGCGCTGGACCTGCGCGCGCCGCTGGCACCGAACGACGCCACCGCAGCCGTGGTCGCGTCGATCCGCGAGCGCGTGCCGTTCCTCGACGTCGACCGTCCGCTCGCTCCCGCGATCGCAGCGGTCACCGAGATGGTGCGCGACGGGACCCTGCTGCGCGCGGCCGAAACGGTCATCGGACCACAGCCGTGGCAGATCCCGTAGCCTCTACGCGGTGATGCCGCCGGCGAGCGGGATGCGGCAGGCCCAACCGAACTCGCTGCTCGGGCGCGCGTCTGCCCGCATCGGATTCAGCCTCGGTGCGAGCTGGGTCGCGTCGCCCGCCTCGCCGTCGAAGACCAGGACGTCGATGCCGCGTGCGACGTCGAACGTGTACACGTACAACCCCGGCAGCGGCCCGTCGGTCACTTCGTGGAAGCGTGCGCCCCACGCCTCGGTCACGGCGGGCATGTAATAGCCGATCTGGCGGATGTCGCGCGGATCGGAGACGTCGAGGAACCGCACCCCTTGCTCGTACCAACCGTTGGCGACGACGTCGTCGTGCCAGTCGAACCAGTGCGAGGAGCACGCGACCGCCCCTGCCGGCTTCGCGTCCGGCAGCGTCCCCATCCCGACGGTGAACCGGTCGAGCAGCTCGATCCGCATCTGCCCGTTGACCTCGCGGAACCACGAGGTCTTGAACGGTCCGTCGGAGGCGCAGAATCCGTTCTGCGCCGCGAGCCACTCCTCATCGGTGCCGAGCACCACCTCGCCCGGGCCGATCGCGCCGTCGGCGAATCCGGCCTGCGTTGCCTGCGCGGCTTGCGGTCGCAAGGACCCATGCCAGCCGTAGCTGCCGCCGGACGCGACCACGGTCGGGTTGAGCGCGTTGTCGATCCCGTAGTCGTTGGTGTCGAGCACGCGGATGCCGTCCGTCCAAGCGAGGCCGGCCTCGTCGACATCGGTGTGGTGGCGCATGTAGGGCAACTCGCCGAGATAGACCGGCGCGCTCGGGTCGCGGATGTCGATCACGTCGCCGCCGCGCGTCCAGATGAACGTGCAGTCCGCGATGCAGGTTGCGGTGTGGCCGTTGGAAACCGTGACGATGCTGCGGATCAGGGGCGCCTGCGGGATCGTGACGTCGATCACCCAGACGTAGCTGGCCGCGCCCGTGACATTGTCGGCCGAGATCAGCAGGATCTCACCGTTCGTGTCCACCCATTCGTTCTGGTAGTGCGGCAGCTCCAGCGCGCCCATCAGCACGGGCACCCCGAGCGAGATGTCGTAGATACGGAGCCCCTGCAAGGTCGTGACGTACATGGTGTCGTCGATGATCTTGGCGCCGATCGCGGCGACATCGGGGATGGTCGCGATGTAGTCCACGTTGTCGGAGGCCAGCGCTCCCGCGGCAGCCGGCGGGATGGCGCGCGCGCTCCCGCCCGCGACCACCATGACGAGAACGCCGATCATCGCTGTCCTGCGCATGCGTGCCTCCCTCGTGAGGATCCTGCCCGAGGTACGGTTCGACCTCGGCGATGACAATCCTGCTCATCGGGCGCATCGTTGCTTCAGGGCCGGAGCAGCCGTACCGTTCGCCTTGGAGGAGGCGTGGATGGCAGGGCGTTTCGCAGGGTTGACGCTGGCGGCGTCCATGGTGATCGCCACGGTTGCCGCGGTGATCCAGGTCATCACGCGTCACGTTTCGGTCGAGTACTACGGCTTGCGCGGGTTCCAAGGCCCCTTCGGAGTGGTGATCGTCGCGATCGGGTGGCTGATCGCGACACGGGTCCGTCGGAATCCGATCGGTTGGATCTTCCTCGGGGTCGGCTTCATCTCGACGATCCAAGCGTTCGAATCCGCCTACGTAACGCTCTCGGTCTCCGAGTATGGGGGGAGTCTGCCGCTCACCATGCCGCTCGTGTGGCTGTCCGTATGGATATGGGTGCCGGTGGTGGGGCTGCTGGCGACCGCGGTCCTGATCCTCTTCCCCGAAGGGCGGGTCGAAACGACCCGTCAGGGAGCGGTGCTGACCTTCGCGCCGGTTGCGATCGGCCTGTTCTCGGTCGCCATCGCGCTGTCACCCGGTCAAGCGGGGGAAGTGCCGACCGGGCTCCACAACCCCTACTCGTTGTCCAAGGAGCAGGCCGAGCCGTTGATGGCGATCGGGGGTGGGCTGTTCATCGCGGCCGTGGCGCTCTCGGTGGGTGTGCTCGTGAAACGCTTCCGCGGATCGACCGGGGATGTCAGGCAGCAGATGAAATGGATCACGTTCGCTGCGTCGATCGCGGCGGTTGCGTTATCGCTGAGCACCGGCGCTCTTTTCGCCGGTTCGAGCATCGACAACGTCTTCATCCGCGCCGCGGCTATCGCCGTCATCCTCGGGTTCGTCGGGATCCCGATCGCTGCGGGGATCGCGGTCCTGCGCTACGGCCTCTACGAGATCGACCTCGTCATCAACAAGACCATCGTGTACGCGCTGCTCGCTGTGTTCATCACCCTGGTCTACGTCGGGATCGTCGTCGGAGTCGGGGCTCTGGTCGGCAGCGGCGCCAACACCGGTCTGACGGTCGCAGCCACCGCGATCGTGGCGCTCGCGGCGCAGCCGGTGAGGGGGCGCGCCACGCGCCTCGCGAACCGCTTCGTTTTCGGCGCGCGCGCGACGCCATACGAGGCACTGTCGGCCTTCAGCGCGCGCCTGTCCGAGGAGTCCGAAGAAGCCCTGCCGCGTCTGGCGCGCCTGATGACCGAGGCAACCGCAGCGGATCGCGCGCACGTGTGGCTCGCCGTCGGCGCGCAGCTGCAGCCGGTCGCCGCCTGGCCGTCGGACCTGGCGCTCGAGCCGCAGGTGCTCGAGGGGAACGAGCCGTCGATCGCTGGCGCGGACCGGGTCTATCCGGTCCGTCACGAGGGCGAGCTGCTCGGCGCGCTGGCAGCAGCGACCCAGGCGAACGATCCGCTCAATGCAGGGGAGGACCGGCTGCTCGCCGACCTGGCCGCGCAAGCCGGCTTGCTGTTACGGAACGCCCGGCTGATCGAAGAGCTGCGCGCGTCGCGGCAACGGCTGGTCGCCGCGCAGGACATGGAGCGGCGACGGATCGAGCGCGACCTCCACGATGGCGCGCAGCAACAGCTGGTGGCGCTGGCGGTCAACCTGAAGCTGCTCGAGCGGATGGTCTCCGACGACACTGCGCGACAAGTGCTCGACCAGCTCCGTACCGACACCACCGACGCGCTCGAGAACCTCCGCGACCTCGCGCGCGGCATCTACCCGCCGCTGCTCGCCGAACGGGGACTCGTCGCGGCGCTGACCTCACAGCTGGCCAAAGCGCCGTTGCCGGTCGAGGTGAGCGGCGAGGACGTCGGACGCTACCCGCAGGAAGCCGAGTCGGCGCTGTACTTCTGCGTGCTCGAGGCCGTGCAGAACATCACCAAGTACGCCGACGCCACGCGCGTGACCGTTCGCGTCGCCGCCACCGATGGGCGGCTGCGCTTCGAGGTCATCGACGAAGGTTCGGGCTTCGACGTCCGAAGCGTCCGGCGAGGCGCCGGGTTGACGAACATGGCCGACCGCTTGGAAGCGCTCGGTGGGGCCTTGGAGATCCGATCCCAGCGGGGCGCGGGAACGACGGTCGCCGGCTGGGTCGCGGCGCGCCCGCTCGCATCCACCTGAGCCGGCGGTATCGTTGGGGCGATGGCCGATCCGATCCGCGCGCCGCGGGGCCCCGAGCGTTCCTGCAAGGGGTGGCAGCAAGAGGCCGCGCTGCGGATGCTGCACAACAACCTCGACCCCGACGTGGCCGAGAAGCCCGAAGATCTCGTGGTCTACGGCGGCCGCGGCAAGGCCGCGCGCAACTGGCCGTCCTTCCACGCGATCGTGCGAACGCTGCGCGAACTGGAAGATGATGAGACGCTGCTGGTGCAGTCGGGCAAGCCGGTGGGCGTGTTCCGGACGCATCCCTTCGCGCCGCGCGTGCTGATCGCGAACTCGCTGCTCGTGCCGGACTGGGCGGACTGGGAGCATTTCTGGGAGTACGAGGCGGCCGGGCTGACCATGTACGGGCAGATGACGGCGGGGTCATGGATCTACATCGGGACGCAGGGGATCCTGCAGGGCACTTTCGAGACCTTCGCCGCGATCGCCGAGCAGCGCTTCGGCGGCACCCTGCGCGGCAAGGTCGTTCTGACGGCCGGCCTCGGCGGCATGGGCGGGGCTCAGCCGCTCGCGGTGACGCTCAACGGAGGAGTCGCGCTGTGCATCGAGGTCGATCCCTCACACATCGAGCGGCGTCTGCAGACCCGATACCTGGATGAGGCCGCGGATTCGCTCGACGACGCGCTCGCGCGCGCCGAAGGCGCGCGCGAGCAGGGCCGTGCTCTCTCGATCGGCGTGGAGGGCAATGCCGCGGAGGTGTTCCCCGAGCTGCTCGCGCGCGGATGGGCCGTCGACGTGGTCACCGATCAGACCAGCGCGCACGATCCGCTCAACGGGTACGTTCCCCGCGGCTACGACGTGGACGCGGCCGCCGAGCTGCGCGCGCGCGACCCGCGGAGCTACGTCAAGCAGGCGCGCGAGTCCATGGCGGTGCACTGCGAGGCGATGGTGGGCTTCCTGCGCGCCGGCGTCGATGTCTTCGATTACGGCAACAACCTCCGCGGCGAGGCGAAGCTCGGAGGCTACGCGGACGCGTTCGCCTATCCCGGTTTCGTTCCCGCCTACATCCGTCCGCTGTTCGCCGAAGGCAAAGGTCCCTTCCGCTGGGTCGCGCTGTCGGGAGATCCGGCCGACATCGCCGCCACCGACCGGGAGGTGGCCGCGTTGTTCCCTGATGACGAGAAGCTGCAGCGCTGGCTTCGCTACGCGGGCGAGCGCGTCGCCTTCCAGGGCCTGCCGGCACGCATCTGCTGGCTCGGGTACCGCGAGCGCGATCGGGCGGGCCTCGCGTTCAACGAGCTGGTCGCGCGCGGCCGGGTCGGCGCCCCGATCGTCATCGGTCGCGACCATCTCGACGCCGGCAGCGTCGCGAGCCCCTACCGCGAGACCGAGGCGATGCGCGACGGCTCCGATGCGATCGCCGACTGGCCGATCCTCAACGCGTTGCTCAACACCGCCAGCGGCGCGAGTTGGGTGAGTGTGCACCACGGGGGCGGCGTCGGCATGGGGAAGTCCATCCACGCGGGTGTGGTCGTTGTCGCCGACGGGACCGAGGAGGGCGCGCGTCGCCTGGAGCTGGTGCTGACGAACGATCCCGGCACCGGCGTGATGCGTCACGCCGATGCCGGGTACGAGCGCGCGCTGCAGGTCGCGCGCGAGCGCGACCTGCGTTTACCCATGCAGGAAACCTGAGCGGTCGAGCGGGCGTGGCGGGAACCTCACAGGGACCGGGCCTTCGAGCCGACTTCGTCCTGCGCGGCGCCGGCCGGCTGGTCACCTGCAACCCCGTCGCCGGAGAGGGGCTCCTCGGCGTCGTCGAACGAGGGGCCCTCGTCGCGTCCGAGGGGCGTGTCGTCTGGGTTGGCCCCGAACGCGATCTGCCCGAGCTTGCGCCCGCGCCCGACTGCGCCGAGGTCGACGCCGGCGGGCGCGCCGTGCTGCCCGGGCTCGTCGATGCGCACACGCATCTGGTCTTCGCCGGGGATCGAGCCGAGGAGTTCGCGGCACGCCTGCGAGGCGAGCCATACACGGGCGGCGGCATCGGCTCGACCGTCGCCGCGACGCGCGCGGCCACCGACGACGAGCTGCGCGCCCTCGCGCGGACGCGTCTGGACGTCTTCGCCGCCCACGGCGTCACGACCGTGGAAGCGAAGAGCGGCTACGGCCTCACCCCCGAGGACGAGCGCCGCCTTCTGAGGATCGCAGCGACCCTCGAGCATCCCGTTGAGGTCGTTCGCACGTTCCTGGGCGCGCACGTCGTCCCCGAGTCCTACGCGGACGATCCCGACGGTTACGTCGATCTGGTGTGCGACGGGATGCTGCCCGAGGTCGGCAACCTCGCGGAGTTCTGCGACGTCTGGTGCGATCCGGCCGCGTTCACGCCCGAGCAGACGCGGCGGATCCTGCGCGCTGCTCGCACGCAGGGGCTCGGTTTGAAGGTTCATGCAGAGCAGCTCGCGCGAACCGGCGGGGCGCAGGTCGCGGCCGAGTTCGGCGCGGTCAGTGCCGACCATCTGGAGCATGCGACCGAGGAGGACGCGCTGGCGCTGGCGCGCTCGCGCACCGTCGCCGTGCTGCTGCCCGGCGCGTCGCTGGCGACGGGGAAGTTCGCACCGGCGCGCATGCTGCTCGAGCATGGTGTCCGCGTCGCCCTGTCCACCGACCTGAACCCCGGGTCGTCGTTCACCGAGAACCTGCAGCTGATGGTGCAGCTCGCGTGCGCGCACCTTCGGATGTCCCCGGACGAGGCGATCCTGGGCGTGACGCGCAACGCGGCGGCGGCGCTCTCACGCGAGGGGCGGGTCGGCAGTCTCGAGCCGGGCGCTGCGTGCGACCTGGTGGTCCTGGAGGCCGAGCACGAGGTCCAGCTCGCTTACCACTACGGCGTCAACCTGGTTCGGCTGGTCATCAAAGCGGGCCGCGAGGCTTGACAAACCGACCGGTCGGTATGTAAGGTCGGGGTCGTCATGGCACCCGAGCAAAGGATCGCCACCGCCCCCGCGACCGAGAAGGGGGAGGAGACCCGCAGCCACATCCTGGCGCTCGCCGCGCGCATGATCGCCGAGCACGGGTACGGCGGCATGTCGCTCAACGATCTCATCCGCCAGAGCGGGCTCACCAAGGGCGCGTTCTACTTCCATTTCCGGTCCAAGGACGACCTCGCGCGCGAGGTGTACCGATTCCAGCAGGAGCGATGGACCGAGCGCATCCTGTCCCGGATCGGCTCCGAGCAGCGCGCGCTCGATCGTCTCACGGGCATGGCCCGCGCCCTCGTCGAGATCCACGGCACGGATCCGGCCGCGCGAGCGTTCGAGCGGATGTGCACCGAGCACGGCGACATCGAAGGTTTCCAGGATGAGATGCGAACTGGGCTGGGTGGCTGGGTCGAGCTGGTGACCGACACGATCAGGCAGGCCCAGGACGAGGGGGACGTCGGCGGAGACGTCGATGCAGCGGCGGCCGCGCGCGTGTGCGTCGCCGGGTTCATCGGCATGGAAGAGGTCTCGTACTCGTTGAGCGACGGCGAGGATCTGCCCGGCCGTATCGAGGAGTTCCTGACGCTTCTACTGCGAGCGATCAAGACCTGAACCCAGGACCGAACGTATCGGGGTCCACTATGAGTCGAGAACATACCAACTGGTCGGTTTGTGAAGAACCGAGGAACGGGGGGCGACGATGAGACACCGGATCTGGACCACCAAGGGCCTCGCCCAGTCGAGCGTGCGGCGGCCCAAGCTGACCATCGCGTTGTGGCTACTGGGCGTGCTTGTGGCCGGCGCGGCCACCCAGGCGTTCTTGGGCGACGCGCTCACCACCGACGCGGACTTCACCAACGAGCCGGAGGCCAAGCGCGCGAACCAGTTGATCGAGGACCGGCTGCGCGGCGAGCCCCAAGCGATCGAGCTTCTCCTGGTTCGCTCACGCACCGCGACGGTGGACGATCCCGCTTTCGAGCGGGCCGCGACCGCGATCCGGCGTGACATCGAAGCATTGGGGCCGGACGTGGTCGAAGCCGTCGCCGGCTACTACGACACCGGCGAACCGTCGTTCGTCTCGGCCGATAGGGATACCGCGCTGATCCGCGTCGTCATGGCCGGCACCTTCGACGATGCGAAGGACAACATCGAGCAGCTCCACGACGTCACGATCGAGCGCGACACCGCGGGGTTCGAGATCTTCGACGCGGGTCAAGCGACGATAGATCAGGACTTCACCGAGATCTCCGAGAAGGACCTGCAGAAGGGCGAGCTGTTCGGCATGCCGATCGCGCTCCTCGTCCTGGTCGCCGTCTTCGGGGCGCTCGTGGCCGCCGTCATCCCCATCGTGCTGGCCGTCCTGGCGATCGCGGTCGCCGTCGGCGTGACCGCGCTGATGGGAACCGTGTTCGAGTTCTCGTTCTTCGTGGTCAACATGATCACGATGATGGGCTTGGCGGTCGGGATCGACTATTCGCTGTTCATCGTGTCGCGCTACCGCGAGGAACGCACCAAGGGCCGGGAGAAGACCGATGCCATCGTCACCGCCTCTGGGACCGCGGGGCGCGCGGTGTTCTTCAGCGGGATGACGGTCGTGCTGGCGTTGCTCGGCATGATGTTGGTGCCGACGACTATCTTCCGCAGCCTGGCGACGGGCGCGATCCTGGTCGTGCTGGCCTCGGTGATCGGATCGATGACGCTGCTGCCGGCGGTGCTGTCGCTGCTCGGCGACCGGGTCAACAAGGGGCGACTGCCGTTCCTGCGCCGCCACGCGCTCGACGAGCACCACGACGGCGAAGGCGGGTTCTGGGATCGAGCGGCGCGCGCGGTGATGCGCCGTCCGGTCATCAGCCTCACGCTGTCGGCGGGGCTGTTGCTGCTCGCGGCCGCGCCGGTGCTGGACATGCATACTGGCGCCTCAGGTGTCAGCACCCTGGGCGACGAGACCCAGTCCAAGGCCGCATTCGTCGTGCTGTCCGAGGAGTTCTCCGGCGGTCTCACGCAGCCTGCGGAGATCGTGATCGACGGACCGGTCGAGGATTCGCAGGTCCAAGCCGCGATCGGACGCCTGCAGCAGCGCCTCGCGACGGACGCGGTCTTCGGGCCAGGGGTGCTGGAGGGCAACGACGCCGGCGACCTGGCGGTCCTGTCGGTGCCGATCAGATCGGATCCGAACAGCGATGTCGCGACCGACGCCGTGCGGCGTCTGCGCGCTCAGCACGTGCCCGCAGCATTCGACGGCGTCGAGAGCACGGAGGTGCTCGTGGGAGGTTGGAGCGCTTTCAACCTCGACTTCTTCGACTTGACCGACACCTACACGCCGATCGTGTTCGTGTTCGTGCTCGGGTTGAGCTTCCTGCTGCTGATGATCGTGTTCCGCTCGATCGTCGTGCCGGCCAAGGCGATGCTGCTGAACCTGCTGTCGGTCGGTGCCGCCTACGGGCTGGTCGTGCTGGTCAACCAGAAGGGGTACGGCGCGGGCGTGCTCGGCTTCCAGCAGGTCGAGGTGATCGAGGCCTGGTTGCCGCTGTTCCTGTTCTCGGTGCTGTTCGGGTTGTCGATGGACTACCACGTCTTCCTGCTCAGCCGGGTTAAGGAGCGCTACGACCAGATCCACGACAACACCGAGGCTGTCGCGTTCGGCGTGCGTTCGACCGCCGGCATCATCACCGGCGCGGCGTTGATCATGGTGGCGGTGTTCGCCGGGTTCGCGGCGGGCGACCTGGTGATGATGCAGCAGATGGGCTTCGGGCTCGCGGTCGCGGTGCTGATCGATGCGACCATCGTCCGTACCGTGCTCGTGCCGGCGAGCATGAAGCTTCTCGGCGACCGGAACTGGTACCTGCCGCGGTGGCTCGAGTGGTTGCCGAAGGTGCACATCGAAGGCGAGCAGGTCGGCGAGGTGATCGACCTCAGGACTGCGGGAACCATGAGTCCGAACAGGCCGGCGCCTGTGAGGGAGCCGCGCGCGATCGGGTAGGGGCTGGAGCGCGAACGCCCGCCGGTCCCCGGCGGGCGTTC
>DASWIP010000035.1:0-5632 GCA_036397635.1 Actinomycetota bacterium | reverse complement strand
CAACCGAGAGGAGCACCATATGTTCGCACGACTCACAACGATCCAAGGCGCGCCTGCCAAGATCGACGATGCGATCCGCGTCGTCGAGAACGACGTCATCCCGGGCGTAAAGGCTCTGGATGGCTTCAAGAACGGTTATTGGTGTGCAGATCGAAAGAGCGGCAAGATGCTCACACTAACGCTGTTCGAAACCGAACAGGAACTTCAGGCGAGTGAGGCCGCTGCGTCGCAGTTGCGCAAGACCTCAACTGAAAAGCTTGGCTTTGAAGTCAAGAACGTCGAGCGCTACGAAGTCATAGCGCACGTCTAGGCAAGAAGCGGGGGAGGGTGAGGGGAGCCGGCAACGGCTCCTCTCACCCTTCTTCTAGGCGAACTAGTTCTAACGTGTTCCGGGAGTCGTGGTCGAAAGTTGGTCCTGATCCCGCCACAACCTCGCGGGTGAAGACCTCAGATCGCGACCACTCAGTCGTAGTCCGTACCTCGCATGTGGTCGCACAACTCGCGACGGACGCTCGCCGCCGGGTCCGACGCGATCGGGAACGTCAGATGCCATCGGTGAACCATCGCCGCGTTGCGCCCGCCTGAGTCGACGCTCACGCCGGCGGGCTCAGGCCCGAGGGCGTTAAGCTGCTCGATCTCGCTCTCCAGCAGCACGAGCTCGAACGACATCATCAAGAAGGTCGAGAAAGGTCGAGCGATCTTGGCCGCACTGCACGGGCGGGGGTCGCCTTGACATGGATGACGCGTCCGTTCGACCATCGGACGCGTGAAGAGGACCTCGAGTCGAAGGGAGCGGCCATGTACGCGGTATTCGTGGTAAGCGAGATCGACCCGAAACGACTGGATGAAGCCGACGCCATGCTGCGCGAGACGCTGGTGCCGAAGATCAAGGCAGCGCCGGGCTTCGTGAGCGGAACATGGGCGCGGGGCGCTGGTGGCGAAGCGCGCAGCATCGCCCTGTTCGAAACCGAAGAGGCCGCGAAGGCGACCTTCCAGGCCGTCGCGGCGGGCATGCCGGCGGACGGCCCGGTCACCATCAAGACGTCGAGCATCCTCGAGGTCGCGCTCCAGGTCTAGCCGTTCCTGCGTTCTGCTCGGCGTGCATGGATGGATGCCAGAAGGGGTTGGTCCCGCGCGCGGTCACCCGATGGTGAGTCCTCGACTATCACCGCTTCGAACCCGTGATGTAGACGAGTCGTCTCGCTGGACGGGATCCAGGTGCCGGTGCGCCGGCGTGATGTTCACCGCGCGGGGAGTTCGCCCAGCCGGCGGCGGCGTAGCCGCGCGGCGACGAGCGGATCCGCGACGCGCGCGGCGATCGGACCGAGCACGGCCAGGACGAGCACGTAAGTTGCTGCGATCGCGATGAACCGCTCGCCGAGGCCGGCGGCCGCACCGATCCCCGCGATCGCGATCGAGAACTCGCCTCGCGCCATCAGCAGCGTTCCGGCGCGGAACCGGCCGCGCGGTCCGACCCCGGCGGCGCGCGCAGCCCACCATCCGGATCCCACCTTCGTGGCCGCGGTCACCCCGGCGAGCACGAGCGCCGTCCCCGCCGCTGGGGGGATGGTTGCGGGGTCGATCTGCAAGCCGAAGAACACGAAGAAGACCGCAGCGAACAGATCGCGAAGGGGCGCGAGCAGGACGCGCGCGCGCTCCGCCGCCTCGCCGGAGACGGCGATCCCCGCGAGGAAAGCGCCGACCGCCGTCGAGATCTGCAACGCTGCCGCGATCCCGGCCGCGATGAAGACCAGGCCGAGCAAACTGAGCAGCAGCGTCTCGTCCGACCGGCTGAAGAGCAAGTTGCTCCACGCGGGTCCGAACCGGAAGGCGACCAGGAGAACCATCCCGACGAGCACGACGGCGAGCGCGAGGGACCCGGCGATAGACGTGGCCGCACCACCGACGAGCAGGATCGCCGCCAGCGGGAGGTACGCGGCCATGAGCAGATCCTCGATGACCAGGATCGAGAGCACCGTGGGCGTCTCGCGGTTCCCGGTCCAGTTCAGATCCGACAGGGTCTTCGCGATGATTCCCGTCGAAGACATGTAGGTGATCCCACCCAGCAGGAAGGCGGCCTCGGAACTGAGACCGATCACGAACCCGATGAGCAGCCCGGGCGTGAAGTTGGCGACGAGGTCGACGATGCCGGCGGGGGCTGCGGTGCGGAGGTTGTCGGCAAGCTCGCGCGGCGTGTACTCGAGGCCCAGCATGAACAGGAGCAAGACGATGCCGATCTCGGCGCCGGTTTCGATGAACCCCTCGGCGGTGACGATCGGGATCAGCCCTCCGGTGCCGACGGCGAGCCCCGCGATCAGATACAGCGGGATCGGAGAGAATCCCACGCGCCCGGCGAGCCGCGCGAGAACCGCAAGGGCCAGTACCACCCCGCCGAGTTCGAGGAAGAAACGATGGTCGGGCATCCGTCAGCCCGAGCGAAGGATCTCTGCGAGCTGCTCGATCCCTCGTGCGGTCCCGACCACGACGAGCGTATCGCCCGGCCGGAGTTCCTCCTCAGGTCCAGGCGCCGCGCTGGCGCTCTCTCCCCGGAGCACCGCCACGATCGAGACGCCCGTCCGCGACCGCGCCTGGGTGTCTCCGATCGTTCGTCCCGCGAACGGGGTCGATCCACCGATGGGGAGCCAGTCGATGGCGAGCCCCTCGACGGACTGCTGCAGGCGCGCCAGATGCTCCGCCACCTTGGATGCACCCAGCATCTCCGCCAGCGTCCTGCTGTCGACCTCATCCAGATCGACGGATCGCTGCACACAGTCTGGATCGTCCGGCTCGAACAGGATCAGTTCCCGGCGGCCGCTGCGATGGTGCACCACCGCGACACGGACCCCGGCGCTCGACGTGAACTCGTATCGGACACCGACGCCGGGCAGCGCGGTCTCCTGGATCTCGCTGCCATCGGTGCGCCTGATCTGTTCGGGCACGATCCCTTCCCCTTCCTGGATCCTTTGATGAGCCTACCCGGCTCGGCAACTCGCAGCCCTCCCGACCATCCGGGACGAGCGGAGTCATTCTGCGAAGATCGTGTCCAGACGCACTGCCGGATGCTCTTTCTGGAAGCGCTCGAGCCAGAATGGGCTGGTGAACAACGCGTAGCGCGCGCCGTTGGCTCGATGCAGAACCTCTGCATGCCGCCAGTTGCGCAGCACCGGCTCACCGTCGGCATCGGTGAGCCTGGCGATCGTGTAGTCGAGAGGCGTGAGGTCCACGGCAGCCCGGAACTCGGTTGCCAGCCGGTGGGTCGCGACTTCGAACTGCATGGGGCCGACGGCGGCGAACACCGGCGCCTGGTCGCCGCGGTCGGGATGCCGCAAGACCTGGACGACGCCCTCTTCGTCGAGCGCGGACAGGCCTCGGCGGAACTGCTTGTAGCGACTGGTGTCGCGGCTATATGCGACGGCGAAATGCTCAGGTGCGAAGGTCGGGATCGGCGGGAAGACGGCCGGCTGGTCCGCGTAGAGCGTGTCACCGAGCGATAGCTCGGTGGCATTGACGAGTCCGATGATGTCGCCCGGATAGGCCTCGTCGAGGGTCTCGCGGTCGCGTCCGCGTACCTGGTGGGCGTACTTCAGGGTGAACGGCCTGCCGGTGCGGGCGATCGTGGCGGTCATCCCCCGCTCGAAACGTCCGGAGCAGACACGGACGAACGCGATGCGGTCGCGGTGGTTCGGGTCCATGTTCGCCTGGACCTTGAAGACGAAACCGGAGAACGGGGCGTCGATGCGGCGGCCTCCGCCCTCGCGCGTGACGCGCGCAGACGGCGCCGGTGCAAGCTCGACCACGGCATCGAGCAGCAGACGGACGCCGAAGTTGGTGAGCGCCGAGCCGAAGAAGACGGGGGTTGAGTGGCCGGCGAGGAACGTCTCTCGATCCGGCGTTGCGCCGGTCGCGTCGAGCAGGGCCAGCTCTTCCTGCGCGTGGTGCCAGGCGTCACCTTCTTCGGCAGCCGCGCGAGCATGCTCGACGCGTTCCTCGACCGCCTGCCTCGCGCCGTGCGCGGTGCGGTGGGAGCGGTAGTAGGTGCCGTCGCGTCGGTCGACGACGCCGCGCAGGTCGCCGGCGATGCCCACCGGCCAGACCACCGGAACCGCGTGCAAAGACAGGGTCTGCTCGATCTCATCGAGCAGGCGCAGCGCCTCCATCCCCGGCCGGTCGTACTTGTTGATGAACGTCAGCAGCGGGATGCCCCGCAGCCGGCACACCTCGAAGAGTTTCAACGTCTGGGATTCGATGCCTTTCGCTGCGTCCAGCACCATGATCGCCGCGTCGACGGCGGTCAGCACGCGGTAAGTATCCTCCGAGAAGTCGTGGTGGCCCGGCGTGTCCAGCAGGTTCAGGTGCACGCCGCCGTGATCGAACCGCAGAACGGTTGAGCTGATCGAGATGCCACGCTGACGCTCGAGATCCATCCAGTCCGAGACCACAGCGCGACCCTCCCGACGCGCCCGCACGGCGCCGGCTTCGGCGATCGCGCCGGAGTAGAGAAGGAACTTCTCGGTCAGCGTGGTCTTGCCGGCATCGGGATGGGAGATGATCGCGAACGTGCGCCGCTGCAGCGCGGCGCGCGCGACCGAAGACATCGTTGTGGCTTGCATCGCGGGTGCGCCTATCCCCGCGTGCCGGTGCGGGTCTTGGCCTTGGTGCGCAGCCGGCGCAGCGACGCGGCGAGCGCGTTGGCGGCCTGAGATTGCTCCATCAGCGCGCGGCTGCGATCTTCGGCGGCGGTGATGAACGTCTGCAAACGCTCGGCCAGATCGAGATCCTCGAGCGCGCCCGCCGTTGCACCCGTGAGGCGGCCGCGGATCTCCAGCAGCTCGCCGATCTGCTCTAGCGAGAACTCCAGCGGCTTGAGCTGCCTGACGAAGATCGCACGTGCGATGTCGGTCTCGTCGTAGAGGCGGAAGCCGCCGGGGCTCCGGCCCGAGGGCTGGACGAGGCCGACCTCCTCGTAGTAGCGCAGGGTCCGCAGCGACAGGCCGACCCGCTCGGCAACCTCGCCGATCTGGTAGAGCCCCTGCTCGTTCACGCGCCCACCTTCTCGGCCCGGTGGTCGCAGACCTCGCAGCGTCCCGTCCGAGGCGAGATCGAGCCGGCACTGGCGCACCGCCGACAATCCCTCTTGTCGAGGGGGCGCCGTCGAGCGCGCGACAATCGGACGTGGGGTCTGTGGCTCTCCGGGAGGCTCATCCTGCCGATACTCTACCCTAACGTGAGAGTATGGTGCAAGAGATCCGGGGCGGACGAGGCGTCGTGCGAACGCTTCGTCCACGCCTGCGCGGGCCATCAGGGCGAAGGGGTATCGGCTAGATGCGCGCGCCTCACGCAGCCGGCTCCTTCGCGCGCGTGAAGATCCATGCCCACCAAATGAGGACGGGCTGAAGCGGGAGCCGCGCGCGCGTCGCCCACCACTCGCCGGTGCCCGGCCGGGCGTCGAGCGCGTGCTGGATGTTCGCCGGGAAGACCGCGACAAGCAGGATGGCCGTCGCCCAGGCGCCCACCCGGCGGGTGCGGGGATGAGCCAGAGCCGCGGCGACCGCGAGCTCGGCGATGCCGCTCCAGAACACCGCCGCCGACGCGGACGGTACCCATCGTGGGACGATCTTGAGATAGGGCTCCG
>DASWIP010000034.1:0-34374 GCA_036397635.1 Actinomycetota bacterium | reverse complement strand
TGTGCGGCGACGACCGTCAGGACCACCGTCGGCGGCGACAACACCGCGATCGCCGGGGCGAGGACCGCCTCGAAGAGGCTCAGCGCGATCGTCTCGCCCCTGTACTCGAACCTGACGATCAGGTATTCGGCCGCGGCGAGCAGGACGAAGAAGGTGCCGACGCTCACCCACTTGATGTGCTCGGGCCAGCCGCTCGTGGCGATGGTGGCGCCGATCGCCACGAGCGCCGCGGCGGTCACCGCGATCACGTAGACGGTCACCATCGGCCGGTGGCCGCTCGTCTTCGACCGCGGAGCCCGACGGACGAGCCGCCGAGGAGCCCTGCTCATCCCCAGGCTCCGTAGATCGCGCTGCCGAGCCACGGCTCGCCGTACGAGGCGTTCTCATCCTCGACCCCGTGCCAGCTCGCGCCATGCCAGCTCGCGCCGTGCCAGCTTGCGCCGTGCCAGCTTGCGCCGTGCCAGGATGCGCCGTGCCAGCTCGCGCCCGTCCACTCGGTTGTCGTGTAGCCGATCTGATCGAACAGCGTGAGCTGCTGGGTCAACTGGCCCTCGACCACGGTGCCCAGCTCGCCGGCCGTGACCAGCAGGGTGCCGCGGCTCGCATGCAAGCTGCCCGTGCCGCTTGACTGCAGCAGTCCTTGGTTGGCCTCGCCCTGTGGGGTCTGCAGCGTGGCGGTCGCGGCGTCCAGGACGCCGGCTCCGACCGCGAACGGATCGCTGGACGTTGTTGGGCGCGCCGAGGCGAGCAGCGCGTGCTTGACCTGGTTGGGCGTCAGCGACGGGGTGCGTTGAAGCATAAGGGCGACCGTGCCGGCGACCGCAGGGGTGGCGAACGAGGTCCCGCTGCCCCGCCGGTATCCGCCGCCGATGGCCGAGGGGTAGTTCTGGGCGATGGCGCTGTCCGCCGCCTCCAGTGAGACGATGTGAGCGCCTGGGGCGACCAGGTCGGGCTTCGCGTACGAATCCGAGAGCGTCGGACCGCGCGCGCTGAAGTTCGGCACGTAGTCGTCGTCGAGGCCGACCGTCCCGCGATCGTCGATCGCGCCGACGGTGATCACCCACGGGTCATCGGCGGGCTTGGTGATCGTCGCCGGTCCCGGGCCACGGTTGCTGGCGGCGACCACGACGACGATGCCGGAGTTCCAGGCCCGCTCGACGGCGAAGTTCAACGGATCCAGCAGGTACGGCTGCGGGCTGTCGGTGCCCAGAGAGAGGTTCAGAACCCGGATCCCATAGGTGTCGCGGAAGGACACGACCCACTGGATCGCCGCGAGCAGCGTGCTGACATCCGCCGAGCCGTCCCGGCCGGCGATCTTCACCGAGAGCACGCGCGCGCCGGGAGCGACGCCCTTGTGCGTCCCGCCCGCCGCGACCACGCCGGCGACGAACGTGCCGTGGCCGTACGAGTCAGCGCATCCAGCCTCTCCCGAGAAGTTGACGCACGAGGTCGACAGACCGGTGACGGGGTCCGGGATCTTGACGATCCGGCTCCCGAGCTTGGGATGAGATGCGATACCGGTGTCGATGACCGCGACGGTGACCCCGGTGCCGTCGTATCCCGCGCTCCATACGGCGGGAGCCCCGATGACGTCGCGGTAGACCGAATCGGGGGCGGTGCTGCCCTCGAGGACGTGGACGCGACGGTCCAGCGTGAGGGTGCGCACGCCGGCGACCCGCGCGAGGTCGTCGAGCGCCGCGGCGGGCAGGGTCCCGGCGAAGCCGTCGATGATGGGGAGGGATCGTGTGAGATGCCCGCCGAGACGCTCGAAGGACCGCTCGGGCGAGCCGTCCGTGGTTCGCTTCTGCACGATCAGCGGGATCGTGTCTTGGTATGTGGTACTGAGCGCCGGATCGATCGACGGAAGCTGCATCTCGATCGATGTTGCGGCCCCGGCTGCGGCCAGTCCCGCCACAGCCAGACAGAACGACAAGAACATCGCAACCGGGGTTCGCCCCCCGGTGTAACGAGCTGCCATCATCAGCTGCTCCCTCCGCCGAAACCCGACATGCCTACGGTCAGTATCTCGGCGGGTTGCGCGGCGGGGTGCATAGCGAACGCGGGCTAATTCCATACAGCCCGTTGGGCCTAGTCACGGGTCTGGGGGTGGACGTCTCGTGCCGTCTCGTGCCGTCTCGTCCTGCTTGTCGCGCGCGCGCGCCGCCGCTAGCCTCCTTCTATGGACCCGTTCCTGCAGGACCCGCCCAGGGTTCCCCACCCGTGGCGCGCCGACACGGCGTTGCGCTATGCGCTCGAACGACTGCTGCCGCCCGACGTCTACGCCGAAGCGCTGCCGGACCTGGAGGCGATGGCCGAGGTCGCAATCACCGAGATGGCCCCGTTGTCCCGTCTCGCCGAGGCGAACCCCCCACGTCACGTCGCATTCGACCCCTGGGGCCGGCGCATCGACCGGATCGATGTCGATCCGGCGTGGTTGCGCATCGTCGAGATCGGCCAGCGGCACGGCGTCGTCGCGATCCCCTACGAGGATCGGTTCGGCGAGCACGCGCGCGCCGTCCAGTTCGGCATCCTGACGCTGTATAACCCTCACTCCGCGACGGGGGACTGTCCCCTGTCGATGACCGACGCGGCGGTGCGCGTGCTGCTCAACGAAGATGCCGACCTGGCCGCGCGGTATGTGCCGAAGTTGATCGCGCGCGAGGGAGGCTGGACTTCGGGTCAGTGGATGACCGAGAAAGAAGGCGGATCCGACGTCGGACGGACGGGCACCACGGCGCGCAGGGCAGCCGACGGCACCTGGACGCTGCACGGGACGAAGTGGTTCACCTCCGCCACGACTGCCGACGTGGCGCTCGCGCTCGCGCGTCCCGAAGGCGCCGAGCAAGGCAGCCGCGGCCTGTCGCTGTTCCTCCTCGAGCTGAGTCGACCGGATGGGGCCTGGAACGGCCTGACCGTGCGCCGGCTCAAGGACAAGCTGGGCACGAAAGCCTTGCCGACGGCGGAGCTCGATCTGGACGGCACGGTCGCGGTCCCGGTCGGCGATCTGGGCCGCGGCGTCGCCAAGATCTCGGCGATGCTGAACGTGACGCGCGTGCATGCGGCGTTCGGCAGCCTCGCGGCCGTAGGACTCGCGCTGCGCATGGCCCGCGACTACGCGTACCGTCGCGAGGCCTTCGGGCGGCGTCTGGCCGACCTGCCGGCGCACCGCGGTTGGATCGCTCGCATCGCCGCCGAGTACGAGGCGATGGTCGCACTGGGGTTCGGGGCCGCGGAGCTGCTCGGGCGGATGGAGCGGACCGGCGAGGACCAGGCGCTCGCACGCGTGGTGATGCCGCTGGCGAAGATGTCGATCGCACGCCGGGCCGTCTGGGCGACCAGCAACCTGATGGAGAGCTTCGGCGGCGCCGGCTATCTGGAGGACACCGGCATCCCGCGCATCCTGCGCGACTGCCACGTGAACTGCATCTGGGAGGGAACCACGTCGATCATGGCCCTCGACGTGGTGCGCGCGCTCGTGCGTTCGCCGGAGACGGCCGGCGCGTTCCTCGCGGACGTCGAGGCTCGCGCCCGCGCCGCCGACGGGCCGCTGCTCGACGAGCCGCAGCGCGCGGTGCTGTCAGCGCTCGAGCAACTCCGTCCACTCATGGCCGAGCCGTCCGAGGCGGGCGCGCGCCGGCTCGCCTGGGGGATGGCGCGCACATACCAGGCCGCCCTGCTGTGCGAGGCCGCGGGCTGGGCGCTCGCCAAGCAAGGTGACGAGCGCGTCGCGACCGCGGCGCGACTGTTCGCGAGCCGGCCGCTGATCGGCAGCGAGCCCCCCGTCGGCGACGACGAGTTGGGTGCCCTCGCGTTCGGGGAGGAACCGCCCGAGGAGTAGCCCCGATGCGCATCGACGAGCGGTTGCGTGCGATCACGGCCGAGATCAAGTCCTTGCAGACCGAGGCAGCGATCCTCGACGAGCAGGTCGCGTTCCAAACCGAGGTCGCCGAGGACGCGCGCATCCGCGCGCTCGTCTCGGAGACGCCGCTGGCGGATCGGGAGGCGCGAGAGGCGCGGCAGGACCTCGAACGCCTCGAGCGCTCTCGCGGCGAGACGCGCGAACGGCTCGAACGGTTGCGCGGCGAGCAGGATCGTCTGCTCGAGCAGCTCGCCGCCCGCGGCCGCTGATCGGCGAACCGGGGCCGCTGATCGCCGAACCGGGGACGCTGAGGCTGGGTTAGACTTGCCCGCCATGACCGAGACCCGTCCGTTGGTCCTCGTCGCCGAGGATGATGCGCTGATCCGGATGGATCTGAAAGAGATGCTCGAGGAGGAGGGGTATGCCGTCCTCGAGGCGGGCGACGGCGCCCGGGCACTCGAGCTGGCGCGCGAGCATGGTCCCGAGCTGTGCATCCTCGACATCAAGATGCCGGTGATGGACGGGCTCACCGCCGCCGAGCACATCAGCGAGGAGCGCCTCGCGCCGGTCCTGATCCTGAGCGCGTACTCGCAGCGGGAGCTGGTCGAGCAGGCCGCCGAGGCCGGCGCGATGGGGTATCTGGTCAAGCCCTTCCAGAAGCAGGATCTGATGCCCGCGGTCCAGATCGCAAAGGGGCGCTACCAGCAGCTGTCCGCGTTGGCGGATGAGGTCGGGGATCTCACCGAGCGGCTGGAGGTGAGAAAGCTGGTGGATCGCGCCAAAGGCGCGATCATGGAGCAGCTCGGCTTGAGCGAAAGCGAGGCGTTCCGCCTGCTTCAACGAGTTGCCATGGAGCGTCGCCTTCGACTACGAGAAGTGGCAGAACGGGTGCTTGAGGGAAAGGTGGACCTGAGCGCGGGATGACCGCTCTGCCATGAAACTGGCGCATTTCCGCTGGTGGAGTAATATCCGGCCCCGTAAGGCGGCCGAGAGAGGGGGAAGAAGTATGAGCAAGGCCAGAATGGTGGCCGGGTTCGCTGTCCTGATGCTCGTGCTCGCCGCGTGCGGCGGCGATGACGGCGGAACCACGCCGACGGAGGGCGTTCAGCTGATCGGGGCGGACGGACTGCTGAGCACCACCTTCGTTGAGATCCCCGAAACCGCGGGGATGTTCTTCTCGGGTCCAGCCCTTGCCGGCTCGGGATACGAGGAGTTCCTCGCGAAGTACGAGGCGAAGGCCGGTAGCGGTCCGATCCAGTCGTTCCACGCCCACGCGTATGACGCAACGAACATATTGTTCGACGCGATCGAGAAGGTGGCTGTGGAGAACGGCGACGGCAGCTTGACCATCTCGCGCCAGGGTCTGCGCGACGCGCTCTACGAGACCAAGGATTTCCAGGGGCTGACGGGCACGCTCACCTGCAACCAGTACGGTGACTGCGCGCAGCCGGCGGTCTCTGTCTACGAGAACGTCGATCCGGCTGAGAGCCTCGGTGGCGTGTTCTCGAACGTCCGCTTCACGTCGGAGCCTGAAGGGGCCGAAGGCAAGACCGGGCCGGCCCCAGGCGGTCAGGCCACGAACGCCAGCGTCACGGTTGCCGCCGGCGATCCGATCAAGATCGCGGCACTTGAGGCCATCAGCGGTGCGGTTGCCGCCCTTGGCGACGACCAGGTGACCGCGATACAGGTCGCCATCGACGACCAAGGCGAGATCAAGGGCCACCCGATCACACTGCAGTCCGAAGACGACACCTGCGGAGCAGAGGGTGGTCAGGCGGGTGCAGAGAAGATCGTCGCGGATAAGCAGATCGTGGGCGTCATCGGGACCAGTTGCTCGGGCGCCCAGCGCGCCGCGATGCCGATCTTCGAGCGGAACGGCTTCGTGATGGTCTCTGGGTCTAACACGGCCCCGGACCTCACGGCAACGAACTACCTCGGCGAAGGCGACCTGGTGGTTGGCGAGAGCTGGAAGTACGGTTTCTTCCGAACCGCTCACAATGACGAGTTCCAGGGCCAGGGGGCAGCGCAGTTCGTGTACGAGAACCTCGGCCTGAGGAAGGCCGCCACCATCCACGATGGTGATCCGTACACGCAGGGGCTCGTGACCGAGTTCGGGAAGTTCTTCGAGGCCCTTGGAGGAGAGATCGTGCTGGCCACCTCGATCAACAAGGGTGATACCGACATGCGCCCGGTGCTGACCGAGATCCAGGCAGCGGATCCTGAAGCGATCTACTTCCCGATCTTCCAGCCCGAAGGCGACTTCGTCGTCAAGCAGGCACGGGAGATCTTCGGGAGCTGAGGTCGCGCAGCGACGGAAGCGGGTGGGGCACTCAGATGAGTGCCCCACCGTGTTCCTCCGGATAGGCCGGAGCCCAAGGACGGGGAGAGCATGGCTGCGAAGGTGAAGGCGGTCGCCGCCAAGGGTGGCTTGCAGTTCCCACTGGTCGACGGCTTCTTGTGGTTCGTCCGGATCGGCCTGCTGATCGCCATCGCATGGGGTGCGTTCTTCAGCCTCACCAGCGGGCGCCTCAGTGGACAGGCGTGGCGCAACCTGATCGTGTTCGGGATCGCCCAGGGGGCCGTCTACGCTCTGGTCGCACTCGGGTACACCATGGTCTACGGGGTGCTTCGCTTCATCAATTTTGCCCACGGCGAGGTCTTCATGTCCGGCGCCGTGATCGGCTTCTTCGTGACGGATGCTCTGTCCGAGACGGCCCTGTGGGAGAACGCGCAGATCTTGGGGCTGTTGCTGGCGTTGCTCGTTTGCATGGTGGTCTCGATGTCCATCGCGGTGCTACTTGAGCGCATCGCATACCGTCCGCTGCGCAATTCTCCGCGGCTCATCCCTCTCATCACCTCGATCGGGGCATCTTTCTTCCTTCAGTACACCTTTCGTGGGCTGTTCGGGGCAGACACCAAGGTGTATCCCTCGACCTCGTCTCTCAACGGAAGGGTCGAGTTCTTGGGGTTCCAGATACTGAACCGCCAGTTGCTCGTGATCGTTGCCGCGTCCGTGATCATGATCTCGTTGTACCTGTTCGTCGAAAAGACCAAGCAGGGGAAGGCGATCCGAGCGGTGGCCGAGGATCAGGAGATCGCCCGGCTGATGGGGATCAACGTCGACCGAACCATCTCGATGGTGTTCGCCCTGGGC
Organism: Actinomycetota bacterium; assembly: GCA_036397635.1. GTDB lineage: Bacteria > Actinomycetota > AC-67 > AC-67 > AC-67 > DASWIP01. The sequence continues at coordinate 27,361 of DASWIP010000034.1, read as the reverse complement.
GGGGCGATGGCCGGCGCAGCCGGGCTGCTCTACGGCCTGGTGTTCGGCAGCGTGAACTTCTTCAGCGGTTTCCTGCCCGGCATCAAGGCTTTCACCTCGGCCGTGCTCGGTGGGATCGGGAACATCGCCGGCGCGATGCTCGGAGGATTGACCCTGGGGACGGTGGAGTCTCTCGGGCCGAGCCTGGTGCTCGCCGGTCTGAACATCCCCTCGGCGAACCAACTCAAGGACATGATCGCGTTCGTGGCGCTGGTGTTGGTGCTGATCTTCCGGCCCACCGGGATCCTGGGTGAGCGGCTCACGGAGGAGCGTACCTGATGGCTTTGGCCGAGACGTCCGTTCAACGTGCGCGCGATGTTGATCTTTCCCGTGCGCCGCGCATCGGCGCGGTGTTCGGGATCGCGGTGATCTTTATCTCGGCGATCGGGATGGTCGGGACGTTCGCCACGCGCAGCATGATCGGCTCCGCTTTCAGCCTGAGTCGCGTGTTGCTCGCCCTGCTTGCTTTCACGGCAGGATACGTGGCCACGCAGCCGCCTCCCCAGCTCGAGGGTTATCGCGTCGCCGAACCGAGCCCGAGGCTGGTCGGCGTGGGTTCGATCGCAGGCGCGATCGCAGGCGCGATGCTGGGTCTGTTCGCGATCCTTGTGGACTCGATCAGTATCCGAGACATCTTCGTCGAGTTCACGCCCGAGCTCGTGGGTATCTTGACCTTCGAGCAAGGGACGGGGCTGGGTTTCCTCCTCCTGCTGCTCTTGGGATCGGCCTTGGGCGCGGCCGGGGGTGCCGTGCGACTGATGAGCGCGCGCATCCGGCGAGCGCTGTTCGCGGCCATCGGCTGGACATTGGGTTTGGCTCTGCTACAGATCCTGTTCACGCAGATCTTCAACAGTCTGCAGCTGGATTTCCTCACACGTCTGCTCTATCGGGGTGCATCGGGCGGCCTGTCCGTAACCAGCGCTCCTGCCGTCGCGGTTGCCTTGTTCCTGATCGCCTACGCAGGCCAGGGCAGGGTCAAGAAAGCGGTGACTGGGTTCCGGGGGCTCCAGGGCGAGGCGCAGCGCAAGGCGACCGTCGCAGGGATGGCCGTGCTGCTCATCATCTTGGGTGCGCTTCCCCATGTGCTGGGCAACTTCCTGAGCAGCGCGATGGATATCGCCGGCACGTTCCTGCTGATGGCGTTGGGCTTGAACATCGTGATCGGTTTCGCCGGCCTCCTTGACTTGGGCTACGTTGCATTCTTCGCGGTCGGTGCCTACACGACATCTGTGCTTACCTCGACATCTGGTCCGGCGTTCTCTCCTGAGCTGACGTTCTGGACCGCGCTCCCGTTCGTGATGATGGCGGCGGCCCTCGCGGGACTTCTCGTGGGGACGCCCGTGCTGCGGATGCGGGGGGACTATCTGGCGATCGTCACGCTCGGCTTCGGAGAGATAGCGCGGTTGATCACCCTATCCGACTGGCAGGCGAGCACACTCGGTGGCGCACAGGGCATCGCGAACGTGCCACCGATCCCGGTCGGGCCGTGGAATCTGGTGGAGGCCCAGGAGTTCTTCTACATCATCTTCGGGTTCGTCTTACTCTTCGCCTACATCACGTATGCACTGCAGGCATCCCGCATGGGACGAGCTTGGAACGCCATGCGCGAGGATCAAGCCGTCGCTGAGGCCATGGGCGTGAACATCGTTGCCGCGAAACTCTGGGCCTTCGTGCTCGGCGCGATCATGGCCAGTCTCGGCGGCGCGATGTTCGCTCATCGCGTAGGGACGGTTTTCCCTCACAGTTTCAACATCATCGTGTCGATCACCGTCGTGGTCATCGTGATCGTCGGTGGCATGGGTAGCGTGCCGGGCGTGATCGTTGGCGCCCTTGTTCTCGTTGGACTGCCCGAGCTCCTTCGAGAGTTCGAAGAGTTCCGATTCCTGCTCTACGGCGTGGTGCTCATCTTCATGATGCTGAAGCGGCCGGAGGGGTTCATCCCCTCGCGACGGCGACAACGTGAGATCCACGAGGACGAGGTGGCGCAAGATGCCTGGCTGCGCGCCGAGACGGAACGACAGCGGGAAGAGGAAGCGGCCGGATCGACCGGGCCGGAGAGGACCTGAGCGTGGCGATACTCGAAATCAAGGGCTTGCGGAAGAACTTCGGGGGCGTCCGCGCGATCGACGACCTCGATATCGCCGTGAAAGAGGGCGAGATCGTCAGCGTCATCGGTCCCAACGGCGCCGGCAAGACGAGCTTCTTCAACATGATCACAGGGATGATCCGGCCCGACGAGGGACAGGTGCTGCTCGAAGTCGGCGACGGAGCTGACAGGGGGCAGATCGACATCGTGGGGCTCACTCCCAGCGACGTGCTTCGCTATGGCATAGCGAGGACGTTCCAAAACGTACGGTTGTTCCAGCAGATGACCATCCGCGAAAACGTCATGGTCGCCCGGCATGCGCGAACGTCGTCCGGGATCCTGTCGGCGATCCTGCGCACCCGCATGTTCCGTCGCGAAGAGGAGGAAACTCGCACGCGCGCTGAGGAGGCCCTCGCCTTCTTCGGGTCGCGGCTGATCGGATATCGCCTGGACCAGCTCGCGATCTCGTTGTCGTACGCGAACAGGCGGCGGCTCGAGATGGCGCGCGCGATGGCCTCGGATCCCAAGGTGCTGCTGCTCGACGAACCGACGGCGGGCATGAACCCTCGCGAGACGGCAGAGCTGACCGAGCTGATCGGGAAGATGCGTTCGGAGAGAGGTCTTACGGTCGTGCTCATCGAGCACGACATGAAGGTGGTCAAGGGTGTCTCCGATCGCGTGATCGTCCTCGACTACGGACGAAAGATCGCCGAAGGTTCGTATGAGGATGTCGCGACCAACCCCCACGTGATCGAGGCGTACCTTGGAACCAAGGCGACCGCATGAAAGATGGGAACGGCAAGACTCCGCTGCTCGAGCTGCGTGGAGTGAACACGCACTACGGCCCGGTCCAAGTCTTGCGTGACGTCAATGTGACGATCGATCGGGGCGAGATCGTGTGCCTGCTGGGCGGCAACGCGAGCGGGAAGACGACGACGCTGAAGACCATCCTCGGTTACGTCGAACCCACGGAAGGGCAAGTGTGGCTCGACGGAGAGCGGGTGGACGGGCTGCCCACCCAGACCCGCGTCGGCATGGGCATCTCGATGGTCCCCGAGAACCGCCGGTTGTTCCAGCGCATGACGGTCAGGGAGAATCTCGAGATGGGTGCCTATCTGCGCGCAGACCGGGACGGCATCGCCGAGGATACCGAGCGGGTGACCGCTTTGTTCCCGCGGATCAAGGAACGGTGGAGCCAGCGCGCGGGAACCCTCTCTGGGGGCGAGCAGCAGATGGTGGCGATGGCGCGTGCGCTCATGGCCCGGCCGAAAGTGTTGTTGATGGATGAGCCGTCGATGGGGCTCGCGCCGATCCTGGTTGCGCAGAACTTCGAGATCATCAAACAGGTCAATGAGCAGGGGACCACCATCTTCGTGGTCGAGCAGAACGCGAACATGGCATTGTCGATCGCGCATCGGGGCTACGTGCTGCAGACCGGGCAGGTCGTGCTGGCCGACACGGCTCAGGCGCTGCTCGACAATCCGCAGATGCGTCAGGCGTATCTCGGTGAGATCTGAGCAGATGACGCGCCGCCGGTCCGTTTGTGCCCGGCTGCTCGCATGCGACAGGATTGGCATCGGAGAACCGGACGAGGGGGGAAGACAGGGATGAGGATCACACGTGTCTCGGCCGTGATGGCCGTGCTGACGCTGCTCGCCGTCGCGTGCGCAGAGGATGGAACCACGGGGGATGGGTCGCCCAGCCCGACCGCCCAGCCGACGATCCCGTCGGTGTCGATCGACCAGTGCCAGACGCCGCAGGGCGCACAGCCGCCGGCCGACCCGAAGGGCGTGGACTTCAACGCGCAGCTGAACGATCCCGGGATCCTGCACATCGGGTCCGATAACGACTTCCCCCCATTCGAGGAGACCAAGCCGGGGGAAGACGAGCCGGTCGGATTCGCTGTCGACCTGTACACAGAGATCGCCGACCGGCTCGGGCTCGAGGCTCGGTCTACCACGACCAGCTTCGACGGACTGTTCACCCAGTCGATCCCGGGCAACGAGTTCGATCTGGGTGTCTCGTCGATCACGATCAAAGAAGAGCGCAAGCAGACGGTTGACTTCACCATCGCGTACTTCGAGGCCGACCTCTCGCTGGCGATCAACTCGGAACTGACACCCGATATCAAGACGATCCAGGACCTCGATGGCCTTACGATCGGCGCTCAGCAAGGGACCACCGGCGAGGAGTGCGCGAACTTCCTCGTCGCCCAGGGGCTCGCAGCTGAGGTCAAGTCGTTCGACACGTCGTCGCTGATGTTCCAGGACCTTTCCACCGGCGGCATCGCCGCGGTGGTGAACGACCGTCCCGCGTCGCAGGGATTCGTGGACAAGGACTCGGCGCTCGCCGTGGTGCAGGTGATCGAGACCCGCGAGCAGTACGGGATGGCGATCAGCAAGGACAAGCCCGACCTCCGCGTCGCGGTGAACGAGGCCCTGACCGCGATGATGGAAGACGGCACGTATGCGCAGATCTATGAGACGTGGTTCGAGACCCCGCCGCCCTTCGAAGTGCCGATCCGGTAGCAGAGATGTGATGTCGAGGGGCCTGCTGCGGCAGGCCCCTCATCATGCCGAGAGACTATGACCAACACTGAGACCGCCGGCGACCTGGGGCCGTTCGCGCCCGACCACGGGCGGCCCGGCGTCGCCGCGATCGCCGGCGTCGGCGCCGGGATGGCCGCGCTGCTCGCCGGGCTGTTGCGCCTGGGACTCAACCTTTCGGGTGCCGACGGGTTCCGGGTGCTCTCGACCATCGGTGAGCTTCTAGCCGCTCTTGGGATCGTGGCGGCGCTCGTGGCCCTCTACGAGGTCGGGGTCCGCGGTCTCCCAGGGCGGAAACTCGCGCGCGTCGGGCTGACGCTGTCGACGATAGCGGGCATATTCGTCTTCCTGTACGCGGCCGACCGGGACGGCAGCCTTCAGCTCCATCGGTTCTTCGACGCCTACTTCAACACCGGCATCATCCGGCGGATCCTGCCCGACCTGGGGAAAGGGCTCGTCAACACGATGGAGGCCGCCCTCGTCGCGCAAGCTGTCGCGCTCGCGGTCGGCTTGCTGTTCGCAACCCTTTCCCTATCGGAACGGCCGTGGCTGCGATGGCCCGCGCGCGCCTACATCGACGTCGTGCGCGGGATGCCGCTGCTCGTGTTGGCGTTCCTGATCGCGTTCGGCCTGCCGAGGCTGGGCGTGCGACTGCCCTTCTTCGCCAAGGTCGTCCTGATCCTCGCCGTGAACGCGTCGGCCTACATCTCGGAGATCTTCCGCGCCGGGATCCAAGCCATCCCTCGCGGCCAGGTCGATGCCGCGCGCAGCCTCGGGATGCCCTCGGGCGCCGCGATGATGTATGTCGTGATCCCCCAAGCGGTGCGCTCGGTGATCCCGCCCTTGATGAGCGAGTTCATCGCCCTGGTGAAGGACACGGCGATCGTGTTTCTCAGCGTCGGGGTCACGGTGATAAGCCGGGACCTGTTCACCGCGGCCCGGAGCGCAGCATCCTCCACCTTCTCGGCGACGCCGTTCGTGATGGCCGCGTTCGCGTACATGCTCGTGACCATCCCGCTGACGCGGCTGGTGGATCGCTTGGAACGACGCTTGCGGACGGGCCTGGCATGACCGAACCCATGATCCGCCTCGTGGACCTGCACAAGCGTTTCGGCGATCTGCACGTGCTGCGCGGTGTGAACCTCGAGGCGGCTGAACGGGCGGTCGTCTGTATCCTCGGGCCATCGGGCTCGGGCAAGAGCACCATCCTGAAATGCATCAACAGGCTCGAGGAACCTTCCTCGGGCTCTGTGTTCATCGAAGGCGTCGACGTCACCGACCCGCGTGTCGACATCAACAAGGTGCGCCAGCGAGTGGGGATCGTATTCCAGCAGTTCAACCTGTTCCCGCACAAGACGGCGCTGGGGAACATCATCATGCCGTTGATGAAGGTGCAGCGACTATCTAAGGTGGAGGCGCGCGAGCGCGCGCTCCAGGAACTCGCGCACGTCGGCCTGTCCGAGAAGGCGGATGCTTATCCGGGGCAGCTCTCCGGCGGTCAGCAGCAGCGCGTCGCCATCGCGCGCGCGCTGGCGATGCGTCCCCACGTGATGCTCTTCGACGAGGTCACCTCCGCCCTGGATCCAGAGTTGGTCAACGAGGTGCTCGACGTGATGAAGCGCCTCGCCTCCGAGGGGATGACGATGCTGGTCGTCACACACGAGATGGGGTTCGCGCGCGAGGCCGCCGACTGGGTCGTGTTCATCGACGAGGGCGTGATCATCGAGGAGGGACCGCCGGCCTCGATCCTCTCCAACCCGAAGCACCCGCGGACCCAGGCGTTCATGTCCAAGATCCTGTGAACGTGGGGCGAGCGAAGGGCCCTCGACCGAAGGTCGAGGGCCCTTAGCGTCTCGGGCGTGGTGGGAGCTACCGTGGCACGCGCCGCAGCCGGTTCCCGGCTGCGAGCGCGGTCAGCAGCAGCGCGAGCGCGATCGTCACCGGGTCGCCGACGCCGGTCGCAGGCAGGTTCCGCTGCTGACGCGAGCTTTTCACCTGCGTGCCGCCGCCCGGCACCTTGAACGCGGCCGCGCGCGTGATCCGCTCGATGTTCGCGCCCAGGATGTCGATGCCGCGGAACCAGTCGGTCGAGTAGATGATCAGCTCCGCGGGGTTCGCGGGGTTCCTGACGACGCCCTGCGCCTGGATCACCTCGCCGCCGAGCGGGGTGAACGCTGCGACCTCGGTGAAGCTCACCGTCGCCGGCGCGGTGGTGAAGTCGACGTCGTAGCGCACCGCCCGCATCCCGTTGAGATACCAGCCGAACACCAGCAGGTTCTCGTCGGCGAACTCCGAGCCGTAGTGGACCGTGCAGCTCATGTGCGCGGTACCCGGCAGGTTCGTCGGCGTCTTCCAGACCGCGCGCGACCCGTCGGGCTGCTTCATCAGCCGCGGGTTGGTCTCGTCGGTGATGTCGTAGAGCCACACGCCGCCGCCGGGGCAGCCCCCGACGTTCGACAGCCCGCCGCCGACCTCGTCGGTGATCATGACGATGCGTCCGTCGGCGATCGCATCGGCCTGGTGCGCGATGGAGATGTCGTCACCGTTGTCCCCCCCGGTCCCATGGCGGATCCACGAGACCAGCGGCATCGTCGCCGGCTGGGCCTGCCGCACCGCGAACTCCTGCTCGGTCCAGCCCAAACAATCGGTGATCTTCACCCCGGTCGCGCGGGTCTGGTCCGCGTCGAGCACCTCGCAGGCGTTCGGGCCGGCGGTCAGGTGCGTGCCGGTGAGGCGACCGTCGGGGCCGATCACTTTCGAAGTGTCGAAGATCAGCGTCGCGTTGATGGCGGCGCAGTACATCCGGTCCCCGCGGAACCGGAGGTCGTGGCAGCCCTGGCTCACGAAGTCGCCGCCCTCTGGCCGCGCGATCTGGGGATAGAAGGCTGCATCGAAGACCACGCGTGCGACCGTGACTTCGCATGCGTCGATCTGGGCGACGCCGCCCAGGCACGACTTGTAGTCGACGATGTCGATGAAGTCGGCCCCGTCGGAGGTGGAGGTGTACGCCAGCCAGGGGCGGACCGGGTCGATGGTGACGCTGTGCGCCTCACCGACGTTGCGGGTCAGGTGAAGAGTGCGAGGGTTGTTCACGTCGCTGACGTCGATCAGCTCGAGGCCGCCGGACCGCGGGTCGTGACACCGCCCGCCGGCGTCGGCACCGAGGATCGCGATCCTCCCGTCGGGGGTGAACGCGAGGTCGTTCTCCCAGCCGCCCTGCACGGCGAACACGTCGCCGGGAGAGTCGCCTGCGGCGATCGCCTCCGGATAGCTCGCGCAGGTAGTGGAGGCGGCATAGTTGCTGACGACGGATGGGGCAAGCGGGTTGGTCACGTCGACGACCTGCAGTCCGTACCACATCGACGAGGTGATCCGGTAGGTGCGGCCGTCGCGGGTGAACGGCGGTGTCTCACCCAGCGGCGCGGCAGGCGCCTGACCCGCGGGCACGTTCGAGATGGCTCGCGTAGCGCCGGCGGTGAGGTTCGGAGGCGAGACTGCCAGCGGCAGGCCCGCGGTGGGGGTCGGCTGCGGCGGCACGTGGTTGGCTGCTGCGCCGGCGGCCGGCAGGATGACCGACCCTGCCGTCAGCAGGATCACCATGAAGAGCTTCCTCATGCTTCAGGCCTTTCTCCCGGGCCGCTCGTGGCGGAAGATCCGGGATCGGTCGTTCTGGGCGATGTTCTAAGGATTGGACGCTATCGCGCCGTTCCCTGCTCGTCCAAAACGGGCCAAAGGGTACCTCCTTACGGTCGATGGGTCGATGGGCCGGAAGAGGCGGGGTTGATGGTGGCCTGGAGGTGGTGTCGAGGTCCGGCAGCGGTGGGCTCGCGGAGGCCTCGAGGAACGGAGAGAGGAGGCCCGAGGAATGGAAAGGGGCCGCCGGTCCGTTCGGGGTCTCGCGCCTTCCCCATGCGCGAGCACCGTCCCGGGCCGAAGGCCCCACGTCCCCAGGTCTCCCCGGGAACGGGGGCGAAACTACCAACCGGCTCGAGGCGGAGTCAAACCGGCGCGATTTGACAGAGCCGCGGGAGCCATCCTGGCGCGTGGCTATACTCGCGCGCAGGGGATGGAACGCGTGAGCGCGACCGAGACGCACGGCGTCGACGACTATCTGGAAGCGATCTACGAGCTGGCCGAGGAAGGCCAGCGCGTCGCGCAGGCCAATGTCGCGAGGCGCCTCGGTGTTTCGCGTGCGACCGTCTCCGAGCAGATCGCCCGCCTCCAGAAGATGGAGCTGGTCAAGCTCGACGGTCGAGCGATCGGCCTGACCGAACATGGGGCGGTGGTCGCCGAAGACGCGGTTCGCCGGCACCGCATGGCCGAGCGATTCCTGACCGACGTGTTGAACATGCCATGGCACCTCGCGCACGAGGAGGCGAACCGCTTCCAGGGAGGCATCACCGAGGAGATCGAGCGACGGATGCTCGAGCTGCTCGGCGGGCCGGCGACCTGTCCGCACGGGAACCCCATCCCCGGGACCGGCGCGACCATCGATCCCAAGCTCGAGCAGCTCACCTCGTTCGTGACCGGCGACGTGGTGGTGTTGCGGCGGCTCACCGAGGACGTGGAGCTGGATACCAACGCGCTGCGCTACTTCGAGGAGCACGGGCTTGTGCCCGGCGCGCGCATCACCATCAAGGCCGTCGCTCCCGACGGCACCATGACCCTGGCCGTCGGTTTCAAGCAGTCCACGCTGCAGCCGGCACTGACGGACAACCTGTGGGTGCGCGCGAGCGCACAGACCGAGCAGCGCCGCGCCGGAGCGACGGTGTGAGCGAGCGCGACACCCTGCTGCTGCTCGACGGACACTCGCTCGCGTACCGCGCGTTCTTCGCGCTTCCCACCACGATCGCGACGACCTCGGGCCAGGTCACCAATGCGGTCTACGGGTTCACGAGCATGCTGATCAAGCTGCTCGGGGAGTGGCGGACCGAGCGCATCGCCGTGGCGTTCGACATCGGCCGGCCCACGATCCGCCTCGCGGCGTATCCGGAGTACAAGGCGGGACGCGCCGAGACGCCGGGCGAGTTCCACGGACAGATCGACCTGATCGAGGAGGTCCTCGGGGCGCTGTCGATCCCGGTGCTCGGGATCCCCGGGCACGAGGCCGACGATGTGCTCGCGACGCTCGCCTGCCGGGGGGTTGAGGAAGGATTCGACGTCGTGCTCGTCACCGCGGACCGGGACGTGCTGCAGTTGGTCGGTCCCGGTATCCGTGTGCTGTTCAATCGCAAGGGCGTCAGCGACTACACGCTCTACGACGAGGCGGCGGTCCAGGAGCGGTTCGGCTTGCCTCCCGAGAAGCTGGTCGATTTCGCCGCGCTCAAGGGCGATCCCTCGGACAACCTCCCGAGCGTCCCGGGCGTCGGTGAGAAGACCGCCGCGCAACTGATCCAGTCGTTCGGATCCGTCGAGGGCGTGTACGAGCATCTGGACGATCTGCCCTCGCGCATCAAGCGCTTGCGCGGCGCGCTGGAGGGGGCACGCGAGCAGGTGATGATCAACAAGGATCTCGCGCGGCTGGTGGATGACCTCGAGCTCGACGTCGACCCGGCGCAGCTTCGGATGGGACAGTGGGATGAGGCCGGCATCCGCGAGTTGTTCAGCGTGCTGCAGTTCCGCGCGCTGCTCGACCGGCTGCTCGATCTGCGTGAGGCCATGACACCGGTCGAGGCGGCCGGCGATGTCACCGTGACCGCCGGGGCGAAGGCGATCGGGGGCGCGCCGCAGCGGGTCGGGATCATCGCGCCCGACGATGGCGCCGGGATCGGTGTCGCGAGCAGCGAGCAGGCGAGCACCTGGGTCGGCGATCCGGCCGAAGCGCGCGCGCTGCTCGAGGACGCCACCGTCGAGAAGGTGTGCCACGATGCGAAGGCTCTTCGGGTTCGGCTTGCGCGCGCCGGGATCTCGCTGGCCGGCGTGGCGTTCGACACCCAGATCGCGGCGTACCTGCTGGATCCCGCGCCCGGGAAGTACGACCTGGCTGGCGTGTCGATGCGGTACCTGCGTCGCGAGCTGCCGCAGGCGCGCGCGTCCGAGGGCGACGGCCAGCTCGCGCTGACGGTGGACGACACCGGGGTCGCCGAGGCGGCCTGCGCGGCGGCGGCGGCGCTGCTGCCGCTGGCCGAGAAGCTCTCCGAGGAGATCGATCGGGTCGAGATGCGCCGTCTGTACGACGAGGTCGAGCTGCCGCTCGAGCAGGTGCTCGCGCGGATGGAGCTGACCGGGGTCGCCATCGATACCGAGATGCTGAACCGGCAGTCAACCGAGATGGGCAAACGGATCGCCGAGCTGGAGACCGAGATCTACGAGCTCGCCGGCGGGCCGTTCAACCTGAACTCGCCCCCGCAGTTGCGGGTCATGCTCTACGAGCGATTGGGGATGAAGCCGTCGCGCCGCACCAAGACCGGATACTCGACCGATGCGGCGGCGTTGGAGAGCCTGCGCGGCGAGCATCCGATCGTCGACCTGCTGCTCGAATACCGGGAATTGTCCAAGCTTCGCTCCACCTACCTCGATGCCTTGCCGAAGCTGGTGGATCCCGCAGACGGGCGCGTGCACGCGACCTTCAACCAGACGGCGTCGGCGACCGGGCGGATCTCGGCCCAGAACCCGAACCTGCAGAACATCCCGGTCCGAACCGAGCTGGGCAAGAAGATCAGGCGCGCGTTCATCGCCGGGTTCGCCGACCACACGCTGCTCGTCGCCGACTATTCGCAGATCGAGCTGCGTGTGCTCGCGCACATCACCGGGGACCCGGGCCTGACCGAGGCATTCGAGCGCGACGAGGACGTGCACGCGGCGACCGCGGCGCGCGTGTTCGGCTTCGCGGTCGACGAGGTCCCCAAGGACCTGCGCGAACGGGCGAAGGCCATCAACTTCGGGCTCGCGTACGGGATGAACAGATTCGGGCTCGCCCAGCGGCTGGGTATCGCGCCCGACGAAGCCCAAGCCTTCATCGACGGTTACTTCGCGAGCTTCCCGAAGGTGGCGGAGTTCATGGTCCAGGTGGTCAAGGATGCCTACACCGATGGCTTCACCACGACGCTGCTCGGGCGGCGGCGGTACCTGCCCGAGCTGGAGCATCGGAACCCACAGGTGCGCGGCCTCGGGGAGCGGCAGGCGCTGAACGCACCGATCCAGGGGTCGGCCGCCGACATCATCAAGCTCGCGATGCTCAAAGTGGACGAAGGGCTCAGCAGGGGAGGACTCGACGCGCGGATGGTTCTAACGGTTCACGATGAACTCGTTTTCGAGGTCCCTACGGGTCAGATTCGCGCGACCACGGAGCGTGTACGCTCGTTGATGGAGCAGGCGTATCCGCTGGCCGTGCCTCTGAAGGTGGACGTATCGGCGGGCGATTCGTGGGCAGACGCGAAGGGCTGATGACGGCTCGCGTCGACGGACCGGCGACGGAGGACACATCGTGGGCGAAGTCTCGAAGCTCCTCGGCCAGCAACAGGTGCTCGAGATGGGGAAGGCTGACGTCCTCATCGTCCGCGAGCGCAGCCGCCGCCGCCGCCTGATCACGCTCGGGGTCCTCGTCGGCCTCCCGGCCTTGTATCTGTGGTACCGGATCATCGACGGCCGGCCGTTCAACCTGTTCGCGCTGCCGTCGCTGCCCGAGGATTGGGTCTACTTCGCGCCGATGCTGATCATCGGCGTCGTGATCGTCGCCGCGATGCTGCTGCCGTTCCTGGGAGCGGGACGCTCGCCGCACATCATGTTCCGGCCCGAGCAGATCGACGTCACGCTGGACGACGTCAAGGGTCTGGATGCCGTGCGCGAGGAGGTCATCCGGACGCTGAACATCTTCCTGGGGTACGCGACCTTCCGCGGCGAGCTGGGCGGGAACCCCCGTCGCGGCGTGCTGTTCGAGGGGCCGCCGGGCACCGGCAAGACCCACCTCGCCAAGGCCATGGCCAAGCACGCCGGCGTGCCGTTCCTGTTCGTGTCGGGTCCGGCGTTCATGTCGATGTGGTACGGCCAGACCGCGCGCAAGGTGCGCAAGTACTTCAAGGCGCTGAAGAAGACCGCGCGGCGAGAAGGGGGTGCGATCGGCTTCATCGAAGAGATCGACGCGTTCGCCACCCGGCGTGGCGGGCTCGATGGGATGTCGCCGTCGATCATCGAGGGCGCGCGCGCGGCTGGACTGTCCGTGGAACGCTCGATGTCGTCCGGGACCGGGGGCACGGTCAACGAGCTGCTCATCCAGATGCAGTCGTTCGACGACCCGCCCGGATCGGCGATGCTGCTGAACAAGATCAAGGATTTCCTGAACGGGTTCCTTCCGCACGGCCGTCAGTTGCGCAAGCGCGGTTCGGAGTACGCCAACGTGCTGGTGATCGCCGCGACGAACCGTGGCGACATGCTGGACCCTGCATTGCTGCGGCCCGGCCGGTTCGACCGCCGCCTGTACTTCGACCTGCCCTCGCGTGAGGGGCGTCGCGAACTGGTGGACTACTTCCTGTCCTCGAAGAGTCACGTGGCCGCGATGGACGACGACGCGCGCCGCGCCGAGCTTGCCGGGATGACCTTCGGGTACTCGCCGGTGATGATCGAGCATCTCTTCGACGAGGCGCTGGTGTGGGCGCTGCGGCACGGGCGCGATGCGATGACCTGGCAGGACATCCTGGACGCCAAGATGACCCAGGAGATCGGCTTGCCGCATCCGGTGGCGTACACCGCCGATGAGCGCAGGACCATCGCGACGCACGAGGCCGGGCACGCGGCGATCGCCTACCTTGCGGGGCAAGGCCGCCGGCTCGAGGTCCTCTCGATCATCAAGCGCCGGGATGCGCTGGGTTTGCTGGGCCATTCCGACAGTGAGGAGCGCTTCACCAAGACCCGCAGCGAGCTGGAAGGGCTGCTGAAGATCTCGCTGGGCGGCATGGTGGCCGAAGAGTTCTTCGAGGGTGAGTCCGGGACCGGGCCGGCCGGCGACCTCGCGCACGCGACGTCCGTCGCGGCCGAGATGATCGGGTCGCTTGGCCTCGGGAAGAGCCTTGTGTCGTTCCGCGCGGTCGGGGACAGCCTGTTCGACTCCGGCCTCGTGGGCCGCGTGCTGAGCAACGGCGAGGCCAAGCGGGCCGTCGACGAGGTGCTGCACCGCGAGAAGCGCAAGGTGCGGGCGCTGATCGAGCGGCACGAGCACCTGGTCATCGCGCTGCGAGATGCGCTTCTCGACCGCGACGAGCTGGTCGGCGACCAGATCCTTGAGGTCCTCGAGGCAGCCGGGGGCCGCGCGCCCCGGCGCCCGGCGGGCCGCGGGAAGGCTCGCGCGGCCGCGTCGGCCAGAACGGCCGGCAAGTAGTCGTTCCGGGCCCCTGGTCATGTCGATCCCGGGAACGTGTGCGTGTGCCGTTCGGGTTGCACACGCACACGATCCCAGAACGCGATCGGGCCCCCGGCCGAGAGCCGACCCGTGGGCGGCGCGGCGGCTCCGTTGACACCCTCTGGCCCCGTGGCTAGACTCCCTGCGCCCGTTTGGGCAGGTCAGCGGCCTTCCCGGGTGCGCGCGCAGCGCCGCCCAAGCCACCCCCTGTTCGCACGGGTAATCATGGTGTTCGGGTGCCGTAGGAGTACCCGACGAAAGGACTGGTAGGGAACGTGTCGGACGCGATGCAAGGATCCGGGGTCACCGAGAACGACATCGGTGGGCCCGAGGAGCTCCTGGCGGCCTACGAGGCCACGATCAAGGAGTTCGACGACGGGGACCTCGTTCAGGGCAAGGTCGTCAGGGTGGACAAGGACGAGGTCCTCCTGGACATCGGCTACAAGTCCGAAGGCGTGATCCCCGCCCGCGAGCTCTCGATCAAGCACGACGTCGACCCGCGCGACGTGGTCAACGTCGGCGACGAGATCGAGGCGCTGGTCACCCAGAAGGAGGACAAGGAAGGCCGGCTGATCCTCTCGGTCAAGAAGGCGAGGTACGAGCGCGCCTGGGGCAAGATCGAGGAGATCATGAAGTCCGACGGCGTGGTGACCGGCACGGTCATCGAGGTCGTCAAAGGCGGCCTGATCCTGGACATCGGCCTGCGCGGGTTCCTGCCCGCATCCCTGGTGGACCTTCGGCGCGTCCGCGATCTGCATCCGTTCGTCACCAAGCAGCTCGAGTGCAAGATCATCGAGCTTGATCGCAACCGTAACAACGTGGTCCTCTCGCGCCGCAAGTACCTCGAGGAGGCGCAGTCCGAGGGTCGCAAGGAGTTCCTCGAGAACCTGCGCAAGGGCGAACGCCGCAAGGGCACGGTGTCGAGCATCGTGAACTTCGGCGCGTTCGTTGATCTCGGCGGCGTCGACGGGTTGATCCACGTGAGCGAGCTATCGTGGAAGCACGTCGAGCATCCCAGTGAGGTCGTGCAGGTGGGCCAGGAGGTCGACGTCGAGGTGCTTGACGTCGACCTGGATCGCGAGCGCATCTCGCTCTCGCTGAAGGCGACGCAGGAGGACCCCTGGCACCAGTTCGCCCGTGAGCATCATCCCGAGGAGATCCTCGACGGCGAGGTGACCAAGCTGGTGCCGTTCGGCGCGTTCGTGCGCGTCGGCGAGGGCGTCGAAGGGCTCGTGCACATCTCGGAGCTTTCGAACCGCCACGTCGAGGCGGCCGAAGAGGTCATCACCGTCGGCCAGAAGGTCCAGGTGAAGATCATCGAGATCGACGGCGATCGCCGCCGCATCTCCCTCTCGGTCCGTCAGGCCATGCCCGGATTCGGCGAGCAGCCCGAGGACGAGATGACGCTCGAGCCGGAGGCCGAGGAGGGCGCGGAGGAGCCGGTGGCGCGGGTGACGAGCGACGAGGTGCTCGAGGCCGCGCGCGCGCCCGAGGCCGAGCGTACGCCCGAGCCCGAGCGCACGCCCGAAGCCGAGCAGGCTCCGGAGGACGAGGCCCCCTCCACCGACGAAGACGGAGAGGGTTCGCCGCTTGCCGAGGAGACGATCGAGTCGATCATCGCCGACCTGAAGCGCAAGCAACAGGGGGAGTAGCGCCGTGCTGCTCGTCGGCCTGACGGGCGGGATAGGGGCTGGCAAGAGCACCGTCGCCGCCCTCCTGGCCGAGCGTGGGGCGATCGTGATCGACGCCGATTCGATCGTGCGCGATCTGCAGCGTCCCGGCACGGAGGTGCACCGGCGCATCGTCGAGCTGCTCGGCCGGTCCGTCGTTCGTCCCAACGGCGATCTGGACCGCGGTGCGATCGCAGAGATCGTGTTCTCCGACGAGGAGAAGCGAGCCGCCCTCAACGCGATCATCCATCCCGACGTGATGCTGGTCATCGCCGACCGGATCGAGCAGCTCAAGGACACCGACACGGTCGTGGTGCTCGACGTGCCGCTGCTGGTCGAGGTCGGCGGCGGAGAGGGGCTTGACCTGATCGTGGTCGTCGAGGCCGAGGAGCACCTTCGTGTCTCGCGCCTGGCGCGCGACCGGGGGATGCGGCCCGAGGACGCGCGCGCGCGCATGTCGGCGCAGGCGACCGCAGAGGAGCGCGCGGCGCTGGCCGACGTGGTGATCCGCAACGACGACGACGAGGCGGACCTCCGCAAGCAGGTCGATACGCTTTGGGAGCGGGTGGAGGGGGCGTCGCGGTGAGCGAACAGCGGCGGTTCACGGTCGAGGAAGCGAACGCGATGCTGCCGACGGTGATCCCGCTCCTCGAGCGGCTGCGTGACGCCAACGCCGAGATGGAGGAGCACCACGACGATGTCGTGACCTCGGCGGCCACCAACGGCGGCGGCGCGACCCACCAAGCGTTCCTCGAGGCGTCGATGGCGGCCGCCAAGGCGCTGGGCGAGCTCGAAGCGGAGAGCATCGTGGTGCGCGATCCGGAGTCGGGCTTGATCGACTTCCCGGCCGAGCGCGACGGGGAGGCCGTCCTCCTGTGCTTTCAGCTCGGGGAGGCGGAGGTTGCGTGGTGGCACCCGCCGGAGACCGGCTTCGCCGGTCGCCGGCCCCTGTAGCGGAAACGTCGGAGGGCCTCGCTGCGCGAGGCCCTCCTGTTCTTCACGCGGCCTACTTGAGCCCTGCGAACCCGATGTGGCCGCACACGCCCGCGCAGCCGTTCATCATCTGCATCGTGTAGTTCGCGCCTGTGGTCAGATCGAGCGGGCCCGCCAGCGGGTCTGCGCCGGCGGGAGAAACCTCGATCACGATCGAGTCGCCTTCGACGGGCTCGAGCTGGCCGTTCCCGTCGACGTCGAGGAAGATCCTGACATCGTTGGGGGTCAGCAGGAGATAGCCGTGCGGCAGGTCGTCGGCGGTGATGGTGCAGGTTGCGCCGACGGCCCCGTCGTCGCCCGTGTTGGCGTCGGCGATGGTGCAGTAGGGGTCTGCGGCGTGGGCGGGGGCAAGGCCGAGGGCCAGGCCAAGGATCCCGAAGACGAGCAGCTTCCGCATGTGATCCTCCATGGTCGAGGTGGGTTCCGACGTTGGAAGACTTCGCCGGAAATGTCCGATTTCCTGCTTCGGCCACTCCGGGTGTGCCGTCTGCGCCCGGCGCTAGCATGTGGCCGTGCCGCCCTTCCGGATCCGTTCGGACTTCCAGCCCGCCGGCGATCAGCCCGCGGCGATCGACGCGCTCGCGCGCGGGGTCGAGGAGGGCTTCGACTTCCAGACCCTGCTCGGTGTGACTGGGTCGGGGAAGACCGCCTCGATCGCTTGGGTGGTGGAGAAGATCCAGCGGCCGACCCTGGTTATCTCGCCGAACAAGTCGCTGGCGGCGCAGCTCGCGAACGAGTTCCGGGAGTTCTTCCCCGAGAATGCGGTCGAGTACTTCGTCTCGTACTACGACTACTACCAGCCCGAGGCCTACGTCCCGCAGTCCGACACCTACATCGAGAAGGACTCCTCGATCAACGACGAGATCGACCGGCTGCGCCACTCGGCCACCGCGGCGCTGCTGCAACGCCGGGACGTCCTCATCGTGGCGAGCGTGTCCTGCATCTACGGCCTGGGATCGCCCGAGCAGTACGAGGGTCACATGCTTCGCCTGGTGCAAGGCGTCGACGTCCCGATGGAGTTCATCAAGAAGCGCCTCGTCGACATGCAGTACGACCGCAACGATTTCTCTTTGAAGCGCGGCAGCTTCCGGATCCGCGGTGACACGATCGAGATCCACCCCGCCTACGAGGAGCAGGTGCTGCGCATCGAGCTGTTCGGCGACACGATCGAGCGCATGACCACGATCGAGCCGGTCGGCGGTGAGATCACCGGCGAGGTCCCCGACACCACCGTATTCGCGGCCAGCCACTACGTCGCCAGCCAGGAGCGGATGGCGCGCGCGATGGAGACGATCGAGGTCGAGCTGGGCGAACGCCTCGCCCGATTCGAGAAGGAGGGGAAGCTGCTCGAGGCGCAACGGCTTCGGATGCGGACGAACTTCGATCTCGAGATGATGCGCGAGATGGGCTTCTGCTCTGGGATAGAGAACTATTCGCGCCACATCGACGGGCGCGCGTCCGGCGAGGCGCCGTACACGCTGCTCGACTATTTCCCGGACGATTTCCTGTGCGTCGTCGACGAATCGCATGTGACCGTGCCCCAGCTGAATGGGATGTACGAGGGTGACATGTCGCGCAAGGGCACCCTGATCGATCACGGGTTCCGGCTCCCGAGCGCGCGCGACAACCGCCCCTTGCGATTCGACGAGTGGCTGCAGAAGACCAACCAGGTCGTGTTCCTCTCCGCGACGCCGGGCCCGTATGAGCTGAAGGTCTCCAAGCAGATCGCCGAGCAGGTCGTTCGCCCGACCGGTCTCATCGACCCGGAGGTGATCGTCCGGCCGACCAAGGGTCAGATCGATGACCTGATCGAGGAGATCCGGAAGCGTGCGGAGAACGAAGAGCGCGTGCTGGTCACCACGCTGACGAAGAAGATGAGCGAGGACCTGACCGAGTACCTACAGGAATCGGGACTCCGCGTTCGCTACATGCACTCGGAGACCGACACGATCCAGCGCATCGAGCTGCTCCGCGACCTGCGGCTGGGTGAGTACGACTGCCTGATCGGGATCAACCTGCTGCGTGAGGGCCTGGATCTGCCGGAGGTTTCTCTCGTCGCGATCCTCGACGCCGACAAGGAGGGGTTCCTGCGCTCGGAGACGTCGCTGATCCAGACGATCGGGCGCGCGGCACGCAACGTCTCGGGTCAGGTGATCATGTACGCCGACGATGTGACCGACTCGATGCGCCGCGCCATCAGCGAGACCCAGCGGAGGCGGCAGAAGCAGACCCGCCACAACGCCGAGCACGGCATCGATCCGCAGACCATCCGCAAGCGGGTCTCGGACATCCTGTCCGCGGCCGGCATCGCTTCCGAGGCATCGACGCCGTACCAAGCCAAGAAGCGGAAGAAGGCGAAGCGAGATCTCACCGGCCTGCCCGCCGACGAGCTGCCGCGCCTCATCAGGGCGCTGGAGGAGGAGATGCGCGAGGCCGCGCGCGAGCTCCGCTTCGAGTACGCGGCCCGGCTGCGCGACGAGATCCACGAGCTGAAGCGAGAGCTCAAAGAGGTCGGCTGAGACCTACCTGCATCTCGGGCTGCGCCATCTCCCAGCCGGCGGCGACCACTAAGTAGGGACCAGCTCGGCGGTGGCCAGGGATGGCTAGCGCGAAACCACCGGAATGAGGATGGCATGAGCCTGCCTACTCCCCGACACTCAACGTGGTCGCCAAAGCGCCATCCGTGACTTCGGGTTCGGGTGGCACACGAGGAAGGTCTGAGAATGCTCGACCAGCACGCCCCCATGATCCAGCAGGGACGAACGAAGGTGCTCCTCGTCGCTGTTGCGCTGGCGGGAGCTGCGCTGACGGTGACTCCGTCCGCCGTCGGGAGCGATCTGGTTTCGATCATCGTCGGTGGGCGTCCGGGTGGGACCGAGGCGGTCGCGGGCGCGGTCGAGACCGCGGGCGGTGTTGTCGGTCTGCGGCTCGAGCTGCTCAACGGGTACGCGGCGAGGGTTCCCCCTGAGGCGCTGGACTCGCTCGCGGCCGATCCGGCGGTGCGCTCGCTCTGGCCGGACCAGCGTGTCGTGTTCGCCGGGAAGCCGGGACGTGACGGCGGCGGCGGCGGCAAAGGTGGCGGGAAGGGTGGAGGAGGGGGCGGCGGCGACGGTGGTGGTGGTGGCGACGGTGGTGGTGGTGGCGACGGTGGCGGCGACGGTGGCGGCGACGGTGGCACGTACGACGCGGCGACCGATGTGAACTCGATGTACCGCATCGCCGCCGACGTCGTGAACGCCGACTCGTTCTGGGGCGCCGGTGTGACGGGCGCCGGTGTCGATGTCGCGCTGATCGACACCGGGGTGGTTCCGGTGGATGGACTGGCCCGGTCCGGGAAGATCGTCGATGGGCCGGACCTCTCGTACGACTCGCAGTTCGACGAGACGCGCCACCTGGACACCTTCGGCCACGGGACGCACATGGCGGGGATCATCGCCGGCCGCGACGACGCCGCGCCTCAGCCCGTGGTGCCCTCGGCGCCTCACTTCCAGGGGATCGCGCCGGGTGCGCGCCTGGTGAATGTCAAGGTCGCCGACTCGCAAGGCCGGACCGACGTCTCTCAGGTGATCGCGGCGATCGACTGGGTGATCAAGCATCGCGCCGACGCCGCGATGGGGTTGAACATCCGCGTGCTCAACCTCGCGTTCGGAACCGATGGGCTCCAGACGTACGCGACCGACCCATTGGCCTACGCCGTCGAGCAGGCGTGGGAGGCCGGGATCGTCGTGGTGGTGGCGGCCGGGAACAGCAACTTCGGCGACGACAAGCTGAACAACCCCGCGACCGATCCTTTCGTCATCGCGGTCGGCGCAGCCCAGACCGACGGCACCAGCGATACGGCGGGACATACCGTCCCCGGATGGTCGGCAGACGGAACGCTGCTGCGCTCGCCCGACCTGGTGGCACCGGGCCGGTCGATCCAGAGCCTGCGCGACCCGGGGTCGGCCATCGACGTGAACTACCCGACCGGCGTGATCGATCAGCGCTTCTTCCGCGGCAGCGGTACATCGCAGGCGACCGCGATGGTTTCGGGCGCGGCGGCGCTGCTGCTGCAGCAGCGTCCCGGCCTCGGTCCGGACCAGGTCAAGGCGATTCTGCGGTCGACCGCGCGTTCGATCCCGAGCGCGTCCGCGCGGGAACAGGGCGCTGGGTTGATCGATCTGAATGCGGCCAAGCGCGCGAAAACGCCCTCGTCGCTGCTCGCGAAACAGTTGCATCTGCCGGCCACCGGCCTCGGATCACTCGAGCTCGCGCGTGGCACCGTTCACGTGGTGGAGAGCGGCGTCGCGCTGACGGGCGAGCAGGACATCTTCGTCGCAGCCTGGGATCTGCTCGACGGTATCGCCGACCTGAACCACGATGACGACCTTTACTTCTGGTGGAACGGCGATTGGAGCGGCCGGAGCTGGAGCGGCCGGAGCTGGTCGGGTCGTTCCTGGAGCGGGACGGACTGGAGCGGCCGGAGCTGGTCCGGTCGTTCCTGGAGCGGCGACTCATGGAGCGGCACCACCTGGGAGGGCAGGTCGTGGAGCTCCTCGTCGTGGGAGGGCCGGAGCTGGTCGTCCAACAGCTGGTCGAGCGAGTACTGGGGGAACGATCCTTCGTAGAACGGCTGTTCGCGTCGGCCGCGCGCGCCCGAAGCGCGCGGCCGACGCGAGGCCGCCCGCCGCGCGCGTCTGGCTGCTCACGGGCGGGCTGGCCGCCGGGGCCGCCGCGTTGAGCGCGATCGCGCTCGACGCGGACCTTTCGCCCGCCCGTCCGCTGATCCCATGGGCGATGCTGGCCGTCGCATTCTGGCTGGCGGAGAGCGTGGTCGTGCATCTGGAGTTCCGTCGGGACGCGCACACCTTCTCACTGTCCGAGATCCCGCTGGTCCTCGGGCTCTTCTTCGCGGCGCCGCACGTGCTACTGCTCGGGCGACTCGCCGGGTCAGCGTGCGCGCTGCTCGTCAATCGGCGTCAGCCCGCGCGCAAGATCGCCTTCAACCTTGCGAACTTCGCCGCGCAAACGGCGGTGGCACTCGTGGTGTTCCACATGATCGTGCCGACGGCCGACCCGTTCGGGCCCATCGGATGGCTCGCCGCGTTCCTGGCGACCGCCATGGCGGACCTGACCGCGACCGTCACGGTCACGGCCGTGATCCGGCTGGCGGGAGGTGGTGGCGATGCGGCGGGGACGCGCGAGGCGTTGGCCGTCGGCAGCGTGAGCACCGTCGTGAACACCGCGGTCGGACTGATGGCGGTGACGCTGCTGATGCAGGATCCGCGCGCTCTCTGGTTGCTGGCCTTGTCGACGGGGACGCTCCTGGCCGGCTATCGAGCGTACGCAGCGCTGCGGCAGCGGCAGGAAGGACTCAGCGCGTTGTACCGATCGACGCAGCTCGGCAGGGGCGCGACCACGCTCGATGGCGTGCTCCCGCCGATCCTCGAGCACGCACGCGCGACGTTCCGGGTCCGGGTGGCCGAGGTCGTCCTGCTCGAACGGGACGGAACGGCGCTGTCCGCGCGGATGGACGACGACGGCGTCTCGTGGTCGGTGGCCGTGGGGGCCGACGACCCCCTGATTGAGCGGATCGTCGCCACGACCAGCCCTGTGATGGTGCCGGCCGGCATGTGCTCGGAGTCGTCGGCGGCGCGCGGCGTCCGTGACTTGATGGGTGCGGCGATGCAAGGTCCCAGCGGAGTCATGGGCGTGATGGTGGTCGGAGGGCGGCAGCTCGATTCCACGACGTTCGCGGACCACGATCTGCGACTGTTCGAGACCTTCGCGAACCATGCCGGTATCGAGGTTGCCAACGTTCGCCTGATCGAGGAGCTAAAGCGTGAGGCGGCGCGCAACGAGCACCTCGCGCTGCACGATCCGCTGACGGGACTCGCCAACCGGACGCTATTCCGCACTCGCGTGCATCAGGCGATCTCGCGCGCGCACGCGTCCGGCCGCAAGGTCGCCGTGATGCTCGTCGACCTCGACCGCTTCAAAGAGGTCAACGACACGCTTGGGCACACGACCGGAGACATGCTGCTGCGCGAGATCGGGACCCGGCTGGGCTCGCTGTTCGAGTCCGGCGGCACGGTGGCGCGACTCGGCGGCGATGAGTTCGGGATCGTGATCGGCGAGCTGGACGACCTGGAGACCGCGCGCGAGACGGCCGGGCGCGTGCTGAACGTGCTCCAGGAGCCGTTCAATCTCGACGACCTGATGCTCGATCTCGGCGCCAGCATCGGCATCGCAGCCTATCCCGCGCACGGCGGCGATGCGGACACGCTCGTTCAGCGAGCGGACATCGCCATGTACCTCGCGAAAGAGGAGCGCATCGGCACGGCCGTGTACGCACCCGAGCGCGACGGATTCTCACCACGCCGGCTGGCCCTGGCCGGTGAGTTGCGGCGGGCGATCGGCAGCGACGAGCTCACCCTCGCGTTCCAGCCCAAGGTCGATGCGCGGACGCGCGAGCTGGTCGGTGTCGAGGCGCTGTGCCGCTGGCGGCATCCTCGCCAGGGTGCGATCGGCCCCGACGTGTTCATCCCCATCGCCGAGAACACCGGGCTGGTAAAGCCGCTGACCGGCTGGGTCCTCGCGGAGTCCTTCGAGGCCTACCGGTGGTGGCGTGAGCGCGGCCTGGACGTGCCCGTATCGGTGAACTTGTCGGCGCGCATGCTGCGCGACGACAGGCTCCCCGATCAGATCGCCGGGATGCTGCGTGGGTGGAACATCCCAGCGTCGGCGCTCGTGCTGGAGATCACCGAGGGGAGCCTGCTCGAAGATCCCGAGCAGGCCATCCGGATCCTCGGCGCGCTGGATGCGTTAGGGGTGCGCTTGTCGATCGACGACTTCGGGACCGGGTATTCGTCGCTGGGCTACCTGAAGCGGTTGCCCGTGCGAGAGTTGAAGGTGGACCGCTCGTTCGTGCTGGGGATGCTCGAGGACGAGGGGGACGCGGTGATCGTCCGGTCGACGGTCGAGCTGGGGCGGAACCTGGGCCTCGAGGTCGTTGCCGAAGGTGTCGCGTCCGAGGAGGCCGCGCAGACGCTGCGCGGTCTCGGCTGTCACGTGTTGCAGGGTTACCACATCGCCAAACCGCTCACGCGCGACGCCCTGCTGTCGTGGGCGATGCGAGCGGCCGACCGGGAGACGGTCGCGCCGATCCACGCTATCGCAGGCTGATCGCCCTCACGTCCGCTTGGGCAGGTAGCGGCCGAGCTCGCGGCGCGCGAGCGCCATCTTGTGCACCTCGTCCGGCCCGTCGGCCAGATGTAGTGTGCGCGCGCCCGCGTACATCGCCGCCAGGGGGAAGTCGTCTGCGACACCGCCGCCGCCGTGCAGCTGGATCGCCCGGTCGAGGATGCGCGTCGCCATCCGCGGCGCCGCGATCTTGATCGCGGAGATCTCGATCCGCGCTCCCTTGTTGCCGACCGAGTCCATCAGCCACGCCGTCTTCAGCACCAGCAGCCGGACCATCTCGATCTCCACGCGCGCGTCGGCGATCCATTCCTGCACGACACCTTGCCGCGCGAGCTCCTTCCCGAACGCGACGCGCTTGGTCGCGCGCGAGCACATCATCTCGAGCGCGCGCTCGGCCATGCCGATCAGCCGCATGCAATGGTGGATCCGGCCCGGCCCGAGGCGCGCCTGCGCGATCGCGAAGCCGTCTCCCTCGTTCCCCAGCAGGTTGCCGACCGGCACGCGCACGTCCTCGAACATCACTTCGCTGTGCGTCTCGCGGTCCTGGTAGCCGAACACCGGGAGGTTGCGGACGATGGTCACGCCGGGCGTATCCATCGGGACCAGCACCATCGATTGCCGCCGGTACGCATCCGCATCGGGATCGGTCACGCCCATGAAGATGCACAGCTTGGTGCGCGCGCGCCCCGCGCCGCTGGTCCACCACTTCCGGCCGTTGATCACGTAGTGATCGCCGTCGCGCGCGATCCTGCTGGAGATGTTGGTCGCATCGGAGGACGCCACATCCGGCTCGGTCATGGCGAAGCAGGAGCGGATCTCACCCTCGAGCAGGGGCTGTAGCCATCGCTGTTGCTGCTCGGCCGTCCCGAACTCCGCGAGCAGCTCCATGTTGCCGGTGTCCGGCGCCGAGCAGTTGCACGCCTCGGGGGCGAGGCTGGGGGAGCGGCCCATGATCTCGGCGAGCGGCGCGTACTCCAGGTTCGTCAGGCCGGCGCCCCACTGCTCGTTCGGCAGGAACAGGTTCCACAGGCCGCGCTTGCGCGCCTCGGTCTTCAGCTCCTCGAGCACCTCGGGGTGATGCGCCGGGTTGCCGGATGCGGTGATCTGGTCGGCCGCGATCGGCTCCGCCGGATAGACGTGCGACTCCATCATGTCGAGCAGCTTCTCGCGAAGCTCCTCGACTTTCGCGCTGAACGAGAACTCCACGATCCGCCTCCTCCGTCTGTGACATCCCGCGCGCAACCCTAACGGGGAGGGCGCCGTCGGGTCACTTTGGGTGTGCCCTCGTGTCGTTGCGTGACGTGTCGTGGTGCGGATAGTCAGTCCGGGCCACAGACGACCGGCTCTTCGCAGTTCTACGGTGCGGATGGCGGATGCGAGGAGAGGCGATGAACGGGATCCTGGTTGTCGATGACGAGGAAGACATCCGGACGATGCTCAGGCTGATGTTCGAGGCCTGCGGCTGGAAGGTCGACGAGGCGGCGGACGGAGAGGAAGCGCTCGGTCTGTTCGATGCGGACAAGCACCGGGTCCTGGTGCTCGATCAGCGGATGCCGATGGTGTCGGGGTTCGACGTCGCGCGCGTCCTCCGGGGTCGCGGATACCTGGGGCCGATCATCTTCTTCTCGGCGTGCCTCGACGAGCAGCTCTCACGCCGCCTGGAGGACGAGGTCGACCACGATCTCACCGTGATCGGCAAGACCGACCACGAGCGGTTGCTCGAGGCGGTCGCCGCCCTCGCAGCCTGAGGAGCACGGTTCAGCCGCGCGGGTCCTCGATCCAGCCCGTTTCGGTGCGCCATCCCACGAAGGACCCTTGCGCCATCACGATCGAGTAGCCCCGCAGCCAACGGTTTGCGTGCCGGCGTGGATGATCCCACGACAGCACTTCGCCGTGCATCGCCAGATCGTATGACCCGGTGGCGAGCACCTCGCGGAGGCGATCGCGAGTGAGGTTGACCCCCACGGTTCCCATCGCGCGCGCGGCAACGAACGTGGCAGCGTACGCGGCTTGCGTCGCTGGGTTCCAGCAGTCGGCCGTCGGATCGACGCTCCGCAGGTCATCGCAGTAGCGGGCAACCTCGCCGGGATGGGAACCGATCGGCGGGTGGACGTCGTCGAAGGCGAGCATCCCATGGCATGGTGAACCACAGTTGCCCGCGACGCGTTCACCGAACAAGGTTGGATGAAGGATGTCATCGATCCGTGCGCGTTGCGGGCGGCCGGCCATCCAGGTGATAAGGGTCTCCTCCTCGATCGCATAGAGGACCGTGTCGCATGCACCATCGCATGCGGTGTTGAGAGCTTGGATCTCCGCGCTGTACGACGGCCTGAAGGGTTGCACGCCGATCGATGCGACCAGCACGGCGTCGTCGTGTTCCGCGATCGCCGCTTCCACCGCATCGCGCGTCTCCGTGCCGATGGGCGTCGTGGTGTCGTACACGACGCCGAATCGCCGTGCAGCCTGTCCATAGGTGTGCTCGACCGCGATCCGGCCGAACGAATCGTTGCCCGCTCGGATCGGCCAGATCCACGTCGTCGGAAACTCGTCGCGGGAGGTTGCGTACGAGCCCACGGCAGGCATCCCAGCTTCCTCGATATCCGTGATCACACCCTGGACTTCCTGCCCCACGAGCGCGAAAGCCCGCTCCTCGAAGAACCTCACGTAGCCTCGGCGCTCTTGGGTGTCGCCACCGTCATCGGCGACGAGCACCTGCAGTATCCGATCGCAGACGCCGCCGAGCGCGTTGATCACCTCGACCGCCGCCATGGCCCCCTGCGAGACCTCCCGGGCGTGCGGATCGCTCAGTTCGATGGTCATCGCGATCGTGACCCTCTCGGAGTCGACGCCGGGAGCTGTCGACGTGGGCGTGCCCGGATCGGCGCACGCGATCGGCTGATGGGGCGGCGGGTCGCCGGGATCAGGAAGGTCCGGGACCTCCACCGTGAACACCTCTTCCACATGCTCGCGCGCGCCGAGCAGCGGGCAGCCTTCGCCGGTCGCGCGGGTGGTGACCTCGTAGATCCCTGGGCCTGGGAACGTGTGGATGATCTCGATGACTTCCTGATCGCCCGTGACGCAGGCGAGCAGCTCGCCGGGACCCGGGGAGACCTCCGACCACGCCTCGCATGACGTTCCCGCGCATAGGCTCATCTCGACGATCTGGCCGTCCGGGTCTTCCGCGGTGGCGATCAGCCGGTAGGTGGATCCGCCTGTTCGGATGGCGTCGAACGAGATCGTCGGCGGGCCGATCGGAACGGCACCCGATGGCGCAGTGCCGGCGGCGAGCGTCACCGCCACCAGCGTCTGCAAGGCTCGCCACCGCATCCTCATGTCGGAACGATTCGGCGTGTGCCCTATCGTTCCTGCCTACCAGCCGCGCGCGCGCCAGACCTCCACGTACTGCCGTTCGCGGCCGATGGTCGTGTCCAGGCCGTGGCCGGGGGAGACGCGCGTCTCGTCGTCGAGCAGCTCGAACAGCCGGTCTACCGAGCGCATGACCATCGCGAAC
>DASWIP010000033.1:0-8346 GCA_036397635.1 Actinomycetota bacterium | reverse complement strand
GATCGAAGCCTAGCGCTTGGCGCTGCCGCGGGATCGGCGCTTCGCGCTACAGCCAGTTCATCGGGTTCTGCGGCTCGCCGTTGACGCGCACCTCGAAGTGCAGGTGCGGTCCGGTGGACCACCCCGTCGAGCCGACCGCGGCGATCGACTCCTGGGTCGAGACCTTCTCGCCCTCGCGCACGTATGTGCGGCTCAGATGCGCGTACAGCGTGGCGAGCGCATTGCCGTGATCGATCAGCACGACCAGCCCGTACGCGCCGTTCCAGCCGGTGTAGACGACGGTGCCGTAGCGCGCTGCTCGCACCGTCGTCCCCTGGGGCGAGCCGATGTCGATACCCGAATGGAACGACCGGTACCCGTAGATCGGATGCGTCCGCCAACCGTACGGCGACGTGATGCTCCCCGAGACCGGCCACTTCAGGTAGCCGCCTCGACCCTGGATCGCTTGCTGCCCTCGCTGCGCACCGCGCAAGAACGCGGCGATGCGCTGCGACTCGGACTCGTACGACTGCAGCGCGCGCTTGTATTCGGCTTTCTGGTCACGCACGCGGCCCAGCAGGCTCTCACGGTAGGCGATCTCGTTCTCGACCGCCGCTCGCGCGCTCGCACGCTCCGCCCGGATCGCGGCGATGCGGGACGCTTCGGCATCGGCGGCGGCGCGATCTTCCTCCAGCGCTTGCTTCTGTGCTTCGATGTCGGCGCGCTGCTGCTCGATCTCGGCCTTGGTCGCCTCGATCTGCGCGACGATATCCATGTTGGTGCGCACGATGCTCGCTTGGTACTCGTTGGCCGCGACGAACTCGTCGAAGCTCCTCGCGGCCTGCAACGCCGCCACCACGCCGGCGCTCGCGTCCATGTAGAGGTGCTGGACGTAGCCCTGAAGGATCTCGGTCCGATCGGCGAGATCGGCGAGCGTGTTCTCGAGCTCGAGCGTCTTGACGCGCAGCTCGATCGAGACGCGGTTGAGCCGCTCCTCGATGACGGCGAGGCGCGCGTTCGCCTGCGCGAGCGTGTCCTCGATCAGGCCGACCTGGCGCTCGAGCTTCGCACGTCGTTCGTCCGACGCGTTGATCTCGGCGAGCAGGTTGCGCTCACGCTGCTCGGCCCGGCGGAGCTGCTCATGCTTCTCGTCGATGAGCTGCTGCAGCTCGCGCTGACGGTCGCGGTGGTACGCGCCGGCCGATCCCGGCGCGATCGTCAGGATCGTGGCGACGAGCGTCGCGAGGACGACGCAGCGCCGCAGCATGCGGTTCGACTTCTCCCCCACCGAACGACCAACTCCCCTGCATCGGAAACGTGGGATCGGATGTAATCCCTACTTGACTTCCGAGAAGTTTGTCAACACCTGCAACAGGTGTCTCACCTGTTTCCTCGGCGACGCCCCGGTGGTTCTTTAGCGGGCTGACCTGCGGCAGCGGGCTGACCTGCGGCGATGCTTGATCGAATCACACTTCCAGGAATCTTCGCAAACCGACCAAAGAGCCAAAGATCCCGAGAAGAACACCGCCGACGAGCAGCCACGCCCCATACGTGAGGATCTCGGTCACCGAGACGGTGACGTTGAGGAACTGGATGTTCTCGGCCGCACGCACGAAAAGCGGCCGGGTGGCGATGAGCAACCCGACAGCCACCGCGGTTCCAACGACGCCGTGGACCAGTCCTTCGAGCATGAACGGGATACGGATGAACCAGTTCGAGGCGCCGACGAGTTTCATGATGCCGATCTCTTTGCGTCGCGCGAAGATCGCGAGGCGGATCGTCGTCCCGATGATCATCGCCGCCGCCGCGGACAGAAGAAGGACGAGCACCAGACCGATCCGGCCGATGTCGTTGATCACTCCGAAGAACTGGCGCAGCAAGGTCCGGTAATCGCGGATCTCCTCGATGCCGGGACGTCCCTCCAGGCGATCACTGACGATCTCGAACTTCTCGGGATCACGCAGCTTGACCCGGAAGCTCTCGGGGAGCGCGTCGGCCTCAGTGTTCTCGACGATGCCCGGCTGGTCGCGGAACAACTGCTTGAATCGTTGGAACGCCTCCTGCTTGGACTCGTACACGACCGTCGCGACCTCGGGCATCTGCTGGAGGTCTCCGCGCAGCGAGTCGCGTTCGTCATCCGAGACGTCGTTTGCGAGGAAGACCTGGACCTCGAGCTGCTCGGTCTGTAGATCGAGGAACCGATCGATCGCGAACCGCCCGAGCAGCACGCCGCCGACCAGGTACAGCGAGACGGCGACGACCATGACGGACGCGAGGCTCATGAAAGAGTTGCGGCGCAGGTTCTGCGACGTCTCCGCGAGCGCGTAATCGATCCGGATCGGCATCTAGTGTCGCCTCACGAGCGCTCGTCTCCGTAGCCGTAGACACCGCGCGTTTGGTCGCGAACGACGATGCCCTTGTCCAGCTCAACCACCCTGCGCCGCATCGCATCGACGATCGCGTGATCGTGGGTGGCCATGATCACGGTCGTGCCGGTCCGATTGATCCGATCGAGCAGCTTCATGATGTCCACCGATGTCGTGGGATCGAGGTTCCCGGTGGGTTCGTCGGCGATCAGGATCTGCGGGCGGTTGACGAACGCTCGCGCGATCGACACGCGTTGCTGCTCGCCACCCGAGAGCTCGTCGGGGAACCGGTCGGCCTTGTTCTCCAGGCCGACCAGCTCGAGCACCTCGGGAACCTGCTTGCGGATCAGGCTCTTCGGCCGCCCGATGACGTCCAGCGCGAAGGCGACGTTCTCGAACACGGTCTTGGTGGACAGCAGCTTGAAATCCTGGAAAACCGTGCCGACGTTGCGTCGCAGCGTCGGGATCTTCCACGAGGCAAGCTTGTTGATGTTCTTGCCGGCGACGTAGATCTCGCCTGAGCTGGGCTGCTCCTCGCGGATCAACAGCTCGATGAAAGTGCTCTTACCGGAACCGGACGGACCGACCAGGAAGACGAACTCGCCTTTCTGGATGTCGATAGAGACGTCGCGCAGCGCAACGACGTTTCCCTTGTATACCTTCGTGAGATTGACCGTGCGGATCATGTGAGCACTCCGGACGCAGCCGGTTCACAGGTTCGCTCGCGGGGAACAGCGAGGGAGGCTAGCAGAGCCGCATGGACCCAGCAATCAGCGCCCTCGCTCGAGGAGCGAGCGCGCCGCGCGCGCGACCCCCGCACCGTCCAGACCGTACTTCGCATAGAGCTCGTCGGTCTTGCCGGACTCGCCGAACGAGCGCAAGCCGACGCGGACCAGACGGGCCCCCACCCCGGCCTCCGCGATCGCCTCGGCGACGGCGGACCCGAGCCCGCCGTTGACGTTGTGATCCTCGGCCGCTACGACCTTCCCGCACGCGCGCGCCGCCTCGGCGACCGCCTGAGCATCGAATGGCTGAAGCGTGTGAACGTTCAATACCCTCGCCGATACGCCGTCGGCCGCCAGCTCATCGGCGGCCGCGAGGGCCGACTGCACGAGCGCGCCGGTCGCGATCAGCGCGACGTCGCCCCCGTCGCGCAGAGCGTCGGCCTCGCCGAAGGCGAACCGGTACGCACCGTCGTGCACCGCATCGGTCCCCTGACGCATCAGGCGCAGGAACGCCGGACCGTCGTGCTCCATCAGATACTCGACGGCACGATGAGTCTCGACCTCGTCGCAGGGCTGGATGACCGCCATGTTCGGGAGCGCTCGCATCGCAGCGATGTCTTCGAGCGCCATCTGGGTGGCGCCGTCGTCACCGATCCCGATGCCGACGTGCGTCCCGACGATGCGCACGTTGGCGCGGTTGTAGGCGATGCTGAGCCGTACTACCTCGAGCCGGTTCGCGTTGAACGCGGCGAACGAGCATGCCCACGGGATCTTGCCCGACAGCGCGAGCCCGGCCGCCACGCCCAGCATGTTCTTCTCCGCGATGCCGACGTCGATGAATCGGTCTGGGAACTTCGCCGCGAAGTCCTCAACGTTGGTCGAGTTCTTGAGATCGCCGGTGAGCACTACCACGCGGGGATCTTCCCCCATGCGCAGGATGGCGTCCCCGAACGCCTTGCGCGTCGCGACGGCACCCATCAGGCTCGCCCTCCCATGATCTCGGCGATCGCGCGCCCGGCTTCCTCGGCGCTCGGCGCTTTCCCATGCCAGTTGTAGTCGAGTTCCATCCAGGAGACGCCCTTCCCCTTCTTGGTGTTCGAGATGATCGCGGTCGGGGCACCGCGGTGATCGCGCGCGGACGTTAGTGCGTCGAGGCACGCCCGGTGATCATGCCCGTCGATCTCGAGCACGTTCCACTTGAACGCGCGGAACTTGTCGGCGAACGGCTCGAGATCCTGGATCTCGGCGACCATCCCCGTCTGTTGGACCTGGTTGTAATCGACGATCGCGGTCAGGTTGTCCAGCTTGTAGTTGCCGGCGCACATGATCGCTTCCCAGATGTGCCCGGACTGGCTCTCCCCGTCGCCGCACATGCAGTAGGTCTGCCATTCGGCATCGTCCAGGCGAGCAGCGAACGCCATCCCCACCGCCGCGGAGAGTCCCTGCCCCAGCGAGCCCGCCGAAAGCTCGACCCCAGCGAGCCGCGTGCGATCGGGGTGCCCCTGCAGCGGGCTCTCGAGCTTGCGGAACGTGGGAAGCAGCTCCTCCGAGAAGAAGCCGGCGCGGGCGAGCACCGAGTAGTAGCCCGGGGTGCAGTGGCCTTTGGAGAGAACGAACCGATCGCGGTCCGGCCACGCCGGCTCGTCGGCCCGGTAGCGCAGGATCCCGCCGAAGTACAGGCACACGAGCATGTCGATCTCGGATAGCGAGCCGCCAGGATGGCCGGAGCCGGCTTCGACGAGCATCTCGATGATCTTGACCCGGAGCTCTTGGGACAGGCGCCTAAGCGACTCCATGTCGGCGGTCTGGGTGGCGGTTCCGGGCACGGCGTCTCCCTCCTCGGGTGGCCGGGAAGGCGGCGCCACTATAGCAAGGTGATCCCCTGCGGATTCCGGCGATGCCCGCGTCCTCCGCGCGCTACGAGGATGTCGGCGATCCCTTCCGCTGCCATTCCAGGTACGCCCGGATGAAGGCATCGATGTCTCCGTCGAGCACGCCGTCCACGTTGGACGTCTCCGCCGCGGTCCGGTTGTCCTTGACCATCTGATACGGCGCAAGGACGTAGGAGCGGAAGGCGCTTCCGAAGTCGATGTCACGGCGCTCGCCGCGCAACTCATCGAGCTTCTGCGCGCGCTCCTGCCGCATCAGCTCGGCGAGCCGGGCCCTGAGCACCGTCATCGCGACGTTCTTGTTCTGCAGCTGCGATCGCTCGTTCTGTGCGGTCACGACGATCCCGGTTGGGAGATGGGTGACCCGCACCGCCGAATCGGTCGTGTTGACGGACTGTCCACCAGGGCCGGAGGAGCGGTACACGTCGATGCGCAGATCCTTCTCGGGTACCTCGATCTCGACCGCAGCATCTATCACCGGGACGACATCGATCGCCGTGAACGATGTGTGGCGCCGCTTGGCCGCGTCGAACGGCGAGATGCGGACGAGACGATGCACGCCCCGTTCCGCCGATAGGATCCCGTAGGCGAAGCGGCCGCGGACGATGAAGGTGGCCGACTTGATGCCCGCTTCGTCGCCCTCCTGCCGCTCGATGACCTCGACGCCGAATCCGCGACGCTCGGCCCATCGGAGGTACATCCGCAACAGCATCTCGGCCCAGTCCTGGCTCTCCGTCCCACCGGCGCCCGGATGGATGGACACGATCGCATCCGAATCATCGTATTCACCCCCGAGCAGCGTCCGAACCTCCAGCTCCCCGAGCTGCGCGCGCAGCACCTCGATCCCCGAGGCGATCTCCGCCTCGACACCCGGATCCTCTTCCTCCTGAGCGAGCTCGTTGAGCGTGGCGAGGTCTTCGTGCCGCTGGGCGAGACCGTCGATCAGCTTGACGTCGTCCTCCAGGCGAGACAGCTGCCCGAGCAGCGCCTTGGCGGCGTTGGGGTCGTCCCAAAGATCGGGGGCGACGGCCTTCTGCTGGAGCTCACCGAGCTGTGCGCGCTTGGTTTCTACGTCAAAGATAGGCCCTGGCGTCGGCTATCGCCTTGCCCAGGACCGCGAGCTCCGAAGAGAAGTTGGCAACCATGAGCCCCATACTAGCGGAGCCGGCCGGGGTCCTCCGAGTGCCCGCTGCCGATCCCCGAAGCCAGTATCGTTCTCAGGGCGCTTAGCCACCCTACGTTGACAGAAACATATGTTTCGCAGCCTCTCGTACGTTCGTCTTGCTTCGGTATGGGCTTCCCCATAAGCCCAGGCGCGCGGCGCACGTGAACGACTGCTCACCCAGCGAGCAGCCACGCACGGGCGATCACGCGCGCACCAACCAGGGTCGCGACCGGGCAACACTCCACGAACTGCCGACCCGCATTCCACCGCCAACACTCCACGGCAGATCGTTGGGCAGGACGATCGCACGCCCTCATGACGATCAGTCGGATCGTCCGGCAGGACGATCGCACGCCCTCATCACAATCAGTCAGATCGGACCCGGGACGGCGGTCGCCGTTCACGCCGCGGCCAGCCCGGTCGGTCGCCGATACGCTCCGACCAGCGTCGATGAACCGACTGGCGGGAGAAACCCAGGAGATGAGCGATCTCCTCCCACGTATAGCAGCGCTCGCGAGCGAGCCTGATCAACCGTTCCTCGTGGCCATCGACGATGTGCCGGAGATACCGGACGGCGCGCAAGCCCCACCACGGGTTGGTGCTGGTCAGATGACGACCCCAATCGTCAAGGGTCATGGCCCGAATGCTCGCGACGCGCCGCTCGGCCGATCTCATCACCAGTGCGCGCGACCGCCATGACCGCTCCTCGGCGTTGGGGACTCCCAGACTCGGGATCTCGATGAACGGCTCCGGCTCGCGGCGCTGACCCATCCAACAATCATGCCGATGCCGGACGATGATTCAAGCCATCGCGTCCGAGATGCGACCATCGTCGTGAACGGGAGGGCGGGCCGAAGGCGCGCAGTTCTACACCTCCGCCAACACCTCCGCCAACACCTCCGCCAGAAACACCTCCGCCCGCAACACCCCAAAGAGAGTCCCATGCAACGGCCGCGAAACATATGTTTGGGCTTCCCCCGGTTTCCCGGACATGACGGGTGAGATATTACGCGGCATCGTTAGCGTTGCGCCTCTCGAACTCGACGGGGCTGAGATAGCCGAGTGACGAGTGTCTGCGGTGCGGGTTGTACCAACCTTCGATCCATTCGAAGATCGCAGCGGCGAGGTCGGCTCTGGTGCGCCACGTCTGGGTGTCGAGCAGGTCGAGTTGCAGGCGACTGAAGAAACTCTCCGCGAGTGCGTTGTCCAGCGCCGAGCCGATGCGCCCCATCGATCCGAGCAGTCCGGCGGCACGCAGGCGCTGCCCGAACACCCAAGACGTGTATTGCGATCCGTGGTCGGAGTGCACGATCGTTCCGGTCACCTCGCCTCGCCGCCAGCGCGCCATCTCCAAGGCGTCCACGACGATCTCGGCGCGCAGGTGGTCGGCGATCGACAACCCGATCACGCGGCGGCTGAACGCGTCGAGAACCACCGCGGCGTAGACCTTGCCCTCGGCGGTCGGATGCTCGGTGATATCGGTGACCCAGAGCCTGTTCGGTCGGTCCACATTGAACTGACGGGCCACGAGATCGTCGTGGGTGGGCGGCAACGGCTTGGTCCGGTGCCCTTTGCGTCGGAAGGTGCCCTGCAGGCAGGCGTGGCGCATCAGCCGCTCCACCCGTTTGCGGCCACAACGGATGCCGCGTCCCTGCCGAAGCTCCTGGTGGATCTGCGGCGACCCGTAGCTGCGACGGGACCAGGTGTGGATCTCGGTGATCGTTGCGGTCAGTTCGACGTTGGCCGTCTCACGCGCCGAGGGTGGCCGGTCCCGCCACTCGTAGAACCCCGACGTCGACACCGCCATCAGCCGGCAGGCCACCGCGACGGGAAGGCCGTCGTCGGCGAGTTCACGGACCAGCCGGAACCTCATTTTGGGAGCACGTTCTCCTTGGCGAAGAAAGCCGCCGCCCGCTTGAGGATCTCGTTCTCGGTCTCGAGCACTCGGTTGCGCCGGCGCAGCTCAACGAACTCTTTGCGTTCGGCTTCGGTCAAGCCCTCCCGATCGCCAGTCTCGATCTGGTCGCGCTTGACCCAGTTACGAAGACACGACTCCGAGATCCCCAGATCCCTGGCGATCAGCGCGAGTGGCTGGTCCCCAGCTCGAGCGAGCTGCACGGCTCTGCGACGGAACTCCGGTGGGTGCGGTGCTGGCATGCGGGACTCCTCTCCGGCGACCGAGGTCGCACAGTGTAGGTGTCCGGCTTACCGGGGGAAGCCCA
>DASWIP010000032.1:0-3029 GCA_036397635.1 Actinomycetota bacterium | reverse complement strand
TTCCTCGACGACGTGTTCGTCCCCGACGACTACGTGGTCGGCGAGGTGAACAAAGGCTGGTACTACGTCAGCGAAGCGCTGGACTTCGAGCGCTTCACCTTGTTCACCATCTCAGCCTACGTGCGCAAGTACGAAGCGTTCCGTTCCTACGTGCGAGAGGCTTACAGGGACGGGCGCGCGTTGAAGGACGACCCGGTCGTGCGGCGCACGGTCGCGCGCCTGGCGACGCAGGTGCAGGTCGCGAAAGGCTTGTGCATGCGCGTGATCTCGACCGCGGCGGCCGGCGGCGTGCCGAACCTCGAGTCGGCCATGTTCAAGCTCTGGACGACCACGATAGGCCAGCACATCGCCGACGAGATCCTGACCATGGCCGGCCCCGACGGCGCGTTGCGCAAGGGCGAGCCGAACGCGCCGGTCAACGGGCGCTTCGAGAACATCTACCGCTACTCAGTGGTCGATACCGTGGGCGCCGGGACCTCCGAGGTGCAGCGCAACATCATCGCGCGCCGCGGCCTTGGCCTCCCGGTCACGAATTGAAGCCGAGCGCCTTCGCGATGTCGCTGATCTTTCGCACCAGCCGCAACGGCTGTCCAGGGACCGGCGTGAAGCCGTAGTGTTCGTAGAACCCACCTGCGCGCTCGTCGATCGCGTCCACGATGACGATCCTGGCGCCGGCCGCGTCAGACGCGGCAACAGCTCGTGAGAGGGCATCGAGTAACAGTTGCTCGCCGAGGCCCTGGCCTTGGAGCGCACGATCGAGCGCGAGGCGGGCGAGCAGGATGGAGGGGATGCGGTCCGGTGATCCTCTGGCTATGCGGTCAGGAAGCTCC
The DNA here is from genome assembly GCA_036397635.1 of Actinomycetota bacterium. Classification (GTDB taxonomy): domain Bacteria; phylum Actinomycetota; class AC-67; order AC-67; family AC-67; genus DASWIP01. The sequence continues at coordinate 2,199 of DASWIP010000032.1, read as the reverse complement.
TCTCGCACCCCAAGGTGCGCGGCGAACGAGTAGTAGGCCACGACGGTTCTTCGCTCCCGGATCCAGACGAACGTCCGAGCAGTCCGCATCCGCTGGGTATGCAGGGCCGACCGCCGCAACCATTCGTCAAGCGCTGGGGCGCCGCTCTCGAACGAGGAAAGGTCCTGACGCTCATCAAGCGGCTCCGATCGGTAGGCAGCCACCTAACGTTGGGTGAAGCGTCTGGGTTTCTTGGCGGCCCGCGCCAGCCGAGGCATCGGCTGGGGAGGCTGATCCAAAGCCTCCAGCAGCTCGTCGAAGAACGCCGAAGGAAGCGTCGTCTGCGTGCTGGAAGCGATGATGTCTTCGGCTTTCTCTGCAGCCGCGTCCAAGATGAACGAGCTCATGGACTTGTTCTGCAGCTTCGCCGCGTACCGTATCCGTGCCTCACGGACCGGCTGCGCCCGCAGCTCGATCCTCGAGGAGCGCTGCTCGTCATCTTCCCGGCGTTTGTACGGTGTCATACGGCGATGGTACGGCATCTCGCGAGATCGCGCCAGGGCTCCCGGCGATGGAAATCTGACGGACCGTCAGATACGCTCGGTCCGTGGAAAGGAACCTCACCGGGATCGTGGTGCTCGACCATTCGACGGTCGGGCCGGGCAGTCGCTGCTCGCAGATCCTGGCCGACCTTGGCGCCTCCGTGGTGAAGATCGGTCCCGTGGGTGGTAACCGCTGGAGCCCGCCGTGGTACGCCTACGGCGCCGGCCGCGGCACGAGCAGCGCGCGCTTCGACCTCAAGTCAGAAGGCGGGCGCGGGGCGTTCCTCACGCTTGCCGCCGCGTCGGACGTGATCGTCGAGTCCTTCCGGCCGGGCGTCGCCGACAAGCTCGGGATCGCGTACGAGGCCGTGCGCACGCGTAACCCCCGGATCGTCTACGCGGCCACCTCGGGGTACGGCCAGGACGGCCCGTACCGCGAGCGAGCCGGCCACGACATCAACTATCTCGCGATCGGCGGCTTCCTCGCGACGCAAGGCCTGCGCGCCGACGGCGCCCCTGCGATCCCAGGCGCGACCGTCGCGGACTCCGCGGGCGGAGGCATGCAGGCAGCGATCGCGATCCTCGCCGCGCTGCTGGCGCGCGAGCGGACCGGCGAAGGGCAGTTCCTGGACGTCTCGACGACCGATGGGGTGTTGGCGCTCACGTCATTGAACGTCGAGCAGTTCCTCGCCACCGGCGAGGAACCCGCGCCCGGGAACACCTTGTTGACCGGGAAGTACGCGTGTTACGACCTCTACCAGGCGTCCGATGGTGGCTGGCTGGCGGTCGGCGCGATCGAGCCGAAGTTCTTCGCCAACCTGTGCCGCGCGCTCGGGCTCGAGCAGCTCGCCGCAGCGCAGATGGACGATGCTCGACAGGACGACATCCGAGCCGCGTTCCGCGAAGCCTTCGCGCGCAAGACCCGCGACGAGTGGGCCGCCGAGCTGGCCGACGCTGATTGTTGCCTGACGCCGGTGCTCGCGATCCGCGAGGTCGTCGAGGACGAGCATCTGCGCGCGCGGGGCGCCTTCAGCGTCGTGTCGCATCCCGAGCACGGTACGGTCGAGCAGGTGGCGCCGATCATCGCCGGAGCGCAACGGACGCAGAGCTTCACGGCGCCGCCCGCAGGGACCACGACCCGTGAGCTGCTCGCGCGCGCCGACCTTCCTGAGGATGAGATCGATGCGCTGCTCGCGGAAGGGGTGATCGAGTGAGCGTCGCGTTGGAGGAGGAGGTGCGCGCGCGCACCGAAGCGCTGCTCGAGCAGTGGGTCGGCGTCGAGCTGGACGCGGGACCGGGCGACATCGCCTGCGAGCGCGGGTTCATCGTCAACTGGGTCGAGGCGACGGAGAACGCGAACCCGATCTTCTGGGACGACGCCCTCGCCGACCAGATCACCGGCGGCCCGATCGCGCCGCCGTCGATGCTGAGCGTCTGGATGCGCCCGCTGCTGTTCAAACCCGACGCCGGCGAGCGCATCCGGCCGCTCGAGCTGCACTTCCGAATGAAGGACGCGTTCGCGCTGCCGGAAGGCATCGTGACAGCCAACGAGATCGTCTTCGGCGAGCCGGTGCGCCCCGGCGACGTGATCTCTACCAAGCAGCGGGTCGCCGAGATCGGCGAAGTGCGCTCGAACCGGCTGGGAACGGGCCGGCCGTGGACGGTCGAGGTCACCTAC
>DASWIP010000031.1:0-72596 GCA_036397635.1 Actinomycetota bacterium | reverse complement strand
GCACGCGGAAAGGCTTCCTCGCCTGGATCGCCAAGGCGAAGCGACCCGAGACGCGCGCCAAGCGGGTCGCCGCCACGGTGCGACTCAGTGCCCGCAACATCAAGATCCAAGACGCAACGCCGGAGGACCGACGGGGCTGACCGGGGCCGGAGAGGAGGAGACCGATGGGATACTTCGACAAGGGGTTGTTCGAGTTCCTGAGCGGACTAAGCGAGCGCAACCAGCGCGCATGGTTCACCGAGAACAAGCAGCGCTACGAGCAGGACGTCAAGGAGCCCTTCCTCGACTTCATCTCGGATGCCGGTCCGCGGTTGCACAAGATCAGCCGCAACCTGGTGGCGGACCCGCGGCCGGTCGGAGGCTCGCTGTTCCGGATCTATCGCGACGTTCGCTTCTCGAAGGACAAGAGCCCGTACAAGACGCACGCGGGCGCGCACTTCCAGCTCGGCGGCAAGGGCGTGCACGGCCCCGGGTACTACCTGCACCTCGAGCCCGGCCAGTGCTTCATCGCCGGAGGCATGTGGATGCCTGAGGCGAAGGCACTTCAGATGATCCGCGAGCACATCGCCGACAAGCCTGAGGTGTGGAAGAAGGCACGGCAGGGGCTCGAACACGGTGAGGCGAGCCTGAAGCGGCCGCCGCGCGGGTTCGACGCGACCCACCCCATGATCGAGGACATCAAGCGCAGGAGCTTCACATCCTCGATGAAGCTCACGCACAAGCAGGTGCTCGCGGCAGACTTCATGGACACCTTCATCGACGGCTGCCGGCGGATCTCGCCGCTGATGCGTTTCCTCGCCGAGTCCGTCAGCGTGCCATGGTGAACGTCATCAAGACTCGGCTCCGCCGACCTCGATTCGACTATCCTTGAATATCGATGGCGGATCGGTTGGCCACTGAGCTCGTCGGCGCGTTCGACGCTTTGTTCGGGGTTCATGGCGGCGTGCGAGCAGCGCACGCGAAAGGCATCTGCTGCGCGGCAACCTTCACCGCCACGCCAGAAGCCGCGCGCCTCACGCGCGCGCCGCACATGCAGGGAGGTCCCGTGCGCGCGACCGTGCGCTTCTCGCACGGCAGCGGCGATCCGGACGCGAACGACACATCGCGCGAGCCCCGCGGGATGGCGACGAAGTTCCACCTCGACGGCCGGAAGGCCACCGATCTGATCGCCGTCAACCAGCCAGTGTTCGTCGTACGCACACCGGAGGAGTTCCTCGAGTTCGTGCGGCTGCGCGTCCCGGATCCCGAGACCGGCCGATTCGACCTGGAGGCCCTCGGCGCGTTCGTCGCCGCGCGCCCGGAATCCGTTCGCGCGGCCGAGATCCTGCTCAGAGGGATGCCTCCCGCGAGCTTCCTGCAGGCCGAGTACTTCGCGATCCACGCCTTCCGCTTCGTCTCCGCAGACGGCGGCGCGCGGTTCGGCCGGTACCGTTGGGAACCCGAACTCGAACCCGCCACGCTGACCAAGGAGGAAAGGCGCGAGCGCGTGCCCGGCTACTTGCAGGACGACCTGCTCGCGCGGCTGAAGGAGGGACCGGGCCGATTCACCTTGCGTGTGCAGCTCGCCACCGACGAGGACGACCCAACCGATCCCACGACCGAATGGTCCGCCGATCGCGAGCAGCTCGTGGCCGGCCATCTCGAGATCACCGCCCCGGTCGGCAACCAGGAACGTGACTGCGAGCGTCTGCTGTTCGATCCGATGCGACTGTGCGACGGTATCGAGCCGTCCGATGACCCGATCCTTCACGTCCGGCCGCACGCGTACACCGTTTCGAGCGCGCGCCGCGCCAAAGCGAAGCCTCGGCAAGGAGGATGATCATGTTCGACCTCGACACGCTGATCGTTGAATGCCAAGAGGCGCTCCGCGAGCCCGATGCCAGGCGCGCGGTCCGGGAGATCCTCGTGCGGACCGTCGAGGAACCGTCATCGGTCGCGGAGGCGCTCGGCGGAGGTGCCGGCGGCATCGAGGTCCTCCACAACACGCCCGAGCTGACGCTGCTGAACGTCATCTGGGCGCCGGGCATGGCACTGCCTCCGCATGATCACAGGATGTGGGCCACCATCGGGATCTACGGCGGCGTCGAGGACAACACCCTGTATCGCAGGGGGCCGGACCGCATCCAAAGCTCCGGCGGGAGGGAGTTGCGTGAGAGCGACGTGCTGGCGCTCGGGAGCGATGCTATCCACTCCGTCAGCAACCCCGAGCGGCGTTTCACCGGCGCGATCCACATCTACGGCGGCGATTTCGTGAACCAGCCACGGAGCCAGTGGGATCCGGACACGCTGCTCGAGCAGCCATACGACCTCGCATACGTCCGCGGTCTCTTCGAAGAAGCGAACGCGCGCTGGGCGGCCGAGGTCGACGCGGATCTCGACGACCACGTCTCGTAGACCGCTTCGGCTGCCTTCGGCTCAGCCGAAGTAGATCGGGCTGGTGAGGGCCATCATCCACCAGCCTTCGTCGGCGAGCAGCTCCGCGCGCACGCGCGTGTGCGCGCCGGCATCGACGCTCGCGGTGTGCGTGTACTCGGGACCGGCCACGGGCGTCAGCGGCCCGGGAACGTTGTCGACGACGAATCGCACAAGCATGCCGGGCGCGCCCACGACGCGCGCGGAGACCGTCACCTCACCCGAGGCTGCCGGTACCACGTCGCCGACCATCCAGCGCTCCGAACCTTGTTCGGCCTCGAGGAAGACGCGCGCGCCGCCGAGCACCGGAGGCTCGGCCGCGACGAACGTTCGTCCCGCGACGATCGCGTCGAGGACCGCCTGCCAGGTGCGGTCGCGCGCGTACACCCAGGTGGTCGGCTGCCCGACGCCCTGAACGGTGTAGGTCGAGCGCCAGTGGTTATCACTGCCGCCCGTCGCCGGGATGCGTAGGCCCCGGCCGAGGAACTCCTCATCCCACCACGGGAGCGACAGATAGTTCTCCGACGTGGAGAACCCCTGGAAAACGGGGCGCCGGAAAGGCCAGCTGATGTTCCACACCTCCACGGAATCGGGCACCACGGTCTCCGGCGAGTAGCCCCACGCCGGGATCCCGTCGGCACCCGTCTGGGGATGGCCCTTATAGAAGGGGTGGTTCAAGATGAAGATGCCGCCGGCGGCGCGCACCGCGTCGCGAAGGGCGAGGGCTCCATCGTCGCCCGACGTGTCGATGCTGAACCGCTCGAAGACGCCGAGACAGCCGGCGTGGCCGTGGCGGAGCGAGTGCTCGTAACCGGGCACCAGCGTCACCGGACCGTCGTAGCCCGCGAACGTTCCGTCCGAGAGCCAGCGCACGTCGTTGTGGTCGGTCACCGCGAGGAAATCGAGCCCGCGCACCTCCGCGTTGGTGATCTGCTCGGCCGCGGTCCAGCCGAAGGTGTAGGCCTCCTCCATGTCGGTGTTGTCGTCCTCGGGCGACCACACGTCGTGCGAGAACACGGTATGGCAGTGCAGGTCGCCGGCCAACCACACCCCTTCGCCGTCCAAGCCCGACCCGCCGAACGCGAGCCGAGGCAGGATCGCCCAGGATGCCCCGAGCGCGACGGCGCCACGCATGAAGTCCCGACGCCCAACCGTTCGTTCCGCCGCTCTGTCCATGGCGGATGTACTTCTTCGGGCTCTCCGCTTCCTCCTGCACCCTCGGAGCCAGCCTTCGTCGAGGCCGGCGGAGTCTCGGCGCTGGAACAACCGGAGAGCGCCCGGATGGCTCCGAGCGCTCTCCGCTGCCGAGCGATGCTACAGGGTGCAGACCGGCGCGTCGGGCGCCTGCTCGCATACCGCGGCCACGATCTCCTCCGGCGTTGGAGCCGGCGGCGGCTCTCCACCGCCATCGCAGATCGGTGCATCGGGAACCTGCTCGCAGAACGCCGCCACGATCTCATCCAGCGTCGGAGGCTCTCCACCACCGCCGTCACCGCAGACCGGCAGGTCCGGCACGACTCCGCAGAGCAGCTCAAGCAAGGCTGCGATCAGATCATCAGGTGTTGGCGGCTCCCCACCGCCATCGCAGATCGGTGCGTCGGGAACCTGCTCGCAGAACGCCGCCACGATCTCATCCGGCGTCGGAGGCTCTCCACCACCGCCGTCACCGCAGACCGGCAGGTCCGGCACGACCCCGCAGAGGGCCGCGATCAGCTCGTCGATCGGGTCGGGTTCGGGTTCGGGTTCGCCACCCCCGCTGCAGTTGTCTGGATCGGCCACCCACTTGTCGTTGTCCGCCTCGTCCAGGCAGCCGTCGTTGTCGTCGTCGGGATCGTCCTTGTTGGCGATGCCGTCCCCGTCCCAATCGCAGTTCGCGGCATGCGCGCTGCTGCCGAGGCACTCGGGTGCCGCGGCGGCAAGCCCGAACCCCATGAGCGCGAAGATGACGACCATCAACCCCATCAGTCGCCGTAGCCCCATGCGTCCCTCCCCCATCACCGGGCGTGCGTGAGCGCGCCACCGCGCCCTGGCTCGCACCACCCAGATGGTAGATACGCCCCTATCACCTGATTCTTACGGCTTTGTCGCTTATCCGGCCCACTCCATCGACTCGTTTAGGGTGATGACGGAATGACTCGAGCGATAGCCTGTCCGGCCTGCGGCGAAGCGGAAGACATCCGCGGCGAGCGCGATGGCGACGTGATCATGCTCACCTGCGATGCGTGCGCACATCGCTGGGAGCGTGATCCGCGCCCCACGTGCCCGCAGTGCGGGGGACGAGATCTGGTCGAGGCGCCGAAAGCCGTCGTCCAGAAGGTCCGCGGGGATCAGATGTCGGTCGTGGGCTACACGAAGGTGCAGCTCTGCCGGGTCTGCGATGCACCGCTTATCGAGCAGCTCGCGCGCTCCAACGCCGCGCTCCCGCCGGACGCGATGCCGGTAGTGAGCCGTCATTCATGGGGAACCGCCACCGGCCGCACACCCGAGGACCGCCGCGGTTAACCCGGTCCACTCACGGTCACGCGCTCACCCCGGCTAGCCGATCACGAGGGTGTGGGGCCCACCGCTGAGATCGACCGTGAAGGTGATCCCGCCGAAGGCAAGATCCGTCGTGACGGGGTCACCGTCCATCGTCACGCTCGCGCCGCCGGGGATGCCGAGCAGCGTGAACGATGTCGGGCCATCCCCCGAGGCGATACCGACGATCGGCTCGTCGGTGTCCAGGTCCATCCGGTCGGTGTCGAGCGTCACCGCGCCGAGGTTGCTCGAGGTGAGCTCGAAACCGTTGCTCACCACCCGTGGCTCGAGGGCAGCTTCGGTCACCTCGAGCGAGAGCTCCTCCCAACCCGGCTCCCACTGCGCGGGCTGCCATATGGCTTGGAACTCGGCCTCGCTCACCCGCAACAGCCCCCTGATGCGCGCCTGCCAGCCCTCGATCGTGTTCGTGTAGAGCCCGTCGAAGATCACCTGGTGCGTCGGAAGCTGCTCGGCGCGCGCGAGACTCGTCACGTCGACCGTGGAGCTGTCTCCGCTACGAGCTTGCGACGCGCGCACCCAGTATGCGGATCCATCCCCGGGGATCTTCGAGCTGAACGCCCCGGCGTCGAAACGGTAGCGGACGCGCGCAGGATCCTCGACCCGCGTCCGGGGATACGCAAGCGCCTCGGTGAACGGCAGGAAGTCCCCCTCGATGCGGCCCTCGTGCTGCCGCCCGAGGTAGTGCACGTAGACGTATTCGTTTCCTTCCTCTTCCATGCGATCGGCGGTCGGGTCACCCTGCGTCCCCTGCGCGAATTGATCGAGGGTGCCGATCGCATAGAACACAGGGGTGTTGTGCAGGTTCATCAACCGCGGCAGGTCGCCGGCAACGATGTTCGGCGAGAAGATGTAGGGCATGACCGCGCTGTACCGGTCCGGGTAGAGCTGCGACATGTACCACGAGCCGATCGCACCGAGGGACACGCCGTGCACCGTCACGCGATCCTCGTCGACACGGTAACGACGCAACACGTCTGCCTGCACCTCGAGCGCGTCGACCAAACCATCGCCGCCCGTGTACCCGACCCCTTCTCCGCGGCCGAGCACGCATGAGTAGAGCGTGCCGAGCCGGTCGGCGAGGCCCTCGATCTCGCTGAACCCGAGATAGCCGGTCTGCGGGACAGTCCCGGTGACGAGCGGGTTGTACCCCTCGCCCTGATAGAAGGCTTGCGAGTAATAGACCTCGACCATGTGGTTGCCGTTGAGCGGGTGAAGGCATTCGTCGTATGCCCAACGGCTGTTCGGCTCGTCGTAGTAGCGCGAGGGAACCACCATCGCGTAGGGCTGGTAGGGCCCGAGATACTCGAAGTTGGTCGTCGGTTCGTCGCCCTCGGCGATGATGCCCCGCGGCGGGTCCATGGGATGCTCGGAGATATAGATCCGCTGCATGAATCCCGTGATCTGCGGATCGGGGTCGTTGTCGTGCTCCTTCAGACGATCGAAGTCGACGTCGACGAAGTCGTCGAAGATGTACGAGCGCGCCAGATCGTTCGCCTGCTTCTCCTCCATCCAGTACGAGTTCGACTCGTTGTTGTTCGACAGGAGGTCCCAGACGTTCGGGACACCGAGGCCGCCACCGGAGACCAGCGGCTCGCCGATCGCCTGCGGGATCGGCGGGACCTGCAGCCACGAGCTCGCGGCCGCGTCCCAGATCCCGCTCGCGACCCACATACGCCACGTGTCGTCGCCGGGGTCGGCCTGGCTCTTCGGCAGGCGAAGGTCGATCGTTGCCTCGGCAACGTCGGCGCGAACGTCGCCGTCGAGTGACGCCAGGTCGGCGACGCCGTCGCTCGTCGCCACGCTGGCGCCGGTGCCCCACGCGGTGACGAGCAGGTCGCAGCCGAGGCGCGCGGTCATGTTCGCGCCATGAGGCCAAGATTGCACCCCGGTCGCCGCCAAGAGATCGGTGTCGATGCACGCGGCAACGACGTTGGAATCCTCCGCGGTCATGTCGCCGAAGCGGGCGTGCAGAAACACATCGTCGGGGTCCGTCGTGACGCGGAACTCGAGGAGGTCGGCGACGTTGCGCATCAGGTTGTCGTCGTCGGCCGCGTACATGAAGTCGCCGGCGTGACGGACGGCGCCCCCGGTGGGGGAGAACCGCGCTTCGCCGGGCCGGCTCGGATCCGGCCACGCGCCGAACGGCAGATCGAGCCGGTCCTTGCCGTCGGTGTTCGCACCATGATCGTCGTAGACGTAGTCGTTGTAGATGAACTCGCCATGCCGATAGACGCCCGCATTGGCGATCAGGGCTGGTTCACCGCTCCACTCGTACCAGGGATCCGCATCCCCGCCGGCGATACCCGGCAGCGGAACGAGGGCGAGCACGAGCGCGGAGAGCATGACCCTGCGAAGCATCGGGTTCCTTTCCTTGGTCTGGGAACGGCCTCCAGGAAGGGAAATACGGTGCTCGTGCCCTAAATCCTTCCGGTCGGTCGGAAATCGAGGCGACCAAAGACACACGGGGAGGGACACCTCCCTGGTCGTTGTGGTGGAGCCTTCCTGGACCGCACCTGGGCCGCTTCGTATGGTCGGCCTGATCCTGGGAGGTGGATGGGGATGGCTGGAACACTCGACACGACCGTGCGCATAGGGAAGGCCCGCTGGACCCGCCTGGCGGTGCTTGGATTCGGATCGGCGGCGGCAGCGCCCCTGATCTTGCTGGCAGCCGGGGCGGCCTTCGGACTCGATCTCGCGGACGCGACCTTCTTCGTGATCCCGATCGTGGTCTTCTCGATCGTCGCCTCTCTCGTCTGGCGTTTCGGAACCTGGGCGAAGATCGTCGGCATCGTTCTGGGCCTGCTCGGCGCGCTGATGCTGTTCTGGATGATCTTCGGGCTCTTCGTCCCGAACAACTTCTTCGACTTCATCCCCTCGGTGCTGTACGTGCCGGGCGTCTTGCTCGGCGTGGCATCGTCCGTCGCGGCCATCAAAGCCGGACGACGCGGCCACCTGACCGCGCGCGCGGAAGGCGGGGAGGCACGAGGGATCCGCATCGCCGTGGCGACCGTCGCGGTGCTCGCCGTCATCTCAGGCGTGCTCACGGTCACAGGGCGGTCGACCGCCGATGCGACCGGCGCGGCCGCGCAGGTCGCGATGAAGAACTTCGAGTTCAGCTCCGAGCAGATCACGGTCCCCGCGGGGTCGACGATCTACGTCGAGAACGATGATCCCTTCTTCCACACCTTCACCGTGGACGAGCTTGGCATCGACGAAGGTTTCACCGTCGGGAGCTCCAAGACCATCCAGATCCCTTCGGAGCCGGGGACGTACATCTTCTACTGCCAGCCTCACAGCGATCCAGAGTCCCCCGACCCGGCCGACGACGACATGGCGGGCACGCTGATCGTGACCTGATCGGTCACGAAGAGCCTCGCGGTCCCGGGGCCCGGCGACGCTAGCCGCCGGACATGGCGCCCACGACCAGGAGAGGCTCAGTACCGCTGGCGACATCGTCCGGCAGCAGGGCGTCCGGTGGCTCGTGCGACAGGTCCTCCCCACCCGCGTAGAACCGCACGAACGGCCGGCGCTTCTTCGTGGCATGGTCGCGGATCGTGCCGCGGAGCATCGGATAGCTTGACTCGAGCGCGTCGAAGACGGAGCGCTGCGTCACCGGCCCATGCACGTCGAGCGTCGCTTCTCCATCCACGTGGGCGAGGTTTCGCAGATGCGTGGGGAGCACGACCCGGATCATGGCAGCGTCTGCACCTCGATGGAGAGCACCGCCGGGAGATCCCGGACGATCGGAGCCCAGCTGTCTCCCGCATCGGCTGACGCGTACACCTGCCCTCCGCTGGTGCCGAAGTACACGCCACACGGGTCGAGCGCGTCGACGGCCATCGCATCGCGCAGCACGTTCAGGTAGCAGTCCTTCTGGGGAAGCCCGTCGGTGAGCGCCTCCCAATCGTTCCCACCCGTCTTGCTGCGGTACACGCGCAGCCGTCCGTCGGGTGGATAGTGCTCCGAGTCGCTCTTGATCGGGACGACGTAGATCGTGTCGGGCTCGTGCGCGTGCACGTCGACGACGAACCCGAAGTCGCTGGGCAGGTTGCCGCTGACCTCGTTCCACGACTCGCCGGCGTCGTCGCTGCGCATCACGTCCCAGTGTTTCTGCATGAACAGCACATCTGGACGTGACGGGTGCAGGGCGATGCGGTGCACGCAATGACCGACCTCGACATCAGGATCGGGCAGGCCCTCGGATCGCAGCCCACGGTTCATCGGCTGCCAGGTCTTGCCCGAGTCATCCGTACGGAACACGCCCGCCGCGGAGATGGCGACGAAGATCCTGTCGGGACGGGTCGGGTCCACGACGATCGTGTGCAGGCACAGTCCGCCCGCACCCGGCTGCCACGAGCCGGCGGATCCATGTTCGCGCAAGCCGGGAAGCTCGTGCCAACTCTGCCCACCGTCGATGGAACGGAACAACGCGGCGTCCTCGACACCGGCGTAGACCGTGTCGGGATCGGTCAGCGACGGCTCGAGGTGCCAGACGCGCGCGAACTCCCACGGATGCGGTGTGCCGTCGTACCACATGTGCGTCCCGGGAGTGCCGTCGTAGGTGAACTCGTTCCCTACCGGCGTCCACGTCCGGCCACCGTCATCCGAGCGCTGGATCAGCTGACCGAACCAGGAGGTGCTCTGCGACGCGTAGATTCGTTCGTCGTCGGCGGGTGATCCCTTGAGGTGATAGATCTCCCAGCCGCCGAAATGCGGTCCCTCGACGTCCCAGCTTTCCCGCTTCCCGTCAGAGGTCAGAACGAACGCGCCCTTACGAGTCCCGACCAGAACGCGCACCCCGCCCATATGCCTACCTCCCCGTTTCCTTCAGCGTGTCCAGAAGATGCCGTCACACCTGCTCGATCAGCCGAAGGATACCGGCCCCTATCGGGCCGAGCCCAGACAGCACATTACCGGCGGGGTCCTTGAACCAAGCGATCCGCTCGCGCCGCAGGCCAGCGAAGACCGTCGCAGGAATCTCGGGGCATCCAGTCGAAACACCCTTGTGGACCGATCCGACGATCCCGCGACGACAAGAAGGGAATCGGCAGATGAGGATCCTCATGATCGTGGCGATCGGCTTCGCCCTCGTCGCCCACCAGCCGGCCGCGGCTCACACGCGCCAGATCGAGGGCACCATCCTGCTCCCCGCTGCCAAAGCGGCCCCGGCTCTCCAGCCGGTCGACCGTCCCGCCCGGTGTGCCTGGCTCGCTACCGGTCCGCGATCCCAAGGCGTTCTGGGATGGGTCGTTGAGCTGACCGCCGAGGACACAGGTCACACCTTCTCACTCTCGGACGCTCTTGATCCCGACGTCTCTTTCTATGCGGATCTCGGAACCTGCGACGGCTCCGACCCCATCTCCTTGCAGACGTTCTCCGGACTGTCGTGGGAAGCAGGCACGATCCCGACCGGGGCTCGCTACGCCGTCATCACCGTCGCCTCGAACTCGGCAACGAGACATTTCGTCTTCGGAATCTTCTGACCGAACGACTCGATCCGTCGCCGACCAACGCCACAAAACCGGCCACCACACCCTCAGTTTAGGGATTGACCCACCGGAGCTGGGCCCCCAGGGTGGACAAGCGCGCAGGCGACCAGGCGGCTGCCGCTCGTCACCAAGGAGGAAGGATGTCTCACAAGGGAAAGACACAGATCACGATGGTGTTCACCGCGCCTCCCGACCTCGCGGCCGACGGAGAGCGCCTCTTCACGACCCATGCAGACTGGCTGGAGAAGACCCACCATCGCGACGGGAAGCTCGCTCTGTTGAGCTACGACGTGGCGAAGGGGCCCGAATTGTCGAACTCGCTTGACCCCTCATCTACGCCGACCGGCAAGACATGCTTCGCTCTCACCGAAGTGTATGAGAGCCCGGCTGGTCTCGACGATCACTGGAAGCAGGCTGCAGAGAGCTGGTCTGACTTCGGCGCCTTCGTCGAATGGGCGGGCAAGGTCGACATCGCCGTGCTCCACGGGTCACCGGTGATCCACTCGCTCTGGTAACCCCGAAGAACGAAGGCGGGACGACGGGCTTGCGCCGATCGGAGCTGCCACCGCGCGCGGCTCAGCGATGGGCGTGAGGAGACGGACCCCCCTAAGACACGGCCTCTGATCGCGGCGCGGGCCCCAGCTGTGTGCCTCCCGGTCCGCCTGCGAACGTCGTCCACGGTTCGACCGGCACCTGACCGATACCCGGGCGGCTGAAGTCACACACGCCGTCTGGGAAGTTCGCGCGCAGCCGTTCCCACTGTCCGGTCACCGGACCGACGGTGCGCGTGAACGGCAGCCGGCCGAAGCTGCCGTCGGCGGGCCACACATTCGGCAACGGCCGCAGCGCGCACTTCATCACGTCGTTGGACGCCGGTCCGCCCGATGCGATCAACGGGTTCCCGTAGTAGGTGAACGCGGCGCACCGGCTCAGGTCGCCGTCCTTCTGGTCCTGGATCAGGCACGAGTCCTCAGCGCCTGCCGGACGGTTGCGGGCGATCTTCGCCTCGATCGAGTCGCCGCCGGCGTCCGCGTCGATCGCGTGCAACCACTGGCTCATCAGCGCGAAGCTCTGCGGCCCCGCGACCGACGGCAGGTTGGGCACCTCGAAGAGCTGCCAGATCGACTGGTTGTCGTGGTGCCCTTGCGCGTTGAGCAGTCGCTGCCGCATCGCGTAGCTGTGGAAGTTGGTGTGGATCTCGGCGTTGCCGGTGAACGCGCGCACGTCGATGATCGGCACTTGCTTCAGCGTGGCGCCACTGCTCACAAGCCCCGCGCGATACAAGGTCTCGACGACGGCCGCATCGGCGGCGCTGCGTTCGGCGACGACGTTGCCATCGACGTCGAGCCCCCCGATCTTCTCGTTCAGGTCGACGAACTGCTCGGAGGTGATGTCGCCGGACCGCAACGCGTTCAACCCGTAGAGACGCCCGGTGTTGTCGTAGGGGAACTCGGCGAACCCGAAGCCGGCTGCTTGCTCCGCGGCGCTCCACACCTCCGGCGGCCGACGGCCGAGGATACTTACCTGCATGTCCTGGATCGTCGCGCGGCACCCGCTCGGGTTGCTGCTCGGATCGTAGGGCGATCCCGCCCCGCAACCCGTGGTCGGGTTCAGCAACGGCGCGAACGCGACCTCCCACGCCGCGCAGCTCGCGATCGACATGTGGCCGGTGACCAGCGCCTGCGCCCGCGCGTCACCCCACAGGTGAGGAGAGGTCTGGGTGAAGTAGTTCAGCAGCAGCCGGCAATCAGCCACTTCGTTCAGCGTCGTCCAGACATCCTCGAAGGAGAGATCGACGTTGAGTCCTTGCAGAAGGCCCGGGTAGCTGCTCGCGACGACGAACTGGCCGATCGAGCCGCCGGAGCCGCCTTTTCCGCGCGTATGCGTTATGGGACCGAACCGCTCGACCATGTGCTCCTGCAGCATCATCAGTGACTCGGCCGAGGTGACGGTGTTGCAGTTCGAGCCGAGCACAGACAGCGACGAAGTGGCGACGGCGTACCCCTTCGACAGGGGCCGGTTGTCTTCCACGTTCTCGATCGGGTCACCCTGGCTGTACTGCGTGCCGCACGAGGGACCGAACTTGTAGTAGACGCCGCCGTTCCAGCCGCGCGGATGGACCCACGGCTCGATCGGCTGGGTCGGGTCTGCGAGCATGGCGAACCGATAGATGCCACGGTTCATCGCTCCGGTCTCCACCATGAACACGTAGGGCACGGCCTCACCCTGATCGGTCGTGGTGGTCGCCACATCACTCGGCGGGTCGGCGACGTCGTAGTCGGCGAACGCGCCACCGGTGGTGCGGTACCGCCACCGTTGCACCGCCGACGCGTTGCACGCTTCGTCAAGCGGCGCCCCCAAACCGTTCCGTTCGGTGGTGCAAGCCCAGGGCTGGACCTGCTCACCCGAGAAGACCGGCCCAGCGATCGGATGATCCGTCACGACGAGCTGCGCGCCCGTCGCACCCGAAGCCTCCGCCACGATGACGTTCTCGCCCTCCGCCAGACCAGTCACGACCCCTTGGATGCGTCCGTTGGGCCGCTCGGCGAAGGCGGCGGTCGCATCGTCTCCGTTCACCATGACGGTCAGACCCGACACGCTGCCCCCGTCGGATCGAGCGATGTCGATCAGCGCATCACCGCCGGAGATCAGGTCCGCCCGGTTCGACAGAGTCTGGACGACGAGCTGCGTCCCGTCGCCCGGGCCGGGCGAAGTTGTACCCGCTCCCAAAGCCAGACCCGTCGCTTGCACCATCGCGACCACGAGGGCGATGAGATGGGCGGCGGCGGACGACCGCACTCGCGTCATACGACGTGAGGGAAGCAGCATCTCCTCAGCAGTGGAAGTCGTCTTCAGGGCCGGGGCTGGAGCCGCGCGTGTCCCAGTCCTCGCCGTACGCGCCCGAGGTGACCGGCTCGTCGGCCACGATGATCGCACCGCAGGTGCCGCCGAAGCCATCGTTGCGGGGATCCTCGGACTGCATCTCGCCGCCGAAGTAGAACACCGTCTGCCCGCCGTTCTTGACGCAGATCGCGAGGCGGTCCGCCTCGGAGGAGCCGTTCGCGTAGGTGGTGACGCTGCTTTCCGAGGCCTGCCGGCAGTCTCTCCCGTCGGGGATGTCGTCCGCTCCCGCGGCGGCCGGCGCGATCGCCGCCGCGATGATCATCCCGAGAACGATGCGCCTCATGGCCGACCTCCTGGCTCGTGTCCCGCCGGAACCCCCGTCCCGGACGTGTCGATGCGCAGGTTCGCGCATCATTCAGTCGGTTCCTGCCGTTCGGCTTGGAAAAGTTGGAAACTCTTGCGAATCACGACAGGGCCGAGTAGCCGGATAGGCTATCGCCCGTGCTGCCGACGATCGCGTCCCTCCGCGCGCGCCTGACGGCCGTGCTGGCCGACAAGGACGAGCAGGGACACAACGTCGACGGCTTCGCCGACGAGCTGGCCACCGCGCCGGACTCCTACGACGCGCTCGCGGCGATCGCGGGACGGCTGGCGAACGCGCCGGTGCGCATCGACTGGCCCTACGAGGAGCCCGACGACCTGCCGGCGATCCTCGCCGCCGCGGACCCCGACCGGCCGCGCGAGCCGCTGGCGCCCCTTTCCCCCGAGGACGCGCGCGCGCGCGCCGAAGCCGCGTTCCTGGCCCGCGTCTGCGGCTGCATGCTCGGCAAGCTCTTCGAGATCGACCCGACGCGAGACGAGCTTCGCGACGCGCTCGAGCCGGTCGGCGAGTGGCCGCTGCGGGACTACCCGAGCGAGGCGGCGGTCGCGCGTCTGCGCGAGCGGCAGGGCCAATGGCCCGAGCTCGTCCGCGAGCGGATCGACCACGTCGTGCCCGACGACGACCTCAACTACACGATCATCGGGATGCTGCTGCTCGAGGCGCACGGGCTGGATTGGACCAAGGAGCAGATGCTCGAGCAGTGGGCACTCCAGCTCCCGCTGCGGGCGACCTTCGGGCCCGAGCGCACGCTGATGGCGCGCGCGGCACTGCAGGCGCTGCACGAGACCGAGCAGCCGGATCCGGACGCCTGGGTCGCGGAGCTGAACCCCGGCGACGAGCTGTGCGGGGCGCTGATCCGCGTGGACGCGTACGCGTACGCGTGCCTGGGCGACCCGGCGCGCGCGGCCGCGCTCGCGTGGCGGGATGCCTCGTGCACGCACCGCCGGACCGGGGTGTATGCGGCGATGTTCGTCGCCGCGGCGATCGCCGCGGCGCCGTGCGGGGGCGACCGGTTGGATGCGTTCCGCGTGGCGCTGGGCTTCGTGCCGCAGCGCAGCCGGTTCGCCGAGCGCGCGCGGCAGTGCCTGGACGAGGTCTCGTACGCGGAGGGCTTCGAGGACGGCTACCGGCGTGTCCACGACCTGTTCGGCTCGTACACCCACTGCCGGGTGTACCAGGAGATCGGGACCCTGATGAACACGCTGCGCTTCGCGGAGGACACCGGGCACGGCATCTGCCTTCAGGTGATGCAGGGCAACGACACCGATTCCTTCGGCGCGACCGCGGGATCGCTGCTCGGCGCGCTGCTCGGGCCGGAGGCCTTGGAGGAGCGGTGGCGGCGGCCGTTCCGGGATGACCTGCGAACGGCACTGGCGCTGTTCCATGAGCGTTCGCTTGCGGCGGTAACCGCGCGCATGGGTGGGCTCGCGCGGCGCGGTTCGTAACCGGCCGGGCCCCCATCCGCGGGTATTAGTATGATATCTTACCAATCATGCCGACCGAGTCTCCCGCAACCAGCATCTGGGACGACGTTGCGCTGGTGCCCACCGCGCACGGACCCATCGAAGTGGGTCGCGCCGGCGACGGCCCGTGCGTCCTGGTCGTCCACGGCGTCCCAGGCTCGTGGCGCCAGGCCCTGACGCTGGCCGCCGACCTGCGCGACGGCTACCGGGTGATCGCGCCCTCGCGGCCCGGCTACGGGCGCACTCCCCTGAGCGTCGGGCGGACCTACGACGAGCAGGCCGACGCGTTCGCGGCCGCGCTCGACTCGCTCGGGATCCAGCGCGCGCTGGTCGTCGGCGCGTCCGGCGGCGGGCCGCCGGCCGCCGCGTTCGCGGCCCGGCACCCCGATCGGACCGCCGGGCTGGTGCTCGCCTGCGCGCTGGTCGCCCACCGGCTGAAGATCCCACGCGAGCCGCGATTGATGACCGTCCCGGTGCTCGGCGAGATCCTGTCGGCGGTCGGCCGTGTGCTCGCGGCGCGGCAGCTCGCCAGCGCACGCGTCATCGACCGCAAGATCGCCTCGGACCTGACCCCCGACGAGCAGCGCCGCGTGGCCGCGGACCCTCGCATCCGCGACGACCTCGTCGCCTTCGCGCGAACCCACCTGGATGCGCCCCCGGGTCTGGCGGGGATGCGCAACGACCTGGCACAGATCCGCCGCGCTCAGGCTTCCCGCGACGACGTCCCTCAGATCTCCGTTCCCACCCTGGTGCTGCACGGGACGGCCGACGAGGTCGTCCCCCTGTTCCACGGCGAGCACTACGCGCGCGCGATCCCGGGTGCGACGCTAGAGACCTACGACGAGGCGGGACACATCTTCTTCGTAACGCGCCGGCAGGAGGCGTCGGGGCGGATCCGCGGCTTCGCCTCGCAGGTGCTCGGGGGCGGCGCGTGAGCTGGCGCGCGGGGATCGGCAAGGCGACCATCACGCCGCCGGTGCCGGTCAGCCTCGCCGGCTTCGCCGACAGGACCGAGCCCGCCGGCACCGTGCACGACGACCTCGAGGTCTACGCGGTCTGGCTCGACGACGGTGAACGGGCCGCGTGCGTGCTCGTGCTGGACCTGCTCGGGATGTCGGTCGAGTTCTCCGACCCGATCCGCGACACGCTCGCGGTCGAGCATGGTCTGCCTCGCGACGCGGTGCTCACCTCGAGCACGCACACCCATTCGGGACCCAACGCGATGGCCGGCGGCGAGCAGCTCGGCTGGAAAACGCCGGAAGGATACGGCCGGCTCCTGGTCGAGCGGTGCACCGATGCGGCGCGCGCGGCGAAAGCGGCGGCGGTGCCGGTGACGCTGCATCACGCGCGCGCATCACTGCCGGCGGACATCTCCTACAACCGCCGCGGCCTGCCCTACGACCCGTGGTTCGCCGCGCTCGAGCTGCGCGCGACCGACGGCGCGCGCGTCGGCGTGATCGCGAACATCGCCATCCATCCTGTGTCGCTGGGCTCGCCGTGGCTCGCGGTTTCGCGTGACTGGGTGGGACCGTTCCGCGAGGCGCTGACCGAGATCGGGGGCGGCACGACGGTCATGCTCTCCGGCTCGCTCGGCGACGTGAACCCGGTGGAACGACACACCGACGTTCCCACCCATCTCGCGGAGGCCTACGAGGAAGCATCGGCGATCGGAGCGGCGGCGGCCATCGCAGTCCACACCGCACTCACCGCCGCCGTTCCGATCGCCGGACCCTTGCGGACCGGGTCGCGGCACCTGACGGTTCCCGCCGAGGGCACGCTCGCGCAGCTGCTGGGCATCACCGAGGACACCGTCGAGCTGGTCGAGTGGATGCTCGGCTCGGTGCATCTGGTCGGCATCCCGGGGGAGGCGTTCCACGCGCTCGGACGCGCGATCGACGATGCACGGGGAGGGCGCGCGCTGCTGGCCGGCCTCGCGCCGGCGTGGCACGGCTATCTCCCGATGCCGTTCGGCGACGGCTACGAGGAGACGGTTAGCCTCGGCGCGCGCGCGGTGTCCCAGCTCGCCGACGCGCTGGTCGCCGGGGCGTTCGCGAGGGAGGCAACGTGAGCGACGCGCCCACCCACACCTCCGGACGCGCGCGCCCCCGCTACGATGCGCTCACTCATCGACGATCGGGGCAGGGGGGCATCATCGACCCGGGGGGAAACGGCCGCCGCGGTAGCGCGCGCATGCTGTCCCCGAGCCGCATGGGCGATGTCAACCGTTCACGCGTGCTGCAGGCATTGTGCGACCACGGGCCGCTGACGCGCGCCGACCTGGCGCGGCTCGCCGGCGTCCCGCGCGCCACCATCTCGGGCATCGTCCGGCCGCTGCTCGACGGCGGGCTGCTGGAGGAAGGGCCCCCCGACCGAAGCGTGACACGGGTGGGCAAGCCGGGACGCCCGCTGTGGTTCCGCGCCGGCGCCGGGCTCTCGGTCGGGATCGCCTTGCGCGCCGATGCGTGCGAGGCCGCGCTGGTGAGCGCGCGCGGCGAGCTGCTCGCGCACGAGGCGGCCGAGCTGACCGATCCGACCGACGGTCGCGCGGTGCATCGCGACATCGTCGCGAGGGTCTCGGCGTTACTGTCGCCCACGCGGCCGGACCTGCTCGGCATCGGGGTCGCCGTCCCGGGCGTGTGCGACCCGGCGCACGGCGTCGTGGTCGGTTCGTCGCAGATCACCGGGCTCGGCGGGAACGCGCTCGCGCAGGGGCTACGGGAGCGCCTGGACGCCGATGTGCTCATCGACAACGACTCTCACGCCCAAGCGCTCGGCGAGAAATGGTTCGGCGAGGGTCGCGGTGTCGCCACCTTCGCGGCCATCCAGACGGGGCACGGCCTGGGCGCCGGCCTCGTGATCGACGGGACCATCTACCGCGGCGAAGATGGACGCGTCGGCGAGATCGGACACGTGCCGCTCGGGGACGACGCGCGCTGCGCGTGCGGACTCCGCGGCTGCTGGGAGACGATCGCGACCTTGCCGTGGCTGCGACGCGAGGCGCGCGCGCGCAAGCTTCCCGGCGCGTCCAAGCTCGACGCGGCCGCGCTCGTGACGCTCGCACGCACCGGCGTTCGCGACGCCGGCGCGCTGCTCGACCTGTACGCCGCCAACCTATCGCTCGGGCTCGCGCTGCTGATGCAACTGGTCAACCCGCCGCGGATCATCCTGCACGGCGACGCGGTCGGCGGAGGCGAGGACCTTCGCGCGCGCATCGAGCAGCACACGCGCGAGCGATGCCTGCCGCACCTGCGCGACGGCCTCGACATCGTGCTGTCCTCACTGAACGAGCGCGCGACGCTGCTCGGCGCCGCCGGGCTCGTGCTCTCCGAGACGTTCCACCTGCGGACATGACGGCGCGCGCTGTCTGCATCGAGGTAGGGGGCGGTGGCATCCAGACCGTCGTGTTCGACGGCGCGGCCGAGCCGGCGTTCCTCGACGGCGCCTCGCGTGCCGACGGCGCGCCGCTGCTGATCGCGGTGCCGGGCCTCGTCGCAGGTGGCCGGGTCGTCGCGGCATCCAACCTTCGCTGGTTCGACGTGGACCCCGTGGCGGCGCTCGGGCTCGACGGCACCGCGCGCGTCGTCGCCAACGACGCCCAAGCCGCGGCGCTGGGCGAGGCCGTCCTGCGGGGCGTCGGCGATCTCGCGTACCTGGGGCTCGGCACCGGCATCGGCGGCGCGATCGTGCGTGACGGCGCCGTCGTCGAGCACGAGGTCTTCGGGCATCGCGGCTCGTTCGGCGAGGCGGCGTGCCCCTGCGGGCGCACCGGATGCCTCGAGACGGTCGCCGCCGGATGGGCGCTCCCCTCGCCGGTGCCGGTGGAGGCGATCGGCACGATCGCCGCCGCGCTCGCGCGCTCGATCGAGGATGCGGAGACGCCCGAGCTGATCGTGATCGGCGGTGGGCTCGCCCGGCGTTACCCGGCGATCCTTCGCGCGGTGCGCGCGCTACTCGGCGCGTACCGGGTCGAGGCGTCGGCGGCGCCCGGCCCGGCGAAATCGGCGGCGGCGTGGGGGTTGCTTCGCCTCGCGGGGATCGAGGTGGACCTCAGCCCTTCGAGGCCCGCTCGATCACGGTAGCGCACAGCAGGTCCGTCAGGTTCGCGCCGGTCACCAACGCCTCGGGCAGGGCGAGCAGCTCGTCCCCCGCGCGTGCGACCAGCGGGTAGTACGCCCACCGGATGCCGAAAAGCTGCAGCCGCGAGTGACGCGCGCGCGCCCACGCCTCGGCGACGGCGAATGGGCCCTCGACCCCCCAGCGGTCGGGCTCGTCGAGCCACATCGTCGCGTAGCGCATCGCCAGCGTCTCGGCCTCCCACTGCGCGAGCCACGGCTCGATCTCGGCGGCGAGCGCCGGCTCGAGCCCGTCGCGCACTCCCGCGTCGATGTAGGCCTTGAGCGGCGCGGTGTCCCCGTCGAGCGCCGCCGCGGCCGCCGACGCGAGTCCGGCGTCGGGGCCCTCGTCGCCGATCCAAGAGCGCGACGCGCGGGCCAGCGGCTCCAGCCCCGGGGATGCCGCGAGGCACTCGCGCCAGATCGCTTCGGGATCCCCGGTCGGGTCGCGCCAGAAGCGCGCGCCGGCAGCGAGCGCGAGGCGGCTCGCGCGCGGGAATGACATGAAGTTGAAGAACACGCCGCTGGTCGCCGCCGGGAGGTCCGGCGCGCGACCGCGGTAGGGCCCCAGGTGCAGCACGCCGGCCATGGGGCCGTCGTTGACGGGATAGTTCTCCGCGAACAGCAGCGGCCGGCCGAGCTCCGTGCCGAGGGCGGCGGCCATCTCGCCGGTGACGCGCGGGCTCACGATCGACGGGCCGGTCCACATCACCTCGACGCCGTCGGGGAGTCCGTCGTGATAGGCGCGCAGGTAGGCAGTCACTCGATCGCTCGCGTAGTCGGTCGGGCAGGTGATCCACTCGAACCCGCCGCCGAGCCGCCCGACGGCGGCCGCGATACCGGAAGCGTGCGCGGCCCCGAGCTGGGCCCCACCGGGCGGCACGTCGTCGAAGGCGATCCCGAGGGTCTGCGCTCCGTCCTCGGCGAACGCCTCGAGCTTGACCGCGAGGGCGGCTTCGTCGTCGTCGCCCCAGTCCAGGCCCGGGGAGACGACGAGCACGACCTCGAGCCCCGCCGCGCGCCCCTCGGCGACCAGCTCGCGGAACAGCGCGCGCCGGTCTTCGGGGTAAGGCTCGCGCCAACGCTCGCGATGGAGGGGGTCATCCTTCGGCGCGTAGGCGTATGCGTTGAACCCCTGCGTCCCGAGCCAGCGGATCAGCTCGACGCGTTCCTCGTGCGACAGCGGCGGGCCGTAGTAGCCCTCGACCGCGCCCAGCCATCGCCGTTCGCCCATGGCCGGCAATTATGTAAGATTCTCGTACAAAATGCCACCAGCAGAGATCCCCGCCGCGCCGAACCTCATCCGGGCGTCGGGTCCCGGGCTGGCTGCCGCGGCGCGCGCGTGGCTGCTCGAAGCCCTGCATGCCGGCAGGGGCAGGCTCGTCGGGCTCGCGGTCGGCTCCAGCACGCTCCCACTCTACGGTGACCTGCCCGCCGACGATCCGGCGTGGACGGAGCGCACCATCGTGCCCGTGGACGAACTGATGCCGCCGCCGGCGGATCCCGACCAGCGCTTCGCGAGCCGCCTGCGGCGCGCGCTCCCGGCGGCGCTGGCCGCACGCGTGGACGACCTTTCCGCCGATCCCGCGACGCTGGAGACTCGCATCGAGGAACAGGGACTGGCCGCGGTCCTGCTCGGGCTCGGCCCCGACGGGCACGTGGCCTTCAACCAGCCCGGCAGCCGGGCCGCCGACGGCGTCCGGATCGTGGCGCTGGCACCGGCGAACCTCGCGCGGCTCGGCGGCGTCGCACCCGCGGCGCTCGCGTTGACGATCGGTCTCGGCACGATCATGCGCGCCGAGCGAGTCGCGATCATCGCGGCCGGCCCCGGGAAGCAAGCCGCGCTGCTTCGCTTGCTCGAGGGACCGGCGGGGGACGACGTCCCCGCATCGCACCTCCGCCGCCATCCGTCGCTGACCGTCATCATGGGCGAGACATGCGCCTGAGCCTGCGCGCCGCCAACCGGCTCGTCTGCATCGACGGGCCCGTCCTAAGCGCGCCGCCGGCCGGGCCGGTCGTGGACCTCCCCGAAGGATGGTCGATCACGCCGGGGCTCATCGACCTGCAGGTCAACGGGCTGGGCGAGCTGTTCCCGCTCGGGAACCCCGCGTGCCTGCCGGCTCTGGACGCGCGCCTCGCCGCCGCGGGGGTGACCTCGTGGCTCTGCGCGGTGCCGTCATCCGAGCCCGCGCGCGTCGCGGCGCTCGCCGCTGCAGTCGCCGCCGCCCGCGACGGCTCGGACACCGGCCTCCTCGGCCTGCACCTGGAAGGACCCGTCCTGTCCCCCGAGCACCCGGGCGCGCATCCGCCCGAGCACCTGCGCCGCGGCGACGACCCGCAGACGCGCGCGCTGCTCGAACTGCCGGGCGTGCGCATGATCACCCTCGCACCGGAGGTGCCCGGCGCGCGCGCTTACGCAGCCGCGGCGATCGCGCGAGGCATCGTCGTGGCGGCCGGGCACACCGGCGCCACCTACGAGCAGGCGATCGAGGCGATCGAGGACGGCATCGACGTCGCGACGCACCTGTTCAACGCGATGACGCCCGTGCATCAGCGCGCGCCCGGTGCCGCACTCGCGTACCTGCTGGACGAGCGCGGGCGCGTCGCCCTGATCGCCGATGGGGTGCACCTGCACGACGCGATCCTCGCGCTGGCGCTGCGCGTCGCGGGGCCGCGCGTCTTCCTGGTCAGCGACGCCGCCCCCGACCCCGACGCCGCCCCCGATCGTCGCCCGCCGGCCGGCGTGCTCGCGGGCTCGGCCGCGACCCTCGCCGACGGCGTCGGCCGGATCGCGCGCGTGCACGGGCTGGGCATCGAGGAGGCCGCGCGCATGGCCTCTGCCGCGCCGGCCGCGCTGCTTGAGGCCGCCGATCGCGGGACGCTGGCGCCCGGCGCGCGCGCCGACCTCGCGATCTGGGACGCCGAGCTGAAAGTGGCGGGATGCATCCGGGGGGGCGAGGTCGCCTCCGCGAGCGACGATCTCAGGGCGTTGCTGTAGCAAGCGCCGCGATCGAAGGCACGACTGCGTCGGCATCCACGTCCCCGCCCTCGCCCTCGCCGATGTAGATCGACGCCCAGCCTTCCGCGCGCGCCCACGCGAGATCCGTGTCGATCCCGTCGCCGATCACCACGACGCGGGCGGCGTCGCCGATCAGCGCATGCACGATCCGGCTCATGGGCTCGTTCGGCTTCCCGCAGAAGGTTGGCAGACAGCCCAAGGCAGCAACCACCGCGCCGGTGTCGGGCACGCGCCCCTCCAGCGTCGGGATCGAAAGGTCGGCGTTCGCGGCGAACGCCGGCAGCCCGCGCGCGAGCATCGCGCGTCCGTCGGCGACCGCGGACGGGTTCGCGGCAGCCCCGATCGCGAGCGCCGTCGCGCGCGTGGGGTCGACGTCGACGCCCAGACGTCTCAGATCAGCGGTCAACGACGGCGTGCCGCACGCCGCGACGACACAGTGCCGTTGCGCGAGCAGCTCAGCGGCCAGCGCGTCGATCGCCGTCGCCACCCGCGCGCCTGTCAGGCCTACGCGCGCGAGACGCTCGTGCTGCCGGACGCGCGTGCGCCGCGAATCGTTGGTCACCGCAACCAGCAGCGGCACGCGCGAGCGAAGCGACGCGACGGCCTCCGCGGCGCCGGCGATCGGCTCGTCTTCCAGGCAGATGACCCCGTCCACGTCGAGGAGCACCGCGTCGCCGCGGGCGATCAGCTCGCCCGCGTTCGCGCGCGCGCTCACGTGCGCGCGACCGACCTGCCTGCTCCCTCGAGGAAGACCGAGCGCAGCAGGTCCTGCCGCTGCAGCAGCTCGGCGGTCGGCCCCGAGAACCGAACCTCGCCCTTCTCCATGAAGTAGGCGCGGTCGGCCAGGTTGAGCGCGATGTTAACCGACTGCTCCACGATGACGATCGTCGTCCCCTCCTGGTTCATCGTGCGCACGGCGCCGAGCAGCTCCTCGACCACGGTCGGGGCGAGGCCGAGGGAAAGCTCGTCGATCAGCAGCAGCGTCGGCCGCAGCAGGAACGACTGGGCGAGCGTCAGCATCTGGCGCTCGCCGCCGGACAGCGACCCGGCGCGCTGCCCGCGCCGCTCCGCGAGTCTGGGGAACAGACCGAACACCTCGTCCAGGCGCCGCTGAACCAGCGCGCGGTCGCGCCGGATGAGGAACGCGCCCATGCGCAGGTTCTCCTCGACCGTCAGCCCGGGGAAGACGCCGCGCCCGCCCGGCACCTGCACGATGCCCCTCTTGACCGTCTGCTCGGGCGACTCGCCGACGATCGCCTCACCCTCGAACCACACGTTGCCGGCCTCCGGCTCGACGATGCCGCTGATCGCGTTCAGCGTGGTGGACTTCCCGGCACCGTTCGTGCCGAGCAGCGCGACGACCTCGCCTCGCCGGATCTCGAGGTTCACGCCGAACAGGACGCGGACGCCGTCGAAGGACACCATGAGCCCCTTGGTCTCGAGCAGCACAGGGCCGCTCTCGCCGCCCGCCTTCTGCGCATGCGCGGGATCGAGTCTCTCGACGTCATCGTCGAGATACCCGGCGGCCTTGAAGAAGTAGCCGACACCGCGCAGGAACACCGGGGCCATGATGCCGATCGCAAGCCGCATGCTCACCTGGTCGCCGATCGCGAAGCCGATCAGCGAGAACCCCGAGCCCGCGAGGGCGATGAACCCGCCGAGCGCGAACGCCGACGATCGGATCTCCGGGGGCGACACGATCGCCGTGATCGACAGCAGGCCTGGTGCGACGAACGCGAAGATGGCCATGATGATCCACAGGAACAGCACGATGAGCGCCAGCGACGGTGCGACCGCCATCCCGAACAGCGCCACGCCGGCAGCGATGCCGCTGAAGCACAGCAGCCGCAGTCCTTCGCTGGGCCGCTCGTTGATCCGATTCTGCGCGACCGCCGTGCCGATGAGCACGGCGACAGCCGAGATCGCCGTCCCGACGCCGATCAGCACGCCCCGCAAGCCCGGCTCAACCCCGAAGTCCTCCTCCAGGAAGAACGGCACGAGCACGCCGATGCCCAGCGTCGATCCGGTCGTGTAGGCGAGTCCGATCCACTGGTAACGCAGCGAGCGGATGGCCCACAGCCGGCGGATCGTCTGGCGCAACGGGGGCGCGGCCGGCGTTTCGGTGACCTCGAAGCGGCCGCGGGGCGGCTCGCGCAGCCGCAACGCGATCAGGATCGCCGCGACCGTCGGGATCGTCAGCACGAAGAACGCGGTCCGCCAGCCGAACACCTGCGCGATGACGCCGCCGAGCACGGCCGCGACCGCCGCGCCGCCGATGTTGGCCAGCGAGTGGATCCCGAACGCTTTCGCGCGCGTGCGCGGCGAGTAGAACTCCGAGATGAGCGCCCCGTGCACCGGCTGGTTGACGACCTTCCCGAAGCCCGACCCCACCCGGGACAGGATCAGCAGCGGCAGGATCGGCGCGAGGCCCGTCGCCAGCGAGAAGGCGCCCCACGCCGCCGCACCGCCGATCGCCAGCGGCATCCGGCGCCACCGGTCGGCCAGGTACGAGACCGGCACCGCGACCAGGGGCACGAGCAGCAGCACCAGCACCGCGATCGATCCGAAGGCGCCGACCCCGACGCCGAAGTCCTCGGCGATCTCGGGCCCCAGCACATCGAAGGTCCGGCTATCGAACTCGTCGACCGCGTTGAGCGCGAACAGCACCAGGATCGGGAACAGCGCCTCGCCGTTGAGATACGCGCGCAGCCGCGGGATCCACGTCCGCGGCGAGAGCGGGGGCCGCAAGCTCACACCCTCGTCCCCACCGGCTCGGGCGCGACGCCATCGGGGACCAGCCCTTCGCTGGCAGCGCTGAGCGCATCCTCATCGGCCACGCGACCCTGTGGTCGCGGATCGATCCCGGTGACGGCACGAGCGAGCAGATCGCGTCCCGTCTGAACCAGCCGGGCGAGCCCCCCGGGGAAGAAGATCAGGAGGATCAACAGACCGAACCCGGTCGTGAGCAACCCGATGTACGGCGAGATCGACGCGCCGAAGTACGGGATCGCCTGCAGATAGAACGCGCCGAGCACCGCCCCGGGGACCGAGCCGAGCCCGCCGATGACGACCGCGGCGACGATGGAGAGCGACCGGACCGGCGGGAAGACCGACGCGTCGGCGATCCCGATCCCCGCGGCCCACAGGAACCCGGCCGCCGCCGCGATCGCACCCGATACCGCGAACGCCGTGAGCTTGGTGCGCACGATCGCCACGCCGAACGATGCTGCCTGCCGCGGGTTGTCGCGAACCGCGACCGTGTTCCGCCCGAACCTGCTTCGCTGCAGCGCGCGCGCGGCGAGCATCGTCAGCGCCAGGAACACGATCGCGACGGCGTAGTACCACCGCGTCGAGAGATAGTCGGGCTTGGGCATGAATCCGTCGCCGCCGAACCAATCTTGTTGGAACAGCCAGGATGCAGAAACGACCGCGAACCCGAGGGTGACGACCGCGAGCGATGTGCCCTCGAGCCGCAGCGCCGGCAACCCGATCGCGACGGCGAGCACCATGCCAAGCAGCGCCGCGACGAGGAGCGACGGCCAGAAGGGCCATCCCATCGTGCCGACGAGCTTGGATCCGATCACGCCGCCGGCACCGGCCAGGGCCCATTGCCCGATCGACATCTGCCCGGCCCAGCCGGTCAGCACCGTCATCGACACGGCGACCGCGCCGACCAGGAACACGGTCGAGAGGAAGAACGTCGCCGACGGCTGCAGCAGGAACGGCCCGGCGCCGATCGCAAGCACGCCGAGGGCAAGCGCCGTACGGCTGAGCGCGCGCCACCGCGGATGCGAGGCGAGCTCGATCGGCAACGGCCGTACCGGGTCGGCGACGTCCCACGACGACTCCTCCGCCGCGACCGTGCGACGCTGAAGCGCGCGCCTGGGCAGCAGCGCGAGCAGGATCACGATGAACAGAACCAGATCCGTCAGGTCGCTCCGCCCCGTGGTGAAGAACACGACCTGATCCGCGACACCGAGCGCGAGGCCGCCCACGAACGCGATCCCGACGGACTCCATGCGCGCGACGGTCGCGGCGGCCAAGCCGCGCATCAGCAGCGGCAACCCCACCGCCTCGGTCGCCGAGAAGCCGATGATCGGCGCGAGCAGCACCGCTGCGACGCCGGAGAGCAGGCCTGCCAGTACCCAGGCCAGGGTCGACACCCGGCGGACCGGGATACCGAGCAGCTGCGCGCGCGGCGCGTTCTCGGCGGCAGCGCGAAGCGCGATCCCATAGGAGGACCGCTTCAGGAACAGCAGGAGCCCGATCGCGAGCAGGGGTCCGGCGACCAGCGCCATGAAGTGCGCCGGCCCGAGCACGATCCGGCCGAAGGGGATCGGGTCCATCTGGAAGGGCACCGGGAACTGCGATCCGCCGCCGGCGAGGATCGAATCACCAAGCGCCGTCCTCGGCTTCGGCAGCACGAGCCGCAGCACGATGACCAGTTGGGCGACGCCGATCGTGGCGATGAGCATGATCAATCGCGGGCTGCGGAACAGCCGGCGAAGAACCGTGCGCTCGATCATCGCGGTCAGCAAAACCGTTCCGGCGAGGCTGCAGAGCAGCGCCAGCCAGTAGTTGAGGTGCGCGACGCGGGTCAGCGACAGCATCATCGCGACCGTGAAGGCGCCCAGTTCACCGTGGGCCAGGTTGATCACGCGGTTAGCCTTGTGGATGAGCACCAGACCCACCGCGAGCAGCGCGTTGGCCATCCCGATGACGAGTCCGAGCACGACGATGTCCACGGACCTACCTCCGGTCGACCTTCGTCGTCGTGCAGGTGCGCGCCGACGAGTAGGCAGCCATCACGATGGAAAGCGCCGCGCGCCCGTCTTCCCCGGTGACCGCGGGGGCTTCCCGTCCGGCGACGGCGCGCGCGAACGCAGCGACGGCATCATCGGGCTCCTGGGGCGGTACGTCCTTCTCGCGATCGGCGGTTCGCACCACGGGGGCGCGCGCGCCGTCGAACCGGATCACGCCCGCCTCACCGGCGACCTCGACCACGACGTCGGGTCCGCTACCGGAATCCCAACCAACCTGCATCGTCGCCAAGGCGTCATCCTCGAAGCGGATGACCGCATGCGCCTCGAGCTCTGCAGGCGCCTCCGGCCGGCACATCGCGGTCACCTCGAGCGCATCGCGCTCGAACACCGCGCGCAGCAGATCTGCGACGTGCACACCCAGGTCGAGCAGCGCTCCGCCCCCGCTGCGCGCCGGGTCCGTGAACCACGTCGAGTCCGGCGACCACACCTCGGGGCCCTCGTTGCGCAGAACGGCGCGCGCGGATCGCACCGTTCCGATCGCGCCCGCGCGCACCGCCGCGAGGATCGCGCGCACCGGCGGCGCGTAGCGCGCGCTGTGCGCGACCATCAGCACCACGCCCGCGTCGGCCGCAGCGTCGATCATCGCGTCGGCCTCTGCCAGCGTCGGCGCGATCGGCTTCTCGACGAGCACGTGCTTGCCGGCCCGCGCGGCCGCGATGGCGATCTCGGCGTGCAGATGGTTCGGCGTACAGATATCGACGGCATCGACGCCGGCAGCTTCGATGGCCGTACGCCAGTCGTCGTAAACGATGCCGCCGCCCCAGTCCGCCGCCGCCGCGGACGCGGACGCGCGCGAGCCGCTGGCGAACGCCACCACGTCGGCGCCGGCGTCGCGCATCGCGGGGAGATGCAGCCGCCGGGCGGCGGCGCCGCAGCCGATGACGGCGACGCGCAGGCTCATCCGAGGAGCACCGACGCGACCTTCTGCACCGCCGCCGCGACGTCACGAGCATCGTCTTCGTTCCAGCGCGCGCCGATCCCGACGGATGCCGAGCGCGCGACGAGGGCCTCGGTTCGCGGGCACATCCCGAGCCGGTACACGACGTCGGTGGGATGCTCGGCGCAGTTCCAGGGACCACCCTTCCCGCTCGCGGTCCGCCGGCCGAGGATGGATGGCGTCGCATACACGGGCCGGCCATCGTAGATCTGCGCCGATGGGATCCCCTCGGCACGCAAGGCGTCGGCGAACCGGGCGGCGAGCGCGGCGTCGGGGAGGAACCACGTGATGCTCGACGCGCCGTCGCCGTCGGGATCGGGACTGCGGCGCGCCTGCATCCCATCGATCACACCGACCGCAGCCTCGATGGCCGCTCTGTTCCGGCGCATCGCACCGAGGATCGACGGAAGCTTCGTGAGCTGCGCGCCGGCGATCGCGCCGGCGATCTCGGTCATGCGAAGATTCTCCCCGACGAACGGCTCGTCGAGTTCCGCACCGCGGCTGCCGCCGTGGCCGGTCACGAACTGACCGCCCTGATCCTGATACCGAGCAGCCCGGATCCACAGCGCCTCGTCGTCGGTGACGATGAGGCCGCCCTCGCCCGCGGTGATGTTCTTCTCGAGCTGGAGCGAGAACGCGCCGATGTCGCCGAGCGTGCCGAGCGCGCGCCCGTGATACGTCGCGCCCATCGACTGGGCCGTGTCTTCGAGGACGGCGAGTGAGCGCTGCTCGGCGATCTTCAGCAGGGGGTCCATGTCGCAGGCGACGTTCTCGAGATGGACGGGGATGACCGCCACGGTCCGTTCGGTCACGCCCGCCTCGACTGCCGCAGCGTCGAGGCCCAGCGTCTCGTCGACCTCGGCGAAAACCGGGACGGCACCGGCGAGCACGACCGCATTGACCGTCGCGATGAAGGTGAACGCCGGGACGATGACCTCGTCACCGCACCCGATCCCCAGCGCGGCAAGCGCGACACGAAGCGCCGCCGTCCCGCTGGACGTCGCGACGGCGTGCGCGGCACCCAGATACGCCCCTGCGTCTCGTTCGAACCCGGCGACGGTCTCCTGCAGGTCGGGCCCGTAGTAGCGGAACAGGCTGCGGCTCTCCAGCACCGCCATCACCGCCGCCCGCTCCTCGTCGCCGAGGAACGCGACACCCTTGCCCATCGACAGGGGCTGGCGGCGGACCGGGGTTCCTCCGTCGAGGGCGAGACGCTCGCTCATCGGCTACTTCTTGTAGTACTTCGTGAGGTTCTCGCAGCCGCCGTTCTGGGCCTCGAAGACCTTGTAGTAACAGGGGTACTTCGGGAACGTGTAGCGCTTCTGCGACGAGCTCCAGTCCACAACGGTGTAGTGGCTGAAACCGCGGGTCTTGAACGGACCGTTGATGTTCGGGTACCGCCAGTCGAGGGGGACGGTCGCGTCGAAGAAGAAGTCGTTGTCGATCGCGTCGGCGCCGAGCAACAGCGTATCGGCGGTCAGCGTGCCGGTGAGTTGGATCGCACGGCGCATCATCTCCGCGGTGGGCAGGATCGTCGCGCACGCCAGCTTCACCGCGGCGGAATCGCTCTGCCCGTCGTTGCCGTTGTAGCGCTCGTAGATCCGCTTGCAATTCCCCTCATCGCGATGCTGCCCGGCCGGCACGCGGTAGGAAAGGCCGATGGCGTTCTCCCACTGCACGGGATCCATCAGGTTCCCGATCGCGTCGTCGTCGGTGAGGATCACCATGCTGGTGAAGGTCCAGGTCGGGAACCACCCGTTCTGGGTGGCAGCGTCGGTGAAGAAGATCAGGCCGATCGGGTTGCCTGCGAGGTAGTACACCTGATCGCAACCTTTGCCCTTGGCCGCAGCCGCGATCGAATTGGACTGTTGCTGCGCGGTCGAAACGTCGTCTTTGAACACCCAGATCCGGTCGGCGAACGTCAGCCCGTACTTCGACATCTTCTGCTTGAGGATCCGCTCCGCGGTGTCGAAGTCGCCGGCCGCGCCGCTTTCGATCCGGATCAGGCACGGCTTCTTATCCTGTCCGTTGAGGTAGTACCGGCCGAAGCTCGCCCACGCCTCGAATGTCGGCTCGAGAGGTTCGAGGATCTGCAGGCCGTTGGGGCCGTACCGGCCGAGCGAGTCGGGATCCTCGCGGCCCCCGAACACGGGGATCTTGTAGTGCTTCATGATGTAGTCGGATTCGACGTGCAGCCCCGGGATGGCCATGAAGACCTTTTCCTCTTCTGCCATCTTGATCGCTGCCGAGATGTTCTTCGCCGGGCAGCCGGCACCGCCATCGTCCACGATGATCGGCTGGTACTTCTTCCCGCCGAGCCCGCCCGTGTCGTTGATGTGGCGCGCGAACGTGTTGATCGACTTCTCCAGATCACCCGCCGTCGTGGGCCCCAGCATCGCTTCGAGCACCGCCGCGTCGCCGCACGAAGCGACGTTGTACGAGATGCCGATCTTCACCGCGTCGGCGGTGATGCCTTGGGTGCGAAGTCCGAAGCTCGGGATCTTCGAGGGCGGGATCGATGGCTTCCCGCCACCTGGGATGATGAAGCCGGGTGTCGATCCTTGCCCCGGTGTAACCGGCGTCCCGGATCCGCTCAGCGATGGGGTCGCGCCGGGCGACAGGCTGGCCGTCGTCCCCGGGATAACGTCGTCGTCGACGACGAACGCCCCTTCGTTGTCGCGGGGATCATCGCCGCGACCGCCGACGGGACCGATCATCGCCACGCCGCTGACGAGGGTGACGGAGATGGCGATCGTCAGGACCCGGAGCGTCTGCGGGTGGTTGAATATGGGATGCTTGAAGACTCGATCCAGTCGGTCATTCATGCCCTCTGGCCTCCCGACGCCGGACCACCGTAACGCGGCCGACCCTCAGGCCTCCGCGCTCGGGCGAACCGGACTTCCTGCTCTCGACGTCGTATATGGTAACTATACATACAAACTAGGGTGCCGACAATCGGCCGACCCCGACGGCCGCCAAGGGCAGCGCCCGTACCGTACCGTCCAGCGCCGCCACCACGACATGTTCGCCGGCGATCGCGGCGCGGCTCGTCACCGGAACGCCAACGTCGATCATCCCGACCTCCCGCCCGTCCTCGCAGGCCAGACCTACCAGACGCCCGTCGCCCGTGGCCACCACAGCCACGTCGCCGACGACCAGCGGCCCGGCGAGCAGCGCCGCCCCCGAGGCCCGGTACGGCCCCAGCGCGACCGGCGCGTCCCGCGCCACCTCGGTTCGCCACCGAAGAGCGCCGCTCCTGCGCTCGAAGCAGAACACGGTCCCCGTCCCGGCGGACGCCAGCACCGCGTCTTCGGTCACGGCCGGGCGCGCCGGGTTGAACCAGCCGAGGAACTGCGCCGTCCAGACACTCGCGCCGTCGGCGGCGCGGACGCGCTCGAGCACAGACCCGAGCCGAACAACGTAGACGTCCTTTCCATCCGGATCGGCGGCCAGCGCGGCGACCGGCGTCCGGGGAAGGTGGATCACGATCTCCGACGACGACCCTTGGTAGACGCTGCGCGCGGCGACGCCGGCGGGCCAGCGCGTGGCGCCCGTCGCCGGATCCAGGCCCCACAGGTCCGGGATCTGAGCGGTGAAGGACACCAGCAGCGTGCCGTCGACGACGACCGGGTGGGCGTGCGCGGTCATGTTCTCACGCTTCCCGAGGTCCTCGCGGGCCCAGGCGACCGAGCCGTCGACGAGGTCGAGCGCGACGAACCGCGCCACGTCCCCGACGAACACCCGCGCGCCGTCGGAGGCCGGGCGCAGGTAGGTCCACAGCAGCAACGGATCGGCTATCTCGGTCCGCCACCGCTCCCGCCCGGTGCCGATCTCGACGCACACGGTCTCGCCGGTGACCGCGGTTGCGACCGCGAGGTCGCCGACGACAAGCGGTGCAGCCTTCACCCCGGCGCTCAGGGCGACCCGCCACCGCAGCGTGCCGTCGGCCGCATCGAAACACGCGATCGACCCGCCGGGTTCGTCCTCCCGCTTCGACGTCGCAAGCACCGCGTCGCCGTGCACCACCGGCGGCCCCAGGTGCACGCCGCCGTCCAGGCGGGCCGTCCAGGCGCACACGCCATCCGGCGCGGGTTCGCTCCGGAACGTCGCGCCACTCGAAGCGCCGTCGCCGCGCGCGACGGTCCGCACCCGCAGCCTCGCGCCGTCCCACGTGGCGACCCGGTAGCTCGCCGGCGTGTAGTCCAAGCCGCCGAACGTGGCCGGGGCGCTGTTGTAGTGGGTCGTCCCCGCGTGCACGACGACGCGACTCGTGTGCCAGTGGCCGGAGAAGCTGGCGACCGGCGCGCGCGCGAGCCCCGCGTAGAACTCGGCTCGCATCTGATCGTGGGTCAGCATCACCACGGGGGTGTCGCCTGCCACCGCGAGGTCGGCGGCGACCCAGGTCTCCTGCGCCTGGCGATCGACCCCCAACAGGTGCGTGAACCAGTCGATCACGATGAAATGCAGCCCTCCGTGGTCGAACGAGAAATACCGCGGCCCGAGGTAGCCCTCGTACCGCGCCGTCACCGCCGCGTACAGCGTGTCGGCGCCTCCCTCGTCATCGCCTCGCTGAGGCATGAGGTCGTGATTGCCTGGGATGGACACGACGTGCAGCCCGCTCGCCGCGACCGTTGCACGGTACGCCTCGTACTCGTCTTCCGCGCCGGTGTTCGTCAGGTCGCCGGTGGCGACGATCCAAGCGCCGGGCTGCTCGCGCGCGATCTCTTCCAGCAGCGATGCGAGGACGGCCGGCGTGGTGACGATCCGCTCGCGCCACTCGCCGTCGGCCTGGTAGAAGGTCGCGTCGCCCGCACCGTCGCCGAACGCGGGATCGCCCAGCGACACGTGCAGGTCGGTGACCTGGACGAAAGTGAACGGGACCGGCTGCTCATCGGGATGCAGCTCGAACCTGAGGTCGTCGCCGGCGGGAAGGTGCCACCCGTCGGTGGTCCATCCGGTCGGACACGTCACGATCGCGAACGGCCCGAACCCGCGAAGCGCGAACGTGCCGTCGGCGGCGGTGCGCGTCACGTGCAGCCCGTCGGAGACGACCACGCCCACGGCGGGTTGATCTCTGAGCAGCACGCGGCCGCGTGACGGCGTCGCGGTCATACGCTGGGGCTGCCCTTCGTGGTGGGCGCCTTCTTCGTGGCTCTCTTGGTGACCTTCTTGGTGGCGGCTGCGCGTGCGCGCACCTTCTTCATCTTGGCCTCGGCGTTCGATGTCGTGGCTTCGGCGTTCGATGTCGTGGACCGCGCGGCCTTCGCTGGCCTGCGGGCTCGGGTAGCCCGAGGCTTCGGCGCGGCATCGGGCAGCGCGCCCGACCGGTTGATCGCGGCGGCGTCGGCACCGAGGTACGAGCGGATCACCTCGGGGTCGTGCACGACATCCTCGGGATCCCCCGATGCGATCACGCGGCCGGTCTCGAGCGCGTAGACGCGCTCGGCCAGGTGCAGAAGCAACGGCATGTCGTGCTCGATCAGCAGCATCGCGCACCCGGTGCGGTCGCGGATCCGGCGCAGCAACGGACCCAGGGCTTCGGTCTCCCGCTGCGCGATCCCCGACGACGGCTCATCGAGCATCACGACCGACGGGCCGTGGGCGAGCACGCACGCGAGGTCCACGATCCGGCGTGTCCCCGTGGACAGCTCACGGATGAGCTTGTCGCGGAATCCGCCGAGCCCGAACAGCTCGACAAGCTCCAGCGCGCGCGCGGTCGCAGCGCGCTCGGCGCCGCGCGCGCCGGGCAGTCCGAGCACGATGCCAACGACGCCTGAAGCGCGTACGTGCAGCTCGCAGGCGACCCGCAGGGTGTCCAGCACCGTCATGGCGTGGAACAAGCGCGCGTCCTGGAACGAGCGGCCGAGCCCGGCCGCGGCGCGGCGGTGCGGTGGGAGGCCGCTGATCTGGACGCCGTTGACCCACATCCTCCCCTCGCATGGGATGAACCCGCTGATCGCATCGAACAGCGTGGTCTTGCCGGCGCCGTTGGGCCCGATCACACCGATGATGGCGCCGGGCTCGACGTCGAGGTCCACGCCGTCGAGCGCGCGCAAGCCTCCGAAACTCACACCTACCCCGCGCGCGGACAGCGCGTAAGGGCGGGACGAGGGGATCTGCTCGGTGTTCATGGCTGCGGGGGTCTCCGCGTCGCTCATGCTATCCGCGACGGCCGTGCCGGCGTTCGGGTGTTCATGCGTGCGCCGGCGCAGGGTAAGGCGGGAACGGCGACAAGCCCGGCGGCGCCACGTCCGTGTAGTACCGAAGCATCCAGTACGGCAGCAGGTAGTCGATGCCCGGTGCCTGGCGCGTCGCCCCTTCGAAGCCCTCGAGCTGCGTCGGCGGCCGCTGCCACAGGAAATCGGTCGGGGGACGGAGCGGCACCGGCAGGGGGCGGCGCGCGCGCAGCCGGGCGTCGGTCCCGGGGAAGAGCGTGACCGCGGCGGCTTCCGATCCGTCCGCCGCGCGCACGACCAGCTCGAGCGAGTCCCGCGCCACACATTCGAACTCGACATCGCAGCCGGGGCTGTTGTTGGTCGGCACGCCCAGGTCGATGCGCGCGCGATAGTCGAGCCACTCCCGGAGGTGCTCGATCGCTAGGTCACGACGGCCGGCCTCGCCGGTCAGCGCGTAGGTGATGGTCTCGAAGTGCGCATTGACGTCGTCGCGAGTCGTGTTGTCCATGACGCTGAACGCCTGGCGAAGCAGCTCGCGCACTGCCGGATCCGGCTCGAGCCTGATCGTGGTGTAGCCGGTGAGGTGATGCAGGTTGAACTTGTAGTACCCGTCGTTGGGCTGGAAGGAATCGATCTCCATCGACGTCGCGAGCAACGAGCCCTGCGACGCCAGCTCCTCTGCCCAGACCGCTTCCCAGAAGGCCGCCTGCTCGGGCGTGCCCGCCTCATCGGCGACGTGGCGAGCGATCTGGGTCATGTTGAGCCTCGCCATCGGGACGTAGACGAACAACGGCGAGATGAAATTCTCGAAGTCGTGCCCCCAGACGTCGACGGGGCTGTACTCCTCGAGGTCCTCCGGCGGCAGCGAGATGTTGCCGTGCGGCCGCGGCGTGTTCCACAGGTACTTCAGGGCGAAGGTCGTCATCGTGATGACGTCGTCACGGATCTGCGCGCGCAGCTCGTCGTCGTCGGGCCCGACGAGGTCGAACGCGGTCAGAAGACCGAAGGTCGTGCCGGCGTAGGCGTCGCGGCTGGTCGCGTCCTCGCACCAGTACTGGTTGCCGTCGTCCCAGTCCAAGGGCCCGAACACCCGGGGGCCGCGCGGCTCGCCCCAGGTCGCCCACGAGGGGGCGTCGGTGGGGATGCAGGCGCGCATCAGGTACCCGGGCTCGCCGCGGAACACGCCGCCGCCGAACGACGGCGGGTCCAGCGAGGGCTCGAGCTCGTAATCCCAGTTCTTCGAGATGTTGATCAGCAGGTGGTACTTGGCGACTATCTGATCGATGCGGGCCTTCGCCTCCGCCTGCTGCTCGCCCCAGAAAGCCACGTCCTCGCCGGTGGCGATCTTGGTGCGCGCGGTCGCGTACCGGAACGCCTCCGCTGCGAGATAGGTGCCGGTCCACAGGGCCGAGTCACCGAAGTTGTGCACGCTCGCGAGATCACCCGGCGTGCGATCGGGCGTGCGGTAGGTCGCCTCGAAGACCTGGCCGTACCACAGGTTGTCCGCGATGCGGTCCTCGAGCAGCAGAGCCGCGGCCTGGTCGTCGGGGGTGAGCGGCGATGAGGCGGACGCTCCCACGGGCGTGAGCAAAGCGCCGCACAGCACGGCTGCGGCCGCGCGCCAGATGAGGGCTTGTGTCCCGTTCACGGTATTTGTAAGGTATTCGTACGAATCGGGGTGCGTCAAGGGGGCCGAGATGGGATCACGCGGGAACGGTGTCATGCGTCGGGGGATCGCCCCGCTCCTCGGACTCGTGCTCGCGCTGCTCGCCGTCAATCCGCCCATCGGGCAGGCGGAGCCTTTCGAGGCGATCAGTGACGACACCGGTCCGCTCGACACCGCCGGAGACCTCGACGCGGCCCTTCGCTTCGAATCCTTGATCCCCGAACACACCTTCGAGGGCATGATCGTCCCGCTGCTGTTCGACGCGTGGCCGCACCTGGACCCGGACGCCCAGCCGGTGCGCATGGAAGGGGAGGGCGACTCCGGTAACTACACCGGCGTATACCTCGCGGCGCAGTCGTGGCGGTACGCCCAAGCCAAAGCGCAGCTCGTGCTACTCGGCGTCGACCCGCTCGACGATGTACCGAGCGATTCCGCAGCAGTAGCGTTCTGGCGCGGGCAGCGCGACGAAGCTCGCGCGCGCGCCGCTGAAATCGTCGGTTACTACCACATCCTTGTGAACATCGCGCAGTACTGGGAGACCGAGCTCGACCCGCAGATCGACTTGAGCAAGACGCCGGACGAGTCCGGCTGGCTGGACTACGGCGGGGGCGTCATCCCAGGCGAGAAGGGCCTGCTTATGCGTACGTGCACCCCGGAGGACGCGGATCCCGCCTACACCGACATCCGCTACAACTACGCCCCCACGCCCTACGTCATCGGGCCGCTTCGGTGGGAAGACGGCCGGAACTGGTACTGCGTCCAGAACACCAGTCGCGACTCCTACATGGGGACGATCTTCGGTCTCGCGGTCGCGCTCGACTACCTGGCGACCGAGGAGAACCCCGAGTTGCGCGCGACGCTCGCGCACGACCTGATGGCCATGACCGACTACGCGTTGAAGTACCTGTGGAACCAGCCGCGTCCGCACGGGCGGGTCGCCAACCCGATCACCGACAACGACCTCAACGGGCCGTTCAGCCCGCTGTTCATCCAGGTTCCGCTGCACCGGTTGCACATGCTCCAGACCGCGCGCCACGCCGCCAACCTCATCGGCCACGCCGAAGGAAAGCAGCGCTACGAGGTCCTCTGGCTCGAAGAGGTTGCGAACACCGTCGGGACCGGATCGCTGCTCGACTCGATGGTGATCGACTCGATGAGCCCACACAACGCCTACTACAAGTACCAGCTGCATCTGGTGTCCTTCTTCAACCTCATAAGGCTCGAGCCGGATCCGGTGGTACGAGAAGAGTTCGAGCGAGCCATGTCCGTTCTCGACGCGAGCCTCACCGACGACGGCAACCCGTTCTTCGAGGCGATGATCTACGCGTTGACCGGCGAGGTGGCCCGGCTCGACGAGGCGGTCGGGTACCACCGCGACTGGCTGGACTACTACGCCTTCCACGAGGAGGCGGCGCGCGCGGGGAACACACCGTTCCTGCACACCGGGCGTTGCGACATCACCGAAGATCCGGGTGAGAACGCTCCGATCCAGGAGCGACCCCTGGAGTGCGCGCCGAAGGACCAGGTGGACATGGTCCTGCCGGTGCCCGGCGGCGACGAGGTGGTCACCCCGTTCCGGCCCGGCACCGACAGCGCGCGCCGAGCGAAGGATCCGTTGCCGGTCGGGGTCCGCCGGCTCGCGGACTTCCTGTGGCAGAAGGATCCGACGATCATCAACGGGGATCACGCGGTGCCGTGGCGGGGTCCCAGCATCGACTTCCTCGCGACGTACTGGATGCTCCGGTACTACAGCGAGGTCGAGGTTCCCGGCCCGGAGAGCCCGCTCCCCGCGTGGCCGGGCCCTCGGTTCGAATGACGGAACGAGAGATCAGGCTCAACGCGCGCGATCTGTCCGGCCTGGTGACCGGCGACGCCATCCCCTCGGCCGCGCGCCGCGCGCGCGTATCGACGTGGGATCGTACCGGCGGGAACAACGATTCATCGTTCGTCCCCCCCGGCGCGACTCAGAACGTCGCCCAAGCCGAAGGGGCGGGACGGATCACGCACCTGTGGGCCACCGCACTCGCCCCCGACCTGCTCTGGGGCCGATCGCTCGTGCTGCGCGCGTACTGGGATGGAGAGGAAACCCCGAGCGTCGAGGTTCCCTTCGGCGACTTCTTCGGTGCCGGCAACTGCGTGGCGGGAGAGTTCGCCTCCGAGCTGCTCTCGGTCGCGCCGCGCGATGCGCGCTCGTATCACGCCTGGTTCGAGATGCCGTTCGCCGACGGCTTCCGGCTCGAGGTGGAGAATCAGTCGGATCTTCCGCTGCTCGCGATCTATCTCCACATCGATCACGAGTCCTGGCCGGAACAGCCGCGCGCGGAGCGCTTCCACGCCTGGTGGAACCGGACGCCCGCTCGTCGCGAGGAGGACTCGCCCGGCGTGTACGGCCCTCAGCCTCACGCATCCCGGGACGGCAACCACGTTTTCGCCGACATCCGGGGAGCGGGTCACTATCTCGGCGCGTTCCTGTACGTGCACTCCACCGACGGCGGTTGGTATGGGGAAGGCGACGAGATGATCTTCATCGACGACGACCGATGGCCACCGGCGATCCACGGCACGGGGACGGAGGACTGGGCGGGCACAGCGTGGAGTCCGGCGGAACAGTTCTCACACCCATGGTACGGACAGCCGGTCACCGACCGTCCGGACTGGAGCGGTTTCTCGCACCTCTACCGCTTCCACGTCGCAGATCCCATCAGGTTCGACCGCTCACTCCACGCGAGCATCGAGCGCGGCCACGCCAACGATCGGGACGATGACTGGTCTTCGGTCGCCTACTGGTACCAAAGAGATCGGACTGTGCCCGTCCCGAGGCTTCCGCCCCCGGACGCCCGGGTTCCACCCTGGCCGTCCCGGGCTCGCGAGGCAGCAGATTCCGTCCACCAGACCTTCGCCCGGGAGCTGGCGGATCCGTCGGCACTCGGCGACGGTGACGCGACCCGCCTCGGAGCAGCCGCCTCCTACCTCGCGCACCTCGCTCATGCACGCGACTGGGATCGGATCGTGTCGGTATGCGACTGGCTCAGCGGACGTCCCACGCGGTCGCGAGCCGCCCCGAAGCGGCCTGCGTTACCACCGATCATGCAGCGGGTGGCCGACGCCGGAGCGGACGCCGCCTCATCCATCCTCGAGGACGAGGATCCCGATGCCGTCGCAGATGCCATCGTCGGCGCATGGGTCGCCGGTTTCGACGCCGACGCCGCCGAGGGCATGAGCGTCGTGATCGGCTTCCGGATCACGGTCGGCGATCGCGAGGTAGCCCGAGAACTCGTGGTGGACCAAGGCCGATGCGCCGCGCGCACCGCGAGCGGGGGTCACCGCCGGCTCGAGCTGTCCGGCGACGCGGAAACGCTCGCTGCGCTGACGCTCGGACGGATCGATCCCTGGGAAGCCTTCATCCGTGGCGCGCTCGGGATCGCCGGCGACACGAGCTTCGCTTTCCGCTTCGGTGTCTTCGGGGTCAAACCGCCGGCGCTCTAGAGGCAGGACGCGGGGCACACAGCGTCGAAACCTCCCCGCGGGGTATTTCGTAAGATTTCCGTACAAACCCAGGGAGGAGAACCCAGGATGCGCCCAAGGTTGCCGATCGTTCTCGCGATCACCGGACTCCTCGCCGCGAGCGCACCTGCGCGCGCCGAGCAGCCCTTCGGCGCGCCGCTGGACACCGACGCCGACCTCACCGCAGCCTCCTGGTTCGAGGACCGCATCCTGGACCATTTCCACTACGGGCAGATCCACGAGCAGTACTACGTGGACTCCGAGCGCGCGGAAGGCGAGATCCTCACCCTGGTTGGCGAGAACGACTCGGCCCTGTACACCGGCAACTACCTCGCAGCGGAGGCGTTCCGATACGCGCTCGCGGCCCAGAAGCTTGCCGCGGGTGAGGACGCCTCGTTCTGGGAAGCCCAGAAGGCACAGGCCAAGTCACGTGTCGACCAGATGGTGGAACAGTTCCACCTGTTGATCAACATCTCGGCCGCCTGGCAGACCGAGTTCGATCCGCGCGTCAACGAT
Organism: Actinomycetota bacterium; assembly: GCA_036397635.1. GTDB lineage: Bacteria > Actinomycetota > AC-67 > AC-67 > AC-67 > DASWIP01. The sequence goes on along the minus strand of DASWIP010000031.1, from coordinate 32,715 downwards.
GATCGAGAGCCGACCGATGACGGATACATCGACTTCGGTGGCGGCGTGTTCCCCGGCGAGGCCGGCCTCCTCTTCCGGGCCTGCACTCCGGTGGACGCGCCCCCGCCTCTCAACGTCGGTCGCGACCCGGGTCGGGACCGGCTCGTCGGTCCTCTCGACTGGGAGGATGGAGAGCAGTACTACTGCCTCGACGCGACCAGCCGCGACGCCTACGCGGGTGTGACGTTCGGGCTCGCAACGGCATTCGATCTTGTCACCGCCGACGATCCCGCGATGCGCGAGACGATCCGCCACGACCTGATGGCGATGACCGACTACGCGCTGAAGTACCTGTGGAACACGCCGCGGCCACACGGCGAGGTCGTCGTCCCCGAGCTGTTCGGCGGAAACGACCTCGACAACTTCGTATCCCCGCTGTTCGTCTACGTCCCGATGGCGCGGCTGAACATGCTTCAGGTGGCGCGCCACGCCGCGCGCGAAGCCGGCACGGCCGAGCACGTGGCGCGCTACGAGGCTCTGTGGGCCGAGGAACTGGCCTCGCAGGTTCCAGTGCTGGCGGCGTCGATGGAGATCGACGCGGCCGGGCCCCACGGCGGGTATTACAAGTACCACCTGCATCACATCACCGGATTCAACCTGGTCCGGCTCGAGCAGGATCCCGTCCTGCGCGAGGTGTTCGCTCAGGCGTTCGGGGTCATGGACGCCACCACCGGCGACGACGTCAACGCCTTGTTCGAGGCGATCACGTTCGCGCTCACCGGCGAAGAACCGAGGCTGGACGACGCCGTCGAGCATCATCGACAGTGGCTGGACTATCGGGCCAACGCCGACGCCAACGGGAACGTGGTCAACAACAGCGCCGCATGCGGCACCACGCTGACCTGCGTCCCCCGCGATCAAGTCGACATGGTCCAGCCGCTCCCGGAGGGGGAGGACCTGATCGTGTCCCAGCCGGGCTTCGACGACCGGCAGCGCGCGCAGGATCCGCTTCCGGTCGCTCTGCGATACCCCGCGGACTTCATGTGGCAGAAGGATCCGACGATCCTCGACGGCGGTCCGAACGATCCGCGGTGGGAATCACCCGGCGCAGACTTCCTCCTCCCCTACTGGATGATCCGCTACTACACCGAGGCCGCCCCGCCTGCGCTCTCGCCGTTCCCGGCGTGGCCCGGTCCCATCTTCCGATGAACGCCCGCCGGTGCCTTCGAAAGGAGAGCCCATGGATCGCGCACATGTTGCTCATATGAGACGAGCGCTCGTAGCAGTCGTTCTCGCCTCAACGTCGATCGCCGGTTCGGCCAGTCCCGCATCGCCGCCCACGCCGCCGTTGGTAGGGCCCTTGACGACGGACGCCGACACCGCCGCGATGGTCGACCTGGAGACCAAGATCAACGACTCGTTCCAGCAGGGTCATATCGTCGAGATCAACTTCCGCACCGCGGAACAGATCCCTGGCGATGTGGAGAGCACATGGTCGTGGGGTGATAGCGGAGAGTGGACCGGCGTCTACGCCGGCGCAGAGGCGATGCGTTACGCCGTCGCGAAAGCCCACCTCGCCGCCGGTGATGACACGGCGTTCTGGACCGCACAACGAGACGAGGCCTTGAGCAGGATCGAGACGATCCTGGTCGCCCAGCATCGCGAGATCAACATCGCAGAGGATTGGCGCGGGGGCCTCAAGATCCCTCCGAGCGTCAACTCCGATCCGACGGGGAAGCGTCACGCAGCCGACTTCGGTGGAGGGATCATCGAAGGCGAGCGCGGCATGCTCATGCGAACCTGCACACCGGTCGGGCTGGGCCAGATGGGGATCAACCCACCCACGGTCGACGAGGTAGAGCCGGTGAACAACAACAGCAACCGCGTCTACGAGATCACCTGGACCTCGGGCGACGGTGGCACCTACTACTGCGAAACCTCGCCAAGCCGCGACACATACGCGGGCCTGACCTTCGGCTTGCTCACGATCTTCGACCTCGTCGGCCCGGACGAGCCCGAGCTGGCCGATCAGATCCGCGAGGATCTCCTCTCGATGGGCAACTTCCTGCTGAAGTACGGCTGGTTCTACCCCCGTCCCCATGGGTACGTGACGACGAAGAACGATTTCGACGGTTTCATCTCGCCCCTCTTCGTTCACGTCCCGATGGCTCGGCTGAACATGACGAATGCCGTCCGGCATGTCTTGAACAACGGGGGCACTGAGGAGGACCGGCAGAAGTGGAACGCGGTGTGGCTGGAGGAATTCGCGAACCAGGGTCCCGAACTCGGACCATCGATGGAGGTCGACAACCTCGAGAATTACGAGCCGTACTACAAGTACAACCTGCACCACCTGAACGCGTTCAACCTTCTGCGCACCACAACCGGGGCCGAGCGCGAGTTCCTGGCAGCCGGCTTCGCGGTAGAGGACAAGTCAACGCGCGACGCCATCAACGCCCATTTCGAGGCGATCACGTACGCCCTCACCGGCGACGCCTGGCGCCTCGACGCCGCCGTCACCCATCTGCGGGAGTGGCTGCAGTACCGTGCGCGGATCTCGACAGGGGAGCTCGTGCTCAACAGCCCGCGTTGCGGCAACGATCTCGAGTGCGTGCCGCAAGACGAGTACCACGTGTACACGCCGGTCGGTCCGGTGGCCTGGCGGCCGGGACAACCCGACGCTCCACCGGTGAGCCAGAGCCCAGGATGGAAGGCGAGGGACCCTCTGCCGGTCGCCGTACGCCCGCCCTGGGACTTCCTATGGCAGCGCGGCCCGAGGCTTCTCGATGGATTGGGGAACGGGCAACCTCGCTCGTGGCGCATGCCCGGTCTGGACTTCCTCACGCCGTACTGGATGATCCGCTACTTCACGGAGGTCGCACCGCCCACCCCGAGCCCCTTCCCCGAGTGGGCGGGCCCAGCCCATTGACAACCCCTACCCACTAGTTCCGCGGCCACCGCGCTGGTCGCACACCATCAGCCGAGGGTGCTTCCCACGAGCACGCCGTCCGCCCAGTACGAGCCGGTCGGGCCGGACGGAAGCAGGTCGTAGGTCACACCGCCGGACGCGGGGACGATCTGGACCGAAGTCACGCCGGACCCGTCGAGGATCCCGCCGGGCAACAGTGCGCCGAGGTGGCTCCCGTCGGCGGTGGGGTGCGCAGCGGAAGCAACGATATTCCGTCCGTCCGCGAGCGTGACGCGGACGAGCAGCGATGGTGAACCGACGGCCCGTCGCGACGTCCGCAGCACGATGGCTTCGATCCGAAGTCCTGCCTCGTCCGCGGTCCAGACGCGCATCCCCGGGCGAAGCGCCGCGATGGGTACCCGCCCGTCGGGGGTATCGATCAGCGTTCCGGCCTGGAGGCAGATCGGGCAGGCCGTGTTCGCCGGCTCTTGCGCCTCAGTCCGGATCGTCCCGTCACGAGCGATCATTCCGGTTACCTGGACCGCATCCTGTTCTTGCCCGGAGCGCAATGCGAAGCGGAGGCCGGCGCCGTCCGGCTCGAGCCCGATCGCCATCAATCGCTTGTGCTCGCGATAGGCGCGCAGGGCCTCCTCATCGTCCAGTTCACCCGAGAGACCGAGGTGCGCAAGTATCGTCGTCACCTCATCACCGTCTCGATCCGCCGAGGTCCACCAGGTGCGCGCGTTGGTCCGCTCACCCTCATCGCTACCGACCGGGTAGAAGTCCGGATCGCAGAAGAAGATCGGATCGAATCGATCGGTGAGCAAGTACGCGAGCTCGGTCTGTCCAAGCGGCGGTCCCGGGGTCGGCGTCGGGTCGGGTTCGTCGTCGCGGGCGACCAACACACCGACGGCCGCGCCGAGCGCCACCGCGACCGCGGCGGCCGCCGCAACCGGCGCACGGAGCCTCACGTTCTGCTCCTTTCTAACCCACGTCCTAAACATGGGACGGGCATCGAGACCATCGGGTTCCCTTGCCGCGAGTCGATCGACCTTCCGACCCTGACCTTATAGGGCGAGACACCTCCCGGAGGGCCGGCCGGAAGCGCGTTCGTGCTTTCACTTCCAGTCTCATCATCGATCCGGTCCGAGCCGAGCCTCAACGAGTCGGCGTCTGAGTGAACCCTGCGTCGGCGTCGTCGGGCGTCGTCGCCAAGTACCATACGCGCCCATGAGTGGCGGGTTGCTCGAGCGGGCCGAGCGCGCGTGGAACGGCGAGCTCGATCTCACGCGTGAGCACCCGTTGTCGGGCGGGATACGGGAGACGGGCGGCGGCGAGGAGATCGCCCCCGGCGTGTTCTTCAGCACAACGCTGTCGAACGTCGCCGCCTTCCGCACCAACGAAGGGCTCGTGCTCGTCGATACCGGCGAGTTCGGGCTCGCATCCATGCACCACGAGCGCATCCGGTCCTGGGACCACAGCCGGCTGAACCTCGCGGTGTTCTCGCACGGCCACATCGATCACGTCTTCGGCGTCGCGCCGTTCGAGGAAGAGGCGCGCGCGAACGGCTGGCCGCCACCCGAAGTGATCGCGCACGAAGCCGTTCCCGCCCGGTTCGAGCGCTACGTCCTCACCGCCGGCTATAACGCGGTGATCAACCAGCGGCAGTTCGGGCTTACCGACCAGTTCACGTGGCCGACGGAGTACCCGCAGCCCGACCGGACCTACCGCGACTCGCTGAGCGTGAAGGCCGGCGCCGACCGATTCGAGCTGCATCACGCGCGCGGCGAGACCGACGACCACACCTGGACCTGGGTGCCGTCCCGCCGCGTCCTGTGTTCCGGCGATCTGTTCATCTGGGCCACGCCGAACGCTGGCAACCCGCAGAAGGTACAGCGGTACCCGCGCGAGTGGGCGCGCGCGCTGCGGATGATGGCCGACCTTGGCGCCGAGCTGCTCCTTCCGGGGCACGGCTTCCTCATCGTCGGCGCCGGCCGGATCCGGCAGGCGTTGTCGGACACCGCGGAGCTGCTCGAGCATCTGCACGACCGCACCGTCGAGATGATGAACGCCGGCGCGACGCTCGACGAGATCATCCACACCGTGACGACCCCCGCCCATCTGCTCGACCGGCCGTACCTCCAACCGATCTACGACGATCCCGAGTTCGTGGTACGCAACGTGTGGCGCCTCTACGGCGGCTGGTACGACGGCAACCCATCTCGGCTCAAACCACCGCGCGACAGCGAAGCAGCCGCAGAGATCGCGGCGCTCGCCGGTGGTGCCGACCGCCTGGCCGCAACCGCGCGCGAACGCGCCGCGGAGGGGCGCTTGCGGTTGGCCGCACACCTCGCCGACCTCGCTTGGCGCGCCGCTCCCGATGATCCGACGGTCGGATCTGCTCACCGGGAGATCTTCGATCTCCTTGCCGAGACTGAGTCCTCGGTCATGGCGAAAGGCATCTACCGCTGGGCGGCCGGCGGCGGCACTCCTTCCCGACCGGGTCACCCGGCCAAGGGAGCATGAGGCACGAGGTGCGACAACCTGATCCCACCGGCGTAGGCTGCGGGGAGCGCAAGCGGGAGGTGCACGATATGGAAATCACCTCGGAAGCCTCGGTGTGGATCGATGCGCCGCCGGACACGGTCTTCGAGCACATCGGCGACCCGACCAATCACGGCGCCTGGAGCGCGAAGGCCCCGCTCAAGGTGTCAGCCGCGAGCGAGGCGCCGATCGCCGTAGGCAGCGAGTTCACGTCGAGCTCCAAGTTCCTCGGGAAGGATGTCGGCGCCCGCATCCGGATCACGCAGTACGATTCGCCCAAGCAGGTGGCGTTCGACGCGGCGCAGGATGACGGGACGTTCACACACGCCTTCACGCTCGAGGCGAAGGACGGCGGCACGCTCGTCACGAGAACCGTCGGGATCCCCTCCGCCAAGGGGGTCCGAGGCTTCCTCGCCAAGCGGGTGGCGCCGGGGGCGATCCGCAAGGAGGCGACCAAAGCGCTGGAGCGCCTCAAAGCCCAACTCGAAGGTTAGACGCGGAGGATCACGGCGCCGGCTCAGCCAACCCAGGACGACCCGGTCCCGATCAGGTCTACACACAGGTGCAGAGCACGTCGGCCTCGCTGCACGCCGCGCACTTGATCGTGCAGTAGCGATCCGAGCCGGCGTGCATATGGTTGGCATCGTGATCGCGCGCAAGGGACCCGCAGATGGCGCACTTCCACCCATCGGCGGCACCTCCGCATTTCGCGCACAGCAACGTCTCGGTCACGGGCATCCTTCCTTTCGGTAGGTCGACCCCCGGACCAGCCTCGACGCCGGCCCCGGGATAACTTGTCGTTTACGTGCGGCGATGGTCGACGAGGCCTCGGAGCGCTACGAGGGCGCCCCCGACGAAGATGACGACCGCCAAGTAGATGAGTCCCAGGTGCCCGACGGTATCGAAGCTGTTGGGATAGTGCGCGGGCAGCGCAACCGCGAGCCCCAGCACGGGTGCCGCGACGGCGCCGATCCACGCCCACAGGTGGCCGCGACGCACGCCGTACGCGACCAGGAACAGCACCGCGACACCGGTTGCAGCGATGAAGCCCGAAACGGCGATGTGGAGATGGCCGATGTAGTGGTACAGCGACGGGCTGAACGCCTGGATCGCCTCTTTGCCCACGTTGACCTCGCTCGGGCCGATCCCCAGCTCGAGGAAGCTGTCCGTGAAGTTCCTGATGAGGAAGATGACCGAGTACCCGATGAACCCCACCGCCGCGACACCCATCAGCCACGAGCCGGATCGGAGCATTGAGTCGGCGGTCGCCGACCGATCGCCCTCCAGTGTGATGCTTGCCATAGATCTCACCTCCTGCCCATGACAAGACGGTCGGCGCGACAGTTGTATTGCATCGTGCCGGCGTGCAATAGGATCGCCCTCGGCGTCGTCTAACCCTGTGAGGACTCCTCGTGGAAGGTTCGAAGCCGCGCGCGATGAACGAACAGGTGGTGCAGGACCGCACGAAGGAGGCGTTCCGGTTGCTGACGCTTCCCGAGCTGGCGGGCCTGTACTCACTGGCGCGGCGGCTGGATGAGGTGAGCGCGGAGGATCTGGTGCAGGAGACGCTGCTGCGGGCCTACCGGTCGTTCGGGACCCTGAAGACCGACGCCTCGGTTGGACCATGGCTCAAGCGGATCCTGGTGAACGTGTTCCACGACACACTGCGGAAGCGATCGCGCGCGGTGGAAGAGGTCAGCGTCGAAGAGATCGACGACTTCTCGCTCTACCGAACCATCGCGATCGAGGATCCCTTCCCCTATTCCGACACGCTCCACCACGACTTCCTCAGCGCCTTCGGGAAAGAGGATGTCCACGCGGTGCTCATGCGGATCCAGGACATCTACCGAGCACCGCTCGTCCTGCACTACATGGAGGGATGGTCGACCAAAGAGATCGCCCAGATGCTCGACGTCCCTCTGGGAACCGTGCTCGCGCGCCTGCATCGCGCGCGCAAGCGCTTCGAGATCGAGATGTGGAGCTACGCAGGCGACGCGGGGCTCCTCGCTAGAGAGGAAACACCATGACCGAGCAGCTGATCCCATGCTCCGAGGCAGTGAAGCGGCTCTGGGAGTACCTGGACAACGCGATCTCCCCCGAGGAGCAAGAGAGCGTCGAGAAGCACCTCGCGTTCTGCCGGACCTGCTGTGGAGAATTGGAGTTCGCCAGGGAGGTTCGGTCCTTCCTAGCGACCGGCACGTCCGACGTGATCCCGCAGCACGTCCGCGACCACTTGGAGCGCTTCCTGGATGAGCTTTGACGACAGGAGAGTCATGGCCCGCGACCTGATGTTCCAACAGGAGATCAAAGACAACGTCGCGCAGTCGTACCGCTCGATCGAGTCCGGCGGTGGCGAGGCGGTCGCGCGCAAGCTCTACAGCGACGCCGAGCTCGCTGAGCTCCCTGCCCACGCGGTGCGCTGGGCCCTCGGGGTTGCCAACCCGATCCGCTACGCGTTCCTCCAGCCCGGCGAGACAGTGCTCGACGTGGGATCCGGCGGGGGCATCGACACGATCCTCGCTGCCAGGCGCGTCGGGTCAACCGGCAGCGCGATCGGTCTGGACATCCTTGAGGAGATGTGCGAGCGAGCGGGCACGCACGCGACCGCGGCGGGCGTCGCCGGTTGGACCCGGTTCGTTCAGGGCGAGATGGAAGACATCCCGCTGCCCGACGCGTCGGTCGATGTGGTGATCTCGAACGGTGTGCTGAACCTCTCGGCGCGCAAGAGCCGCGCGATGGCTGAGATCCACCGTGTCCTGCGCCCCGGCGGCCGCATCTGCTTGGGGGACCTCACGCTCGATACAGAGCTCCCCATCGAGGTCGCAGCCGATCCCAGCGCTTGGGCCGGCTGAGTGTCGGGCGCCCTGGCGGAGCGTGTCTTCGCCGACAAACTCGAGCGAGCGGGGTTCACGAACGTGTGGGTAGGGGGCCATCGCCCCTTCGGCGTCGCTGAGGCGTCGATGTACCCGCTCTTCACCGCCGAGGTCATCGAGGCGATGCGCCGGACGATCCCACAGGAACGACAGAGCCACGTCGCGACCGCGGTGATCGTCAAGGCATCCAGGCCCTGACGACAACCCGAACCAGAGACCGACCAAGTCACCCCCTGCGTGGTCACCGTGGATCCTGCGCGTCCGTGAGGGGAACCCGATGAGTTCCGGCCGCGCGGTCCATCAATATGGGTAGCCTGGCTGATCGAGGCCCCCGGCACCAGAGAGTGGGCGGCGTTCACGCGTGGCGTCACCGACGGTACCCTCTGTGCGTGTTCTTCGAAATATTGGGCCCCCTGACCGTCACCCACGACGGCAAGACTCTTCCCATCTCGGCGACGAAGGAGCAGGCGTTGCTTGCGCGACTGTTGCTCGCCGAAGGGCGGCCGATCCCCGTGGATGCGCTGATCGAGGACCTGTGGGACGGCTCGCCACCGGATACCGCCGGAACGGCCCTGCGCGTGCACGTGTCGAAGCTGCGTCGGACGTTCGAAGAGATGTGTGGGCGACGAGTTGTCGAGACGGTCCCGCGCGGCTACCGCTTGGATGTCGACATGCGCAACGAGGTGGATAGCGGCCGATTCGTCGCCCTCCTGGCCGAGGCGCGCGCAGGGGAGACGCGTGGCGCGCACCGTCATGCGAGCGCGCTGTACGCCGAGGCACTGGGCTTGTGGCGAGGGGATGCGTTCACCGGCATCGATCTCACCTTCGCACGCTCGGGCGCGGCTCGTCTCAACGAGCAGCGGCTGATCGCGGTCGAAGAGAAGGCGGATGTGGATCTCGCGCTGGGTGCTCATCGGAGGGTGGCCGAAGAGCTTGCCGTCGAATGCGCCAGGTTCCCGACACGCGAAACAGTGTGGGCGAGACGCATGCTCGCGCTGTACCGAGCGGGACGACAGTCCGACGCGCTCGAGGCGTTTCAGGAACTGCGAGAGCACCTTGCCGAATCGCTCGGCATCGACCCTTCAGCCGAGGTTTCATCCCTGTTCGAAGCGATCCTGAAACAGTCCGCGACGCTCGACGTGGGCGGGATCCTCGACACGGCGGCCCCGCACAACCTGCCCTTCCCGGCGAATCGCTTCCTCGGGCGCGAGGCCGAGCAGACAGAGGTCGGCGACCTGCTCGACCAGGCGCGGCTGGTGACCCTCACGGGACCCGGTGGCTCGGGCAAGACGCGCCTGGCCATCGAGATCGCGCACCGGATGGTCGCCCGATATCCCGACGGCGTATGGCTCGTCGAACTCGCCGCAGTCGATGACCCCTCATTGGTGATCCGCCGTATCGCCTCCGCGGTCGGCGTGCGCGAGCAAGCCGGACGAGCACTGCAAGATACGCTGCTCGACGAACTCGCCGGCCGGCAGGCGCTGTTGTTGATCGACAACTGCGAGCATCTTCTCGAAGAGGTCGCATCAGCCTGCGCAACCATCCTCGCCGCGTGCCCAAGGATGCGGATCCTCACGACCTCGCGGGAATCATTGCGAGTGCCGGGAGAGACCGTCACGGTCATCGCACCACTCCCAGTGCCGCCGGCAAACACGCGGTCTCTGGAGGAGGCGCTGGAGCATCCCGCTGCTGCGCTGTTCCTGGAGCGCGCGCGCGCAGCCAACGCACACCTGGACGCCGCCGCGCACGTCGGTGCGATCGTCGAGATCTGCCGGCGCCTCGATGGCATGCCGCTGGCGATCGAGCTGGTCGCCGCGCGGACGCGTGCGGCAGGCCTTCCCGACCTCGTTGCGAACCTTGCCGACACGCTGCGCCTCTTGACGGTCGGGAGCCGCACCGGCGATCCGCGCCATCAGACCATGCGCGGTACCCTCGCATGGTCCTTCGACCTGCTGAACGAGGAGGAACGTTGTCTCTTCCGCCGCCTGTCGGTCTTCCACGGCGGATGCACGACCGCCAGCGCGACCCTCGTATGCGCCGGCGATGGGATCGACGCAGCAGAGGTGCTGGATCTTCTCAGCGGTCTGGTGGACAAGTCCCTGCTGTCGATGCGACATACCACGTCGGCCAGCAGGTACGAGATGCTGGTCGTGATCCGCGATTACGCGGCCGAGCAGTTGCGCGCCTCCGGTGAGGCAGACCGCATCGCCGACGCTCACCTCGGGTGGGTGCTGACCGTGGCCGAGAGCACCACGCAGAAGGCCTGGATGGGCGACGCCGTTACGGTTGCATCGCTGGCCGAGGAGCACGACAACATCACCACAGCGCTCGAGCGGGCGACCGCGGGCAACCGGCGAGCCGACGAGGCCGCGCGACTGGCGGTCGCGATCTCACCGTACTTCGCTCGGCGAGGCTACGTGCGCGACAGGCGGAAGTACCTCGAGCGCGCGCTGGATCAAGCGACCACGGCACCCCTGCGTGGGCGTGTCCTCACATCTCTCGCTTCGACAGCCAACGATCAAGGAGAGTTTCCGCGCGCCCAAGGGTACGCGGAGGACGCGCTCGACATCGCTCGTGCCGAGCGCGACGAGATCCTCGAGATGAGCACGCTGATCACGCTCGGGAACGCGATGAAGAATCAAGGCGACTACGCCGGAAGCATCACTACGTTCCGCGCTGCGCTCGAGATCGCCCAGCGGATCGGCGACGAGCAGACAGAGCACATGGCGATCCATAATCTCGCGCCGGCGCTCGCCGAGCAGGGCGACTTGGGTGGAGCGACCGCCCTCATCGAGCGTTCCCTCGCCATAGCGCGCGCGCGCGGGGATAGTGTCGCGGCGGTCGGGGCATTGGCGAACCTGGGTGTGATCGCCTGGCGGCAGGGCGAGACCGACGGCGCGGACGCTCGATGGACGGAAGCGCTCGAGATGTCAGAGGCCCTCGGTGACGTGACCTACCGGATGACCCTTCTCGGCAATCTCGGCTCGGTGGATCAACGCCGCGGTCACATGTCGAAGGCGCTCGAGCGGTACGAGGCGTCCCTCGAGCTCGCCTACGCGGCAGGAGCGATGCGCCACGTCGGGAATGCCGTCGTCAACATCGGGGCAGCGCTGTATCAGACGGGCGGATATGTGAATGCGTCCGTCACGCTTGAGCGCGCCCTGCGAATGATGCGTGAGAGCGGCGATACTTTCGGCGCGATCGAGCCGCTTCTCGTCCTGTCGGCGTGCCGCATCGCCGCCGGCGACCTGGGCGCCGCGTCGACGCATCTCGCAGAAGCGCGGGAAGCGTCGCGAGTGGCCGGCTACGTTCGCGGTGGGCTCGCCAGTGCGATCGGCATGGGCGATGTGGCCCTCGCTTGTGGCGACCTCGACGAGGCCCGGACGCGCTATGCCGAGGCGCTGGAGATCGCCGCGCGCGGGATCGACGAGGGCTTGCATGGGACGCTGCTGCGCTCCCTGACCGCGCTGGAGATGACGGCCGGCGATGCGGTCGAGGCGCGCGCGCATGCGGTGCGTTCGGTAGAGATCCTGCTGCAGACCGAGGATACATTCGAGATCGCTCGCTCCTTGACCGCACTCGGCGTCGTGGCAGCATCTGACACTCCGCAGGCGGCCGCGGTGGCGCTTGGGGCTGCGCGCGCGCTGCTCGAACGTGCTGAAGGCGTCTTGCCGCCGTCCGAACGAGCGGCCTTCGACGGCGCAAGTCTGCTCGTGCGCGACGCCGTGGGAGAGGCGGCGTTCGATGAGGCGGTCCGCCGAACCGCCGAGGTCGGCGCGCGCGAAGCACTCGTTCAGATCATGGTCGCCTTGGGCGAGCCGCTGGACGGCTCCTAGCCCGTCACAGAGCCGCGCCGGCGGCGGTGTTTACAGCTCCTTTACGTCTTGCCGCGAGCATCCTCTCGGGTCGCATCGCGCGAGATCCCGAAAGGAGCGGAGATGGCTCGGATGGTCGTTCACCGCCGGCGCATCATGGCCGCGCTGCGTGAGATGCCGTTGTTCGCCGACAGCACGGCAGCCGAGCTGCGAATCATCGCCGGGCTCAGCTCCCAGATCACGGTCGAGGCCGGCGAGCCCCTCACGGTCGAGGGGCATGGTGCGCGCGGCTGCTGCCTCCTGATCGAGGGCAAAGCCGAGGTCCGCGTAGCCGGCGATCTGGTCGCGATCGTCGGAGCCGGATCCATGGTCGGGGAGCTATCGCTGCTGGCCAATCGGCCGAGGACGGCGACCGTGGTCGCACGCACGCCGCTGCGTGCGTTGGTCTTCCAAGGCCCCGATTTCGAGCAGCTCCTCGCGTCGTCAACCCGCATCCGCAGGAAATTCGTGGCCGGGACCGATCCCGGTCCGTTAGGGGCGGAAGCCCCAGATAGGAGGAAGAACATGTCCACGGGAACCAGCATCATCCGCAAGGCCCGATCGATCCCCATCGTCGCTGCGCTCAGCGTCCTCGGGGTGCTGACCGCCACGTTCGCGTTCGCCCAGATCCCCGCTGAGGACGGCACGATCTACGCCTGTTACGGCAACGCAGGCGGCTCGCTTCGCGTGGTCGATGGACCCTCGGCATGCAAGAAGGACGAACGCCTGTTGAGCTGGAATCAGCAGGGCGAACCCGGTCCAGTCGGTCCCCAAGGCGAGCCGGGACCGGCGGGCCCGCAAGGTGAGACGGGCCTCGCTGGACCCGCGGGACCGCAGGGTCTCAGCGGCCCGGAGGGACCCGCAGGCCCGCAGGGACCCGCAGGCGCACCGGGGGACGGCGCCAGCACGTTCCGGATCAGCAAGACTGGGACGGATGAGCTATCGCTCATCGTGGCGTCCGGACTCGAGCTGACCGGTCGCTGCGACTATGGATTCTTCGACCCCAGCACCCCAACAGTAGCGATCCTGTCCGCTCGCTCCAGCGAGCCGGGCGCAAGGATCGTCTGGCACGCGCGCGGGGCCGACACGCTGGTGGTCGAGCGCGCCGCGCAGCTCGACACCTTCGGAGACACCCTGACGGGGACCGACGAATTCGACTCGGATCTGGCACCGACACAGGTGACGTTCCTGTACACCGATGATGCCGGACATGTGGTCTCCGGCGTGGTCGGCACGCGCGCGATACCAGGGGCTCCCCCCGTTGGAGTCGAGTGTCTGTTCTACGGAACCGTGACGGGCTGACCGACCACCTCCGACAGGCATCTCATCGAAGATCGCGATGGGGACCGGGCTGATGCCCGGTCCCCATCGCACCCGGGCCGGATCACCCCCCCACAACTCGTCCGAACGGGAGCTAGCCCAGCGGCATCGAGCCCTTTTAGAAGTAGCAGTGCAGATACTCGCCCACCGCAGCCATTGGGGAAGCTCCCCGAGTCGGCCGGCCGCACGGCGAACGTGAGCGCGCCGGTGGCCGGGTCGGTGCTCACCCAGGCGCGCGTGAATATCGAGCCACCGCTCCGAGGCCGCCGGCGGTGTTAGCGCGAGGTTCGCCTCGAGGAAGGGCTACCACGCCGGCGACGCATGGCGCAGACAACGAGGTTCCGTAAGCCGTTGCGTCGTAGGGATCAACGACGATCCCGCCGGCGGGGAACCTCCGGGTTCTCTTCGCATTCGATCCCCGGAGGAGCGCGATCCTGCTCATCGGTGGTGACAAGACCAGGTGGTGGAACAAGTGGTACGAGCGGATGGTGCCGATCGCCGACGACCTGTATGACGTGTACCTCTCAGAGCTCCGACAGGAAGGACTACTCCCGTGAGCGGCAGGCGAAACTTTGACCAGCTGCGCGCGCGGGTCGACGCAGAACCCGGACGTCGCCCTCGCGTTGAGGCGCACAAAGGCGCGGCCCGTGTTGCGGTCGCACTCGCCGAGCTACGCGGATCCCGGAAGCTCACACAGTTGGAAGTAGCCCGCGTGCTCGGGGTAGCCCAAGCCAACGTGTCCCGGCTGGAACGCGTGGAGGATGTGTACCTCTCGACGCTCAAGAAGTACGTCGCAGCGCTTGGATGCACTCTCGAGCTGCATGCCGTGTTCCTCGATGGACGTGTCAAGCTGGATACGTTCTCAGGGACGCGTAGGAGCCGACAAGGGTCGGCCAAAGGTCGGCAAGACTCCAGCGCGGCCGAGAGCAAGAGCATCACCTCCGGCACCCGCTCCCCGCGATGGCGAGGGTTCCCAAAGATGTCCTGGCGCCGGCCCGCGCACGGCGGCAGCGTTGAGGAGGCGGCGTCTACGGGGTCATCCTCATGTGACTATTCCACGGCCTACCGCGGAATAGTTATGACCGTTCCGCGGCCTACCGTGGTATAGTCACCTCATGTACGTGCCAAGGCGCTACGACTCTGTCATCAAGGAGCACTTCACTGAGAACCGCCAGATGCTGTTCTTGTCCGGACCCCGTCAGGTAGGCAAGACAAGCACCTCGCGCACTGCACCCGCCTCGCTGGGTCGGATCCGCTACTTCAACGCCGACGCACCGGAGGTCCGACGGTTGTTCGCGGCCGGCGCAGGTGAGGTCGCACGATCCGCCGAGCTAGACACCGCGAGGCGCCGGAGGCCGATCCTGGTGTTGGATGAGATCCACAAGATGCCCCGGTGGAAGAACTCGCTCAAGGGTCTCTTCGACACGTACGGAGAACAAGCCGGCATCTTGGTCACCGGAAGCGCTCGGCTCGACATCTTCCGCCGGGGCGGAGACAGCTTGTTGGGCCGGTTCCTTCCCCATCGCATGCACCCGTTCTCGGTCAGCGAACTTGTTCGACCGAATGCGCACCCAGACGCGCTCATCCTGCCCCCCAAGAAGCTCGATCGCGATTCCTTCGAAGCCCTAGCGCGCTTCGGTGGGTTCCCCGAGCCGCTCACGAGGGCGGAGGAGCGGTTCGCGCGGCGATGGCGGCGGCTGCGATCGGAACGCCTCCTCAGGGAGGACCTCCGCGATCTCACTCGATTGCAGGACATCGCTCAGGTCGAGCACCTCGTAAACGTTGTGGCGGACCGGGTGGGTGGGACGGCTCCAACGGCGGCGCTGGCGACGGAAGTGGGCGCCTCTCAGGACTCGATCCGCCGGTGGCTCACCGCATTGGAGCATCTCTACGTCCTGTTCAGCGTCCGCCCCTGGACGCGCAACGTCGCTCGGTCCTTGCGCAAGGCGCCGAAGTACTACCTCTGGGATTGGTCATCCATCGACGACCCCGGCGCGCGCGCTGAGAACATGGTCGCAGCCGCACTCCTGAAGGCGTGTCATTTCTGGACCGACGCAGGCCTCGGTGACTTCTCCATGCATTACCTGCGCGACAAGCAGAAACGTGAAGTGGATCTGATCGTTGCGCGCGATCGAACGCCGTGGTTCCTCGTGGAGGTGAAGCAGGGCTCTGGCCCGCGATTGTCTCCCTCGCTGGCCTACTTCCAGCGGGCGGTCGGAGCCGCGCACGCATTCCAGGTCGTCATGGACGCACCGTACAATTCGGCGGACTCGTTCAAGGAGTCGCGCCCCGTGATCGTCCCCGCGCAAACCTTCTTGTCGCAGCTTGTCTGAGGACCAGCCCTGGTCGGTGCACTGGAGCCGGTCGGGTTGAGGCTGCGCGCCGCCGGCGAGTTCGCCGAACCGACCGTGAATCTTCGCGAGGAGCACTTTCGTATTCAGGAACGCGATGCTGGTTCGGGTTAGGACCCGACGATGTGGGGACAGGCGCCCTTGGCGGTGTCGGCGATCAGGAACGCCGGCCCTGCAGGACGGTTCCCGTGCGGCCGGTTGGACGTGACCTGGAGTCCGGTCAGGAGGTCGCCGTCCACGACGACCGGCACGGCGGGGTTCCAATCGTTGAACGCGCTGGCGGGAACCACTGCCCGAACCACGTCTGCGACATGGTCGAAGCTGCCGGCGAGGTCGTCGGCGACGATCACTCGATCGATGGCGCTCCCCGCCGTTTGCAGATGGAATCGGACGCTCGCCTCGGCGGCGCCACCCAGCCGCTGCATGTGGACCTCGTAGGGCGCGCCAGCGTAGGTGAAGTAGAAGCGCAGGTACTCGCCCACAGCAGCCGCCGGGGGAAGCTCCCCGAGATCGGCCAGCCGCACGGCGAACGTGAGCGCGCCGGTTGTTGGGTCGGTGCTCACCCACGCGCGCGTGATGTCCAGGCCGTCGGCCGACGGCGGCGACAAGCCCGTCTCCTCGGCGAGGGCCGTCGCGTCGCCCTCCGGATCGACGATGTCACCGGTACCGCAGCTCCAGTACGGTGCCGGTCGCTCCAGCGCGGCCGCCAGGGCCGCCGTGACATCGACGAGGCCGTGACCCCGGTCGAACGAGGTCGTATGGTTCGGGTTGGTCGGATCAGCGACATAGTCGGCCGTTCCGAACTGATAGGCGGTGTCCTCCAGCAGGTCCTCGATGTCCGCGGGCGTTAGCGCAGGGTTCGCCTCGACGAGCAAGGCAACGACGCCTGCGACGTACGGAGCAGAGAGGGACGTCCCGGTGAGGATCGAGTAATCGGGATCCGCTTCGAGGCCCGGCTGGCACCTCCGTTGCGTGGCCCTGCATGCCAGGGTGATCCAAGTCCCCGGCGCGGCGAGGTCGGGATAACTGCTTGGATCGGTCCTGAGTCCTCGCCCGCTGCTGGGGTCCAGACCGTAGTCCCTGCTGCCGATGTCGTTGTCTTCGTAGTTCGCGACGCCGATGACGCCGGGCGTCGTGGTATGCACCAGCGGAGAGACGTTGTCCTGTGACCCGTCGCCGCCGTCGTTGCCCACCGCCACGGTCACGGTGATCCCCTCAGACACCAACGCCTCTACCAGCTGCGCGGCCGTCACCGAATCCGCCGACCCTCCCGAGTAGCTCATCACGCGGATCGGAGGACACGTTCCATCACCGCAGGGATCCGCGTGATTCTCAAGGACCCAGTTGAAGCCGCTGAGGTGGCCATAGAGATAGACGCCCTCGCTCCCTAGCCCTACGAGCTTCGCCCCGGGGGCAACCCCGCGGACGGTCCTGCCCCTGGCGCTGACGCGCTCGTAGCCCGCTGCGACGCTTGCCACGGCGGTGCCGTGCCCGTCGGCAGCGTCGTTGTCGTCGGCCTCGACCCAGGCGCTGCACGGAGCCGATTCGAGGCAGGCATGGCGCAGGTTGCGCACCACCTTCGAGGTTCCGTCCTGCACGAACATCGGGTGCGTCGCGTCGATCCCCGAGTCGGGGATGGCGATCGTCACCCCGGTGCCGTCGTAGGGGAACCCCTCTGGCTCGAGCAGCCCTGCGGCGGGCTCGCGAGCCTCCTGCGCGCGCGTCGCGATGTGTGCGGTGTCCAGGAGCATCTCGACCGGGCGGTCTGGCTCGATGTAGGTCACCGAGGGATCCGCAGAGAGCCGTCGGATGGCCTCCGCAGAGCCAGAGGCGACCGCGACGCCGACCTTCTCCCAGCGCTCCAGCACGTCGAGGCCCACCGCTCGCGCCGCGCGCGACGCGTCCTCCCGCCCCTCGCCATGGACGAAGACGATCAGGGACTCGCCCGGCTCCGCGGCGTCCAGCATCGCAACGAGGCCGGCGTCTAGGACCGTCGCCGGTCGCGGTGCAACCGGTGTCACCGATGCGTGCGAGGCACCGACCGATCCCGCCGCCGCCAGCACGATGCTCGCAGCGAGCGCCATCCTTCTGATCATCGCGTTCATGTCTCCCCCTGTAAGTGCTACTGAACGCCGGTGACGGTTGCGATGCCGGCGGTTGCCATGCCGCTGCAAGCGCCGGGGAACGAGCGTGGACCGAGGTTCTCGATCCAGATCACGACTTCCGCACCCGGCCTGGCGCCCGTGATCGTCCTCGTGGTTCGCACCGGCAAGCAGCCCACGAATAAGAACCCGTCGGACGTATGGGCGCTCACGGCGACCTCGAGCCCATCGAGGGTTCCCTGGTCGTCCACATTCAACGTGAAGCTGGTGCCGACGGGACGTACGAAGAAGTAGCCCAGCGGCGCGGCGCGCCCGGCCGGGGTTTCCACGGTGGAAAGCAGATTGGTGCCCGTCGAGTCGCCGGCGCGGTAGATGTAGTGGTCCGTTCCGGCGTGCGAGATCACCGGCGATGCGAACGCCATGCTCGCGACTAAGGCCAAGACCGTCGTACTCAGTCTCTTGGACATGCCCTTCCCCCTTCTCGGCTGGCATCGCCGACTGTTGCGTCAGGCGCTACCAGGTGATGGTGATGGTTCCCGTTGTTCCCGCGGTTGGGCAGGTCGGGCTCGCGGTGTCCACACGGATGCGGAAGTACCCCGGCCTGAATCCCTCACCGCTGACATCGAGCGGTCCAGCCGCCGAGCAGAACCGCAACTCCACGTCGCCACTCGTGCAGATGTCGCCCCTCCCGTCGGCCACGTACCGCTGGCAGACGAACACCGACACGCCGGGGCCGTTGTCGTCCTCGACCCGGATGCTGCGCAGTGTCGATGGAACCTGGAAGATCTGACCGCCGACGCTCGCGGGAGAGTCTTCGTAATTGACGCCCAAGCCCCCCGGAGTCGCTACGTACTCCACGCTCTGGCTCGTCGCCTCGCACGGTCGGGGGCGGAGGTCGTACGGGTTGTCGCGGCACTCGGGGTCCGGTCCTTGGAACGCCCGCCCGTCACCAGTCAGAACGTCGTCGGCAGAGCCAGAGCCGTGGGGCGTGAGGTCTGATCCGCGAGACAGACCGTCCGCTGTCAGCGGAACGAATGAATCTGCGGGCGCGCCCGCATAGTCGAGCGCGAAGCCGGTTGGATAGCGCAGCGTGACATCCCGCCCGGGGAGCCGGGATCCGATCAGGATGCCACCCATGACCAGCGTCATCGAGATCACGACCGCGAGGAGGGGTCGTATCCCCTCGAGGCTGCTCGGTCTGCTGATCGGTGCCATATCGTCCCCTGTGGCACATAGTGCCCCTCACGGATCGTGTGTCGCATCGGGGGAGGCCCGCGAAGATGGCTTGAGGGTTACCCCCAGCTCAGAAGATGCGGGGTGTGCTCCATTGCGCGCTCAGCACTGGGATGTGAGACTCCGCCCATGACGGTTCCAGAGCCGGCGACGGTGATGCTGGTCGACGACCACCCGATCTGGCGTGAAACGCTTCGCGCGATGCTCGAGCGCGCGGGCGCGCGCGTGGTCGCCGAGGCCGGCGATGCAGGCACGGCGTTGACCATGCTCGTCGAGACATCCCCCGAGCTGGCGATCGTGGATATGGGCCTGCCCGGCGAGAGTGGTGACCGGCTGGTCGCCCTGATGCTCTCGAACACACCGGCGTTGAAGGTCCTGGTCTTGTCGTCGTCGGAGGAGCGGTCTGACGTCCTCCGAGCCGTCAAGGCAGGTGCGTCCGGATACCTGGTCAAGACCGCTGAAGCTTCCGACGTCATCGATGCCGTTCACGCGATCCGCGCCGGTGAGATCGTGTTCCCGTCAACCCTCGCCGGGTTGGTGCTCACGGAGCTGCGCCGCTTGGCCAACGTCGAATCACGGCTCCGTGTGACCGTCGCACACGGTTCGATGTTCATGCGCGAAGGGATCGTGCGCGTGGTGGGGGACCTCGGGTTCGACGTGCTCGGTTCGGTGGAAACACTGGAAGATCTGTTCGCTCTGATCGCAGAGCAGCCCTGCGACGTCGCGGTCGCGGATGCCGCGCTCGTCCGAACCGATGCGGAGGTCGCGCAGCTCCGTGCGTTCCGAGCCGATCTGCCCATCCTGCTGCTGTCCGACGCCGCCGATGTCGCGGTCGTGACGCGAGCGCCGGGCATCGGGCTGCTGCTCGATCGCCGGATGTCCGAGCCACACCAACTCCGCGACGCGCTCGTGCGGCTGGTGGCCGGTGACACCGTGATCGATCCCGACGTGGTTCGCTCGCTGGTGGGAGGAGGAAGTGCTCTCCTCGCTTCGATCTCACCCCGTGAGCGTGAGGTGCTCGCGTTAATGGCGGAGGGCCGGTCCAATCAAGCGATCTCCGAGCATCTCTCGCTGACCGCCAAGACGGTCGAGGCGCATGTGCGGAGCATCTTCACCAAGCTCGGGCTCGAGGTCACTCCCGACGACCACCGCCGCGTCCTGGCCGTCATCGCGTATCTCCGTTCCGCCTGACACGCGACCGCTGTTACGCTTGCGTCGGCGATCCTCGCCACATGCCCGACGGCGGCCCACAGGGAGGGAGCGATGTCTCGAAGGGCCGCACGGGTTCGGACGCCCCACCGGCGATCGTGGTTCCGCGATCTCCCGCTGTTCTGGAAGCTGCTCATCCCCTTCTTCGCGCTTATGGTGATCGTCGGTACGGCGGGCGGTTTCCGGATCATCCACGAGCTCGCCGCGCGCGCCGAAGCTCAGCTCGACCAGGAGCTGCTCCAGCGGTCCCTCAACGTTCGCACCTTGCTCCGTGATCGTGAGCTCTACCTGCTCGAGTCGGTCAACTTCGCGTCGAACCTCCAGGGGATGGCGACGGCGGTCTCGGACCGGGACGTGCGCGCGGTATCGCGGCTGCTGGGCTCCGTGCAACGGTTGAAGAGCGACCTCGACCTCTCAGTGGTCCTGGAGCCGACGCGCCGGCCGGTCGCGCTCAGGTCGAGAGGATCGGAGCCTGGCCCGGCACCGCGGTTCGACGAGCGCTTCGTCGAAGTGGCCCTCGCAGACCGCGACGGGGGACGACATGCAGGTGTGCTCGAGGATCAAGATGCCAGGATGCTGGCGATCGCGACGCCGGTGTGCGCTTCGTCCGAGCCGTGCGAGGTGGTAGGCGTGGCCATCGTCGCGATGCGCCTGGAGGGTCTACTCGACGAATCGCTGGCGCGAGCCTCCGGCGAGTTCCCAGGCGACGAAGCCGTCGCGCTCTACACGGCAAAAGGGAGTGAGTTGGGAACGGCCGGCCCTTGGTTACGACCGACGAACGTCCCGATGTTGGACGAGGGTACCTCCCGCCGCCAGACCATCCGCAGCGGCGGTCGGGAGTTCGCCGTCCTCTACGCGCCCTACGAAGTGCAGGGACGAAGGCTCGGGACGCTGGCGTTCCAGACCCCCACGGCGCCTGCCTTCGCAGCCGCGCGCCGAGCAGCGGTCCAGCTTGGCCTGCTGCTGTTGGTGGGGATGGCCGGCGTCGTGGGGATCGGCGCGTTGCTCTCCCGCGTCGTCGTCGGTCAGGTCCGGCCGTTGGTGTCCACGGTTCACAGTCTCGGCCGGGGCGAGTTGAGCGCGCGCGCCACCATGGAAGGCGCCGACGAGATCGGGTCGCTCGCGCTCGGGATCAATCAGATGGCCGATCAGTTGCAGTTGAGCCATGACACGTTGGACGCCCGCGTGAAACAGCGCACCGAGGAGGTGCAGCGCCTGCTTGGACAACGCAACGAGCTGTTCGCGTCGATCTCGCACGAGTTGCGGACACCGCTGGCCGTCATCCTCAACCAGGCGGCGATGCTCCTGGAGCAGGCGCCCAAGGACGCCGTCGTCGCGCACGCCGGCCGGCGGATCGATGGCTCGGCGCGCGAGCTGCTCGCCCTGGTCAACGAGATCCTCGATTTCGCGAAGATGGAAGCCGGCATGCTGACGATCGAGCCAGAGTCGGTGTCGGTCCGCGAGGTCCTCGACGATGTCATCCCCAGCATGCAGCCGCTGTTCGATCAAGACGACCTCATCGTCACCGTCCGGATCCCACGCACCCTGCCGCGCGTCATCGTGGACCCGCGGCGGCTCAGAGGCATCGTGCAGAACCTTCTCGACAACGCGGTCAAGTACACCCCGCCTGGCGGGCGGATCGAGGTGCGCGCGGTCGAGAGCAGCGGCGCGGTCGAGGGCAGCGGCGCGGTCGAGATCACGGTGAGCGACACGGGCGTCGGCGTGCCAGCCGATGCCTGGGATCTCATCTTCGAGCCCTTCTACCGGGCCCAAGGAACGGCGCCGCTGCGCGGTCAGCCCTCGACCGGCCTGGGGCTCGCCTTGACCAAGCGGCTCGTCGAGGCGCACGGCGGGCAGATCTCGTTCCAGAGTGAGCCGGACAAGGGCTCCATCTTCCGGTTCACGCTCCCGCAAGCCCCTCGCTCCGAGCACCGGCGCGCGCTGGCCCGAGGCTAAAAGGGCGGCGCAGGGAACCTCGCGGAACAGATGCGATAGGAGGGCCCCTGATCCTCGGCTGCGAGTCCCGCGTACCACATCCGCAGAGTTCCGTCGTGCAGGCGCACTGCGCATGGGCCGTGTACCGAACGCGCGTCTGGTCCGGTCCCCGACGGCGAGAGCGTCGTTCCGCGTCGTTCCCAGGTCACGCCGTCGCGCGAGGTCGCCATCTCTATCGTGGAGCGGCTGCCGTCGTCGCAACCGAAGAACATCCAGAAGGTCGCCGCGACGTCGAGGACGCAGGCATGCGAGAGGGCAACCTCGCCGGGGGCGGGCTCGAGCACCGGGCCGATGCGATCCCAGGACGCACCGGAGGGGGACACAGCGGCCATGATGGTTGCCCGCGGCAGGTTCGCGACCTCGGAATGGCCCGTGTAATACAGCCACACCCCTGATCCCGAAACGAGCAGGCAAGGATCGGTGGCCGCAAGGACGTCCTCCGCTTCCCGCTGCATGATGGTGCCTTGCGGAGCCCAGTTCAGTCCATCGGCCGAGGTCGCCATGTGGAGCCTCGTGACTTCGCCGTCGAAGCCGCCGTAGGACATCAGGTACCCGCCGGGGGTGCGCACAACGCACGGAGACTCGACGCCATAGTGGTCCGCATCGCCCGAGAAACCGGCATCGATGACCACACCGATTCGCTTCCACGCTTCCCCGACCCTTTGGACGGCTCCAAGGATCCGAGACGTCGAGCCGTCGTGACCCGCGTACCACATCCGCAGATCGCCGGCCTCATCCTCGACCACCGTCGGTCGAGTCGCGCGGGAACTGTCCGGCTCACCCGGCAAGGCGGGCGGCAGAGCTTCTCCTTCTCGGATCCAGTCCATCATCTGAAGACATCTGACCGTCGCCCCGTGGTCCCCCGCCTCCGGAACTAGCCAACGATCGAATGATCAGGCAGGCGTTCGAGCGCCTCCTCCGTGCTGCCTGTGGTCAGCATAATCGAGATCGCGCAGCCCGCTTCGATCAGTCCCGCCGCGCATCCGAGCACGCGTCGCGTGACGACGGTTGGACCCCTCAGTTGCTTCAGGCCAGCGTGCGGTACGTGCGCGACACGCAGTCCGTGCCTGCGTCGTCGAAGCAGATCGTCACAACCGCTTCGCCCCCATCGACGCTCGACGCGCGCGCGATCGAGAAGAAGGCGCTGTCCCAAAGCGGCTCCGGATGGCTGACGGTTCCCTCAGGCTCGAACGTCCACTGGGTAAGCCCACACACACCGTCCGCGCACGACCTTGAGTCGGTCAGACCGGGGAAGGCGAGCGTGCTCACGTCCGACGGCCTCTCGGTTCCCAGCACGCGCACTTGCAGGCTCGAGGAGCCGGGATTGATGTGATCCGTGTCGACATGCCCCGCCGGCATATGGCAGCCGGCCAGTCCCGCATCGATAAGCAGCCCGGTCCCCGAGTGCAGCACGATCCGATTGCAGTGATCAGCCTGCGCGGGCGGCGCTGGACCCGAGACCAGTACCGCGGCGGCTACGGCGGCCAGCGCCACAGCAGCGCGGGATCTGGAGACGTTCACGGGAGGACCTCCCCACAGCTCGAGTGAGAACTCCATCACAGATTCGTCCTTCGAGGCTCCCTCTCCTGCCCGACCGCTTCCCCACCTGCTCTCAGCAGCCGACGATGATGCGCCACTCGCATTCGACGGTCTCGAGCCCCTCGCGATCGGCACGTCGAGCCCTACGCGATTTCCCGTATTGAACCTCGTCGTGCGCGCGCATACGTTCATCGCATCAGTCGATCCGGGGGCCGTGTTCGCCGAGCGCGTCCCGGCGAGGGGGGAGATCCACGATGCGAGCGAAACGTGCTTTGGCGTTGGTGGCCGTGCTGGTCACGATGGCGCCGTTCTCGACCGCCGTCGGTCGGGGGACCGATCCCGATCCGTCGTCACGGATCGCGTGTAAGTACTCGCCGGCGGGTCGTTCGTCGTGCTTCGCAACCACGCTCACGGTCGTCTCCGATGGGCTGACGGCAGCGCAGGGCGACGCGCTCGTGGCCGCATTGAGGCTCGGTGGACGGCTCGGCGACCGGCCGCCGATCGACGACAACGGCGTGTTCTGGTTCCTGGACGAGGCGCAGTTCCAGCAGCTTCCCACGTTGTTGACCGTGCCACCTCTGGGGCCGACCATGCCCGAGGGACTGCCCGAAGAGCTCTATTTCCTCGCCGATCCCGGTGATCCGATCCCCGGCCTCGACACGTTGAACCTGCTCGACATCGCGTTGACGTTGCAGAACGGCGGCCCAGCAGTGCTCAGCGCCGAGGCCGCTACCGACTTCGTTGAGGGAGCCCTCGACGACGCCGCGCTCCTTCCCGGGAACGCGATCAGCACCGTCTCCAACTCCAAGGTCGCATTCCAACTGAACCCGAATTCGCTGCTGCCGGCTCTTCCCGGCATCGGCGACCGCGCCGAGTGGCTGTTCGATACGCAGGTCTCCATGCAGATCGCGCTCGACGGGGTTCGGGTCACGGGTCCGGGAGCCAACGTCAGCGTCACGGTGAACCCCGACGGGACGGTGGCCCAAGCCCAGTACGCTCTGCGCCAGGTCACCGACGGGGCTCGCGTTCCGATCGCGGATCCACTCGCTGGACCGAGCATCTGCGACGCGGCCCTGGACGCACCGGAAGGAGCTGAGATCTCCGCCGACCTCGTCTACTTCGCACCCAGCCTTGACGTGAAGGTCGGAACGCTCGTGCCGCACTTCGAGTGCAGCGCCAGTCTGCCCGAGGGCGTCGACGGCACCATCCCGCTGGACCAGTACGTGCCGGCCGTGTTGAACGCGCCGCAGGCCCAGATCGGTGGATTCGTCGATGGGTCAACGGTGAGCGCGATGGCCGAGGTTTCCGGCGGGACGGAGCCGTACGCCTACGCGTGGACCTCCGCCACCAACGGCAGCGTGGGAACCAACTCGAGCGAGGTCTCCTACGAAATCACCCCCGATCCGGAAAGGGCACTCATCCCGATCCCTGAGACCATCCCGATCCCTGAGACGCTCACGCTGATGGTGACCGACGCGAACGGCTTGGTCGCCACCGCGCAGCAGAGCTTCGAGATCTCGCTCGAGCCGCCCGTCATCGATGAGCCACCCGCAGCCGCCGCGCTCGGGCTCCCGCTCCCCGACTTCGAGGGTCATGGCGGCAGCCACGCGCAGGGGGGGAACCAGGTCGCATCGTGGTCAGGCACCGACAGTCCGGCCTGCTCGCCCTACACCGGCGGGTTCCGCGACTGGACCAACAACTCGCCGAGCCCCCGGCCCCAGGTCAGGTGGACGTGGTCCACGAACTCCTCGTGGGAGAGCGACTTCAAGTCTGACACGATCTCAGGCGGCAACGATCATTTCTACGCCGACGACGTGGACTACGCCTTCTACTGCGGTCACGGAGGTCCGAACAGCTTCACGTTCGAGAACACCGTCGGGCCGACGGATCAGTCGCTGCAGTTCACCGAAGCCCGCTGGGGCGACCGGGATCTCGAGTGGTTCGCATTGCTGTCCTGCCAGGTGCTGCGCGACACCAGCTCCTCGCGTGCGGCCAGCCGCTGGGGCCAGGCGTTCGACGGGCTCCACGAGATGATGGGGTTCCACACCAACGCAGCCGCGTCGGGCAACCTCGGAGCGGGCATCGCTCTGCGGACCCAGGGCTACCAGTGCTGTGGCGGCTTCACCATCGCACCGATGAAGGTGCACGATGCCTTCGTGCAGGCGGCGATCGATTCCCAGCCCGACGATCGCGTCTGGGTGACGATCCTGCCGGTGTCCTACTCCTGGCAGTACAACCGGAACGACTACTACTGGGGCCGAGGCGACACCTACAACGACATCCCGGCCAGCCAGATCTACTACTTCCTCACCTACGCCGGGAACACTTAAGCCGAACGATACGAGGGCCCGGGCGCGAAGCGCCCGGGCCCTGCTAGTTCCGGGACCTTGACGCCCTCTTCCCTCACGATGTATTCTCTATACATCATGCGGCGAACCCAGATCTACCTCGATGAATCCCAGCACGAGCGCTTGGGTAAGCGCGCCCGTGCAGCCGGCACCACGAAGTCGGATCTCATCCGTGAGGCGGTCGATGCCTACTTAGCTGGGCCGCAGACCGAGAACACGAGGCTGCTGGCGTTCAGGGAGGCCGTTCGCGATGCCGCAGGCTCGGTTCGTCGGCTGCCAAAGGGACGCCACTATGTTGAGGAACTCCGCCGCGGAGACACGCAGCGAGAGCGGGACCTGGAGGATCGGCGGCATCGATGAGTTCCGTTCTCGATACCACCGTTCTCATAGACATCTTGCGAGGACATTCATCGGCCGTCGCGTACGTGCTGGAACTTGAGGACGTTGGCGTGTGCTCGGAAGTAACCCGTGTCGAAGTGCTTCGTGGACTACGGAGCGAGGAGCGACGACCCGCCGAGCGACTGTTCCAACAGCTTCGTTGGGTTTCCGTGGATGAAGAGATCTCGCGCATCGCTGGCGAATTTGGTCGCAGACTTCGTCGGAGTCACGGTGGCATCGGCGTCGCGGACCTGATGATCGCGGCCACTTCGGAACGGCTCGACTTTCCGCTCGCAACCACCAACGTCCGACACTTTCCGATGTTCAAGGGTCTGCGGCCCCCGTACCGTGATTGAAGGGGTCGGTTCGCGCACAGTCAGATTAGCTCGAAGGGCGCGTAAGCAGGCTCACCAGCCGGCATCCGATTCGTCCACGAACACACGCACCACGCCGCGCACGCCCGCGAACACATCCGCCATGCGAGCCTCTCTCGTAGGCGACAGGTCAGTTGGCAACGCCATCCACTGACAAGCGGAGCGCAGGGGGTGGACAGGAGGGATAGGCCGCTTTCCGGGGAGGTCGGCACCCAAGCGGTTCGCATGTCCGGATCCCTCGACCCATTCTCAGTCCGGGGCGACCGTCCCTCGCCACCTGTGCACTCACCGGCCGATCGACGTCTCGGACAAGAGCGCTTCACCGCTCCCTTCTCGCGCGAGAGAGCGGCTCGGACGGCGTCCGCGACCTCAGCTGGTCGCTCGTGCACACGCTTCCAGGTCACTCGAACCAGCACCCATCCCACGCCGCTGAGCGCTTTGTGGCGGCGGACGTTGCGATCGACCTGACGACGGCTGGAGTGCCATCGAAGACCTTCCGCCTCGATCGCGACGCGCTCGGCGAGATAGGCGAGATCGACCCTGGCGATCAAATCGACCCTGGCGATCAAACGGTTCCCGGCCCCCCCATCGTCGTCGCATACTGTCACATGGCGAATTTCGCTTCTCCCCTGACGCGCGGAAGGAGTGCGGGGGTCCATCGCCGAACCCCCCTGACAAGAGTTCCTGTCACCACTGGGAGGGGATCGCGATACGCACTCGGGGAGCAAGCGAACGTTCGTCGCGGCAGCGGCGGTTCACGCATCTGTTGGGTTTCGCGCTGCTCATCGCGGGGATCGGTGCGACGACGCCGGCCTCTGCCGAGGTCCTCGAACCCCAGAACGATCCGTTCTACCAGGCGCCCGCCGGCATCGAGGACCTCACTCCCGGGACGATCCTGCGCTCACGTCAGGTCGACGTCAGTCTCATGCAGGTCCCGTTGACCGGCATGCGGTTCCACGCGTACCAGTTGCTCTACCGCACAGGAGACGTCGCCGACCGTCCGATCGCGAACGTGACAACGCTGATCGTTCCCGATGCGGATCCGCCCGCCGGGGGCCGGCAGCTGGTGTCGCTGCAGAACGCGGAGAACTCGCTCGACCCCAACTGCGCGCCGTCCTACCAGCTGCAGGTTGGCCAGCAGGCGCCGAGCGGTGCGGTCAACCGGAACCTCGTGGTCGAGCTCACCGCCATGCTTCCGGAGATCGCGGCCGGCCGGGTCTTGGTGATCCCTGATCCCCTGGGTCCGGACAAGGGCTACATCGTCCGCCTCGTCAACGCGCACATGGTGCTCGACTCGATCCGCGCCGCGGAGAGCTTCGAGCCGGCTGGTCTCTCCGGCACAAGCACACCGGTGGCACTGTTCGGCTACTCCGGGGGCGCCTTCGAGAGCGCGGCGGCGAACGAGGTGCAGCCGACGTATGCGCCGGAGCTGAACGTGGTGGCGGTCGCAGCCGGCGGCGTTCCGGTCGGCAACCTCGCCAACGTCCGCTACATCGACGGAACGCTCGCGACGGGCACGCTGATGGCGGTGGGCGTGGCGATCAACCGCGCGTACCCGGAGATGGACCTGTTCGCCGCGCTGAACCAAGCCGGAGCGGCGTTCGCCGATCGGATCAAGACCGGCTGCTCGTCGGCGATCTTCGCTGCTCCGCTGGCCCACTTCGATGACTGGACGACCGAGCCGAACTTCTTCGCCCGACCCATCGTGCGCGGTGTGCTCGAAGGCAATCAGCTCGGGCAGGACACGCCGACGGCACCGACGTTCTACTACAACGCGATCAACGACGAGATCATCTGGATCGCGCCGCTGGACGCGCTAGTGGCCGAATACTGTGCGGCCGGAGCGAACATGTTCTACGTGCGCGATCCGGCGGGGGTTGAGCACATCCAGGGGGCGGCGAATTTCATCCCCATGGCGCTGGACTACATCGAAGCACGCTTCGCGGGACTGCCCATCCCAACGACATGCGGCCTGCCCACGAACGCGGCCTAGAAGGATGCCGGGCAGGCTCCCAGGGACGTGGCGCCTGCGGTGACGCCTCGCGGCGGCGCTGAAGTACCCTTCTCCGAGTGATGGGTGGCAGATCGGCAAAGAACGAGCCCGTTCGAGGCGCTGAGATCATCGCCGCCGCGTGCCTGGCAACCGATCTGGGCATGGGCTTTCCGTTCGAGCATGGTCTGCGCGGCACGCTGATGACCATGAAGCTCGCCGAGCTGCTCGATGTGGATCGCAAGACCGAGTCGCAGACCTATTACGCGTCCCTGCTGATGTACTCGGGGTGTACCACCGACGCAGACATCGCCATGCGGATCTTCGCGGGGAGCAGGAGCGACAACATCACCCCCGTCCAGTTCGGATCGGTGCCGGAGGCCGTGGTGGGCCTCATCCGCTCCCTCCCTTCCCCCGACGATCCCCCCTACCGGCGCGCGTACGAGGTGGCCAGGCGGCTGATCCCGGCGGGGAAGTTCATGAAGCCCCACTTCGCTGCTCTGTGCGAGGTCGCGGAGATGATGGCGAAGCGGCTCGGGCTGCCGCCGGAGGTCCAAGACCTGTTCGTCCACCTCACGGAGCGTTGGGACGGGAAGGGGATGCTGAAGCGAGCCGAGGGGGAGGAGGTCTCCCTCCCGCTTCGCATCGTGCACGTCGCTCGTGACGCCGCGTACCAGCGAATGATCGGCGGGGATGACCACGCCGTGGAGGTGATCCGCAGGCGAGCAGGGCACGCCTTCGACCCACGCGTCGCGCGCCGCTTCATCGAGGAGGCGCCGGAGATCATGGCCGCGGCGGATGAGCCGGACTCGGCATGGGAGACGACCCTGGCCGCGGAGCCCACGCCCTGGCTCACCCTTGACAGCGAAGGGGTGGACCGAGCCCTCGCCGCCATCGGCGACTTCGCCGACCTGGTGTCACCGCATCTCTCCGGCCACTCGAGCAGCGTCGCCGAACTGGCGAGCGCCGCGGCGCGCATCTGCGGCTTCGATCCCTCGGACGTGACGCTGGTGCGGCGGGCGGCGTTCGTCCACGACGTGGGGCGGGTAGCGATCAGCCCGCGGATCTGGCAAAAACCGGCTGCCCTGACGCTCGACGAGTGGGAACAGGTTCGCCTCCACCCCTACCACACCGAGCGCATCCTGCTCCGCGGCGGGTTCCTCGCCTCGCTCGCCGACACGTCCTGCGCTCACCACGAGCGACTCGACGCGACCGGATACCACCGCAGGCTCTCTGCGTCCGCGCTCCCCGCGGGTGTGCGCCTGCTGGCCGCCGCCGATGCGTTCCACGCCATGTGCGAACCCCGCCCCTACCGACGCGGGATCCCACCCGAGGACGCAGCCAAACTGCTCGGTGAGGAGGCGCGCGCCGGGCGGCTGGACTCGAGGATGGTCGCGGCGGTGATCGAGGCCGCCGGCGAGGAAACCCCTCAGATCCAGCGCCCGGCGGGTCTGACGGAGCGAGAGGCTGAGGTCATGGGGCTCGTGGCCCGAGGCCTGCAGACCAAGCAAGTGGCGCGCAGACTCGGCATCTCGACCAAGACAGCCGATCGCCACATCCAGAATTCCTACCGGAAGATCGGAGTCTCGACGCGGGCCGCCGCAACGCTGTTTGCGATGGAGCACGGGCTCGTGCCCCAGCAGGGACGGGTCTGATCCCGCTCGGTGCCGCACCTTTTCGCTGAACCGACCGCCACCTGGAGTCACAGCGTGCGGACGGGGCGCCCTCGATATGGGGAAGACTCCCGATTCCCCGAACCGCCCGGCGACCGTACCGT
Organism: Actinomycetota bacterium; assembly: GCA_036397635.1. Lineage (GTDB taxonomy): Bacteria > Actinomycetota > AC-67 > AC-67 > AC-67 > DASWIP01. The sequence continues at coordinate 1,941 of DASWIP010000031.1, read as the reverse complement.
CGGAGGCATGGCCCCAGGAGGTGGCGACATGAACGAGCAGCGCGTAGAGACACTCGTGATCGGTGGAGGTCAGGCCGGCCTAGCGGTCGGGTATCACCTCACCCAACGCGGCCTTCCATTCCTCATCGTCGATGCGAACGGCAGGATCGGGGATGCATGGCGCAAGCGCTGGGATTCCCTCCGGCTCTTCACACCCAACCGCCTCAACAGCCTGCCCGGGATGCGCTTCCCCGGCCCTCGCTGGACACTGCCGACAAAGGATGAGTTCGCCGACTATCTCGAGTCCTACGCCAGGCGCTTCGACCTGCCCGTCTGGACCGGCGTCGAGGTGGAGGGGCTGACCCGGAACGGGGATGGCTTCACGGCGACGGCAGGCGGCCGACGTCTGGAAGCCGACAACGTGGTGGTCGCCATGTCCTCATGGCAGCGACCTCGGGTCCCCGAGTTCGCAGCCGAACTCGACCCGAAGATCGTCCAGCTCCACGTCGCGGACTACCGCAACCCTCGACAGCTCCGGGAGGGGGACGTCCTCGTCGTAGGGGCAGGGAACTCAGGAGCCGAGGTGGCGTTCGAGCTGGCGGCGAGCCGCCGGGTGTGGCTGTCGGGGCCGGATGTCGGGCACCTCCCCTTCCGACCCACGAGTCGCGTCGCGCGCGTGCTGATGCCGTTCATCGGTCGAGTCATCTTCCACCGCGTGCTCACGACCAGCACGCCGATCGGACGCAGGGCTCGGCCGCGGATGCTGGCTAAGGGCGACCTCCTGATCCGGGTCAAGCCGAAGGATCTTGCAGCGGCGGGAGTGGAGCGGGTGCCGCGAACCACGGGCGTCCAAGAAGGACTCCCCCAACTCGAGGACGGCCGGCGCCTCGATGTCGCCAACGTGATCTGGTGCTCGGGATCTCATCCCGGCTTCTCGTGGATCGACCTGCCCGTGCTCGGCCCGCAGGAGCCGATGCACGACCGTGGAGTCGTCGGGTCCCAACCCGGCCTCTACTTCGTCGGTCTCAAGTTCCTCCACGCCAAGTCATCCGAGCAGATCCACGGGGTGGGCCGCGACGCCGCACGCATCGCCGGGCACATCGCGCGACGGAGCAGCCGAGCGAGATCCTAGGGTGAGATCCTAGGGGGCTCGTGGTCTTGAGAGACCGGTGCGCGAACCGCATCCTGTTCGATTGCCCGCCCGACCTGTGTGCCGAGAGCACGGGAACCATGGTGGCCAATGCGCATGCACGCACTCTGGTGGGCCGGGCCCTGCTCTTGTGACGCGAGCTCTTAACCGGCCGCGGAGACCCGCGGATTGGGTGGGACTGGGCTTGATCGGCCGCGGCGAGTCCATCGTCGCGCTGCGGAGCCTCCTCGCCGAAGCACGGCTGGTCACGCTGACCGGAGCTGGGGGCTGTGGCAAGACACGTTTGTGCCTGCAGGTCGCCGCCGACCGGCTGGACGACTATCCGGATGGCGTGTGTTGGGTCGACCTGGCTCCGAGCACCGACCCGCGCCTGGTGGTGAGCGCGCTCGCGGCATCGCTCAGCGTGAAAGAGGTTGCCGGACAGGATCTCGCCGACACTCGCACCGTTACCGACGAAAACGGCGGCGGCGGCGGGTCACGAGCGGTACCGGACGCGTCCGAATAGCCACACCTCGGCCAGCCAGCGCGCGACCGTTTCGGCGAGCAGCTCATCGAGATGCGCCCGGTCCGCGCGCACCCAGGACCGCACGTGCGCGTCGAAGGCGGGATCCTCGTCCGGGTAGATATAGACGCAGCCGATCACCTCATCGGTCACCGGCTCGAGCACCGTGTAGGTGAAGCCCTCGCGCGCTGCGAAGTGCGCCGCGTGCATCCGCAGGTCCTCGAGGTTCTCCTCGAGCGTCATCGCGCGCGGCCAGCTCCGGCCTTCGAAGCCCGGCGTGGCGCGGATGTGCTCGATGCTGGAGGTCCAC
>DASWIP010000030.1:0-10037 GCA_036397635.1 Actinomycetota bacterium | reverse complement strand
GAAGCACGCGTGGACGCAGCAATAGTCGAACTCGATGCCCTGCCCGATGCGGTTCGGGCCCGCTCCGAGGATGATGATCGTGGGCTTCCCGGTCTTGCGAACCTCGTCCTCGTCCTCGTAGGTCGAGTAGTAGTACGGCGTCTCGGCCTCGAACTCGGCCGCGCAGGTATCCACGGCTTTGAACACGGGGCGGATGCCCAAGCCGAGCCGCCTGGTGCGGGCGCCCTCCTCGGTGGAACCCGTGAGCGTGGCGATCTGCGCGTCGGAGAATCCGAACCGCTTCGCCTCCCGGAGCTCGCCGGGGTTGATGCCGCTTCCCGCAGCTCCGACGCGGCGCCGCATGGCGACGATCTCGGCGATCTGGTGGAGGAACCAAGGATCGATCCCCGTGGCCGCCGCGACATCGGCGACCGGCGCGCCGGCGCGCAGCGCGGCCTCGACCTCGAAGATGCGATCGGGGGTCGGCTCCGCGCAGCGTGCGAGAAGATCGGCGGCGGACCCGGCGGGATCCTTGCCGTCGCCGTTGAGGCCGCTGCGGTCCTGCTCCAGCGACCGCAACGCTTTCTGCAGCGACTCCTTGAACGTGCGTCCGATGCCCATCGCCTCGCCGACGGACTTCATGGCACTGCCCAGACGGCGGTCGGCTCCTGGGAACTTCTCGAAGGCGAAGCGCGGCACTTTGGTCACGACGTAGTCGATGGTCGGCTCGAAGCTCGCCAAGGTCTTGCGCGTGATGTCGTTGGCGATCTCGTCCAGTCGATACCCTACGGCCAGCTTGGCCGCGATCTTGGCGATCGGGAACCCAGTCGCCTTCGAGGCCAGCGCGCTGGAGCGCGACACCCGGGGGTTCATCTCGATGATCACACGACGTCCGGTCGCCGGGTCCACCGCGAACTGGATGTTGGAGCCGCCGGTGTCGACGCCGATGGCGCGGATGCACCGGATCGCGTCGTCCCGCATCTCCTGGTATTCGCGGTCGGTCAGCGTCTGCTGCGGCGCGACCGTGATCGAGTCGCCGGTGTGGACCCCCATCGGGTCGAGGTTCTCGATCGAGCAGATGATCACAACGTTGTCCGCCAGGTCGCGCATGACCTCGAGCTCGAACTCCTTCCAGCCCAGCACCGACTCCTCGACCAGGACCTCGCCGATGCGCGAGCGCGCCAGGCCGTCGCCGGCGATACGCACCAGGTCGTCTTCGGTGTAGACGAGCCCGGAGCCGGCGCCGCCGAGCATGAACGAGGGGCGCACGATCACCGGGTAGCCGATCTCGGCCGCCAGCGCGCGCGCTTCATCCAGCGAGTACGCGAACCCCGAGCGCGGCAGATCGATCCCGACCTCTTGCATCGTCTCTTTGAACAGGCGCCGGTCTTCGCCTCGACGGATCGCGTCCAACCGGGCGCCGATCAGCTCGACCTCATACTTCTCCAGGACGCCCGACTCCGCGAGCTCGACTGCGACGTTGAGCGCGGTCTGCCCGCCGAGCGTCGGCAGCAGGGCGTCGGGACGCTCGCGTTCGATCACGCGCGCTGCCGTCTCCGCGGTGATCGGCTCGATGTAGGTCCGGTCGGCGAACTCGGGATCGGTCATGATGGTCGCCGGGTTCGAGTTGATCAAGATCACGCGGAACCCGTCGTCGCGCAGGACACGACAGGCTTGGGTCCCCGAATAGTCGAACTCGCAGGCTTGACCGATCACGATCGGCCCCGAGCCCAGGATCAGGATGGTTCGGATATCGTCACGACGCGGCACTCAACGCCACCCTTCGTAGAGACCCTGGCTCATCGCCTTGGCGTACAGCTCGCGCGCCTGCGCGGGCGTGACCAACCCCATCCGCATCGCGAAGCGGCTCATCCCTTCCAACGAGTTGACCAGCGCGCGCAGCTTCTCCTGCTGCCTGGTCGCATCGCGGCCCTTCTCCTTGCCGCCGATCGCCGCCTCCGCTGCGAGCTTCTCCTTCAGGGCGAGCGCGCGCTCGAACTCCTGCTCGAGCAGCTCCAGGGCCTTGCGCGTGGTTGCGTTCGCCGTCGGCGCCGCAGCCGCACCGCGTCCCGCCGGCTCCACGTCGCCCAGCGTACGCAGGCCGCCCACCTTGACGCGCTCGACCGCCTCACGCTTCGCCGGCTTCTTCGTCGCCTTGGGCTTCACTCGCTTGGCGGGTGGCTTCGCCGCCCTCGGCTTCGCTCGCTTGGCGGGTGGCTTCTTCGCGACGCTCTTGCGCGGGCTCATGATCCTCCCATCAGCCGTGCGAACTCATCGAACAGGTAGCGGGCGTCGTGGGGACCGGGCGCGGCCTCGGGGTGGTACTGCACGCTGAAGGCAGGTATGTCCAGGCACCGGAGGCCTTCGCAGGTGTCGTCGTTGAGGTTGACATGCGATACCTCCACGGCACCGAATGCGGTGACGGCGCGCCCGGAGGCGTCGTGCTCGAAGGATCCGGGATCGACCGCGAATCCGTGGTTGTGGCTCGTGATCTCGACACGTCCGTCGGCCATCCGCTTGACCGGCTGGTTGATCCCGCGGTGGCCGAACTTCAGCTTGAAAGTCTTGGCACCCAGGGCGATCCCCATGATCTGGCTGCCCAAGCAGATGCCGAACACTGGGAGGCTGCCGAGCAGCTCCGCGGTCGCCTCGATCCCGGCCTTGACCGCCGCCGGGTCACCCGGCCCGTTCGACAGGAACACGCCGTCGTAGCCTTCGGCAAGGATCGTCGCCGCCGGCGTCGATGCTGGGTACACCGTCACGTCGCACCCGTGCTCGCCGAGCTGCCGAAGGATGTTGGTCTTGATCCCGAAATCGTAGGCCGCGACGCGGAACACGCGGCCCCCGAAAGGATGCGGCTCCTCCCCCGTCACGTCGGCCGCGCGGTACGGTCGCGGCGTGGTCACGGGGTCGACCAGGTTCAGCCCGGTCATCTCGGGTGAGAGCATCACGCGCGCACGCAGGGACGAGGCGTCGAGATCTTCGGTCGAGATGCCTCCGCGCATCGCACCGGCCGAGCGGATGTGGCGGGTCAGGCGCCTGGTGTCGATGCCCTCGATGCCGACGATGCCCGCGGCCGCCAGGTAGTCGTCGAGCGACGCGGTGGCACGGTGATTGGAGTAGGCACGCACGGCTTCTCGGACGACGTAGCCGGCGACTCGCACGCGGCTCGATTCGACGTCGAACGGATTCACGCCGTAGTTGCCGACGTGCGGGTACGTCATGGCCACGATCTGCCCGTGGTACGAGGGGTCGGTCAGCACCTCTTGGTATCCGGACAGGCCGGTGTTGAAGACAACCTCGCCGAAGGTCTCCCCGCGCGCGCCGAAGCTCCGCCCGGGGAAAGCCGTCCCGTCCTCGAGGACGAGCAGCGTGTCGCTCACGAACCCTTCCGCTCCTTGCCCTTCGCCTCCGCCTTGCGCTTCAGCCTGGCTGCCTTCTTGCGCTCGCGATCCTTGCGCCAGCGCACCGGCCGACGATCACCCTTGCCCATCTGCATCCCTCCCGTCTCGGACCGTGAACAGGCCCCGATAGATCGTGTGTATCACCCTTCCGTGCAGCGTGCGCCCCGCGAACGGCGTGTTACGCGACCGTGAGGCGAGCGCCTCCGGTTCCACCGTCCACGCCGCCGTCGGGTCGAACAGCACCAGGTTCGCGACCGCACCCGGTGTGATCGGCCCTCCCTGCTCGGCCAGTCCCCGCACGCGCGCGGGAGCGACGCTCATCACCTCGACGAACCGGATCAGATCGATCGTCCCCGCATCGACCAGGAAACCGATCAGCACCCCGAGCGCGGTTTCCAGGTTGAGCATCCCCGGGGGTGCCTGATCGAACTCGCGCTCCTTGTCTTCCTGCGGATGGGGCGCGTGATCGGTGGCGACGCAGTCGATGGTGCCGTCGGCGAGCGCTGCTCGCAGGACGTCGATGTCCTCGTGCGTGCGCAACGGCGGAGCGACCTTGAACACCGGGTCGTACCCGGTGAGTACCTCGTCGGTCAGAGTCAGGTGATGCGGCGTCACCTCCGCGGTCACCCGCGCGCCGCGCGCCTTGGCCGTCCGGATCAACTCAACGCTGCCTGCCGTGGAAACGTGTGGCACGTGCAGCCGCGCGCCGGTGAGCGCCGCGAGCGCGAGGTCCCGCGCGATCACCACCTCCTCGGCCGCCGCCGGTACTCCTTGCAGGCCGAGCAGCGCCGACACCTCGCCCTCGTTCATCTGCCCGCCGGAGGCGAGGTCTCGTTCCTCGGCGTGATTGGCCACGATCGCGTCGAAGGTGCGCGCGTACTCGAGTGCCCGTCGCATCAGCCCGGCGTTCTGCACGCACCGGCCGTCGTCGGAGAAGAAGTTCACCCGGGCAGCGCTCCGCGCCATCTCGCCCATCTCGGCGAGCTGCTCGCCGGCGAGACCGACGGTGATCGCACCGACCGGGTGCACATCGCAGAGGCCGGCCTCCCGCCCCAGGGCGGCGACCTGCTCGACGATCCCGGCGGAGTCGGCGACCGGATCGGTGTTGGCCATCGCGCACACGGCCGTGTAGCCACCGCGCGCGGCCGCGCGCGAACCGGAGGCGACCGTCTCCGCGTCCTCGCGTCCCGGCTCTCGCAGATGCGTGTGCAGATCCACGAACCCGGGCGCGAGCACCAGCCCGTCGCAGTCGATCTCCTCGGCATGGTTGACACCGAGCTGCGGGCCGACATCGGTCACGACGCCGTCGGCGACCCGGACGTCCAGGGTCTCGTCGCGCCGGGCGGCCGGATCGATCACCCGCGCGCCGCGGAGCAGGAACGCCTCAGGCATGCTCGGCCTCCCGGGGAGGCTGCTGAGCGGCCGGTCCCCCGAGCATCAGATACAGCAGCGCCATCCGAACGGCGATCCCGTTGGCGACCTGAGCGGTGATGACCGAGCGGGGAAGGTCGGCGGCGCTCGCGGTGATCTCGACGCCGCGGTTCATCGGTCCGGGATGCATGATCACCGCGTCCTCCTTCATCGCCGCCGCTCGGTCGGCGTCGATCCCCCAGAGACGCGAGAATTCTCGCAGGGAAGGAACGAAGCCGACCTGCATCCGCTCGAGCTGCATCCGCAGCAGATAGACGACGTCGGCCTTGGGAAGCACCGCGTCGAGGTCGTGGGTGACCTCGGCGCCCCAGGTCTCGACGCGGGGCGGCAGCAGCGTCCGCGGCGCCACGATCGTGACATCCGCGCCCATCATCTGCAGGCCCCAGATGTTCGAGCGCGCGACCCGGGAGTGCAGCACGTCGCCGACGATCGCGACGCGCAGGCCGTCGAAGCTCGGGAACCGCTGACGGATCGTGTACAGGTCGAGCAGCGCTTGGGTCGGATGCTCGTGCATCCCGTCGCCGGCGTTGATGACGTTGGCCGAGACCCAGCCGGCCAGCCGGTGCGGTGCGCCCGAGGACCGATGACGCACCACGATCGCATCGACCCCCATCGCCTCGATCGTCTGCGCGGTGTCCTTCAACGACTCGCCCTTCTCGACCGCCGACCCGGATGCGGCGAAGTTCACCACGTCTGCCGAGAGGCGCTTGGCGGCAAGCTCGAACGACGTCCTGGTCCGCGTGGACGACTCGTAGAACAGGTTCACGACGGTCTTCCCCACCAGGGTTGGATACTTCTTGACGATGCGCGGCCCTTCGGCCTGGAACACGGCCGCGGTCTGCAGCACCCGCTCGATCTGCTGGGGCGTCAGGTCACGGATCGATAGCAGGTGGCGGATCATCGCGCCTCCTCGACGACCGTCGGCATCTCGGCTCCGAGCAGCACTTCGTCGGCGCCGTCGATCTCGGCAACGCGAACGGCGATCTCCTCGGAGCGGCGGGTGGGGACGTTCTTGCCGACGTAGTCGGCGCGGATCGGAAGCTCACGGTGCCCGCGGTCGATCAGGACGGCGAGCTGGACCGCGTGCGGCCGGCCCAGATCGGTGAGCGCGTCGAGCGCGGCGCGCGTGGACCGGCCGGTGTAGAGCACATCGTCGACCAGGACGACGACCTTGCCGTCGATCGGTGGGACCTCGGTCGGCGCGAGCGCCTGGGGTTCGCGCAGGCCGATGTCGTCGCGGTAGAGGCCGATGTCGATCGAGCCGGCCGGCGGACGGACGCCCTCGATCTGCTCGATGCGCTCAGCGAGGCGTTCGGCGATCACGGCGCCGCGGGTCAAGATCCCGACCAGGACGACGTCGGCCGCACCCTTGTTGCGCTCCACGATCTCGTGCGCGATGCGGTTGACGGCGCGGGCGAGGTCGCGCTGATCCAGGATGGTGGCCTTGGGGGTGAAGGTCAGGCAGCTCGCCTCCCCCGGCACGGATCCGGGGGGAAGGGCGGGGAAGCGGCCGCGTGGCGGCGGTGGCCCCGGCATAAAGAAACCCGCGGCGCCGGGCGCGCGCGAGTTTCGATCTGCGGCATTTCTGCTCTCCCTTCCGGGCCTCACTGGACCCGCTCTTAAAGGGCTTCGAGGCGCGAGTATACCAGAGTCGGGCGCTACCGCTGCTCGCGCGCGATGCGTCCGAGGATCCCGTTGACGAACCGGCCGGATTCCTCGGTCGAGAGCAGCTTCGCCAGCGAGACGGCCTGGTCGATCACGACCCCGTGCGGCGTGTCGGTGTACAGCAGTTCGAACACGCCGAGTCGAAGCAGGTTGCGGTCCACCACCGGCATCCGCTCGATCGACCAGCGCTCGGCGGTGGACGAGATCAGCCCGTCGATCTCGGCGCGATGCGCCGCGATGCCCGTGACCAAGGTCCGGGTGTACTCGTCGTCGCCGGCGGCGAGCAGCGTCGAGCCGTCCGCGGCCGTGACGTCGGCGGCGTGCAGGATCTCCAGCGCCTTGCGGCGCGCGCGCGCGCGATCCTTCCCGCGAACCTTCTTCGGTGAGGGAACCGCCGCCACCGAGCGCACGTCGATCGACGATCCCGGCTCTTCACCATGATGAACGGCGCGCACGGCCAGGACCTCCGCGCGGCGATAGCGCCGATGCCCGCCGACGGTGCGGATCACGTGCAGCTGGCCGGCCTGCTCCCATCGTGACAGCGTGCGAGGATGGACGCCCAGCAACTCGGCGGCCTCGGACGGCGTCAGGAACGACTCTCGTTCGCCCTCGGCCACGATCCTCAGGAGACCCGGGTGATGTAGGCACCCGTACGGGTATCGACCTTGACCTTCTCACCGGGCTCGACGAACAGGGGGACCTGGATGGTCAAGCCCGTCTCGAGGATGGCGGGCTTGGTCGCGCCCGACACCCGGTCGCCCTTCACCCCGGGGTCCGACTCGGCGATCTTCAACTCGACCGACGCGGGAAGCTCGACCGAGATCGGACGGCCGTCGTAGACCGCGATCGTCGCGGTCTGCTGCTCGGTCAGATAGTTCTTCACGTCGCCGAGATCCTGCTCGGAGAGCGACAGCTGATCGTAGGTCCCGGTGTCCATGAACACGTAGTGGGTGCCGTCGTGGTACAGGTACTGCATCTCGCGTTTGTCGACGATCGCGAGTTCCATGTCGGCACCCGCGGCCAGGGTGCGCTCCACGACCGCGCCGGTACCGACGTTGCGCAGCTTCGATCGAACGACGGCGCCACCCTTCCCCGGCTTGTGGTGCTGGAACCACACCACTTGCCACAGGTTGCCGTCGATCTTGAGGACGGCGCCGTTCTTGAGATCGTTCGTGTTGATGGTGGCCATGATCAGACCTTCACCAGCTCCTTGGGTGAGGCGGTGAGGATATCGCACCCATCCTCGCGGACGATGACCGAGTCCTCGATACGAACACCGCCCACCCCGGGGAGATAGATCCCGGGCTCGACCGTGATCGCCATGCCGGGGACGAGCACATCGGTGGCGCCCGAGCGCACCGGCGGCGCCTCGTGCACCTCCAGGCCGACGCCGTGCCCGGTTCCGTGGCCGAAGTCGTGGCCGCGGTCGTTCAGGTAGCCGCGCGCCGCCGCGTCGACATCGCCGCAGGTGGCCCCGGCACGAACCGCGTCCACACCGGCCTGCTGGGACGCCCGGACCAGCTCGTAGACCTCGGTCATCTCGGCGTTCGGCTCACCGAAGGCGATCGTGCGCGTCATGTCCGAGTGGTACCCGCCGAAGGTTGCGCCGAAGTCGAGCTTGATCAGGTCGCCGCTGCGAAGCTCCCGGGTGGTCGGCCGGTGATGCGGCTCGGCTGCCTGCTCGCCGAATGCGGCGATCGTGTCGAACGACAGCCCTTCGGACCCGGCGCGGCGCATGCGGTCCTCCAGGAACGCGGCGACCTCGATCTCGGACAGCCCCTCTCGCAGCTCGCCGAGCAGCTCCGCGAGCGCGCGATCGGCGAACGAGCACGCCGTGCGCAACGCCTCGACCTCGGCTTCATCCTTGACCCGACGCTGCTGCTCGACCTCGTCTGTGGTCTCGACCAGCTCGACCCCGGGGACCTTCTCGCGGATGGTTGCGGCCGTCGCCAGGGTCATGTGCCCTGCCTCGACCCCGATGCGTGCGACGCCGATCCCCGCGAGGACATCGCGGAGCGCTCCGTACATTCCCCCGCTCTCGCCGATCTGCTTGGGGTTGGTGAAGTAGATCTCGCGACGCATTTCCGGGACTTCCCTGGACGACTGCTCCTCGTATCGCGGATCGGTCATGAACACCTCTTCGGCCCCGATCACGACCTGTCCATTGGAACCGCTGAATCCGGTCAGGTACCGGACGTTCACCGGCTTGGTCACGAGCAGCGCGTCAACCGCGAGCCCGTCCAACCGCTCGCGCAGCGTCTCACGTCGTTGCTTCATCGCGCCTCCTCCGCCGCCGCCTCGAGGGCCGCGTAGTAGCCCCGTACACCGAGTCCGACGATCGCCCCGCGCGCTGCCGGCGAGATCAGCGAATGCCGCCGGTAAGGCTCGCGCGCGTAGATGTTCGATATGTGTACCTCATAGACGGGGATCCCGCATCCCGCCACCGCATCGTGCAGGGCCTGAGAGTAGTGCGTCAACGACGCGGCGTTCAGGATCGCCGCGCGCGCGTCGGTGGACAGCAGCCGGTCGATGAGCGCCGCCGGATCCGGGCTCTGGAAGCACTCGACCTCGACACCGAGATCCCGGCCTCGCGTTCGCAGCCCCTCCTCGAGCTCGGCCAGGGTGGTCGACCCGTAGATCTCGGGCTGCCTGCTGCCGAGCCGGTCAAGGTTCGGGCCGTTCAGGACGAGCACCTTGGGCGCGCTCATCACGAGACCGCCTCGTAGGCCTTCCGAAGCGCGCTCGCGGGCACGTCGCGTCGCAGGGTCGGCCTCCCCAGATCCTCGAGCACAACGAAGCGCATGCCGGCTTCGTACTTCTTGTCCTTGCTCCAAGCCGCGGCTACCTGCTCATACGGCAGCTTCGCGCCGCCGGTCGGAAGCTCATACCCTTCGAGCAGCGCTCGGTGCTCCCCCGTACGATCCGGGTAACCGAGCTCGACGGCTACCACGGCCGCGAACATCATCCCGATCGCAACGGCTCGCCCGTGCGTCCAGCGCTCGTAGCCCCCCAGCGTCTCGAGCGCGTGGGCGAGCGTGTGCCCGTAGTTGAGGTGCACACGCTCACCGCCCTCCCGTTCATCTGCCGCGACCACCTTCGCCTTCACCGCCGCCGCTTCGAGGACCAGCCCTGCCAGCGCAGCAGGTTCGCGCGCGCGGATGGCAGCGCGTTCGACGAGCAGGCGCGCGCGCAGCGCCCCGTCGGCGATAAGCCCGTGCTTGATCGCCTCGGCCAGCCCCGTGAGGTACTCGGCCTCCGGCAGCGTCTGCAGCGCATCGGTATCCGCCACCACCGCGATCGGCTGATGGAACGCGCCGACCAGGTTCTTGCCCTCGGGCAGATCGACGCCGGTCTTGCCCCCGATGGACGCATCCACTTGCGCGAGCAGGCTGGTCGGCGCCTGCACAACCGCGATGCCTCGATGGAAGGTCGCGGCGGCGAACCCCGCGAGGTCCCCGACGACGCCGCCGCCGAGCGCGACCACCACGTCGCCGCGGTGGATCCCAGACGAGGCGAGCCAGCGCCAGATCGCCTCCGCCGTGCGAGGCGACTTCGTCG
>DASWIP010000029.1:0-5297 GCA_036397635.1 Actinomycetota bacterium | reverse complement strand
CGCCGGTCGCGCATCCCGACCTGGACGCCTGAGCTTGCCGAGCCCGAGACCGAGGCGGTCGCGGAGATCGAGGCTGAAGCGGTCCCCGAGGCTGAGGCGGCTCCCGAGGCTGAGGCGGAAGCGGCTCCGGAAGCGGAGGCGGAGGCGGTTCCCGAGGCTGAGGCGGAAGCGGCTCCGGAGGTTGAGGCGGCTCCCGAGGCTGAGGCGCCCGCGGCTCCCGAGCCGGAAGCGGCGGCCGAGGCTGAGTCGGGGCCCGAGAAGACCGAGTGACGCGGTTCGCTCGCTCCGGCGGATGACACAGGTCCACGATCCTCCCGCACTCCAGGCCGAATGGCCGACGGAGTCGGCGGGCCCGCCCCCTGAGAAACGCTCTCCTTTCGCGTTCCTGCGCGAGCTTCCCGCGCTGCTGATCATCGCGTTCGGAATCGCGCTGCTGCTCAAGACCTTCCTCGTGCAGGCGTTCTTCATCCCGTCCGAGTCGATGGTGCCGACGCTGGAGATCAAGGATCGCGTCTTGGTAAACAAGCTCGCCTATCGGTTCCGCGACCCGCGTCGTGGCGAGGTGATCGTCTTCATCGCCGAGCACTTCGACGAGGATCGCTCGCTGGTTCAGAAGGTGGTGGACTTCCTGGTCGAGGGGCTCGGTGTCTCAGCCCCGCGCGGCGAGAAGGACTTCATCAAGCGGATCATCGGCCTGCCCGGCGACACCATCGAAGTCGACGAGCAAGGGGTCTTCATCACGCCGCCGGGCGGCGTGCGCTTCCAGTTGGACGAGCCGTACATCTTCGACCAAGAGGTCCAAGGCCCGGCCCAGGATCCATTCGTCGTCCCGGAGGATTCGTACTTCGTGATGGGGGACAACCGCGGTAACTCGTCGGACAGCCGCAGCTCACTGGGCCCGATCGCGCGCGCGGACATCATCGGCAAGGCGTTCGTCCGCATCTGGCCGGCCAACAGATTGGGCCTGTTCAACGTTCCCGAGTACCGGCCGGTGGCCCAACGGGAGTCCGCTCCCGAGCCCTCGACGACGCCGAAGGCGACGAGGCGCCGGACGTCTGGAGCGGCCCCCGCTCAGGGCCTGCTGCCGCTGCCCGCCATCGCCTTGGTGCTGGCCGGCGGCTCACGGCCGTGGAGGCGGGGCATCCGCCGGTGAGCCGCTGCTCACGATACGCTGGCCCGCGATGACCGAGCACGATCAACGTTCGGGCGAGCCCGAAGACCGGCCCGACACGTCCCACGAGCCTGCCGGCGAGGCCGACGCGTTTCGACAGCCGCCGGACGTCGCCCCAGCCCGGCCGCCCACCGCACGGTGGATCGGGAATGAGGGAGGTGCCGAAGGTTCGGCCGACGAGTCTGCCGAAGCGTCGGTCACGACCGCGCGCGCGCCGTTCGGAGACATCACGCCGCCGGAGGCGCCGGAGCAGACGAAGACCCTCAAGCCGAAGAAGAAGGGTTCGTTCCTGCGCGAGCTGCCGATCCTGATCTTGATCGCGTTCGGGCTCGCCATGCTGATCAAGACCTTCTTCATCCAGGCCTTCTACATCCCCTCCGAGTCGATGGTGCCGACCCTGATCACCCACGACCGCGTGCTCGTGAACAAGATCGTGTATCGCATCCGTGACCCGCGCCGCGGCGAGATCATCGTCTTCGTCGGCGAGAGGGACGAGCGCGCCCGCTCGTTCCTCGAGCGCGTGCGCGACGTGATCACCGAAGGGCTCGGTGCGCCATCGGACGCGCAGAGAGACTTCATCAAGCGCGTGATCGGGCTGCCGGGCGAAACCGTCGAACTCACCGAGCAGGGCGGAGTGTTCATCACCACGACCGAGGGGGAACGGTTCCAGCTCAGAGAACCGTATCTCGCCGAGCATGATCCTCAGGAGGATTCATCGTTCGGCCCGTTCACGGTCCCGCCGGAGTCCTTCTTCGTGATGGGTGACAACCGCGACAACTCGGCGGACAGCCGGACGGTGCTCGGGACCATCGCGAAGAGGGACATCGTCGGCAAGGCGTTCGTCCGCATCTGGCCGGTCAGCCGGTTCAGCTTCTTCCGGACGCCCTCGTACGACACGACGACCGCTGCGGTCGGGATGGCCGCGTTCGCACTCGCCGGCGCTGCCCTGATCCGACGACGGCGGACCTGACCAGGCCCGATGGGCGGCTCGGGACCCTGCCGGGCCCCCGGGGTATCCTGCGGAGCGTGGAGCCCGACGGTCGCTTCGAACAACGTCTGCGCGAGGCGGGATTCTCCCTCGTCGCTGGGGTCGACGAGGCCGGAAGGGGCGCGCTGGCCGGCCCGCTGGTCGCGGCGGCGGTGATCCTGCCCGAAGGCTGCTCGATCGAGGGCCTGACCGACTCGAAGTTGCTCACCGCCGCCGTGCGCGCGCGCCTCGCCGTCGAGATCAAGGCGCGCGCGGTGGCGATCTCGGTCGTGCGAGTTCCCAACGACTCGATCGACCGCCGAGGGTTGCACCGGTCGAACCTGCGCGCGCTTCGAGAGGCCGCGATGCGGCTGCGGCCCATGCCCGAGTACCTGCTGATCGACGGATATCCGATCGCGCCGCCGCCATTCCCGTCCCTGTCGATCAAGAAGGGCGACCTGGTCTCGACGGCCGTCGCTGCGGCCTCGATCATCGCCAAGACCACCCGGGACCGGATGATGCGCAACCTCGCGCGCCGCCACCCCGAGTATGGGTTCAAGCAGAACAAGGGCTACGCGACGCCCGAGCACTGGCGCGCGCTGCGCACGCATGGGCCGTGCGCGGTGCATCGACTGTCCTTCGCGGGTGTGGGGCAGGGGAGCCTGTTCGACTTGGACGATGTGATCAACATGACGCAACAGATCGAGGAAGGGGCCGCCGTATGAGCGTCGACGACCTGGAGAAGTACGAGGCCGAGGTCGAGCTGGCCCTGTACCGCGAGTACCGGGACGTGCTGAGTATGTTCCGGTACGTCATCGAGACCGACAAGCGGTTCTACCTCGCGAACGAGGTGAAGCTGACCCAGCACACCGAAGGGCCGGATACCTACTTCGAGGTGCAGCTCAACGACGCGTGGGTCTGGGACATGTACCGGCAGAACCGCTTCGTTGCGAGCGTGCGCATCATGACCTTCGCCGACGTCAACGTCGAAGAACTGAAACCCGGTGGGGTGCCAGACTCGCCGGAAGGGCTGAACTAGCGCGTTCCCCGCTTTCGCCGCCCCGTCGTTCATGCCGGTTCTCCGAAGTTGGGCGCCGTTTCCCTGCCGGTGAATCGAACCGAGCAGTGTTTCGTTCCGTGAAGGGCGAAGCGAACCGAGCGGGTCCTTCGACCCGCGGTGGGTGAATGGAACCGAGCGGGCGCACGCGACGGAGCGGTAGCATCGACACGCACATGGGCTACAACCCGCTCCGTAAGTATCGCGGCACGAAGGTGCTCGACATCACCATGCTCGTGCTGACCGCGGCTGCGTTGGTCGCCCTGGTGATCTGGGCCGCGCGCGGCTGAGCGTGCGCGACGGGATTGCGCTGCTCGAGACCGATCTCCCGTATTTCTTTGGGTGTGATCGCGCGCCTTGCGTCGCGCGCGCCGTTCGAGCCCTGGTGAGGTCCCCCGCTTCGTCGTAGCGTCGCGCTGCGATGCTGCGCAACGAACTGGGACGGACGGGCGAGGATGTCGCCGCCACGTACCTGAGCGCGCGCGGCTATCAGATCGTCGACCGCAACGTCCGCTACCGCGAGGGGGAGATCGACCTGATCGCGTCGCGCGGCGGCGTGCTCGCCTTCGTCGAGGTCAAGACCCGGCGCTCGCGCGCGTTCGGGATCCCCGCCGAGGCGGTCACCTACACCAAGCAGCGCCGGATCCGCTCGATGGCGGTGCGTTACCTGACCGAGAATCGCGCCGGCGCGCGCGCGGTCCGCTTCGACGTGATCGAGGTCGTCCCCGAGGGTCGCGGCTACCGGGTGCGCCACCTGGAGGACGCGTTCTAGATGATCGCGCGGGTCGCCAGCGTCGCCCTGGTCGGGATGGAGGGCTACCCGATCGACGTGGAGGTGAGTCTCGCCCAAGGGCTGCCGGTGTTCACGATCGTCGGCTTGCCCGACCCGTCGATCCAGGAGGCGCGCGAGCGCGTGCGCGCAGCCATCCAGGCCTCACGCGAGGAGTTCCCGCTGAGGCGCGTCACCGTGAACCTCTCGCCCGCGCACCTGCGCAAGGCCGGTTCCAGCTTCGATCTCGCGATGGCGCTCGGGGTGCTGGCGGCGAACGGCCGGATCCGGCCCGAGCAGCTCGCCGGCTTTGCCGTGCTCGGCGAGCTGAGCCTCGACGGCTCGGTGCGCGCAGTCCGGGGCGTGCTCCCCGCTGTCGTGGCTGCGGTTGCGGAAGGGAACAAGCGGATCCTGGTCGCGACGGCGAACGCGCCCGAGGCCTCGTTGGTCAGCGGCGCCGAAGTCCTGCCCGTCGAGCATCTCAGCCAAGCCGTCCGGTTCCTGCGGGGGGACGCGCTGCTCGAGCAGTGGGACGGTTCATCCGCCCCGGTCGCCGACACGACCGACGACGTTGACCTGTCGGACGTGCGGGGCCAGGTGCAGCCGAAACGCGCGCTTGAGATCGCTGCCGCGGGCGGGCACAACCTGCTGTTCTTGGGCCCGCCGGGGGGTGGTAAGACGATGCTCGCGCGCCGGATCGGTGGCGTGCTGCCGCCGATGACCGAAGCGGAAGCGTTCGAAGTCACCCGGATCTACTCGGTCACCGGGCTGCTTCCGCCGGACCGTCCGCTGATCACTCGCAGGCCGTTCCGTGCACCGCACCATTCAGGTTCGATGACCGGTCTGGTCGGTGGCGGCAGCGGGATGCCGTTCCCGGGCGAGATCTCGTTGGCCCATCGAGGCATCCTCTTCTTGGATGAGTACGGGGAGTTCCGGCGGCAGGTGCTCGACGCGCTGCGGCAACCGCTCGAGGACGGCTGCATCACCGTCGTGCGCTCACGCTGGGCGGTGACGTTCCCCGCGCGATTCCAGCTGATCGCGGCGTCGAACCCATGCCCGTGCGGACACCTCGGCGACGCGGTCAAGCCGTGTGTGTGTATGCCCGGGGCGGTAGCGGGCTATCGCGAACGGATGAGCGGGCCCATCGCCGACCGGATAGATGTGGCCGTCGAGGTCGCCCGGCTCGCGAAACGGCAGCTGTTCGGCCAGCCTGAGGGCGATCCGTCCGCCGTGGTGGCCGAGCGGGTCGCGGCGGCTCGCGCGCGCCAGCGCGAGCGCTGGCGCGCGCTGGGCCTCGCCTGCAACGCCGAGGTGCCGGCACGCGACATCGATG
>DASWIP010000028.1:0-5820 GCA_036397635.1 Actinomycetota bacterium | reverse complement strand
GACGGGGAGGATGACCCTCCCCTTCGCGTCCAGCGAGTGCTGGTACTCCCCCAGGAACACAGAATCACTCTACCGCTCACCACTTGGCGCCACTCTACTCCACTGTGTGAGCTGGTGTCAAGAGTTGCCAGATGGGATGGGTGTGACACGGGAGGTACCAGATGCTCGTGTGTCAGATGGTATCTCCCCCGCCTACGGGAGCCCTGGAGGCCCGTCGCCCTAGACTCGCGCCGTGAGCGATCGCTGGGCGACGTTCGACTGCTACGGAACCCTCATCGACTGGGACGCCGGGATCGGCGACGCCCTCGCCGGGATCTGTCCGGGCCGGGGGCAGGACGAGCTGCTCGCCGCGTACCACCGCGCGGAGCCCCGCATTCAGGCCGGGTCCTCTCTGCCCTACCGTGAAGTGCTCGCCCTGGCGGCGCGCGCCGCCGCCGCCGAGCTCGGCGTGAAGCTCTTGCCGGGGGCCGAACAGGCGCTCGCGCTTTCCCTGCCGGCCTGGCCGCCCTTCGGCGAGGTTCCCGGCGCCCTGGCCGAGCTGCGGGCGCGCGGCTGGCGGCTCGCCGTGCTTTCCAACACCGACCCCGAGCTGCTCGATGCGTCCCTGACCGCGATCGGCGTCCCAGTGGAGCTGACCATCACCGTCGCCGACGCCGGGTCCTACAAGCCGGCAACCGGACACTGGACAGCGTTCCGTGAGCGGAGCGGCGCGGCTCGGGCCCGGCACGTCCACGTCGCAGCCAGCTTGTTCCACGACATCGAACCGTGCGCCGTGATGGGGATCCGTTCGGTGTGGATCAACCGGCTCGGCGCGACGAGCCCCGTCGACCGGGCCGGTGAGCTGCAGGACTTGCGGGGCTTACCCGCGCTGCTCGAGCAGCTCGACTGACCTCACGCCTGGGCTCCGGCCGGGGCGCGGCGCAGCCCGGTGAGATAGGGCTCCCACTTGGGATCCACCCGCCCGACCGCAACGGTGATCCAGACGGTCTCGCGCGGCGCCGTGGGCTTGCTGCGCAGCTTCATCCCCACCTCGTGCGGCAGCCGGTTCTCCTTCTTGTTGTTGCACGCACGGCACGCGGCCACCACATTGTCCCAGGTGTGTCCGCCGCCCCGGGACCGGGGGACGATGTGGTCGACGTTCTCGGCACCGGATCCGCAGTACTGACACTGGAAGTGGTCTCGAACGAAAACGGCGCGCCGCGAGAGGCTCGCGCGCGCCCGGTAAGGCACCTTGACGAAGTACCTAAGCCTGATCACCGAGGGGATGGGGAGGGTGAGGCGTTCGGAGTGGAAGGCGCCGCCGTCCTGGTGGACCAACTCGGCCTTCTGTTTCAAGACGAGCACCAACGCCCGGCGAGCCGAAACCACGCAGAGCGGCTCGTAGGTTGCATTGAGGACCAGGGCTCTTCCCAAGGGTCTGTCCTCCGCCACACAGCCGCATGGCTGCGGAAAGTATAGAGGACGCGCGGGACCCGCGCGTCCTCTATGCGTCGGACCGTTACCGCGCGGCGCGACGGCGACGCCGGCGCGCGCCCGGCTCGACCTCATCCTCGAGCTCGGCCTCCGCGGTTCGAAGCACCCTGATGAATTGGTCGCGGTCGCGCAGGAAGTCGCTGACGCCCTGATCGACCTCATCGGCGAGCCGGTCGATGGCGACGAAGAAAGTCATCTGGCCCTGACGGAGCGCATCGAGGATCTCACCGTCGTTCTTGCAGATCTTGAAGATGCTGTGGCCGTCGGTCACGAGCTTGGTGCTGGAAAGGTGTTCCTCCAGGCTCGCGTGATCACGGAGGTAGGAGAACGCGCGGCGCACGCGCTGCAAGGACATGCCTCCGTCGAGCAACGACTTGACGACACGCAACTCGACCAAGTCACGGAACGAATACAGCCGCCGGACGCCGGGACGACCACGCGTCGTTTGAACCGACGGCTTGACGAGGTTGATCTTGTCCCAATAGCGGAGTTGATTGCCGGTGCATCCGGTGAAACGAGCAGCTTGATGTGACGTGAATCCGTCCAAGGTTCGGGCCCTTTGCCGGTCGGAGGTAACCGCTGACGACTCAGGGGGAAGTGGACTTCCTTTGTACGCCACAGGGACTTGCTCGCGCAAGACTGGCAGGGGCGTTTTCTCGAAAAGGTTGCCTGGAAGGGCGTTACGAGCCGTCGTTCGGGCGCTCGAAACGTTTACGCCAGCGCTCCTCGAACCGATCGAACCAGGTTCCCTGTGCGCGATCCTTCGTCAGCAGGCTGCTCCCCATGTCGCGAGCAGCGCGCGCGAGCGCGAGCACGGACATCAGCATCACCACGAAGGCCCCGAGCCCGAACACGAGGATCAGCTGACCGCCGGCGACGAGTCCGGCCAGGAGCAAACCCATTCCCACGATGAATCCGAGCGAGGCGCGCTTGAACCGAGAGACCGCGATCCCTCGAGGTGTCGACTTGGTGGACGTGCGCGCGAACTTCGGATCCTCTTCGGCGAGGCGTCGCTCGATCTCGTCGAGGATCCGTTGCTCGTGCTCGGATAGCGGCATAGGGCCAAGAACCTTCCTTCGGTGTGCACTCCGATTATAGGAGGGCGCTCTCGGCGCTCACAAGAAGCGAGACCTGTCTTAGGTGTTTCGATACCTCTCTTTAGGTGTTTCGATACCTCGGTTCCCGCTTCTCCATGCGCGCGGTGACCGCTTCGCGGAAGTCGTCCGATGCCAGGACGGGTCGCTGGGCGCTGGCTTCACGTTCCAGCCCTGCGTCGATCGTGACGTCGAAGGCTGCACCGACCAGGCGCTTGATCCGCGCGAGCGCCAGCGGCGGCCCGGCTGCGAGTTCGCGCGCCCACTCGGTCGCCTCCTTGACGTCCTGATCGGCCGGGACGACCCGATTGACCAGCCCGAGCTGCAACGCCTCCTCGGCCGGGACGCGGCGCCCGGTGAGCAGCATGTCCTTCGCCCGCCCGATCCCGATGATGCGGGGGAGCCGATGGATGGCGCCCAGGTCCGGGATGATCCCCCACCGGGTTTCCATCACGCTCAGCTCGGCGTCGGCGGCGGCGACTCGCAGGTCGCATGCCAGCGCGAGCTGGATCCCTCCCCCGAAGGCTGCGCCGTGGATCGCCGCGATCACCGGCTTCGAGCAGCGCTCGAACGAGGTGTACGAGCGCTGCAGCGAACCGATGTCGATCGGGCGCTGCGAAGCGAGCCCTTCGGCGAAGATCGAGACGTCGATCCCGCTGGAGAAGGCCTGGCCCTCGCCCGTGACCACGACGGCTCGAACCGCCTCGTCGGCGTCGGCACGGCCGGCGGCGTCCGCCAGTCCCTGGAAGACTTCCAGATCCATTGCGTTGCGAACCTCGGGCCGCGCGATCGTGACGGTAGCGACACCGTCCGCGACCTCATAGCGCACTTTCTCCATGTCCCGCCCCCTACCTCGAGCCCCGGCGCTTAGGCCGCGGTCGCTGCTCGGACACCGCGGCATGCTCGACCGCCTGACGGCCGAACCGCGCGCGCACCCGGTCGATCGCCCGGTCCGCATCGCGCCATGGATCAGGACGGTCGCCGAGGCGCAGCTGCTCGGGACCGATGCCGGAGACCAGTCCGCTTGCCGCGACACCCAGCAGCCTGATCCGCGGCCTGACCAGTCGGAGCGAGTCGAAGAGGTCTCGCGCCGACCCGTACAGGCGGGCAGCGACGTCGGTCGCCGACTCCAGCGTACGCGACCGGGTGATGGTCCTGAAATCCGAGAAGCGCACCTTGATGGTCACCGTGCGTGCGCTGACCCCTCCGGCGCGCAACCGGGCGGCGACCCGGTCCGCCAGGCGGAGCAGCTCGCGCCGGATGTGCTCGGGTCGGTCCAAGTCCCGGTCGAAGGTCTGCTCGGCGGAAACCTGCTTGGCCGGTTCGTGGGGAACGACGGGCCGGTCGTCCCTGCCGGCGGCCAGAGCGAGCAGATGATCGGCCGTGTTCGCGCCGAATGCCCGTTCCATGACACCCGGGGGGAGCGTGCCGATGTCGCAGACGACCCGGACGCCGAGCCGGTCGAGGGCAGCGGCGGTCTGCTCGCCGACGCCCCAGAGTGCTCGCACCGGCAGCGGGTCCAGGAACGCGTGGACCTGACCGGCGGGAACGTGGATCACGCCGTCTGGCTTCGCCCGGTCGCTGGCCAGCTTGGCCAGGAACTTGTTGGGCGCGACCCCGACCGAGCAGGTCAGGCTCCGGTCCTCACGGACACGCGCGCGGACCTTGTCCGCGATGACGACCGGGTCGCCGAACAGCCGTACCGAGCCGGCGACGTCCAGGAACGCCTCGTCCAGTGAGATCTGCTCGACCAGCGGGGTGAAGGAGAGGAAGATCTCGCGGATCGCCGCCGACTCGGTCTGGTAAAGCGAGAAGCTCGGCGAGACGAACACCAGGTTCGGGCACAGCCGCCGCGCCCGCACCGCCGGCATCGCCGAGTGCACCCCGTAGACGCGTGCCTCGTACGAGGCCGCCATCACGACCCCGCGCGCGCCTCCCCCGCCCACCGCCACCGGCTTGCCGGCGAGCGACGGATCCTCGCGCACCTCCACCGCGGCATAGAACGCGTCCATGTCGACGTGCAGGATCGATTCTGATGGGCGTGGCTTCATCTGCCGGTGACCTGGAACCCAACGGCCATGCCCGTCCTCCTCCCTAGGTCCCGGCCGATCCGCCCGAGGCATGCCAGAGCTTACGCGGCGCCTCCTCGGCCGGACGCGGCGGCTCGGCGGGATCGACCTTCTTCAGCGGCAGGGCGGCGGCCGGCGCGCGCGGCATGACTTCCTGCTCCCCCGACCGCGGCCGGTCCTTGGGCGCGCGCTCGCCCAGCGGCACCATCGGGTTCACCCCGGCCGGGGCTGCAGCCCGCCGGCCGCTTCGCGTGCGCCGTCGCTCGGCCTCGGCCGCCTCGATCCCGGCGACACCCTCGGTCCACAGCTCCTCGATGTCCAGGGTCCCGGCGGCGTGTGCGCGCGCCAGCTCGGCGAGATCCCAGGCTCGCTCGCAGTTGATCGAGACACCGCGGGCGCCCGTGCGGTGCAGCGTCCCTCGGATCACCATCAGCCACGAGTGGAACACCGTCCACGCGCACTGCTCCTGCACGCTCTCGAAGACCGTGGCATCGGTCAGCCCCGCGCCGTCGTCGAGGGTCACGAAGATGATCCGCTGCCCCGACCGCACCGCCGGCGTCTGCGAAGCGACCTTCACCCCGGCGACCATCACGCGCGCGCCCTGGCGGTGCCGCCGCAGGCTGGTTGAGCGCGTCGCGCGCACCGCCTCGAGCACCGGCCCGTAGAACGACACCAGGTGCCGCGAGACATCCATACCGACCACCTCCAGCTCGGCGCGCACCTTCTCGGCATCGCTGTAGGCGCGCAGCCCCCACGACGCCGGCGTCTCGACCACGCCGAGAGTTTGCTGAGCCGGTTCGGGCTTCGGCCGCCGCGCCTCCCACAGATCCACCACGTGCAGCAGCAGGTCCCGCCGGCCACCAAACGCGTCGAACGCGCCGGCGTGGATCAGGTGCTCGACCACGGGCCGCGACACGTGCGTCCGCCGGCAGAAGTCGCCCAGTCCTTCGAACGGGCGAGCAGCGCGTGCCTGAAGGATCGACCCGCTCTCGGCATCCGAGATCCCCTCCACGTGCATCAACCCCATCCGGAGCCCCAGCCCGCCTCCGTCCGGCAGCGACTCGACCGTGTAGTGATGCTCGGATCGGTTGGCGTCCAGCGGCAGGATCGGGATCCCGTGATGGCGCGCGTCGTCCAGGATCGCCCGCCGCGGGTACATGCCCGGCTCGTGGGTGAGCACGCCC
>DASWIP010000027.1:0-8045 GCA_036397635.1 Actinomycetota bacterium | reverse complement strand
GCAGTTCGAGGAGGACCTGGTCCTGGTGGACCTGACGCCCGACGACAAGCCGCGCCGGATCGCCAAGCGAGCCGAGGTGATCCAGATATCGAAGAAGCCGGCGCGCGCCCCCGAACGCCCCGCGCTGCCCGAGCGGCGGCTGCGCACGCCGATGGATCCGATTGAGGAGGTCTACTCCGCGTTGCTGCTCGGGACGCGCGACTACGTTCGTAAGAACGGGTTCCGCAGCGTCGTGATCGGCCTGTCAGGCGGCATCGACTCATCCCTGACGGCGGTGGTCGCCACCGACGCGATCGGCGCCGAGAACGTCACCGGCGTCGCGATGCCCTCGCCGTACACCAGCCGCGAGTCGATCGAGGACGCCAAGGAGCTGGCGACGAACCTCGGCATCGACTTCCGGAGGATCGCGATCGACGACGCGTTCGCGTCGCTGCTCGACACGTTGGCCGAGGCGTTCGCAAGCCGCGGGCCCGACGTGACCGAGGAGAACATCCAGGCGCGCATCCGCGGCGTGATCCTGATGGCGCTGTCGAACAAGTTCGGCCACCTGGTGCTCACCACCGGGAACAAAAGCGAGATGGCGGTGGGCTACTCGACGCTGTACGGCGACATGGCGGGCGGTTTCAGCGCGCTCAAGGATGTCCCCAAGACGCTGGTGTACGAGCTCGCCGCATGGCGCAACGCGTACGGGATCGCGGCGATCCCCGAGCGTGTGTTCACCAAGGCCCCCACCGCCGAGCTGCGGCCTGGTCAGCGTGACAGCGACACGCTCCCGCCGTACGAAACGCTCGACCCGATCCTTGCGTCCTACGTCGAGGACGACCGCTCGATCCGTGAGATGATCGCGATGGGATTCGACGAGCGGAAGGTCCGTCGCATCGTGGCGATGGTGGACCGCAGCGAGTACAAGCGGCGCCAAGCGCCGCCGGGCATCAAGATCACGCACCGCGCGTTCGGTAAGGACTGGCGCTTGCCGATCACGAACCGGTTCCGGCCTCCCAAGCCGAGCAGCGCAAGGAGGAAGCGTTGAAGGTACGAGAGCTGATGACTTCCAACCTGTGCACCTGTGATCCTGAATCGACCGTGGGTGAAGCCGCTACCCTGATGGGCGAGCACGCCATCGGCTCCGTGCTCATCTGCGAGGGGGACCGCCTCTCCGGGATCCTCACCGAGCGCGACATCGTGCGCGCGCTGTCGACCACGCACGATGCCCCGCAACGGCCCGTGATCGAATGGATGACCAAGGATCCGAGCACCACGACCCCCGAGACGGACGCGCGCGACGCGCTCGCCATGATGCTCGACGGGGGATTCCGCCATCTGCCGGTCACCGACGGCGGCAAGGTCGTCGGCATGCTCTCGATCCGCGACGTCGCCGGCAAGCTCTGACCCATCGGCCTGGATCGGATCCGAGCAGCTTGCCTCGACCGTCGGGTGCTGGCACGATTACACCAGCACGAAAGCCCGGGGACCCGGCGACCGGACGGCGCGCGCCGCCCGCGAGGGCCTCGAGGAGGGAGGCAGCATGACCGTCACGATCCACGCCCTGGCGGCGTACAAGCAGCGAGGCGAGCGCTTCGTCATGCTCACCGCCTACGACTACCCCACCGCGCAGATCCTCGACGAAGCCGGCGTGCCGGTGATCCTGGTCGGGGACTCGCTGGCGCAGGTGGTGCTGGGCTACGACACCACCGTCCCGGTGTCGATCGAGGAGATGCTGCATCACACGCGCGCCGTCGCGCGCGGCGCCCCGAACGCTCTGATCGTCGGCGACATGCCCTTCGGGAGCTACCAGGCCTCGGTAGAGGACGGTCTGCGTAACGCGGTGCGGTTCCTGAAGGAGGGCGGCGCGCACGCGGTCAAGTTCGAGGGTCCTCAGATCGAGCTGGCCGAGCGATGCTCGGCGGCGGGCATCCCCGTGATGGCGCATCTGGGCCTGACACCGCAGTCGGTGAACTTGTTCGGCGGCTACAAGGTCCAAGGCCGCAGCGACGAGCAGGCGAGCAACATCCTTCGTTGGGCCAAGGAGCTGGAGGAGGCCGGGGCCTTCGCGCTCGTGCTCGAGTGCGTGCCGAGCGAGCTGGCAGCGGCCATCACCGAGCAGCTCACGATCCCCACCATCGGGATCGGTGCCGGCCCGGCGTGCGATGCACAGGTGCTGGTGATCAACGACCTGGTGGGGTTGACCGCGGGCAAAGCGCCGAGGTTCGTCAAGCGGTACGCGGACGTCCGCGGGGTCATCTCGGAGGCCGTGCGGTCCTACATCGGCGAGGTCTCCGACGGGACCTACCCGGACGAGCAGCACTCCTACCACTAGTCGGTGTGGCTCTTGGTGTCGCTTCTATTTGATGTCGCTGGGTAGGTGGGGGATGTCGCCGGTGTCCACGACGAATTCGGCGATCTCGCGTAGCTTGATGTTGAGTTGTTGGGATGCTTGGCGTAGCAGGTCGAATGCCTGATCTCCGGTGATGAGTTCTCGGTTCATCAGGATGCCTTCGGCCCGGCCGATCGTCTGTCTGGAGGACAGCGCCCCCTGAAGGTTCTCCAACCTTTTGGTTTCCACTTCAAGGGCCCGCGTCGCGTCTCCGAGTTCCACGGCGGCGGCGAGCGCGACGCCGGCGTGGGTGGCGAAGATCAAGCCCGTCGCTCGGTCGGTTGCGCCGAAGGCTCGAGGCAGGCGGGCGTAGAGGTTGAGGGCGCCTAGCGTCGCCTCGCCGGCCAGACGGAACGATAGCAGGCTCCGCAGCCCCGCTTGGGCAGCCATCGGCCCGAAGGTGGGCCAGCGTGCATCCGTCAGAAGATCCTCGGCGTAGAAACTCTCCCCATGAGAGATCGCGTCCAGGCACGGGCCCTGTCCGGTCGCGTATTGCATCTCGTCGACCTCGACGACCGTGGGCTCGGTCCACACCGGCGTGACGACGTCGCCGTTCTGGATGAAGGAGATCCCAGCCCCGGAGCAGCCGTCGATCGTCCACACCGAGAAGTCGACGATGCGTTGCAGAGTCTCTTTGACCGTGGACGCCGAGTACAGTCCGCGAGAGATCTCGGCGAAGCTTGATGCGAGGCCGCTTCGCAACGCTTCCGGATCACCCTCGATCGGCCTCATCCTCTCTCCTCCTCCTCCTCCTCATCCTCTTCGAACAGCCCAGCAGCGGCGCTGACCCACTAGGAGATTATATTTCTCGGGCCGGACCCTGAGAATCCCCGCCCGGGCTTCCCCCACCTATTGCGGCTTGCTCTCAGGCAGCGTAAGATGAATCCACCTTCACCAGCGAGGGTTCCCCTAGGTGCGCAGCGGCGCGCGAGAACCCCGAGGTGAAGGTTTTGTTGTTTGTCCCGCTGGTCCCCCCGGCGAGCAGCCCGATCCCGCTCAAGCCGTCGCGATCATGAACGCGCCGACGCGGAACGTGACGGAGCAAACCCGCCTCGATGCCTGCCTGACGAGCGCCGAACTGTGGCGGCGCTACGTCGAATTGGGTGGCATGAGCACCTCCGACGAGATGGAGTCGATCCTGCGTCTAGAAGTCGAGCCCACCGCCCACGACCATGACGTTCTCGCGCACGCCTTGAACGAACGATTCACCGAGCTCGGCCACAACCATCCGGTCCGCTACTCCGAGGGCCGGTTCGTGGGCACCACCGCTCAGCTTCCAGTGCCCATGGAGAATCGATCATGAGCGAGGCCGCGATCGGCCCCGGTGCCAATGGCCACGCACGACTCGGGCTACTCGGCTCCTTCAGCCTTCACGACGGCACCGAGTCGGTGCGCCTGCCCCTCAACGCCCAGCGACTGGTCTGCTTCCTCGCGCTCCACGACGGCGAGTTACTTCGCGAGCACGTCGCAGGGTCGCTGTGGGGCGATGCGACCGAACACCGTGCCGCGGGAAGTCTCCGCTCAGCGCTTTGGAGGCTCGGCCATGCGATAGCCCCCGTCGTGGAGGTTACCCACGCGCACCTGCGGCTTTCCCCCCGGGTCATCGTCGACGTGCGAGCGACCGAAGCCCTCGCCCGAAGGATCCTCGACGACTCCAACGAGTTGAGCGAAGCCGATATGGACGAGATATCGCTGTCCAGGGACCTGCTCCCCGACTGGACCGAGGACTGGGTGCTGATCAAGCGCGAATACCACAACCAGCTCCGCCTGCGCGCCCTGGAAGCCCTGTGCCGTAGGCTGAGCGCGACCGGACGCTTCGTTCAAGCGACGCGGGCCGGCCTCCTCGCGGTTTCAGGCGAGCCGCTGCGCGAGAGCGCGCAACGCGCACTTATCGCCGCTCACCTGGCCGAGGGAAACGTCGCTTCCGCGCGCAGGCAATACGACTCGTTCCGAAGCCTTCTTCGCAAAGAACTCAACCTGGAGCCGTCACCGGACATGCAGGCCCTAGTCGAAGCCCCGCAGCCATAACACTCCGGTGACGGCCCTCGCGCATCATCCCGAACATGAACTCAGCGTCCGAACGGACGGGAGTGCTGGTCGTGCGCCTGTGGATCGAGGCGAGCCACCAGCAAGGGCTGCGCGCGCGCATCACCCAGACCCTGGACACGATGGCCGGCGAGGAGTCGGTCGCCCTGGCGGCGTCCGCCAACGACATCTGCGCCGTAGTCAAACGGTGGGTCGAGGATTTCGCGAGCCCCGGCTCGCCCGACGGGAACGGGCGCACGAGTCCCGCCGAGGAGGGAGACCGATCATGACCACGCAGGACTTCGCAACGGAGGATTTTCAGTGGAAGTCAGCTTCTTCAACCTGCATGGCGAGCTGCCGCTGGCGGTCCTGCTGCTGCTCGTCGCCGTGCTCGGTGCGCTCATCGTCTTCGCCTTCGGCGCCGCCCGGATCGTCCAGCTCCGACTGCACGCGCGCCGGGTGAGCCGAGAGCCCTCAAGGGACGGCGAGTTGAGTCTCTAGCCAAGGATCGGTGACACAGCGGTGACACGCGACGATCACTATGGCACGAGGACGAGAAACGGAGGCATGCGGTGCGTTGGAGACGCTTCATCCCAGCCAGAAGGAGAAGTGAGTGATGGGTATCTTTTTCAGCATCCTCGTCGGAACCGTCGGCGCGACCTTGCGTTACGCGGTCACGGGTCCGGCCAACCAGCAAGGCTTCAACATCCACACCGGCGGCGTGATCCTGATGATCGCCGGCGGCATCGGACTCGTGCTCTCCATGCTGTTCTGGAGCAGCTTCGCCCCCTTCGGACGTCGCGATCAGTCCAGCAGTCGCCACGAGGAGATCCTCACGCAAGACGGCCACGAGGAAGGCCGCGTCATCCGCGAGACCCGGGATCACGTCGCGAGCTGAGCGGAGCGCCATGCACGATCCAGCCAGGCGAGCCAGCGCCGAGCCCAGTTCCCCCCTTGGGGCTCGGCAGGCTCGCCGAAGCGGGGCAAGGAACGAAGCGGGAGCTCGGCGGCGAGTGCGGCCGGTGAACGGCAGTACACGAAGCACCGGAGAGGAGTGAGATAGCGCCATGGTCACCGGACTGCAGATCGCCGGGCTGTTTCTTGCGATCACCGCCGCCCTGGTGTTCACGGCTTGGGCGGAGGCGTGGCTCGCGTCGGCTGCGGCACCCATAAACAAGCGCGTTCCCAAGCCGAAAGGGTCGATCGCGCGGGAGCAGCCTGATCGCAGCGATCAGCGCCAAGCGATCCGGGCCGCATAGGCCGCCGCAACCCCGCGTCGTTGCAAGCGCGAAGGAGTTAGCGGTCACGGCGAAGCAGCGAGACTTCGCTCGCGGGAAAGGGAGGAGAAGAGGCATGGCAGGTGCAGGATGGAGTCAGGAACCATTCAGCGTCACCAGTGAGCAGCGCGGACACGCCGCACATCTGCGCCTCAGCGGCGAGATCGACCTCGCGACCGCGCCGGTCCTCGAGGGGTGGCTGCAGACAGCCGAGCGCAACGGCAATACCGCGATCGTGCTCGATCTCGGTGATGTCACGTTCATAGACGTCAGCGGCCTGCGCGCCTTCCTCGGCGCGGCGGAACGAGCGAGCCGAAGCGGGCGAACCTTCGCGATCGTCAGAGCCCCAGCCCTCGTGCAGCGGGTTCTTCAGTTCACCGGAACCACCCATCTGCTTGCCGCGGACGCGCTCACGTTCTCCTCGGACCGCCATTCGGAGGAGCCTTCGGTCGAAGCGCGAGCCATGGCAGGCGCACGGCTGCCGAGCACCCGACGGAAGATCGGGAATCGTCTTCTGCGGAGTGGGAGGCGGGGTCTTGCCGAGGCCCACGACGCCGATGAGAACACCTAGCTAGTCGGGAAGGAAACCCCCTCCTTCGGCGCGAACCAGGCAGCCAGGAGGGGTTCCTATGACGAAGATGCTTCTGCGCGCCGTGGTGATCGGTGCGCTGCTCGCGGCGGTACCGGGAACTGCTGCGCCTGTGGGACCGATCGTGAATGGGTCGTTCGAGCTGGCCGCTCCCGGCAAGGCCGAGATCTGCTCGACGGCCGGCGAGGGCACCTGGGTGGACGTGACCCCCAACCGAGACCCCTGGCTGGCGCGCGTGCATCCGTGCGAGGCAGGCGCAGTCAAGGCGCTCCACTGGAGCACGTCCAGTGTCACTCAGTACGGCGACTTCGACGGGGACGGCGACCGCGAGGCTTCCATCGATGGCTCTCGACCATCCTTCGAGGGCATCGGCGCGGGCCACAACATGTGGCAGGCGTATCCGAGCCCGCACCAAGCCTTCACCGGGAACTTCGACGCGTTCCGGTTCAGTGTCGAGAGCGGTGAGATCCCGCGCAGCGCCGCGGTCGTTCTCTCGTTCAGCACGTCCCCGTTGGACACGCCCTCACCGTTCGTCGGGGTGTATTTCAACTGCGACCTGACGTTCGGTTCGCTGGAGTCCGACGAGGACGGGCAGGTCTCGGTGGACCCGGCGTCTGGGAACTTCCGCTCGCGGCACAGCGACTGCGACGCCGCCGCGACCGCGTGGACGTCGGCGGACGAGGCCGGCCGGCGGTCGATACTCGGCAGACTGCGCATCGTGCAGGTCTCGTTCTGGGGCTTCGAAACGGGGGATCCCCTCCTGCTGGACGACGTCGAGATCGCCGGCGCGCGCACCGTGGTCGAGGAGCTCGCCGGCATCACGCTGTGAAACAGCCTTCCCGTGCGGCGGACGCGCGATAGGCTTCGCCGGTCATGACTTCGAGCTTCGTCTTGCGCGCGCCGACCGACGACGACGTCCCGGCGCTGGTCGCGCTGGGCAACGGTGAGATGCTCGAGCGAGGCGATCCGGCGACCGCGGGCCCGGCAGACATCCACGTGCGGTGGGGGTATCCCTCGTACGACCGCGAGCGGCACGAGCGCGTCGCAGTCGTCGACGGACAGGTCTCCGGTGTCTCGGTGCTGTTCTGCGAAGGCGGGCAGGCGCACGGCGGTGGCTGGGTGGACCCGACGTTTCGTGGGCGCGGGATCGGGCGCGCGCTGCTCGATCAGATCATCGCGACCGCGCGCGCCGAACCCAACGTCTCCGAGCTGCATATCTGGGCGGGCGTGCGGATCGCAGGCGCGATTGACCTGGTCGAGGCCACGCCCGGCGCCGAGTACCTGCGGACGTTCGTGCACATGGTCAACGACGCGCCGGGCCGGGTTGGGCCGCCGATGTGGCCAGAAGGGATCGAGCTGCGCCCACTAGACGGACCGGCGTTGATCGATGCCGTGATCGAGGCGCACGACAACTCGTTCGTCGATCATTGGAACTTCATCCCCTCGCCGCGCGCGGAATGGGAGCACGAGCTGGCCGCGCCGACGGAGGACCCGTCGCTGTGGTTCATCGCGTTCGCGGGCGAGCAAGTGGCCGGCTTCACGATCTGCCGACTGAAGCGCGGTGACGGGGTCGTGCAGGGCAGCCTCGGCCCGATCGGCACCACGCGTGGGTTCCGTGGCATCGGGCTGGGGCGCGCGCTGCTGCGTCACGGCGTGCGCGCGCTGGTCGAACGCGGCGCGACCTCCGTCGTGCTGGGCGTGGATCTGGAGAACCCGAACGGCGCGCTCGGGCTGTACGAGCGCAACGGCTTCGTTCGCAGCGGCGGCGGCCGCGTGTACC